>NZ_CP021378.1:2026763-2626763 GCF_002215495.1 Porphyrobacter sp. CACIAM 03H1
GCCGCTCCGGCACGGACATCGTCCTGCGCAAGCGCATCAAGGTGGCCGTGATCGCGATTGCGCTGGGCTCGCTTTCGGGCTGGATCGAAGTGCCCCTGCCAGCCGAAGACTTCTATCGCGTCATGCGCGCACACGTGAGGGCCCGACCGGCTCCGCAGGACGTGGTGATGATCGCGCTCGATAACGCCTCGCTCAACGCAATCGGCAAGGGCACGCCATCGCGGCTCGACGACAGTCTGCTGATGGACCGGCTGGTTGCTGCCGGGGTCCACCAAATCGTGTGGGACCGCGCACACGCCGACCCTTCTTCCCCGGAAGCCGATGCGCGGTTCTCCGCGACCCTCGACCGGTATCGCGGCATGGTCTGGCTGGGCATGGTTCCTCAATTCGAGAAATCTTTTCAGAAGATCCAGGAAGTGCTTCCCCATTCGCAGTTCCGCGAACGCGCCGGGGTGGCATCGATGGTCTACGAGTCAGCCCCATTCCGCCAGGGTGCGAAGATCGTCACCGAGGTCGAAACGAGCGGAGCGAAATATCCCGCCATTGCAGCTGTCCTGGCCGACTACGACGGGCCGATTCGTCGGTTCCGGCCCGACCTTGCGATCGATCCGCGCTCTTTGCCCACTTACAGCTACGTCGATGTCTTGCACGGTCGCGTGGGAGCAAACCAGCTGAAGGGGAAGAGGGTCATCGTTGGTGAGGCCTATATCGCCTCAGTCGATGTATTCGAGCATCCGCTTTATGGCCGCTTTCCCGGGGCCACCTTGCACATCGTCGGCGCCCATACGCTCAAGCGCGGCACCCCCGTCGATCTTTACTGGTATCCTGCCCTGCTGATCGGCGCCCTCGCCATTATCGTGCAGGCATCGAGGCGCACCCGATCGTCCCGTGTGTTGTGGATCGCGGCCGGTGGTCTGCTGGCCGTCACGTTCATTCTCGACGAGACCGCTGTCAGCATGGACATCATGTCCGGTCTGCTCGCGCTGGGTGTCGCCGGCTTCGGCTTCCACCGCATAACGAAGAAGTACTACAGCGGCGATGTCGATGCGATGACGACCTCGGCGCTCAGCCTCGATCGCGCCAATGCGGGCCGGGACGTCTACGCGCTGAAGATCTCGAACCTGTCGGAAATTTCCGAGGACTGGAGCGAGCGCGAACTCGGCGAATTCGTCAACAGCCTGATCGCCTATGTCAAGGAACCGGGCGAGGTCGCCGATGTCGCCTTCGAGCGTGACGTGTTGGTGTGGTTCGCTCCCCGCATGGACGCCGCTAGCCTTGAACGCCATGCCGACGGTCTGGCGCTGATGCTCAAGACCGCGATCAGCTACGACTGGCAATCGACCAATAGCGCGCCCGCGCTCGGCATCGACATCAATTACGAGCTGCCGATCGGCCAGCGCATCAAGAAGGCGATGCAGGCCGCCGATGAGGCGGCTGCGCGCGGCGTGCGCTTCATCATCAACGATGCCGCCCATCTGGAGGCGCGCAACCACCGGCTCGGGATGATCCGTCTGCTGGAGAAGGGGCTGCGCGATCGGGATATCGGAGTCGCCTATCAGCCGAAAGTCGATCTCGCCTCGGGCCGGATCGTCGGGGCCGAAACGCTGATCCGCTGGCGGCCCGACGGGGGAGAGCTTGTCAACCCGCAGGATCTCGTGCTCGCCGCCGAGGCGGGCGACCGGATCAACGAACTTACCCTGGTGGTGATGGAGGGCGCGCTGCTCGAGGCCAAGCAGGCGATCGCGCTCGACCCGCGCTTCAAGCTGGCGGTCAACATGTCGGCCAAGAGCCTGTCCGACACCCACCTGTTGTTCGATATCATGACCCTGCTGGGCCGCTACGATTTTCCGGCCGAGAACCTGACGCTGGAACTGACCGAGACCGCCAAGCTCGAGGATCACCGCATCGCTCCGCAGATCGCCGCGCTCAAGGCGCGGGGGATCGGGCTGTCGATCGACGATTTCGGAACGGGCGAGTCAAACCTCGAATACATCGAGAAGCTGCCGAGTTCGGAGCTCAAGATCGACAAGCGCTTCGTGCAGCACATGGCGACCTCGGAAGAGAGCAGGGCAGTGGTGCGGGCGACCATCGAGATCGCGCACTCGCTGGGCAAGATCGTCGTCGCGGAAGGGGTGGAGGACGCTGCTGTCGTCGCAGAGCTCAGGGCGATGGGTTGCGACCAGGCGCAGGGCTATTTTTTCTCGCAGGCGATCACCATGCCCGAACTGCTGGCGATGTTGGGAGAGAGGCGGGCAGCATTTAACGGTTGATTAAGGTTAATAAAGTGCTATCAGAGGCTCCTACGGCATATCAATGCTAACAGGAGGCTGTTATGTGGGAATGGGTAGTCAACGCTGGCGGCGTCCGCTAAGACGCTGATCATATTGTAAAAAAAGCCCCGGGAAACCGGGGCTTTTCTTTTTTGCGGGATGCCCGCTCCGGATTATGCCGCGTGCCCCGCTGGCACGTGAACGCGGCCTCCAATTTCGAATCATCGTTAACGTCCGGATTCCCCGAAACCTCAGGCACGGGCCCCATGCCCGTATGATGTGCCGCGTACAGATTTCCGGATGGATGCGAAATTGGTCGGGGAGAGAGGATTCGAACCTCCGGCCCCTGCCTCCCGAAGACAGTGCTCTACCAGGCTGAGCTACTCCCCGACCGTGTCGCTCCGCGCGGGCAAATGCCCCTGCGGATCGAGGCAAGGCGCGCCCTATAGGTGTGGATGAGCACAGTGGCAAGCGGGCAAATGCGGCTTATAGTCGCCGCCATGGCCAGCGCAGCGATTCCCCTTTCCACCGACGCAAATCCGCACCCCGAACAGCAGTATCTCGATCTGATGCGGCAGATCTGGGAGACCGGCAGCGAGCGCGTCGATCGCACCGGGGTGGGCACGCGCTCGGTATGCGGCAGCGTGTTGCGATTCGACCTCCGCGGGGGAGCGATGCCGCTGCTCACCACCAAGCGGGTCTACTGGAAGACCGCGACGCGCGAATTGCTGTGGTTCCTGACCGGCGAGACCAACATCCGGCCGCTGGTGCTGCAGGGCGTGAAGATCTGGAACGAGTGGCCGCACGCCCGATATGTCCGCGAGACGGGCGATCAGGTCAGCCTCGAGGAGTTCGTTCAGCGCATCGCCGATAACGAGGCTTTCGCGCAAGCATGGGGCGATCTCGGGCCCGTCTATGGCAAGCAGTGGGTGGACTGGCCGACCTGGCGATACCGCCCCGACGGCCTCTACGAGAAGGGCGAGGGCATCAACCAGGTTGCGCAGGTGATCGAATCGCTGCGCACCAGCCCGGGCAGCCGCCGCCACATCATCGAGGGCTGGAACGTCGCCGAGCTCGACCGCATGGCGCTGCCGCCCTGCCACAAGACCTACCAGTTCCATGTCGCGGGCGAGGGGGGCGACGCGCGGCTCAACTGCCTGCTGTACCAGCGCAGCTGCGATGTCGCGCTGGGCCTGCCCTTCAACCTATGGTCCGCGGCACTGCTCACGCGCATGATCGCGCAGCAGGTCGACATGCTCCCCGGCGAGCTGGTGTGGATGGGGGGTGACGTGCACCTCTACCTCAACCACGCGCATCTCATCGAGGAACAGCTTGCGCGCCAGCCACAGGGCCAGCCCCGCCTCGAGATCCTCCGCAGGCCGGAAACAATTTTCGGCTACCGGATCGAGGATTTCGTGGTGCATGATTACGCGCCGCTGCCCCCGATCAGCGCCCCTGTTGCGGTGTGACCGCGCGCCTGCGACCATGCTTGACCGCTCCCCGGCGGTGAAATAAAAATACGTATGCAAGCAATGATCGCACCCGCTGTTCGCGGCCCTGCGAGCACGGGAGAGCGCGAGCCAATGGCCGATCCGGCAAGACCGTCAGACAGCAACCGCGCACCCCTCGCGCTGCACGTCCCCGAGCCGAAATACCGGCCCGGCGACCAGGCCGACTTCTCGCATATCGACATCGGTGCTCCCGGCGACCAGCCGCGTCCGGACGAAGGCATCCACCCCTCGCAGATGGCGGGCCTTGCCTATGGCCTCGTGCGGGTGCTGGGGGACGACAATCAGGCCCACGGCCCGTGGAATCCGCGGCTCGATCCCGAAACCCTGCGGGCGATGCTGGGCCACATGGCGCTGGTGCGCGCCTTCGACGAGCGGATGTTCCGCGGTCAGCGACAGGGCAAGACCAGCTTCTACATGAAGTGCACCGGCGAAGAGGCGACGTCGGTGGCGGCAGCGATGGCGCTCGCCGGCGATGACATGGTGTTCCCCAGCTACCGGCAGCAGGGCATCCTGATCGCGCGCGGCTATCCGCTGATCGAGATGATCAACCAGATCTATTCGAACCGGGCCGACAAGCTGAAGGGCCGGCAGCTGCCGATCATGTATTCGAGCCGGGATCACAGCTTCTTCTCGATTTCGGGCAACCTTGCCACCCAGTGCCCGCAGGCGGTGGGCTGGGCGATGGCGAGCGCCATCAAGGGCGACAGCCGGATCGCCGCGACCTGGGTGGGCGAGGGCTCCACAGCCGAGGGGGACTTCCACTCCGCCTGCACCTTCGCCGCGGTCTACAACGCGCCGGTGATCCTCAATGTGGTGAACAACCAGTGGGCGATCTCGAGCTTCAGCGGCTTCGCGGGGGCCGAGCGGACCACCTTCGCCGCGCGCGGGCTGGGCTACGGGATCGCGGCGCTGCGGGTCGACGGCAATGATGCGCTGGCGTGTTATGCGGCAACCGAATGGGCCGCAAACCGCGCGCGGGGCAATCACGGACCGACCCTCATCGAGTATTTCACCTACCGCGCCGAAGGGCACTCCACCTCGGACGATCCCTCGGGTTACCGCTCCGCGCAGGAGCGCGAGGAGTGGCCGCTGGGCGATCCCATCAACCGCCTCAAGAAGCACCTCATCGCCATCGGGGAATGGGACGAGGAACGCCACGCGGCGATGGACCTCGAATGCGCCGAGCGCGTCAAGGCCACCACCAAGGAAGCCGAGAAGAACGGCATCCTCGGCCACGGCCTCCACCACCCGTTCCACACCATGTTCGAGGACGTCTACGAGGAGCTGCCCTGGCACCTCGAGGAACAGGCCGAACAGGCGATCCGCGAGCGCATCGCCAAGTTCGGCACGGAAAGGCCCTTCGGATGAGCGAGCAGATGGAAACCGCGGGCGAAGTGCAGGCCGAACGCCGCCTCAACATGATCGAGGCGATCAACGAGGCGCTCGACATCATGCTCACCCGTGATCCCGATGTGATCATCATGGGCGAGGATGTCGGCTATTTCGGCGGCGTGTTTCGCGCCACGGCGGGCCTTCAGGCGAAGCACGGCAAGACCCGCGTGTTCGACACGCCGATTTCGGAATGCGGAATAATCGGCGTGGCGGTGGGGATGGGGGCCTATGGCCTGCGCCCCGTGCCCGAAATCCAGTTCGCCGATTACATCTATCCCGGCCTCGACCAGCTGATCTCCGAAGCCGCGCGGCTGCGCTATCGGTCGGCGGGCGATTACATCGCGCCGCTCACCGTGCGCTCGCCCTTCGGGGGCGGCATCTTCGGCGGGCAGACCCACAGCCAGAGCCCTGAGGCGCTCTTCACCCATGTGGCAGGCCTCAAGACCGTGATCCCGAGCACGCCGCACGATGCCAAGGGCCTGCTGATCGCCGCGATCGAAGACAATGATCCGGTGATCTTCTTCGAGCCCAAGCGCATCTATAACGGGCCGTTCTCGGGCTATTACGACAAGCCGGTCGAGCCGTGGAAGAAGCACCCCGACAGCGTGGTGCCCGAAGGCTATTACAAGATCCCGCTCGGCAAGGCGCGGGTGGTGCAGGAAGGCGAGGCGCTCACCGTGCTCGCCTATGGCACGATGGTCCACGTCGCCGAGGCGGTGTGCAAGGCCAAGGGCGTCGATGCCGAAATCCTCGATCTGCGCACGCTGGTGCCGCTCGACATCAAGGCAATTGAGGCCTCGGTCGAGAAGACCGGGCGCTGCCTGATCGTGCACGAAGCGACCCGCACCTCGGGCTTCGGGGCGGAGCTTTCCGCCCTCGTCACCGAACGCTGCTTCTACCATCTCGAAGCCCCGGTTGAACGCGTGACCGGCTTCGACACGCCCTATCCCCACAGCCTCGAATGGGCCTATTTCCCCGGCCCCGTCCGCATCGGCGAGGCGATCGACAAGCTTCTGAAGGACTGACCGCGCAATGGCCAAGTTCACTTTCAACATGCCCGACGTGGGCGAGGGCGTTGCCGAGGCGGAGGTCGTCGAATGGCACGTCAAGGTCGGCGACCGCGTGGAGGAGGACCAGCACCTCGTCGACGTGATGAGCGACAAGGCGACGATCGACATCGAGAGCCCGGTCGCGGGCGTTGTCACGCAGCTTGCGGGCGAGGTCGGCGACACCATCGCCATCGGCGCGATGCTGCTGGTGATCGAGACCGACGGTGAGGGGGAGGCGACCGCTGAGCAAGCCGAAGCCGCTGCCGAGCGGGTCGAGGACGAGATGTCCGATGCGCCCACCTCTGATGAGGTTGCCGAGCGGATCGAGGTCGAGACGTCGGACGCGAGCGATCAGCAGGATGCGGCGGCTTTAGATCCCTCCGTTCGTGCTGAGCCCGTCGAAGCACTGCCTTCCTCTTCCGGCACCGCGTTCGAAGAAAAGAGCAGCCCTTCGACAAGCTCAGGGCAAACGGATGCTGGCGCCAAGGTCCTCGCATCGCCCGCCGTGCGCCAGCGCGCGAAGGACCTCGGGATCGACCTCGCCGAGGTGAAGCCCGCCGCGGATGGCCGTGTGCGCCATGCCGATCTCGACGCCTTCCTCGCCTACAACGGCGGCTTCGGAGCCGCAGGCAAGGCGCGCTCCGATGAGACGATCAAGGTCATCGGCCTCAGGAAGCGCATCGCCCAGAACATGGCTGCGGCCAAGCGCCACATCCCGCACTTCACCTATGTCGAGGAGTGCGACGTCACCGATCTGGAGGACCTGCGCGCGCAGCTCAACGCAGCGCGCGGCGAGCGGCCCAAGCTCACCATGCTCCCGCTGCTCATCACCGCGATCTGCAAGGTGATCCCGCAATACCCGATGATCAACGCGCGCTACGACGACGAGGCGAATGTCGTCACCCGCTACGGCGCGGTGCATCTCGGCATGGCGGCACAGACCGACAGCGGCCTCATGGTCCCGGTGATTCGCGACGCGCAGGCGAAGAACCTCTGGCAGCTCGCCCGCGAGATCGGTCGCCTCGCGGAGGCTGCGCGCAGCGGCAAGGCGACGTCGGAGGAGCTGTCGGGCTCCACCCTTACCGTCACTTCGCTCGGGCCGCTCGGCGGCGTTGCCACCACCCCGGTCATCAACCGCCCGGAAGTCGCGATCATCGGCCCCAACCGCATCGTCGAGCGCCCGATGTTCGTGCCCGACGGCATGGGCGGCGAGCGTATTGCCAAGCGCAAGCTGATGAACATCTCGATCTCCTGCGATCACCGCGTCGTCGACGGGCACGATGCGGCGAGCTTCGTCCAGGGCGTGAAGAAGCTGATCGAGACTCCCGCGCTTTTGCTGGTCGACTGAAGGCGCTAATGTCGGCGCCGAGGGAGGAGCCGGCATGACCCGCGATCCGCGCATCGACGATTACATCGCGAAGGCCCCCGCCTTCGCGCAGCCCATCCTCGCGCATGTACGCGCGCTGGTGCACGAGGCGCTGCCTGAGGCGGAGGAGGGCATCAAGTGGGGGATGCCGCACTTCATCCTCGGCGGGCGCAATGTCGTGGGGCTGGCGGCGTTCAAGGCGCACGCCGCGGTCGTCATCCACCACGAGGACCAGTCGGGCGAGGGCATGGGCTCGCTCGGCAAGCTTGCGAGTCTCGCCGACCTGCCGCCCGACGGGGAACTCGTCGCGCGCATCCGGGCGGGTGCGGCGGCGGTCGGCACGCCCCGGCCGAAGCGTGCGCCGAAGCCCGAACTGCCCGTGCCGTCCGACCTGGCCGCCGCGCTCGATGGCGCCCCTCAGGCACGCGCGGTGTTCGACGGCTTTGCCCCCTCGCACCGGCGCGAATACATCGAATGGATCACCGGGGCGAAGCGCGCAGAGACCCGCGCGGGGCGGGTCGCACAGGCGATCGAATGGCTCGCCGAGGGCCGCAAGCGCAACTGGAAGTACGATAAGTGCTGAAGCTTGCAGCCACCCCGAAATTTTGCCGATTGGGCCGTTGACAGCCCGGTGCACCGGCCCTAATGGCGGCGCTCCACGAGCGGGACGGCAACGCCGGAACGCTCTTGGGCAAGCAGTGCGCGGGTGTAGCTCAGTCGGTTAGAGCGCCGGCCTGTCACGCCGGAGGTCGCGGGTTCGAGCCCCGTCACTCGCGCCATTGCTGCCCCTTCTCTCCTACAGAACCTGATCGTAACCGATGGTGTCTGCCTTCGCGGGCAGGCTGACGATCAGCCCGTCATCGGCGATCCGCATTTCGCCGCCGAAGCGGTTGCGCGCGTCGCCAAGGAAGGCGGGCTCAAGGAACCACACGGGCGGGCCGGGGATGACGTGGTAGAACACCAGCGCCTTCACCCCTGCGTCCTCGGCGATGGCGGCGGCCTGCTCGGGCGTGGCGTGGTAGGAGGGGATGTCGGCCATGATCTTGGCGACATCGCGGTTCCCGTTCTTCGCCGCCTGCTTGCCGATCTCGCCCACCAGCTTCGGATTGAGCGCCTCGTGGAACAGCACGTCCGCGCCCCGCGCGAAGGCGCCGAGCGGGGGATGGTAGCTGAGGTCGCCGCTGATCACCACCGAGCGCCCGCCATAGCTGATGCGGTAGGCGAAGGCGTCCTTCACCGGATCGTGCGGCACGCGCGCGGCGGTGACGGTGACGCCGCCTGAGGCATAGACCACGCCGCCGTCCAGCGCCTCGGGAACGAATTCGCGCGGTGCGCCGCCGAAGCCGCCCGGGCGGGCGACCTCGGGGCCGTGATGGGCGATGCGCAGGCCGCGGTCGGTGGCATAGGCTGCCGCGAAGCCCTCGACCACGGCGCTCGTGCCCGGCGGGCCGTGGACGGGGATCGGCGCGCCGCGCCGGCCGGCCATCCAAGCCTGGAGCAGCAATTCGCCCAGCCCGTCGATATGGTCGGAATGGAGGTGGGTGAGGAAGGCCGCATCCAGCCGCTCCATCGGGAAGCCCATCGCGCCCAGTTTGCGGACCGAGCCCGAGCCCGAATCGAACACGAGGCCGGTGCGCCCCGCCAGCACAGCAAGGCACGGCCCCGCGCGGTCGGCATCGTGCAGCGGAGAGCCCGTCCCGCAGGCATAGACATGGAGGCCATCGGGCAGCGCCGCCGACGGATCTTCGCCGACGCGCTCTTGGATCGCGGCAAGGAACAGCCGCTCGCTGATGGCCTGCTTGCCGAAAGTCCAGGCAAGACCGCCTGCCAGCACCAGCGCCGCAACCGCGACCAACGCGATCCGCTTCATCGTCACTCTCCCCCGTTCGCGTCCCCGGGGGCGGTTATGCGGGGTGCCTGCACGACTGGCAAGCGGGGCGCGTCAGAGGAGTTCAGCGATGCCTGCCCGACAAGAACGGGCGAGGTCTAGCCCTGCGATTCCTCGGGCGCAGGGGCGGGGGGCGGGGGGCTCCAGCGGCCGGTCTCCATCCAGATCAGGAAGCGCCGCAAGGGCAGCAGCCAGATCAGCCCCAGCACCACATAGACCACCGTCTGCGCCCCGCCCGACCAGTGGCCGATTATCCCCGGCGCATAGCGCGCGATGGTGACGCCGTAGAGCATCAGCAGGAAGAACAGGCTGACGATGCCGAAGGGGATTCGCCAGGTCGGGGTCTCGCGCATCAGGGCTTTCCGTAGATCCGGGTGGGCGTGACGACCGCGTCGAGCGGAACGTCGTGCGGTTCGGTGGGTAGGGCCTCGCACAATTGCGCGTCCCATGCGAGCCCAACGGCAAGGACGGGAGGATGTTCCGCCAGCCAGCGATCATAGTGCCCGCCGCCCTGTCCGAGCCGTGCGCCCTCGGGCGTGAATCCGACGAGGGGGACGAACAGGACGTCGGGGATGAGCGCCTCGGCGTCGGAGGCAGGCTGGAGGATGCCGAAGGGCCCGACCTCGAGATCCTCCTGCGCGTAAGGATCGGTGTGATGGCGGAAGGTCATCGGCGCGGCGCGATCGGCGAAGTGGGGGAGGGCGATCACGTGCCCCGCGTCGCGGAAGAAGCGCGCATAGGCGGCCGCGGGTGCCTCGAAGGGGCCGGCGTGGTAGAGGCCGATGGTCGCCTCCTGCGGAATCCGCGCGAGCAGCGGGGCGGGCGGGCGATGGAACATGAGCGCGCGCAGGTTGTCGGGCAGGGCCTGAACGTGCGCCTTGCGCCGCGCGCGGAGTTCCTTGCGAAGTTCGTCCTTGGTCATCGCGTGTCCTTCCGCCTGCGCCAGTGAAGAAAAAGCAGGGCTTCGACAAGCTCAGCCCGAACGGAGGAGGAGCGAAAATCGGCCCGCAGGCCCGCAAGCGCGACCGCGCGCCCGGAGGGGTGGCCCCGCAGGGGCCGGGCCCCCGGAGGAGAGCCAAGCGCGCGGATGCGCGCGCCGGCGCCTGAGGCCAAAACAAATGCGTGGCGGAACCACCATGGGTCGTTTGCACTCGAAATCCTCTGACGCCAGTAACGTCAGGTGGGCGCCGTTTACCCGAGCCTTCCGGACGGACCGGCAGACAGGGGCAGGGACAGCTCCCATGGATTGCTTATAGCCTCAGGGATATTCAATCGGCTCGTGCCGGGCAGTCCCGCCGCTTGCCAATCTAGGCGTTTGCGGCGGCCGCTTCAAGCGCGGCGGCGCTCGCCTCGGCGCGCGCGGCGAGGGCTTCGAGCCGCTCGGCCATGTCCTCGGCGAGCGGGGACGGTGCGGCGGGGGTGCCGAACAGGTCGAATTGCGGGGTTGCGGCAGGCGCGGCCGGCGGAGTCTTTCGCGCCGCGGCAAGCTCGGCCTCGAGCCGGGCGACGGTCTTGCGCAGGGCGTCGAGCTCGGCGGTGTCGGGCTCGGGGGTCGGAGCAGGCGCAGGTGGCGATGCCGTCCGCTTCTTCGCCTCGGCCAGCTCGTCGGCGAGGAACAGGGCCGCGAACAGCAGGTTCTGCGCCTCGAGCGGCGCACGTGCCGCCCCCAGCTGGGCATATTTCTCGGCGATCATCGCGCCCAGCGCCCGGATGTGCGCTTCCTCGCCGTCGGCGCAGGCGATGGTGTAGCTCTTGGGGCCGATGCTGAGGGTGACGGTGCTCATGGCGCGGCTCAATCCTCCAGCTGGGCGAGCAGATCATCGAGCTCGCGCAGGGATTCGGCGACCTGTTCGCGCAGCTTCTCGTGGACGTTGACCAGTTCAACGACCCGTCCCGAGCCGCCGCCGCCCTTGCCGTCCGCGCCCGCCGCCACCTCCCGCGCCGCATCGATGCGCGCCATCGCGCTCTCGATACGGGCCAGCGCGGTTGCGATGCGTTCGGCGGTCATGATGGCTACCGATACCAACAGAAATCATGACGCGCAAAGGCTTGGGGCGGGCTGTTGATAAGTGTGCCGAGGGCGGATGCGCGTGATGTGCGCGCGCGAGGTTGACCTCCCTCTTGGCCTCGGCAATGGCACAGCGCACCGTGACAGGGGTCGAATCGTGCAACGCGGACGCTGTCGCCGAGCCAGGAGAATATCGTGCCGATGAGCATCGACGCCGCCCGCCTCAAGCCCATGGCCGACGCCATCCGCGCCCTGTCGATGGATGCGGTGGAGGCAGCCAATTCGGGCCACCCGGGCATGCCGATGGGCATGGCCGATGTGGCGACGGTGCTGTTCACCGCCCACCTCAAGTTCGATCCCTCCGCTCCGAACTGGGCCGACCGCGACCGTTTCGTGCTCTCGGCCGGGCACGGCTCGATGCTGATCTACAGCCTGCTCTACCTGACCGGCTATGCCGCGCCGACGATCGACGATATCCGCAATTTCCGTCAGCTCACCAGCCCCTGCGCCGGACATCCGGAGAACTTCCTGCTCGAGGGCGTGGAAAGCACCACCGGCCCGCTCGGGCAGGGGCTCGCGATGGCGGTCGGCATGGCGATGGCCGAGCGGCACCTCAACGCGGTCTATGGCGATGACCTGGTCAACCACCGCACCTGGGTGATCGCGGGTGACGGGTGCCTGATGGAGGGCATCAACCACGAGGCGATCGGGCTCGCCGGGCACCTCGGCCTCGGGCATCTCAACGTGCTGTGGGACGACAACCGCATCACCATCGACGGCGCGACCGACCTGTCGACCTCGGAGGACATCAAGGCGCGCTATGCCGCGACGGGCTGGCACGTCACCGAGTGCGACGGTCACGACTTCGCCGATATCGAACGCGCCCTGCAGGAGGCCAAGGCCGACCCGCGCCCCTCGCTGGTCGCCTGCCGCACGCTGATCGGCAAGGGCGCCCCCAACAAGCAGGGCACCAGCGCCACCCACGGCTCCCCGCTGGGCGCCGCCGAGGTCGCCGCCGCCCGTGAGACGCTGGGGTGGACACACGAGCCCTTCGTGATCCCGTCCGAGATCCTCGCCGACTGGCGCGGCGCGGGCGAGCCGGGGCGCCGGGCGCACGGGACCTGGGCCGGACACCTCGAGGCGAGCCCGCACAAGGCCGAATTCGAGCGGCGCATGGCGGGCGAATTGCCGGAGGACTTCAGCCTCGCCGATCACATCGCCGGGCTGATCGAGACGCCCCAGAAGATCGCCACCCGCAAGGCGAGCGAAATCGCGCTTGCCGCAATCAATCCGCGCCTGCCCGACACCATCGGCGGCAGCGCCGACCTCACCGGCTCGAACAACACGCTCGCGGGCGGGATCGGGGCCTTCACGCGCGACAATTACGCGGGCCGCTATGTCTATTACGGCATCCGCGAATTCGGCATGGCCGCGGCGATGAACGGCATGGCGCTGCACGGGGGCGTGATCCCCTATGGCGGCACCTTCCTCGTCTTCACCGACTATGCGCGCGGCGCGATCCGCCTGTCGGCGCTCCAGCGCGCCCGGGTGATCTACGTGATGACCCATGATTCGATCGGCCTCGGCGAGGACGGACCGACCCACCAGCCGATCGAGCATCTCGCTTCGCTGCGGGCGATGCCGAACCTCCTCGTCATGCGCCCCTGCGACGCGGTCGAGACGGCGGAATGCTGGGAGATCGCGCTGGCGCAGAAGGGCCGCCCCGCGGTGCTCGCGCTGACCCGCCAGAACCTGCCGCAGCTGCGCCTGACCGCGTCGACGGAAAACCTCTCGGCCAAGGGCGGCTACCGCCTCAAGGCGGCCGAGGCGCCCCGCAAGGTGGTGATCCTCGCTACCGGATCGGAAGTCGAACTCGCCGCAGCCTGCGCCGCGAAGCTGGAAGAACAGGGCGTGGGGACGGATGTCGTTTCGATGGTCTGCACCGAGCTGTTCGACGATCAGCCGGAAACCTACCGCGCCGAACTGCTGCCCGCCGACGCGCTGATCGTCTCGGTGGAGGCGGCGAGCACCTTCGGGTGGCAGCGCTACACCGGCACGGGCGGCCTCACCATCGGCCTCGACCGCTTCGGCGCGTCGGCCCCGGCGGGCGACCTGTTTGCCCATTTCGGTTTCACCGCGGAGAGTATCGTTCCGCAAATCCTGAACAAGCTCAAGAACTAAGCAGGAGTACCTCTCATGGCTACCAAAGTCGCCATCAACGGCTTCGGCCGCATCGGCCGCCTCGTCGCCCGCGCCATCCTCGAGCGCACCGACCACGATCTCGATCTGGTTGCGATCAACGACCTTGCCGACGCCAAGGCCAACGCGCTGCTGTTCGCGCATGATTCGATCCACGGGCGCTTCAACGGCGAAGTGACGGCCGACGGCGATGCGATCATCGTCAACGGCAAGCGCATCGCGGTGACCAAGGAGCGCGATCCGGGCAAGCTGCCGCATGGCGAGATGGGCGTCGACATCGTGCTGGAATGCACCGGTTTCTTCCAGTCGGACGAAGCGAGCCGCCCGCACCTGGCCGCAGGCGCCAAGCGCGTGATCATCTCCGCGCCCGCGACCGGCGTGTCCAAGACGATCGTTTACGGCGTGAACCACGAAACGCTGACCGCCGAAGACGTGATCATCTCCAACGCGAGCTGCACCACCAACTGCCTCGCGCCGGTGGCGAAGGTGCTGAACGACGCGATCGGGATCGAGCGCGGCTTCATGACCACGATCCACTCCTACACCAACGACCAGCGGATGCTCGACCAGATCCACTCCGATCTGCGCCGCGCCCGCGCGGGTGCGCAGAACATGATCCCGACCACCACCGGCGCCGCCCGCGCGGTCGGCCTGGTGCTGCCGGAACTCAAGGGCAAGCTCGACGGCTCGTCCGTGCGCGTGCCGACCCCGAACGTCTCGATGGTCGACCTCGTCTTCGTGCCGAGCCGCGACACCACCGCCGAGGAAATCAACGCTGCGCTGAAGGCCGCCGCGGAAGGCGCGATGAAGGGCGTGCTCGACTACACCGACCAGCCGCTCGTCAGCTCGGACTTCAACCACTATCCGGCCTCCTCGACCGTCGACAGCCTCGAGACCAGCGTGATGGAGGGCAAGCTCGCCCGCGTCGTCAGCTGGTACGACAACGAGTGGGGCTTCTCGAACCGCATGATCGACACCGCCGGGGTGGTGGCGAAGTTCCTGTAATCCCTTCAACAACACCGTTCGTGTCGAGCGACGTCGAGACACACCTCGGCACGAACGGTTCTCGACTGACGACGAAGTCGGCAGTTCATCCTGAGCCTGCCGAAGGGCTCGAACCGAACGGAAACGTGGCCATGAGCTTCAAGACCCTCGATGATCTGCCCGCCGACCTCACCGGCGAAGTCGCGCTGGTACGCGTCGATCTCAACCTTCCCATGAAGGACGGCTCGGCCACCGACGTGACCCGGGTGGAGGCGGTGAAGCCCACCATCCTCGAACTCGCCGGGCGCGGGGCCAAGGTGCTGCTGCTCGCGCATTTCGGGCGGCCGGGCGGGCAGCGCTCCTCGACCCTCTCCACCAGCATGGTGATCGGCGATGTCGAGAAGGTGATCGGCAAGGAGATCATGTTCATCCCCGAGATCGCCGGCCCGGTGGTGGCGCAGGCGGTGGAATCGATCCTGCGCCCGGGCGACATCGGCCTGCTCGACAACACCCGCTTCTGGCCGGGCGAGGAGAAGAATGATCCCAACCTCGCCCAGGCGATCGCGGCGCACGGGACGCTCTACGTCAACGACGCCTTCAGCGCCGCGCACCGCGCCCATGCCACCACCGAGGGCCTCGCGCATCATCTGCCCGCCTATGCGGGCCGCTCGATGGAAGCCGAATTGAAGGCGCTGGACGCCGCCCTCGGCGCGCCCGAACAGCCGGTCGCCGCTGTCGTCGGCGGGGCCAAGGTCTCGACCAAGCTCGCCGTGCTGGAAAACCTCGTGGGCAAGGTCCAGCACCTCATCATCGGCGGGGGCATGGCCAACACCTTCCTCGCCGCGCGCGGGGTGAATGTCGGCAAGAGCCTGTGCGAACACGATCTCGCCCCCACAGTCGCGAAGATCATGGACGAGGCCGAGAATGCCGGCTGCACCGTTCACCTGCCCTATGACGTTGTCGTGGCGAAGGAATTCGCCGCCAACCCGGCCTTCTTGCGGGTCTGCAACGTCCATGAAGTTGCCGAGGACGAGATGATCCTCGACCTCGGCCCGCAGGCGGTGGAGGCGCTCGCCGACGTGCTCAAGACCTGCCGCACGCTCGTGTGGAACGGGCCGCTCGGCGCCTTCGAGACCGAACCCTTCGATGCCGCAACCGTCGCGCTGGCCCGCACGGCTGCTGCGCTGACGCTCGAAGGCTCGCTCACCAGCGTCGCCGGGGGCGGTGACACGGTCGCGGCGCTGGCCCATGCGGGCGCTTCGGAGGACTTTAGCTACATCTCGACCGCCGGCGGTGCCTTCCTCGAATGGATGGAAGGCCGCGTCCTGCCCGGCGTGGCGGCGCTCGAAGCCTGAGCATGGCTGCGACGGAAGCAGAAATCGAGGCTCTGGCGCTCACCCTGATGCGCGCGTGGGTGGCGGGCGATGCCAAGGCGATGAAGAAGCTGCTGGCCCGCGATTTCATGATGCTGGCCGGCAGCACCCCGCCGCAACTGCTTGATCGCCCGAGCTTCCTTGCCGCGATGGAGCGCGCCTTTGCCTGCACCCGCTTCACCTTCCGCGAAGTGATCGTGCGCGCGCAGGGCAAGGCGGCGTGGTTCGTCGCGGGGGCCGAGCTCGAGCTCGCCTTCGGGCCGAAGACCTGGACCGGCAGCTTCCTCGTCACCGACCTGTGGCGCAAGGGCACGATCGGCGGATGGAAGCTCGCCGAAAGGAGCCTCGGGCGGCTCGACAGCGACGACAGCATCGCCGGCGCCATCGGCAAGCTGCAATTGTGGAAATAGGCATGAGCGAAGCGGTCGAAACCTCCTACGGCGCCCTCAAGGTGATGGAATCGGGCGAGTTTGCGGGTTGGCGCTACTGGGAGGGCGACCCCTTCGAGACCCGCTCGGGCCCGTTCTTCTACCGCCGCGAGGACGACGGCACCTACACCAGCGCCTTCCGCGCCGAGCCGCGTCACATGAACGGCGGCGGGTTCATGCACGGCGGCTGTCTGCTGACCTTCGCCGACTTCGCCCTTTTCGCCATCGCCACCGATGCCCTGAACGGCGACCATGCGGTGACGTTGAACCTTTCGGGCGACTTCCTCGGCTCGGTCCAGTCCGGCGCGCTTGTCGAGGCGCGGGGCGAGGTGACGCGGGGCGGGGGCAAGACCATCTTCGTGCGCGGCCTCGTCACCGGCGACGGCGCCCCGGCGCTGAGTTTCACCGGCATCATCCGGCGACTTTCGAAACGCTGACCTTCGCGGTTGCAGCATCCGCAAGGCCTCGCTAAGGCCGCGCGCACAGGGCTCTGCATACCTATGCACAGGGCCTTCAGGGACGCAGTCGAACCACCTCTCGCGACTTGGAGAACGCTTGCCATGAACACCCGTGAAATGACCGACCGCATCGCCACCGGACAGGGGTTCATCGCCGCGCTCGACCAGTCGGGCGGTTCGACCCCCAAGGCGCTGCGCGGCTACGGGGTGGACGACAGCGAATGGTCGGGCGACGACGAGATGTTCGCCCAGATCCACGCGATGCGCGCCCGCGTCATCACCGCGCCGTGCTTTGCGAGCGGCAAGGTGATCGGCGCGATCCTGTTCGAGAAGACGATGGACGGCGAGGTCGACGGCAAGCCGACCGCCGATGCCCTGAAGGCGCGCGGCATCGTGCCCTTCATCAAGGTTGACGAGGGCCTCGCCGATGAGGCCGACGGGGTGCAGCTGATGAAGCCGATGGGCAAGCTCGCCGCGCTGCTGGAGAAGTCGGTCGCGGCCGGGATGTTCGGCACCAAGATGCGCTCGGTCATCAAGGCGGCGAACCCGGCCGGGATCGCCGCGATCGTCGCCCAGCAGTTCGAGGTGGGCGCGCAGATCATCGCCGCGGGCCTCATGCCGATCATCGAGCCCGAATACGACATCACCGCCGAAGACCGCGCCGAGGGCGAGGCGATCCTGCTGGCCGAGATCACGAAGCACCTCGATGCCCTGCCCGAGGGCCAGCAGGTGATGCTCAAGCTCTCGATCCCCGCAACCGCCGGGCTCTATGCGCCGCTGATCGCGCACCCCAAGGTGCTGCGCGTCGTCGCGCTGTCGGGCGGGTTCTCGACCGACGAGGCCTGCGCCCGCCTGGCGCAGAACCCCGGCATGATCGCGAGCTTCAGCCGCGGGCTCTTGCAGGACCTGCGCAAGGGCCAGTCGGACGAGGAGTTCAACACCGTCCTCGGCAAGGCGATCGACCAGATCGCGGGCGCGAGCGTCTGACGCGCCTGCGGGCAAGGGGGCGTGACAGCAGGGGCGCGAGCCGCTAGCGAACCGCCCCCATGACCCAGACACAGCTCTACCTCATTTCCCCGCTCGATGTCGGCGGGGATTTCCCCGCCCGGCTCGAGCGTGCGCTGGCGGCGGGGGCGCGTCGGCACGGCGATCTTGTCACCGCCTTCCAGTTCCGGGTGAAGGGGCTGGACCAGCACGAGGCCGCCCGCCTCGCCGCGCCGCTCCAGGCGATCTGCGCCGCGCATGACGTGGCTTTCATCGTCAATGATTCGATCGCGCTCGCCAAGCGGCTGAAGGCCGACGGGGTGCATCTCGGGCAGGAGGACGGCTCGCCGAAGGACGCGCGCGCGGAACTGGGGCGCGAGGCGCAGATCGGTGTCACCTGCCACGCCAGCCGCCACCTCGCGATGGAAGCGGGCGAGGCGGGGGCGGATTATGTCGCCTTCGGGGCGTTCTATCCCTCGTCGACCAAGGACAAGGGCGATGCGGAACGCCCAACCCCCGAACTCCTCAGCTGGTGGACCCAGCTTTTCGAGATCCCCTGCGTCGCCATCGGCGGCATCACGCCCGACAACTGCAAACCGCTGATCGAGGCGGGCGCAGATTTCCTTGCGGTCAGCCACGCGGTCTGGGGCGGGGACGAGGTCGCCGCGATCGAGGCCTTCGCCAAGGTCATGCGCGGCTAGCGGCCCTTGTCGGCCCCCGCCGCGCCGTGTAGCCCCGCGAGGCTGTGCGATCTCGGTGCTGGGGGCGGACCTCGATGATCAGGAAAATCGGTTGCGGCGGCTGCCTCGTGGTCCTCGGGCTGGTGGCCGTCCTGCTGGTGCTTTTCGCCCGGACCGAGGCAGGACAGACCCTGCTGGCCCTCGTAATGCTTTATGGCGGTGTCATCTTCGCCGGGGCGATGGCGCACGACACGATCCCCGGCGAGGTGATCGAACTCAGGCGGAGCAGCCAGCCCGATGCGATCCAGGCCGGCAGCATCCGCTTCGCCTATCGAGACGACAACGGCGAGCGGCGTGAGGAATTCCGCCGTGTGATGCTGTCCAACCCCTCCTTCGACAAGCTGAAGGTCGGTGACCGGATCGAGGTCTGGGTGTGCAAGAACGACCGTTCGAAGGTCAAGCTCGTCGGATACCAGACCTACGAACCCGAAAAGTGCTTCGATCAGCCCGGGGACACGAACTAGGCCGCCGCGATCAAGGCTTCCGGCGGATCAGCAGCCCAGCTGGTCGGCGAGGTCGGTGAAGCTGGTCGCCGACCATTCCCACGCCTGTTCGTGGTGGGCATCGGGGGCAGGGGCGCCGCCATATTCGTCGGGCCGGTCGACATAGGCGCACATCAGTCCGGCATTCCGCGCGCCGGCGAGGTCGCCGTGATGTGCTGCGACGAGGCACACCTCGCCCGGCGCAAGGCCCAGCACCTCGGCGGTGTGGAGATAGGCCCTGGGGTCGGGCTTGTAGGCGCCGCTCACCTCCGCCCCGAGGATCGCGTCCCACGGCAGGCCGGCGCGGCGGGCCATGGCGAGGATCAGCGCGATGTTGCCATTCGAGCAGGTGACGATCGGAAACCGCTTCCTGAGCCGCGTGAGGCCCTCCACGGCATCGGGCCACGGGTCGAGCCGGTGCCAGGCACGGTTCCAGTCGGCCAGCAGCGCCTCGTCGAGCCCGGCGGGATCGACGCCGCGTTCGCGCAGGGCCGTCTCCAGCATCTCGCGGTGGAGCACGTCGAGCGGAACGAAGGCCCGGCCCGATTTGCGCATCCCGATCATCGCCGCGATGTATTGCCCGCGCCAGGCATCTGCGAAGCTTTCGGCGGCTTGCGGATCCTCGCCGATCATCGCGAGGAAGCGGGCGGATTCGCGCGCCACGCTGGTGCGCCAGTCGACCACCGTGCCGAACACGTCGAAGGCGAGAGCCTTGGGCAGGGCGCGGCTGTGAGCGGGATCGGCCATGCTTGCTCTGCCGAGGCTAGGTCAGACGCCGCCGCTGCCGATACGGGTGCAGATCAGTTTGCTGTCGCTCCCGTCGGGCGCCAGCTTCCTCAGCGTGTTCTCGCCCAGCACCCGGAAGCGTTCGTCCTTCTTGGGGCCGCGGGTGAAGACCAGTTCGGTGCCGCGCAGCAGGTAGATGCCGTTGCCCGCCGGGCTCTCGTAGCTCGAGGCGGTGCCGATCCGGAAGGCTTCCTCAGGCACCTCGATGAAGGCCTCGCCCCCCGCATCGCCGGGAAGCGCGCATTGCCAGTTGCCGTGGCGCAGGATGCCGAGCATCCCGCCGGTCGGCATGGTGGCGGTTCCGGTCGGGCGCGAGGCCTTGCGGTCCTGTCCCTCGGCTTCGCCGGGGATGAAGGCGGCCATCGCGGCGGCGGAAAGGACGAGCAGGAACACGTAACGCATCTTCATGACGGGCACCTCTACCAGCCCCGCATCGGCCGCGCCATGTCATTAACCACGCGCGCTGCCGCCGCGCGCCGGCCCGCTTGCCGATCGGAGCGCGCTCGGCTATGGGCGCGCATCTTTCGGGGATGTGCGCCTTTCCGGCAGCGCGCCCCCGCACGCTCTTTCCACCTCGTAAAAAGGCCTGAAGCCCATGAAGATCAGCGGCGTCGACATCCGCCCCGGCAACATTCTCGAATATGAAGGCGGCATCTGGAAGGTCGCCAAGATCCAGCACACCCAGCCGGGCAAGGGCGGGGCCTACATGCAGGTCGAGATGAAGAACCTGCAGGACGGCCGCAAGACCAACGTGCGCTTCCGCAGCGCCGACACGGTCGAGCGCGTGCGGCTCGACACCAAGGACTTCCAGTTCCTCTATGAAGACGGCGACATGCTGGTGTTCATGGATCAGGACACCTACGAGCAGATCAACCTGCCCTCCGACCTTCTGGGCGACGCGCGCCCCTTCCTGCAGGACGGGATGCAGGTGATGCTCGAGCTGTGGGACGAAAAGCCCATCAGCGTCGAGCTGCCCGCCCAGATCGAAGCCACCATCGTCGAAGCTGACGCCGTGGTGAAGGGCCAGACCGCCTCCTCGAGCTACAAGCCCGCGATCCTCGACAACGGCGTGCGCATCATGGTGCCCCCGCATATCGAAAGCGGCACGCGGATCGTGGTCGACGTCTACGAGCAGGCCTACGTCGGCAAGGCGAACTGAGGGGCGACACCTCCCGTTCGTGTCGAGCGTAGTCGAGACACAATAGCGCCGCACCCGCCTCTCGACTGCGCTCGAGGCGAACGGCAGAGAGTATTGCAATGGCAGCTATTTCCGGCCTCATCCGCGTCATGGAACGCGCCGCGCGCAAGGCGGGCGGGCGTCTGCGGCGCGATTTCGGCGAAGTCGAGCACCTTCAGGTCTCCCGCAAGGGCCCGGCCGATTTCGTCAGCAAGGCCGACATGCGCGCCGAGCGCACGCTCTATGACGAACTCTCCGCCGCGCGCCCCGGTTGGGGCTTCGTGATGGAAGAGGCAGGCGTGATCGAGGGCGATCCGGGGATGCCCCGCTGGATCGTCGATCCGCTCGACGGCACCAGCAACTTCCTCCACGGCATCCCGCACTTCGCCATCAGCATCGCCGCGCAGGAGCCGCGGCCCGACGGGAAGGGCTGGGGCGATGTCGTTGCGGGCGTGGTCTACCAGCCGATCACCGACCAGACCTTCTGGGCCGAGAAATCGCGCGGGGCCTGGCTCCACGATGCGCGCCTGCGCGTCTCGGCTCGCTCGCGCCTGTCGGACGCGCTGGTGGCGACGGGCATTCCCTTCTTCGGCCACGGCGACTTTGCCGAGTGGAGCCGCATCTTCGGCGCCATCGGCCCCGAGGTCGCAGGCATCCGCCGCTTCGGCGCGGCCTCCCTCGATCTGGCCTACGTGGCGCAGGGGCGCTTCGACGGGTTCTGGGAAAGCGGCCTTTCCGACTGGGACACCGCCGCCGGCTGCCTGCTGGTGCGCGAGGCGGGCGGCTTCGTCTCCGATTTCCGCGGGCGTTCGGAAGCGATCCATTCGGCGCAGGTGCTGGCGGCGAACGATGCGCTGCACTCCAAGCTGCACAAGCTGCTGGCGGGCGCGCTGCGCTGATGATCATTCGCCGGTCGTCGGCAGGTCGTTGCGCGGTCATCGCCCCGCCGTACCGCTGCCGTCGCGGTGTTCCACGTGGAACAGCCGGGGTCATGCTTGATGCCGCGCGCAATGCGGGCTAGAGGCGCCCGGTCCGCTCCGGGGCCCCTGTGGTGGAATTGGTAGACGCGACCGACTCAAAATCGGTTATCGAAAGATGTGCCAGTTCGAGTCTGGCCAGGGGCACCACCCACTTGCGTTAGCGACAAACCGCTTGCCCGCAGCGGCCCCCAGTGGCTAGCCTTGCGGGCAACGCCATGCTGGAAGCTCCCTCCTATCACGCGATAGCGGCCATGGCGGTGACCATCGCCATGTTCATCGGCTTCGCCCGGGGACGCTACCCCGAGGAGATCGTCTCGCTCGTCACCATCGCGGTGATCGGCGTGGGGCTCTACTTCGCGCCGCTGGCCGGGACCAAGCCGACCGACGGCCTCGCGCTCGCCTTCGGCGGCTTCGGCCATTCGGCGCTGATCACGATCTGCGCTCTGATGATCATGGGCCGGGGGCTGGTGGTCACGGGCGCGCTCGAACCCTTCGCGCGGCTGCTGGAAAACGTGTTCCGCCTCAATGGCCAGATCGGGCTTCTTGCGGCGCTCCTGCTGGCGTTCTTCCTGTCGATGTTCGTCAACGACACGCCGGTGATGGTGCTGCTGATCCCGATCGTCGTCGCCATCGCGGCCAAGGGGCTGATGGCCTCGTCAAAGGTGCTGATGCCGCTCAACACCGCAGTGCTGCTCGGCGGCATGGCGACCACCATCGGCACATCGACCAACATCCTCGTGGTCAGCATCGCCGACGATATCGGCATGGCCCCCATAGGGGTGTTCCAGTTCACGCCGATCGTGCTGATGGCCGGGCTGGTGGCGGTGCCCTACCTGTGGCTGGTGATGCCGCGGATGCTGCCCGACAACTCGGTCCTGCCCGACAATGCCCGGCGCATCTTCCACACCCGGCTGCGCGTCGGGTCGAGCGGCGCGCTGGCGGGCGCCGACCTCACGAGCGTCCACGCCAAGCTGCCCGAGGGGATCACCGTCCACGATGCCCCCGCCGGGCCCCTGCCGCCCCATCACAGGCTCCACATCTCGGGCACTCACGAGGCGATCGAGGAGGCCGCCCGCGCGCTCAAGGGCGATCTTGCCCCGACCTGGGTGATCGACAGGATCCGCAATGTCTCAAAGGCGAAGGGCGAGGACATCGTCGCCGTCGAGATGACGGTGACCGCCGATTCGCGCCTCGTCACCCGCACCCTGGCAAGCTCCGGCATTGCCGACCTTTACGGCGTCGCGGTGCTCGGCATCCATCGCCCGGCCCGCGTTCTGGGCGAGCGCGAGATCTACAGCGAGGTGGGCGATCTCAGGATCCTCGAGGGCGACGTGCTGCTGGTGATGGGTATCGAGGAGGACCTCCAGAGCTTCGCGCGCAGCGACGGACTGCTCCGGCTCGAGGGTGCCCGCGAACTGCCGCGCCGCTCGAAGGCCGTGCTGGCAGGCGCGATCATGCTGGGGGCGATCTCCACCGCGTCGCTTGGGGTGCCGTGGTTCGACAGCGCGGGCGGCTATGCGCCGATCAAGCTCCCCATCGCGATCTCCGCGCTTGCCGGGGCGATCGCGATGTTCGTCACCGGCTGCGTGAAGTTCGACCGCGTGGGCCGCGCGCTTTCGGCCAAGGTGATCGTGCTGATCGCCGCGAGCCTCGCCATCGGCCGGGTGATCGACGAGAGCGGGGCGGCCGCGTGGCTGGGGCAGGCGCTCTCGCTGGGCCTCGCCTACCTGCCGCCGGCGCTGGTGCTCTCGGCGATCATGCTGTTCGTGACGCTGCTGACGAACTTCGCCTCCAACGCCACCGCCGCGACGATCGGGACGCCGATCGCCTACAGCATCGCGCTGCAGCTCGGCCTTCCGCCCGAGCCGCTGGTGCTGGCCGTTCTGTTCGGCTGCAACCTCGCCTTCGCCACGCCGATTGCCTATCAGACCAACCTGCTGATCATGTCCGAAGGGGACTACGAATTCGGCGATTACGTGCGCGCCGGCCTGCCGGTGGTGGCGCTGATGGTGACGGTGCTCTCGGTGCTGCTGGTGCTGTGGTACGGCTTGTGAGGACAGGGAAGGGGAGAGCGAGGATGAAGCGACGGGCATGGGCGGGTGCGAGCGTCCTCGCGCTGGTGGCGGCGCCGGCGCAGGCGGACGAGCTGCGCGATGCGGTGGCGGCGGACCTGCCGGCGCTGGTCGAGCTCTACAAGGACCTTCACGCCAACCCCGAACTGTCGTTCCAGGAGGTCGAGACCGCGAAGAAGCTCGCCGCCCGCGCCCGCGCGCTGGGCTTCGAGGTGACCGAGGGCGTCGGCAGGACCGGCGTCGTCGCGGTGATGCGCAACGGCGAGGGCCCCACGGTGATGCTGCGCGCGGACATGGACGGGCTGCCGGTGATCGAGCAGACCGGTCTGCCGTATGCCTCGAAGCGCCGCGCCGTGCCCGCGACGGGCGTCGAGACCGGGGTGATGCACGCCTGCGGGCACGATACCCACATGGCCGCCTGGGTCGGCACTGCGCAGCTGCTGAGCGAGCGGCGCGACCAGTGGTCGGGCACGCTGGTGATGATCCTCCAGCCCGCCGAGGAAATCGGCGAGGGCGCCAAGGCGATGCTCGACGACGGGCTCTACACCCGCTTCCCCAAGCCGGACTACGTGCTTGCCTTCCATGATTCGGCGCAGGCCCCGGCGGGGCATCTGGGCTATTCCAACGGCTTCGCGCTCGCCAATGTCGATACGGTCGACGTGATCGTGCCCGGCATCGGCGGCCACGGCGCCTCGCCCCATACGACCAAGGATCCGGTGGTCATCGCCTCGAGCATCGTGATGCGTCTGCAGACGCTGGTGAGCCGCGAAATCGATCCGCAGGAACCTGCCGTCGTCACAGTCGGCAGCTTCCAGGCCGGCTCCAAGCACAACATCATCCCCGACGAGGCCCGGCTCCAGATCACCGTGCGCAGCTATGCCGATGCGACCCGCCAGCACCTGCTCGAGGGGATAGCGCGGATCGCCAGGGGCGAGGCGGTTGCCGCCGGGATGCCGGAGGACAGGATGCCCCGCGTGGTGGTGCAGCAGGTCTACACGCCGGCGACCTTCAACACGGCCGATCTGACCACGAAGGTGATGTCCGGGCTCCAGACGCGCTTTGCCGGCAGGGTGTCGGAGGTTCCGGCGGCGATGGCGGGGGAGGATTTCAGCCAGTATTACCGCGCTGACCGCGAGAATGTCGAAAGCCTGATCTTCTGGGTCGGCGGGGTGCCGCAGGACCGCTGGGAGAAGGCGCAGAGGGGCGAGCTGTCGCTGCCCTCGCTCCACTCCCCCTTCTGGGCGCCCGACGCTCCGGTGGTGATCGCCACCGCGACCGAGGCGCTGACGGCGGCGACGCTGGATCTGCTGGCGAAGAAGGGCGGGTAGGCCGCGTCATCCATCGGACCCGTTCGCCCTGAGCTTGTCGAAGGGCCGTCCTTCGCTTCTCGGGTTCGCGCTGAACTCAAGGAAAGTGCAGTCCTTCGACAAGCTCAGGACGAACGGATTTCGTGCGTTTCGCCAGGAACTTTCCCGCCCCGCCAATAAATTCGGCCGCCGGAGCGCCCCCTTGCGGAGGCATTCCGGCGGCCGTTTCTCCTCCCCAGGAGAACTGTGAAACGGGTTATTCGCCCGATGCGGGCACGTAGGTGCCGAGGCGGTGGTGAAGGGCGTTGATCTTGGCCAGCTCCTCGCGGTCCTCGGTGGCGCGGGCATGGCTTTCCAGCGCGCGGCGCAGGAGCTTCATGTCGGCGGTCGAGAGCAGCGCGCGGGCGCGGGCGGGCTCGGTCTTGGGGGTATCGGTCTCGGTCATGTCACTCTCCGCTGGGTGATGTCACCCGCGTTTCCTTAGGCGGTTCGGGTGCATCCCGGAAGGCCGGATCGTCCGGTCCTCCCGGGATTCTCTCCCACCCCTTGAGGCTTAGGCCGCCTCGAACTGGTTCATCGTGTTGTGCACGCCGCCCGCCTTCAGGGCAGCTTCACCGGCGAAGTACTCCTTGTGATCGTCGCCGATGTCGGAGCCCGACATGTTCTGGTGCTTCACGCAGGCGATGCCCTGGCGGATTTCCTCGCGCTGCACGTTCTTGACGTAACCGAGCATCCCGGCCTCGCCGAAGTATTCGCGGGCGAGGTTGTCGGTCGAGAGCGCCGCGGTGTGGTAGGTCGGCAGGGTGATGAGGTGGTGGAAGATGCCGGCCCGCGCAGCAGCATCGCGCTGGAAGGTTCGGATCTTCTCGTCGGCCTCGTTCGACAGTTCGGTGCCGTCGTAGTCGACGCTCATCAGCTTGCTGCGGTCATAGGCCGACACGTCCTTGCCCGCCGCTTCCCAGGCGTCGAACACCTGCTGGCGGAAGTTCAGCGTCCAGTTGAAGCTGGGCGAGTTGTTGTAGACCAGCTTGGCATTGGGCACGACTTCGCGGATGCGGTCGACCATGCCGGCGATCTGCTCGACGTGGGGCTTTTCGGTCTCGATCCACAGCAGGTCCGCGCCGTTCTGGAGCGAGGTGATGCAGTCGAGCACGACGCGGTCCTCGCCCGTGCCGGGGCGGAACTGGTAGAGGTTCGAGGGCAGACGCTTGGGCGCGAGCAGCTTGCCGTCGCGGCTGATGAAAACCTGACCGTTGGTGATGTTGGCGGGATCGACCTCATCGGCGTCGAGGAAGCTGTTGTACTGGTCGCCGAGATCGCCCGGTTCCTTGGAATAGGCGATTTGCTTGGTGAGGCCGGCGCCGAGCGAGTCGGTGCGGGCAACGATGATCCCGTCGGGGACGCCGAGTTCGAGGAAGGCGTGGCGGCAGGCGCGGATCTTCTGGAGGAAGTCCTCGTGCGGCACGGTGACCTTGCCGTCCTGGTGGCCGCACTGCTTTTCGTCCGAAACCTGGTTCTCGATCTGGAGTGCGCAGGCACCCGCCTCGATCATCTTCTTGGCAAGGAGGTAGGTCGCCTCGGCATTGCCGAAGCCCGCATCGATGTCGGCGATGATCGGCACGACGTGGGTCTCGTAGTTGTCGATCGCGTTCTCTAGCCGCTTGGCCTCGACCGCGTCACCGGCCTCGCGGGCCTTGTCGAGCGCGCGGAACATCATGCCGAGTTCGCGGGCGTCGGCCTGCTTGAGGAAGGTGTAGAGTTCCTCGATCAGCGCGGGCACCGAGGTCTTCTCGTGCATCGACTGGTCGGGCAGGGGGCCGAACTCGCTGCGCAGCGCGGCGACCATCCAGCCCGAGAGATAGAGGTAGCGGCGCTTGGTCGAGCCGAAGTGCTTCTTGATCGCGATCAGCTTCTGCTGCGCGACGAAGCCGTGCCAGCAGCCGAGCGATTGGGTGTACTGCGCCGGATCGGCGTCATAGGCGGCCATGTCCTCGCGCATGATCTTGGCGGTGTACTTGGCGATATCGAGGCCGGTGGCGAAGCGGTTCTGGATCGCCATGCGCGCGGCGCTTTCGGGGTCGATCGCGGCCCAGCTCGGCCCATTGGCGGTGACGATGTCGCGCATCCGGGTGATGGTGTTCTGGTAGGTCATGGTCTTCTCCTGTCCATCCTGGGGAGTGGTTCGGGCCCGCTTGCCGGACTCGCGCCGCTGCATGGCCTCGCTGTGCCGTGTTGCGCCGCAGCATGACAGGGAAAGTTACAAATATTCTTGTCGCTATGCGGACTTTGGTGCCTGATCTTGTGTAAATCGGTAAATTTGTTTACAAGACGTCATGAGCGACACAAACCTCCTCGCCGGACCCGCCCTGCGCCGCCTGCGCAAGCGCGAGGGCCTCACGCAAGC
This sequence comes from Porphyrobacter sp. CACIAM 03H1, assembly GCF_002215495.1. Taxonomy (NCBI): domain Bacteria; kingdom Pseudomonadati; phylum Pseudomonadota; class Alphaproteobacteria; order Sphingomonadales; family Erythrobacteraceae; genus Porphyrobacter; species Porphyrobacter sp. CACIAM 03H1. Next base: position 2,054,622 of record NZ_CP021378.1, read on the forward strand.
CGGCATGGCGGGCCTGCTCGGCATCTCGCCTTCCTACCTCAATCTCATCGAGAGGAACCAGCGCCCGCTCTCCGCGCGCGTGCTGGTGCAGGTGATCGAACGCTTCGACTTCGATCCGCGCTCCCTGCGCGAGGACGATGCCATCGGCGGGCTCGACGGGCTGGCGCGGCGCATGGCCGACAAGCGCTTCGCCGATCTGGGGATCGACCGCGAGGAGGTGCAGGAATTCCTCGCCGCCGCACCCCAGATCGCCGCCGCCTTCGCGCGGCTTTACGACACCGGGGGCGGGGGCGAGCGCATCCTTGCCGAGGACGCCGCGGCCGCCGCGCGCCGGGCCGTGGAGCGGTGGCAGAACCACTTTGCAGACCTCGACCATGCCGCCGAGGACCTCGCCGACGAATTGCGCCTGAGCCGGGGGGAGATCAGCGCGGCGCTTTCCGAACGCCTGCGCGAAAAGCACCAGCTGCAGGTGCGCATCCTGCCGGCCGAGGTGATGCCCGGGCAGGTTCACCGGCTCGATCTCCACGCCCGGCAGTTGCAGCTCTCCGAAATGCTCCCGGGCGCGGCGCGGCGGTTCCAGATCGCGCGGCAGGTGGGGATGCTCGAGATGCGCGAGGGGATCGAGACGCTGGTGGCGGGTGCGAACCTCGCCAGCCCCGAAGCGCGCGATATGCTGCGCGAATATGTCGCCGATTACCTCGCCGGGGCGCTGCTGCTCCCCTACCGCCGCTTCCTGCGCGCCTGCGAGGCGACCGGATATGATCTCGCGGTGCTGCAACGCCGTTTCGCCGTCAGCTTCGATCAGGTCGCGCAGCGCCTCACCACGCTCGGGCGGGTGGGCGAGCGCGGCCTGCCCTTCTTCACCGCCACCATCGACCGCGCCGGACGGATGACCCACTTCACCGCCGGCGGCAGCGGCGCGCTTTACCCGCTCGAGAGCGCGCGCTGGCCGGCCTGGGTGCCTTATGCCGCCTTCGAGCGCCCGGGCACCGTGCTCACCCAGGCCGTGACCTTCGGCGAAGGCGAGGCGGCGGCGCGGCACTGGTTCACCATCACCCGCACGGTCGACGGTGACGGGGTGATGTGCGCCGGTCGCCGGGCGGTGGTGCTGGGGCTCGAGGCGCGCTTCGCCGGCGACCTCGCCCATGCCCGGGGGATCTCGCTGGACCGGGCGGATGCGGTGCCGCTCGGCACGCCCTGCGGCCGCTGCGGGCGAGCGGAATGCCTCACCCCCGCACCGCTGCGCCTTGCCGGAACCTTGCCCCGGCCGAGGCCCGCTTCCTAGCCCCGGCGTTAACCCTCGCAACCCGCAGGAAAGCAGGCGCTGCGCAGACGGTGTAAAGTTTACCGACACTTAAGGTCTCGCGCCTAGAAGCATCGGTGCATGCACCAGAGGCCCCCTGCGCAATGATCCGCCTGTTCAAGCACTATATCCCGCACGCCGTGCTGCTGCTCGGCCTGCTCGATCTCGGCTTGCTGGTGCTTGCCAGCGAGGTCGCCTGGCAGTGGCGCGCGCACCAGATCGCGATCGCGCCGGGCGCCGTCGGCGAACGCTGGCTACCGCTCATCGGCACATCGCTGGTGATCTGGCTGGCGATGATCGCGGTCGGGGTCTACGGCCCCCACGCCCTGCGATCGCTGCGCTTTGCAGGCGCGCGCGTGCTCGTCGCTATCAGCCTCGGCATCATCGCCCTGGCGGTGATCGACTTCGTCTTCCCGAGCGACATGTTCTGGCGCTCGACCCTGCTCTACACGATGGGCCTTGCGATCCTGGTGCTGGTGGCGGACCGGCTGCTGCTCAACTCCTTCCTCGGCTCCTCGGCCTTCCGTCGCCGGGTTATGGTGCTGGGGGCGGGCGACCGGGCGCAGCGCCTGCGCGAGCTGGGTGAGAAGCCCGAGACCGGCTTCGCCATCGTCGCCTACATCGCCATGAGCGACGACAACCGCGTGGTCGAGGAAGCCATCCCGCGCGCCGCGATCCACGATCTGGGGCGCTTCGTCGAGAACCTTGGGGTCTCCGAGGTCGTGCTCGCCCTGCAGGAACGCCGCAACGCCCTGCCGCTCAAGGACCTCTTGCGCATCAAGACCAAGGGCGTCCACGTCAACGATTTCTCGAGCTTCATCGAACGCGAGACGGGCCGCGTCGATCTCGACACGATCAACCCTTCGTGGCTGATCTTCTCGGACGGCTTTTCCAGCTCGCGGATGTTCTCGAGCGCGGTGAAGCGCATCTTCGACATCACCGCGAGCCTGATCCTGCTCGCCGTCACCCTGCCGGTGATCATCGTCTTTGCCCTGCTGGTGAAGCTCGACAGCAAGGGGCCAGCCTTCTTCCGCCAGCAGCGCGTCGGCCTCTATGGCGAGACCTTCACGCTCATCAAGCTGCGCTCGATGCGCACCGATGCCGAGAAGGACGGCGCCAAGTGGGCCGAGAAGAACGATCCGCGCGTCACCCGCCTCGGCCGCTTCATTCGGAAGGTCAGGATCGACGAACTCCCCCAGACCTGGAGCGTATTGAAGGGCGAGATGAGCTTCGTCGGCCCGCGTCCCGAAGTCCCCTCCTTCGTCGAAAGCCTCGAGGAGGAGATCCCCTTCTATGGCGAGCGGCACATGGTGAAACCGGGCATCACCGGATGGGCGCAGATCAACTACCCCTACGGCGCCTCGGTCGAGGACAGCCGCTGCAAGCTCGAGTATGATCTCTACTACGCCAAGAACTACACGCCCTTCCTCGATTTCGTGATCCTGCTCCAGACGCTGCGGGTGATCCTGTGGCCGGAGGGCGCGCGGTGATCTGGCCGGGCAGTCTCGTGCCGCTGGCGGGCTTCCTCGCATGGCTTGCGGGGGCCGTGCTGAGCGCGGGTGCGATGCTGTGGATCTGGCGCAACGGCGAGCGCGCGCGGCCCGACCGGACCGGGCTGCTGGCGGCGTCGGGCGCGAGCGCCGTGTGGTGCGCGCTGGCCGCGGCCATCGGCCCCGAACACGGTGCGACGGCGCTGGCGGGGATGGTACGCAACCTCGCGCTGATCGCCACGATCTTCTCGCTCTTCGCCGCCGACGGCCGCACCGCCAGCCTCAAGCCGGTGCGTCCGGTGATCGTCGCTCTGGTGCTGGTGCAATTGCTGCAGGCGGTGGTGCTGCTGGCCGGCAGTCCGCTGGAAGGAGGCCGCGCCGCCTTCGAGGCGCGGGTGCTGATCGATATGCTGGTGGCGATCGGCGCGCTGATGCTGCTCCATAACCTCTATGCCGGTGCGGCAAGTGCCCTGCGACCGGTGCTGCGCTGGACCGGCGTCGCGCTGGCGGGCATCTTCGCCTATGATCTCAACCTCCACACGCTGGCCTATCTCGGCGGCGAGACGCCGCGTGCGCTGGCTGATCTGCGCGGGGTGTTCGCCGGGACGATGGCGGTGATCTTCGCACTCGGGGTGAACGCGGCCGGACCGCGCGTGCAGTTCAGCCCTTCGCGCGCGGTCACTTTCCGCACGCTCTCGCTGCTGCTGATCGGAGGCTATCTGGCCGGCATGGCGCTGGTCGCCAAGGCGTTGGCGCTGCTCGGCGGCGACGTGGCGCGCGCAGGGCAGGTGGTGTTCGTGGTCGCGGCGATCGTCGCGGCCGGGGCGGCGCTCCCTTCGCCGCGGATGCGCGCATGGCTGCGGGTGACGGCGACCAAGCACCTGTTCCAGCACCGCTACGACTACCGGCAGGAATGGATGCGCTTCACCCGCACCATCGGGCGCGGCGGAACGGGCGGCGCAAGCCTCGAGGAGCGCGTGGTCAAGGCGCTCGCCGACATCACCGAAAGCCCGGCCGGCCTTCTGCTGATGCCCAACGAGCAGGCTCAGCTCGAACTCACCGCGCGCTGGAACTGGCCGACCCTTGCGGTCCCGGCGGTGGCGGGCGATTTCGCGCTCTCCGCTCTGCTCGAACAGCACAACCTCATCCTCGCGCTCGACGAGGCCCGCGCGGGGATCGACCACCATGGGGAGGCGCGCGAGGTGCCCGCGTGGTTGCGCGATGCCGATGATGCCTGGGCGATGGTGCCGCTGATCCATTTCGACCGCCTCGTCGGCGTGATCGTGCTCGCCCGCCCGCGCAGCCCGCGCCATCTCGACTGGGAGGATTTCGACCTCCTGCGCGTCGCCGGGCAGCAGCTGGCGAGCTACCTTTCCGAACAGGCCGGGCAGCAGGCGCTGATGGATGCGAGCCGCTTCGACGAGTTCAACCGGCGCATGGCTTTCGTCATGCACGACATCAAGAACCTCGTGAGCCAGCTTTCGCTGCTCGCTGCCAATGCCGAAAAGCACGCCGACAACCCCGCCTTCCGCGCCGACATGCTGGTGACGCTGCGGAACTCTGCCGACAAGCTCTCGGCGCTGCTGGCGCGGCTCGGGCGCTATGGTGCGGGGCAGGTGGCGGAGCTTGCGCCGATCGACCTGATCGACCTCGCCCGCGGGGTGGCAGGGCGTTTTGCGGGGGTGCATCCGGTGGCGCTGTCCCGCGAGGCGCCGGTGCGGGTGATGGGCAACCGCGAGGCGCTCGAACAGGCGCTGATCCATCTCGTCCAGAACGCCATCGACGCGAGCGAGCCGCAAAGCCCGGTGTTCCTCGATGTGACCGGCGAGGGCCTCCACGGCACCATCGAGGTGGTCGACGCCGGCAAGGGCATGAGCCCCGAATTCGTGCGCACCGGCCTGTTCAAGCCCTTCGTCTCGTCCAAGCACGGCGGCTTCGGCATTGGCGCCTTCGAGGCGCGCGAGCTGGTCAAGGCGATGGGCGGAAGGATCGCGGTCGAGAGCCGCGAGGGGCTGGGGACGCGCTTTGCCGTCGTCCTGCCGCTCGCCGAGGCGGTGCGGCTGCTCGATGCGGGCGCGCAAGGCCATCAACCCGTTCAGGAGGCCATGTGATGGCGGACAGGAAACCCGTTCTGCTGGTGATCGAGGACGATCCCGGCCTGCAAGCCCAGCTCAAATGGGCCTATGACGATTTCGAGGTGGTGATCGCGGGCGACCGCGACAGCGCCATCGCGGCGCTGCGTTCCGAGGCGCCCGGCGTGGTGACGCTCGATCTCGGCCTGCCGCCCGATCCCGACGGCACCACCGAGGGCTTCGCCGTGCTCGATGCGATCATGCAGCTCAAGCCCGACACCAAGGTGATCGTCGCGAGCGGCCACGGCGCGCGCGAAAGCGCATTGGCGGCGATCGCGCGCGGGGCCTACGACTTCTACCAGAAGCCGATCGACATCGACGCGCTCGGCCTGATCGTGCGCCGCGCCTTCAACCTGCGCGCCATCGAGGAGGAAAACCGCCGCCTCGTCGCTTCGGCCGGCGCCGACAAGACGGTGCTCGGCCGGATGATCACCGGCGCGCCCGAGATGGTCAAGGTCGCCCGCACCATCGAACGCGTGGCGCGCACCTCTGTCTCGGTGATGCTGCTGGGCGCGAGCGGGACGGGCAAGGAATTGCTCGCCAAGGGCCTCCACGAGGCGAGTGACCGCGCGAACGGGCCCTTCGTCGCCATCAACTGCGCCGCGATCCCCGAGAACCTGCTCGAAAGCGAGCTCTTCGGCCACGAGAAGGGCGCCTTTACTGGCGCGGTCAAGACCACCGAGGGCAAGATCGAGAGCGCCGACGGGGGCACGCTGTTCCTCGACGAGGTCGGCGACATCCCGCTGCCGCTTCAGGTCAAGCTGCTGCGCTTCCTCCAGGAACGCACCATCGAGCGGGTCGGCGGGCGCAAGGCGATCGCGGTCAACACCCGCATCGTGTGCGCCACGCACCAGGACCTCGAAGGCATGATCGCGGCCGGCGCCTTCCGCGAGGACTTGTTCTACCGCCTCGCCGAGATCGTCGTGCGCATCCCCGGCCTTGCCGAGCGCCACGGCGATCCGGTGCTGCTGGCCAAGGCCTTCCTCAAGCGGTTCGCCGCCGAGATGAACCCTGCCGTCACCGGCTTCGCCCCCGACGCGCTCGCCGCGATCGACGCGCATGAATGGCCGGGCAATGTCCGCGAACTGGAAAACCGCGTGAAGCGCGCGGTGATCATGGCCGACGGCAAGCTGGTCAGTGCCGAGGACCTCGATCTGGCCGGAGCCGATGACGCGGAGGCCGACGTGCTCAACCTCAAGGCCGCCCGCGAGGCGGCGGACCGCAAGGTGATCCGCCACGCGCTCGCCCGCAGCGAAGGCAATATCTCGAGCACCGCCAAGCTGCTCGGGATCAGCCGCCCGACGCTCTACGACCTGCTCAAGCAGTATGATCTCCAGACCTAGGGCCTTCCCCGTCCTCGTCGCACTGGCGCTCGCGGGCTGTTCTGCCGATGCCGGCGAGGATGCGGCCGCGCGCCTCGCCGCCGCCGATCCGGCCGTGCGGCGGCTGCTTGCCGATGCCGATGCGGCGATGGCGGCAGGGGCGCTCGCCGAAGCGGGCGTGAAGCTCGACGAGGCGCGCGCGCTCGCGCCCGACAGCCCCGACCTGTGGCTCGCCATCGCCCGGCTGCGGCTGCGCGGCGGCGAGCACCTGACCGCCATCGAGGCCGCCGACCGCGCGCTCGCCATTGCCCCCGACCATGCGCCTGCCCTGCTGTTGCGCGCCCTGACGGTGCGCGACGCCCACGGCGCGGCCGAGGCGCTGGTGTGGTTCGAGGCGGCGCGCAAGGCCGATCCCGACAACCCCGATATCCTCGCGGAATATGCCGCCACCCTCGGCGACAGCGGCGCGGCAGGCGCGATGCTCTCGATGGTGCGCGATCTCGCTGAGGCCGTGCCCGGCGATCCGCGCGTGTCCTATCTCCAGGCGGTGCTTGCCGCGCGCGGGGGCAAGTTCACGATTGCCCGCAGCCTCCTCTCGCGCAGCGGCATGGCCACCCGGGGCGTGCCGGCGGCGCTGCTCCTCGATGCCGTGATCAGCCTCGAGGAAGGCAATGTCGACAGCGCCGCCGCGACGCTCGAAGGTCTCGCCGCGCGCCAGCCCGGCAATGCGCGGGTGCGCGAACTGCTCGCCCGGGCGCTGCTGGTGGGCGGTCGCGAGGCCGAGGTGATCGCGCGCTTCGGCGCCGAGGCCGAAGGGGCTGATGCGTCAGCCTACCTCCTCATGCTGGTCGCCCGCGCGCACGAACGCCTCGGTGACCGGGCGGCGGCGGCACCGCTGCTGGCGCGGGCCTATGGCGGCGGGACACCGGGGGCTGTGGTGCTGTCGGCGCGTGAGGGTCTGCCGCCGGCCACAGCCGGTGTGCGCGCGGCGCTGGCCGCCGGAAAGGCGCCGGCCGGGCGCGATCAGGCGCTGGCCTTGCGCAGACGTTTCCCGGCCTCGGCCGATGTCGCGGTGCTGGTGGGTGATGCGCTGCTGGGTGCAGGCGACGTGCGCGCGGCGCTGGCGGACTATGCCCGCGCGTCGCGCTATCGCCGCCCCTGGCCGCTGACCCGCAAGGTCGCCTGGACCTTCGACCGCGCGGGCGATTCCGCCGCGGCGGACCATCTGCTGGCGCGTCACGCGGGCGGGGAGCGCAGCAATGCGAGCGCCCTCGTTGCCCTCGCCGAACGCCGGGCGGCGCGCGGGGACTGGCAACGCACCGCGCTGCTGCTCGATCACGCGGCGGTGCTGGGTGCGGGGCATGATCCCGCGTTGCTTGGCCTGCGCCTGCGTGCGGCCCGCGAGGAAAAGGCGACGGAGGACGAGCAACGCCTTGCCGCGACCCTTGCCGAGGTGCGGCCCACGCCCCTCGCGCCGCGCTGAGCGCCGGTCGCTCTCGACATAGCCGGGCGGGCAGGGCAGGGGGCTCCACCTGATGTCCAAGCCCCCGCGCGCGCCTTTCCTGACCGATCCGATGATCGCGGTCCTCGTGATCGCGACCGTGCTGGCGCTGGTCCTGCCCGCGGCGGGGGAAGCGCGAGCCACGGCGACGAGCGTGTCCAACATCGGCATCTTCGTCCTGTTCCTCGTGAACGGTATGCGCATCCGCCGCTCCGAGATCGCGCGGGGGCTCGCCAACTGGCGCTATTTCGGGCCGCTGATGCTGTTCGTGTTCGGCGGCATGGCGCTGGCAGGGGTCGGCTTTGCACACCTTGCCAGTGGCCTTCTGCCGCCGCTGGTGGCGCTCGGTTTCGTCTATCTCGGGGTGCTGCCCTCGACCGTGCAATCGGCGACCTCCTATACCAGCCTTGCCGAGGGCAATGTCGCCCTGTCGGTGGTCGGCGCGGCGCTGATCAACATTGCGGGCGTCTTCGTCAGCGCCCCGCTCTTCGCGCTGCTGGGCGGCGGAGGCGCGGGCGAGATCGGCAGCGAGGCGATCCTGCGCATCGGCCTGATCCTCGTCCTGCCCTTTGTTCTGGGCCAGATCGTGCAGGACCGCGTGATCGACCGCATCGCCCGGCACCGCGCGCGGATCGCGTGGCTCGACCGGGCGGTGATCGGGATCGCGGTCTATGTCGCCTTCTCGGGCGCGGTCGAGCAGGGGCTGGCGACGATGTTCGCCGCGACCGACTGGGCGGTGCTGGTCGTGCTGGTGCTGGCGATGCTGGCGCTGGCGCTCGGCGCGGCGTGGGGCATGGCGAGCCTGCTCGGCCTGCCCCGGCCCGACCGCATCGCCTTCCTGTTCGCCGGATCGCAGAAGAGCGTCGCCATCGGCGCGCCGCTCGCCGCGATCCTGTTCCCGCCGGCGAGCGCGGGCTTCGTGATCGCGCCGCTGCTGCTCTACCACCTTGCTCAACTGGTTCTGGCCGCGCCGCTGGCGACGCGGCTAGCGCAGGGAGGCGGGGGCGAGGTGTTTCCTACAGGGCGCTGACCGCGCTATGGCAGCCGGGCTCTTTCCCATCGTCGGCCATACCGCCCCCATGGGCGAAAGCGCGAAAAGCGAAAACACAGTGTCAACTTCGCTTTTGACCCACAAGACCATGAATTTCCTGCCGGAATCCTGTAGGATTGCGAAGTTTACAGTGTCAACTTTGTAAACTTCGCCCGGAGGGCTCAGGCCTTGGGCTGATAGGTCTGGTCGGCGGTGGGGAAGCTGCGGGCACGCACTTCCTCGGCATATTTCGCCACGGTCCGGTCGATCACGCCCGCGATGTCCTCGTAACGCTTCACGAACCGCGGCACGCGCTCGAACATGCCGAGCATGTCCTCGGTGACGAGCACCTGGCCGTCGCAGCGGGCCGAGGCGCCGATGCCGATGGTGGGGCAGGCAACCGCCTCGGTCGCGGCGATGGCAATGGGTTCGACCACGCCCTCGACGACGATCGCGAAGGCTCCGGCCTCGTCGAGCGCCCTGGCATCGGAGACGATCTTCTCGGCCTCCGCGTCGGAGCGGCCCCGTGCGCCGTAGCCGCCGAGCACGTTGACCGCCTGCGGGGTGAGGCCGACATGGCCCATCACGGGGATGCCGCGCTGGTTGAGGAAGGCGACCGTCGGCGCCATCGCCGCCCCGCCTTCGAGCTTCACCGCCGCCGCACCGGTCTGCTTCAGGAGAAAGGCCGCACTTTCAAACGCCTGCTGCGGCGAACTCTCGTAGCTTCCGAAGGGCATGTCCACCACCACGACCGAATGGTAGGACCCGCGCACCACCGCCGCGCCGTGGTTCGCCATCATCTCCAGCGTGACCGGCACGGTCGAGGGCAGACCGTAGATCACCTGGCCGAGCGAGTCCCCGACCAGCAGGAGATCGCAATGCGCATCGAGGATCTGCGCCTGCCGCGCGGTGTAGGCGGTGAGCATCACCAGCGGTTCGGCCGTCACCCCGTCCGACTTGCGCGCCCGGATCGCCGGCACGGTCAGGCGGCGCATCGGGGCAGGCGTGGGGTTGGCGCGGCTCGTGCTCGTGTCGAGCTGGAACGTCGTGGACATGGGGGCGGGGTCTAGCGCCTGTGCGCCCCGGGGGAAAGCCTCGCTTTGCCGCTTGTGTTGCGGGCGTGTTTCGCTAGCGTTGCGCCCTGACGATCGCGCGGGGGAACTGCCTGCGATCAATGGGAGACCAATTCCAGATGTTTCTTGACCGGATCAAGCCGCTCGATGCGATTCTCGCGACGGCGGAAAAGAAATCGCTGCACCGCTCGCTGGGCGCTGTGCAGCTGACGCTGTTCGGCATCGGCTGCATCATCGGCACCGGCATCTTCGTGCTTACCTCGGCCGGGGCGCAGAAGGCGGGGCCGGGGCTGATGCTGGCCTTCATTATCGCGGGGGCCGTCTGCATCGTCGCTGCCCTGTGCTATGCCGAGATCGCCGCGATGGTGCCGGTGGCGGGCTCGGCCTACACCTACACCTATGCGACCATGGGCGAGCTGCTCGCCTGGACGGTCGGGTGGGCGCTGGTGCTCGAATATGCGATCGCCGCCTCCGCGGTATCGGTGGGCTGGTCGGGCTATTTCGCGGGGACGATCCTCAACGAGTTCTTCGGGGTCGGCCTGCCAGCCTGGCTGAGTGCCGGGCCGCTGGTCCTCGGCGGGTCGGAAGGCGGGCTGATCAACCTGCCCGCGCTGGTGATCGCGCTCCTGGTCACCTGGCTGCTGATGGTCGGCACGACCGAGAGCGCGCGGGTCAATGCCGTGCTGGTGGCGATCAAGATCACCGCGCTGACCGCCTTCATCGGCCTCACCCTGACGAGCGCCTATTTCGACCCCGACAAGTTCAACCCCTTCCTGCCGGCCGGCGTCTTCGGCGGCTTCGGCAGCGGCGTGGGCGCGGTCGGCGCGGCGGCGACGATCTTCTTCGCCTACGTGGGCTTCGATGCGGTCTCGACCGCGGCCGAGGAGACCAAGAACCCGCAGCGCAACGTGCCGATCGGCCTGGTCGGTTCGCTGCTGATCTGCACCATCTTCTACATCCTCGTCGCCGCCGGCGCGATCGGCACCATCGGCGGCCAGCCGATCATGGGGCCGAATGGCGTGCCCTTCCCGGCGGGCTCGGAGGAGCTGGCGCGCCAGTGCCTCATGCCTGAACACCGCGATGCGCTGGTGTGCTCCAATGAGGCTCTCGCCCACGTGCTGCGCCAGATCGGCTTCTCGGGGATCGGCAACGTGCTCGGCATCGCCGCCTTCCTCGCGCTGCCCTCGGTGATCCTGATCCTGCTGTTCGGCCAGACCCGCATCTTCTTCGTGATGGCGCGTGACGGCCTGTTCCCGGAGAAGCTGGCCGAGGTCCACCCGAAGTGGAAGACCCCCTACATCGTCACCGGGCTCACGGGTCTGCTGGTGGCGGTCGCGGCGGCGTTCCTGCCGGTCGGGCAGCTGGCCGACATCGCCAATGCCGGCACGCTCTACGCCTTCTTCATGGTGGCGATCGCGGTGATGCTGCTGCGCAAGCAGGCGCCCGACCGCGAGCGGCCCTTCACCGTGCCCGCGCTCTGGCTGATCGGGCCGCTGACGATCGGGGGCTGTCTGTTCTTGTTCCTCAACCTGCCCACCGAGGCCATGCTGGTCCTGCCGATCTGGACGATTATCGGCTTCGTGATCTACTTCGCCTACAGCCGCGGCAACAGCCATCTGGGCCGCGGCGTCGTGGTCGTGGTCGACGACATCGAGGGCGAGGAGAAGATGGTGCCGATCCAGACCCCGGACAACTGATTGTCCTGTCGGACCCGAACCACGAAGGGCCGCCCGCTTGGCGGCCCTTCTGCTTTGGGGAACGGGACGATTGCCAAGCCGGGCATGTTGGAACATAATGCGAACAAATGAGTCGTTCGCCCATGTCCTCTCCGTCTTTCAGACCCTCGCCCGCGCGTATCCTTTCCCGCGCCGTGCCCGAGCCGCGCTGGCGGCCGGGCCTGCCTGCGCAGCCGTTCCATTCCGAGATCTTCGCCCCTGCCGGAGAGGGGAGCGGGGCGGGGCTGGCGCTGGCGCTGGCGCGCGATGCTCTGGCGGCAGCAGGGGAGGGTGAGGAGACCCGCCAGGTCCTGTGGGTGCAGGACCGCGCCGCGATCCGGCTCGGCGGGCGCCCCTGCCTTGCCGGCCTGCCGCCGGACCTGCGCCACCGCCTGATCCACGTCGCCGCCGCCACGCCCGAGGACGCGCTCTTCGCATTGGAGGAGGGGCTGAAGTGCCGCGACCTCGCCTGCGTGATCGGCGAGATCGCCGGCAACCCGCGCGCGCTGTCCTTCACCGCCTCGCGCCGCCTCAGCCTCACTGCCGAGAAGCATGGGGTGCGGCTGTGGCTGGTGCGCCTCGATGCGGAGCCCGACCTGTCCTCGGCGCGGATGCGCTGGCAGGCCCGTGCGGCGCCCTCTGCCGCCCCGCGCTGGAATCCCGCCGCCCCCGGCACCGCCACCTGGCACGCCGAACTGTTCCGCGCGCGTGCCCACGCACCGGGCCAATGGAGCCTCAGCGATGACGCCGGAACCCTGCGCCTCGCCGGCGATCCCGACTTCGAAACCGCCGCGCCGGATCCTGTCCGTCTGGCTCGCCCGACTGTCGGTCGATCGCTGGCGGCGCGCGTCCACGCCTGAGGCCGATGCCGCCCCCACCGCGCTGATCCTCGAGACGGCGCACGGCCCACGCATCACCGCCGCCAACGAGGCCGGGACCGCGGCAGGGGCGCGGCCCGGGATGCTGCTCGCCGACGCGCGCGCCCTGTGCCCCGATCTCGCCGCCGTCCCGGCCGACCCGGCGGGCGATCTCGCCGCGCTCGAGAAGCTCGCCCTGTGGGCGCAGCGCTGGGGGCCGTGGAGTGCCCTCGATCCGCCCGATGGCCTGCTGGTCGACGTGACCGGTGCGGCGCATCTGTTCGGCGGCGAGGAGCGGCTGCTCGCCGATGTCGCCGGCGCCTTCGCCGCGCGCGGCCTCACCGCCCGCGCTGCCCTCGCGCCCACCGCCGGTGCCGCCTGGGCGCTGGCGCATTACGGGCGGGGTGCGGCGATCCTCGCGCCCGAAGACGATCCGCTGCGCCTCTTGGCCGATCTGCCGGTTGCCGCCCTGCGCCTTGATGACGATGTGCTGACCGTGCTGCGCCGTCTCGGGATCAAGCGGCTCGGCGAACTGGCGGGGGTGAGCGGCGCCGAGGATGATCCGGCGCGCGAGGCCGCCGCGCGCGATGCCCTGCGCCGCCGGTTCCGCAACCGCCATGCACCCGCCGCCAACCCGCTGCTGCGCCTCGACCAGCTGCTTGGGCGCGTGCCGGAGCCGCTGCTGCCGGTGATCGACAGGCCCATGCCGCTGGTTCAGCGCCGGCTGATGGAGCCGCTGCGCCACCGCGCCCCGCTCGACACCGTGCTCGCCGATCTCGCCGCCGACATGGTGCGCGCACTCGAGGCGCGGGGGGAGGGCGCGCGGCGGCTCGAACTGGCCTTGTGGCGGGTCGATGGCGAGGTCCTGCAACGCCGCATCGAACTTGCCGCCGCCACCCGCGAGGCGGCGCACATCACCCGGCTCTTCGCCACGCGGCTCGACGATGTCGAGGCCGGGTTCGGGATCGAGATGCTCCAGTTGCGCGCCAGCTGGAGCGAGCCGCTGGCGCTCACCCAGGCCGATCTCGATGCGGCCGCCGAGAGCCACGGGACCGCGCTTGCCGCCTGCATCGACCGGCTGACCATCCGCCTCGGGCCGCGGGCCGTCACCCGCCCGGTCGCCCGCGCCAGCCACATTCCCGAGCGCGCGCAGAGCTGGCAGCCACCGCTCGCTCCCGTTCCGGCCGTCCAGCAGGCGCTCGCCTTCCACACCCGTCCGCTGAAGCTGCTCGACCGCCCGGAGCCGATCGCGGTGCTCCATGCCGCGCCCGACGGCGTGCCCCAGCGCTTCCGCTGGCGCGGCGAGGTGCGCGAGGTGGCCCGGGTCGAGGGGCCGGAGCGGATTGCGCCTGAATGGTGGCGCGAACGCTCCACCACGCGGCTGCGCGACTATTACCGCATCGAGGACGAGGCCGGCCGGCGCTACTGGATTTACCGGCAGGGGATCATCGGTGACGGGCGCGGCGGGGTGCCGGACTGGTTCCTGCAGGGCCTCTATGCCTGATGGATCCCGGCGCTCCCGCTCAGCTTTCCTTTACCGCTTTGTGCGATGCTCGGCCCATGAACCTCGATTCGATCCCGCGTGCGTCCGATCGCAGGCCGATGAGCCTGACGGTGAAGAGCCGTGTGCGCTCGCGCGTGGTGTTCGTCGACCTGCTCGATCTGTCCGAGGGCGGGTGCAAGATCCGCGCAAAGCCCGGCTTTGCCGAGGTGGGCGACCGGGTGACGATGAAGGTCAACGGGATCAACGCCCCGCTCGGCTCGATCGCCTGGGTCGAGGGCGGGCTCGCCGGCGTTGCCTTCGAGGGCGCGATGCACCCGGCCGTGATCGATTTCCTGTGCGAGGGCGGCTCCGCCCGCGACGAGGGCCCGAGGCTGCGGCGCATCTACTGATCGCAGGCCAGACCCGCTTGCAAGCTTTGCATTTGGCAGCGGCGATGTAGGAACATATAAGGAACACACGAAAGGTGTTCCTCGTTCCCATGCCCCAGCAGACCCTCCGCCAGAAGCTCGAGATCCTCGCCGATGCTGCGAAATACGATGCCTCCTGCGCGTCGTCCGGCACGGCGAAGAAGAACTCGCTGGGGGGCAAGGGCGTGGGCTCGACCGAGGGGATGGGGATCTGCCACGCCTATGCGCCCGATGGTCGCTGCATCTCGCTGCTCAAGATCCTGCTGACCAACCACTGCATCTTCGACTGCCACTACTGCATCAACCGCAAGAGCTCGAACGTCGCGCGGGCGCGTTTCACGCCGCAGGAGGTGGTGGACCTGACGCTGAGCTTCTACCGCCGCAACTATATCGAGGGGCTGTTCCTCTCCTCGGGCATCGTCAAGAGCGCCAACCACACGATGGAGCAACTGGTCGAGGTCGCCCGGATTCTGCGCGAGGAGCATGATTTCCGCGGCTACATCCACTTGAAGACCATTCCCGAGGCCGATGCCGAGATCATCCACGAGGCGGGCCTCTATGCCGATCGCGTGTCGATCAATGTCGAGCTGCCGACCGACACCGGTCTCACCCGGCTCGCGCCCGACAAGAATGCAAGGCAGATCGAGGGCGCGATGGGGCGCACAAAAGAGCGCATCCTCACCGCCAAGGACGAGCGCAAGCGCTTCCGCCACGCGCCGCGCTTCGCGCCCGCGGGCCAGTCGACCCAGATGATTGTGGGCGCCGACGATGCCAATGATGCCGCAATCATCGGCAAGGCGAGCCGGCTCTACGACAATTTCGGGTTGAGGCGCGTCTATTACAGCGCCTTCTCTCCGATCCCCGATGCTTCCGCCGTGCTGCCGCTGAAGCGCCCGCCCTTGCTGCGCGAGCACCGGCTCTACCAGTCTGACTGGCTGATGCGCTTCTACGGCTTCGCCCCGCAGGAGGTGGCGGACGCTGCCGGGGCGGACGGCAACCTGCCGCTCGACATCGACCCGAAATTGGCGTGGGCGTTGAAGTTCCGGGAGAGCTTCCCGGTCGACGTCAACCGCGCGCCCAGGGAGCTGTTGCTGCGCGTGCCGGGGCTCGGGACCAAGGCAGTAGCGCGCATCCTCGCCTCGCGCAGGCACCGGCGGCTGCGGCTTGACGACGTGGCGCGGCTCACGGCCTCCCTCGCCAAGGTGCGCCCCTTCATCTGCACCGTGGACTGGCGTCCGACCTTCCTCACCGATCGTGCCGATCTGAGAGGCTTGCTGACGCCGAAGTCAGAGCAGCTGGAGCTGTTCTGATGGGGCTCTGGTCGTTCATCCGTTCGCCTCGAGCGAAGTCGAGAGGCTTCGGCACAAGGTGTCTCGACTTCGCTCGACACGAACGGAGGGGGGCATGACCGCGATGCAGCATGTCAGTCTTGGCGCGCATTACGCTGTCCACCTGCCTGCGCCCGACGATTTCGCCGTCTGGCGCGATCGGGCGCGGGGACTGGTGCAATGCGATGTGCCGCCCGACCGGGTTTCGTGGGTGGAGCCGGGCGGGACAGGCGATCTGTTCGCGGCCGAAGGTCCGTCACGCAGCGAGAAGCGTCTGCCCGTGCCGCCCGCCGATGCGCCGCCGGTGCGTGCCAGCAAGCGCTTTCTCGAACTGGCCCGCCATGCCGCTCTGCACTCCGATCCGGCGCGCTTCGGCCTGCTCTACCGCGTGCTGTGGCGGCTTCAGCGCAATCCCGGCCTGATGGAGGACAAGGCCGACCCGGAGGTGCGCCGGATCGAGGAACTTGCCAAATCGGTGCGCCGCGATGCGCACAAGATGCACGCCTTCGTCCGCTTCCGCGAAGTGGAGGAGGAAGACGGCACACCGCATTTCGTCGCCTGGTTCGAGCCCGATCACCACATCGTCCGCGCCGAGGCCGCCTTCTTCATGCGCCGCTTCGCCAATATGCGCTGGTCGATCCTCACCCCGCGCGGGAGCATCCACTGGGATGGCGAGACGATGCGTGAAGGCCCGCCCGCCCGCCGCTCCGACGCACCCGGGGGTGACCCGGTCGAAGATCTGTGGCGCTCCTACTATGCCTCGATATTCAATCCCGCACGGCTGAAGGTCGGGGCGATGCTCTCGGAGATGCCGAAGAAGTACTGGAAGAACCTGCCCGAGGCCGCGCTGATCCCGCAGCTCATCGCCGGGGCGCAGGCGCGGGAGGCGCGGATGGTGGCATCGGGCAGCCTCGATATGGGCGAACGGCCTTCCACGCTGGAGGGTGTGGGCACGGCGATCCACGCCTGCCGCAATTGCCCGATTGGCGAGCTGGATAACCGTGCTGTCATGGGCGAGGGGCCTCTTGGAGCGCCCCTGATGATCGTCGGCGAGCAGCCGGGCGATCAGGAGGATCGGACGGGACGGCCTTTCGTGGGGCCTGCCGGACAACTGCTCGACGACTATCTGAGCCGTGCGGGGATCGACCGCAGCGCCGCCTACGTCACCAACGCGGTCAAGCACTTCAAGTTTGTGTGGAAGGGCAAGCACCGGCTCCACCAGTCGCCGGGCGCCAAGGAGATCGACACCTGCCGCTGGTGGCTCGAGGCCGAGCGGACCATCGTGAAGCCTCGGCTCGTGCTGGCGCTAGGTGCGAGCGCGGCCCGCGGATTGCTGGGCAAGACGGTGAGCATCACCAGAGTGCGCGGGAGTCCGACGGCTCTCGATGACGGCACCGAGCTGTGGGTCACCGCGCACCCCTCCTACCTGCTGCGCCTCGAGGGCGAGGCGCGCGAGGAACAGGCGCGCCTGTTCGCTGCGGATCTGGCTGCGGTGAGGGAGCGGCTCGCGGAGCTGGCGGGCTGACATGCCCGACGCCCCGCTCACCCCCGACAAGCGCACGCTCGCCATCGACCCGGCCGACATCGCGCCGCCCGAACGCGCGCCTTTCGTCGAACTGGGCCTCGTCAGCTGCTTCAGCTTCCTGCGCGGGGCTTCCGATGCGGTCGACCTGGTGCTGGCAGCGCACGCCGCGGGTTATGACGCGCTGGGGATTGCCGACGTCAATTCGATGGCCGGGGTGGTGCGCATCCATACCGAGGCGAAGACGCTCAAGCTGCGCCCGGTGATCGGCTGCCGGATCGAGACGGTCGAGGGCCTCGCCTTCCTCGCCTACCCCGAGGACCGCGCCGCCTATGGCCGGCTCTGCCGTCTTATCAGCGCCGGCCGGATGCAGACACTCACCGGCGGGTGGCAGGACAAGGGCGTGTGCGAGATCGACCTTGCGATGCTGGCAGCACATAGCGAGGGCGTGCAGCTGATTCTGCTCCCGCCGGACGATCAGGAGGCGGTGTTCACGATTCAGGTGCCGAGCAACGTCATTCCCTTCCGTCGTCCCGGGCTTGATCCGGGACCGCCTGCCGACAGCGATCCCGGCCTGCGCCGGGATGACGAGAGGGAATTGCCATTCCCCGACCTCCTCCCCCACCTCGTCCGCCAACTCCCCACCCTGCGCCACCTCGCCGCCGCCTACCTCTACCGCGGCGACGACATCGCGCGGATCGAGCATCTCGACAGCCTCGCCCGCGCAAACGGCCTGATGCTGCTTGCCACCAACGACGTCCATTACCACGCTCCCGAACGCCGCGCGCTGCAGGATGTGATGACCGCGATCCGGCACAAGACCACCGTCGCGACGGCCGGCCACCTGCTCCACCCCAATGCCGAGCGGCACCTGAAGTCGCCGGAGCAGATGCAGCGCCTCTTCGCCCGCTGGCCCCACGCGATCCGCGCCGCCCGTGAGGTCGCCGATCGCTGCCGGTTCAGTCTCGACGAGCTGCGCTACGAATATCCCGAGGAGATCTATCCCGACGGGCAGACCCCGCAGGCCTTCCTTGAGAGCGAGGTCTGGAAGGGGGCAGGGCGGCGCTACCCGTCGGGCGTGCCCGACTCCGTGCGCCAGACGCTAGAGCGCGAGCTCGCCCTGATCGCCACGCTCGATCTCGCCCGCTACTTCCTCACCATCAAGGACATCGTCGACTTCGCGCGCGGGCAGGAGCCGCCGATCCTGTGCCAAGGGCGGGGCTCCGCCGCCAACTCGGCGGTGTGTTACGTCCTCGGCATCACCAGCGTCGATCCGGCCAAGCACCAGCTCCTGTTCGACCGCTTCATCTCCGAGGAGCGCAAAGAGCCGCCCGATATCGACGTCGATTTCGAGCACGAACGGCGCGAGGAGGTGATCCAGTACATCTACCGCAAATACGGCCGCCACCGCGCCGGGCTGTGCGCCACCGTCATCCACTACCGTCCGCGCATGGCGATCCGCGAGGTGGGCAAGGCGATGGGCCTCTCCGAGGACGTCACCTCCGCGCTTGCGCGGACCGTGTGGGGCGGGTGGGGGCGCGAGATCAGCGAGAAGCACGCCGCCGAAACCGGGCTCGACGTGACCGATCCGCACCTGCGCCGGGTGCTCAAGCTCACCGAGCAGATGATCGGGATGCCCCGCCATCTCGGCCAGCATGTCGGCGGCTTCATCCTCACCGAGGGCGCGCTGACCGAGACCGTGCCGATCGGCAATGGCGCCATGCCCGAACGCTCCTTCATCGAATGGGACAAGGACGACATCGACGCATTGGGCATCCTCAAGGTCGATGTGCTGGCGCTGGGGATGCTGACCTGCATCCGCAAGTGCCTCGACCTGCTCGCCGATCACCACGACCGCCCGCTCACGCTGGCCACGGTCCCGCGCGAGGACCCCGAGACCTACGCCATGCTGCGCAGGGGGGATTCGCTCGGCGTCTTTCAGGTCGAGAGCCGGGCACAGATGAACATGCTGCCGCGCCTGCGCCCGAGGGAATTCTACGATCTCGTGATCCAGGTCGCGATCGTGCGCCCCGGGCCGATCCAGGGCGACATGGTGCACCCCTACCTGAAACGCCGCCGCGGGGCCGAGCCCGTCCGCATCCCCGCTCCTGCGCCCGAGCACGGGCCGCCCGACGAGCTCACCAGCATCCTCGGCCGCACATTGGGCGTCCCGATCTTCCAGGAACAGGCGATGAAGATCGCCCTCGACGCGGCGAAGTTCTCCAGCCTCGAGGCCAACCGGCTGCGCAAGGCGATGGCGACCTTCCGCAGCCGGGGGATGGTCGACGAGCTCCAGGACATGATGGTCGAACGCATGGTCGCGCGCGGATATGACCGCGACTTCGCGCAAAGGTGCTTCAACCAGATCAGGGGCTTCGGCGAATACGGTTTTCCGGAGAGCCACGCGGCGAGCTTCGCGCAGCTGGTCTATGTCTCGAGCTGGCTCAAGTGCCACTACCCGGCGGCCTTCGCCTGCGCGCTGCTCAATTCGCAGCCGATGGGCTTCTATGCCCCGGCGCAGATCGTGCGGGATGCGCGGGAGCACGGGGTGGCGGTGCTGCCGGTCGATGTGAACGCGAGCCTGTGGGACTGCACCCTGGAGGGCGGGGCTCTGCGCCTCGGCCTCCGGCAGATCGACGGCCTGCCCGAACACGTCGCCGCTACGCTCGTCTCGGCGCGCGAGGCCGGGGGGCCTTACCGCGACGTCGCCGACCTGCGGGCGCGCGCGGGCCTCTCGCCGGCGCATATCGAGCGGCTCGCCAGCGCCGATGCCTTCACCTCGCTGGGCCTCACCCGCAGGCAGGCCCTGTGGGACGCCCGCAGCCTCATCCCCGCGCCCGACCTGCCGCTGTTCCGCGCCGCCGGGGTGCGCGAGGAGGGGGCGGAACGGGCACGGATCGCGCTTCCCGCCATGCCGCTCTCCGAGGAGGTGGTGGCCGATTACCAGACCACCCGCCTCAGCCTGAAGGCGCACCCGATGGCCTTCCTGCGCGCCGACCTCGCCCAGCGCGGCTTCGTGCGAGCCTGCGACCTGCGCGCCCGCAAGTTCCGTTCCATGGTGCAGGTCGCCGGCGTGGTGCTGATCCGCCAGCGACCGGGCAGCGCCAAGGGCGTCACCTTCATCACCCTCGAGGACGAGACCGGCGTCATCAACCTCGTCGTCTGGCCCGACCTCAAGGAGAAGCAGCGCAAGGTGGTGATGGGCGCGCGGCTGATGGAGGTGCGGGGCCGGGTCGAGTACGACGACGAGGTGATCCACGTCATCGCCGCCCACATGACCGATGCGACAGCGCGGCTCCACGCCCTGTCGGACGACCTGCTCGAGGCACCTCTAGCCCGGGCCGACGAGGTCAACCGCCCCATGCCCGAACGCGGCCCGCCGCTCCCTCGCGATCTGATCGACGAACTTGCGCCACGGCCCAACGTGACCGGCCACCCGCGCGATCACAGGATTTTGCCCAAGTCGCGCGACTTCCACTAGGGTCCGGCAGATGCCACCCGCCGCGCCCAACCCCCATTTCCGCGCCGCCCGCCGCGCCCTGTTCGCCCTTGTGCCGCTGCTGCTGGCGATCGCGGGCTGGCAGTGGCTCCAGAACCACCCCCAGCACAACCCTTGGGCTCCGCTCGACCTGCGCGACCCGCCGGGCTGGGCGACGCGCACCAAGCTGGCCCGGCTGAAGGAGGACGTCGGCGCGTGCCGGGCGGTGCTGGCGCGCAGCGACATCGTCTTCACCGCGCTCGATGCGGCGGGGGAGGGGGAGTGCGCCCGGCCCGACCGCACCCGCCTCGGCGACTACCCGCTCAGCCCCGACACGCCGCCGGTGACCTGCCCTGTCGCCATCGCCCTCGAACTGTGGCGGCGCGATTCGGTGGCGCCTGCCGCGCGCCGGATCCTCGGCAGCGACATTGCCCGGATAGAGCACCTTGGCGCCTTCTCCTGCCGCCGGATGTATGGCGCGAGCGAGGGTCGCTGGAGCGAACACGCGACCGGCAACGCCATCGACATCGCCGGCTTCGTGCTGGAGGACGGCCGGCGGATCAGCGTGCTCGGCGACTGGGACGGGGAAGGCACCGAAGCCCGCTTCCTGCGAGAGGTGCGCGACGGCGCCTGCAAGAGCTTCGCCACAGTGCTCTCGCCCGATTACAACGCGGCCCATGCGGATCACTTCCATCTCGATCAGGACGGGCGCTGGAGCGGGGTGTGTCGTTAGAACATCCTTGCACACGGCCCGCCCGTCCCACTACCTTCGCGCAAAAGGGGGAGACGATCCATGATCACGAGGAGCATGCTGCTCATTGCGGCCGCGGCGCTGGCGCAGCCGACACAGGCCGCGCCGCCACGCGACATACCGGCCGCGATCTACACCGATCCGCCTCACGATGCGGCGAACCCGGCACGCATGGAGGTGCTGCACATCCCGAGCGGCGGGGTGGAGATCAACGGTGTCGCCTATCTCGCCGCCGGCAGAGGGCCACATCCGACGGTGGTGATCTGCCATGGTTGGCCCGGCAACGAGAAGAACCTCGACCTCGCCCAGGCGGTGCGGCGCGCGGGTTGGAACGCGGTCACCTTCAACTATCGCGGTGCCTGGGGCAGCCCGGGCGCGTTCCGCTTCGCCCAGAACCCCGAGGATGCAAGGGCCGTGCTCGCCTTCCTGCGGGATCCCGCCAATGCGGCGCGGCTTGGCGTCGATCGGGCCCGGCTCGTGATCATGGGGCACTCGATGGGGGGCTGGGTCACCACGCTGGTGGGCGGCGCCGATGAGGGGTTGATCGGGGTGGGCCTGATCTCCGCGGCCAACATGGGCGTGGTGCGCGGCCTCGACCGCGAGGGTATCCTCAATATGGCGCGCACAAACGCCGAAGCACTGGCCGGGACCAGCCCGGAGCGCATGGCCGAGGAGCTCGACACAAGCCGTGCGGCGTTCAATTTCCTGAGCGCAGCGCCCGGCCTTGCGCGCAAACCGCTGCTGGTGCTGAGCTCGGATGACGGCCTTGCCCCGCAGACCGATGCGCTGGTCGCCGTTGTGCGCCAGAATGGCGGGACGCGGATCACCACCTATCACGCGGCGACGGACCACAGCTGGTCGGACCGGCGCATCGATCTCGCCGCACAGGTCATCCGGTGGCTCGACGGCCTGGAGGCGAAAGCCCGATAGCGGTCAGCTCGCCTCGAGCGCGTAGCCGGCCGAGCGCACCGTGCGGATCGGGTCCTTCGCGCCTTCGACCGTGATCGCCTTGCGCAACCGGCGGATGTGGACGTCGACCGTGCGCAGCTCGATGTCGGAGCCGGTGCCCCATACCCCGTCGAGCAGCTGGCCGCGGCTGAACACCCGACCCGGGCTTTCCATGAAGAACTTGAGCAGCCGGTATTCCGTCGGCCCCAGTTGCAGCGCACGGCCGCGGCGCTGGACCTTGTGGGCGACCGGATCGAGCCGCAAATCGCCCACCTCGATGGTCTCGCCGGCGAGCGCGGGACGGATGCGGCGCATCACGGCGGCTACGCGGGCCAGCAGCTCACGGGGAGAGAAGGGCTTTGTCAGGTAATCGTCCGCCCCGGTCTCAAGGCCCCTGACGCGGTCGTCCTCGGCCTCGCGCGCGGTGAGCATGATGATAGGGACGTGGGCGGTGTCCTTGTCGCGGCGCAACCGGCGGCATACCTCGATCCCGCTGGTGCCCTCGATCATCCAGTCGAGAATGATCAGATCGGGCACTTCCTCCGCCGCGAGCACCAGCGCCTCGTCACCGTCGCCGGTGCAGCGCACGGCGTAGCCTTCGTTCTGGAAGCGGTATTCGAGCAGTTCGGAGAGCGCCGGATCGTCTTCAACCAGCAGCAGTTTGGCAGCGGACATACGGATGATGCCTCCTTGCGGCTCCCCCTGGAGCGCGCGTCACCGAAGCCTATGTTTCACTTGCGCGACAATTTGATGAAAACGCACATGGCAAATTTTCAACAGGACAGTGACAAGCCCGGCGCCTCAGCGATCGCCCTCAGGAGGATAGACGCCGGTTGCGGCGAAGTGCACCATCTCGGCGACGTTGGTGGCATGGTCGCCGATCCGCTCGATGTTGCGGGCCACGAAAAGCAGCTGTGCCGCGCTCGAAATGGTCGAAGGATTCTCGACCATGTAGCTCACGAGATTGCGGAAGATCGAGTTGTAGAACCCGTCGACCTTCGCATCGGTGGCGATCACTTCGCGCGCGAGATCGGGGTCGCGGGCGGCATAGGCGGTGAGCACGTCGTGGACCATCTCGCCGGCGAGTTCGCCCATTGTCGGAAGCAGGGTCAGCGGTTCGAACCGGGCGCGGCCGTCGATCATGCCGGTGCGCTTGGCGATGTTCTTCGAATAGTCGCCGATCCGCTCGAGCACGCCGGCGATCTTCAATGCCGCGATCACCTCGCGCAGGTCGTCCGCCATCGGCGCGCGCAGGGCGATGATCCGCACCGCGAGCTTGTCGACCTCCATTTCGAGCGCATCCATGCGCTTGTCGCGGGCGACGACCTGTTCGGCCAGCGCTTCGTCGCCGCGCACCAGCGCGTCCAAGCTCTCCGCGATGGCGACCTCGGCGATGCCACCCATTTCCGCGATCAGCCCGCGCAGGCGGGTGATGTCTTCGTCGAATGCCTTGACGGTATGCTCAGCCATCAGCCGTAACGTCCTGTAATATAATCTTTCGTCCGTTCCTCGATGGGATTGGTGAAGATTTCCGAGGTTGGACCATACTCGACCATCTTGCCGAGGTGAAAGAATGCGGTGCGCTGGCTGACACGCGCGGCCTGCTGCATCGAGTGGGTGACGATCACGATCGCGTAGCGGCCGGAGAGCTCGTCGATCAGCTCCTCGATCTTGGCGGTGGCGATCGGGTCCAGCGCCGAGGCCGGCTCGTCCATCAGGATCACCTCGGGATCGACCGCGATGGCGCGGGCGATGCACAGACGCTGCTGCTGGCCGCCCGAAAGCGCCGTCCCCGAATCGTCGAGCCGGTCCTTGACCTCGTCCCACAGCCCTGCGCGGGTCAGCGAGCGTTCGACGATCACGTCGAGATCGGCCTTCTTCTCGGCCAGCCCGTGGATCTTGGGCCCGTAGGCGATGTTCTCGTAGATCGACTTGGGGAAGGGGTTGGGTTTCTGGAACACCATGCCCACCCGGGCGCGCAGCTGGACCACGTCCATGCGGCTGCCGTGGATGTCCTCCCCGTCGAGTTCGATCAGCCCCGTCACCCTGGCCGCGCCGATGGTGTCGTTCATCCGGTTGAAGCACCGCAGGAAGGTCGACTTCCCGCAGCCCGAAGGGCCGATGAAGGCGGTGACGTAATCGGGCGAGATGTCGATCGACACCTCGTCGATGGCTTTCTTCTCGCCATAGAAGACGCAGACATCGCGCGCGCGGATCTTCGCGCTTTCGTC
This sequence comes from Porphyrobacter sp. CACIAM 03H1, assembly GCF_002215495.1. Taxonomy (NCBI): domain Bacteria; kingdom Pseudomonadati; phylum Pseudomonadota; class Alphaproteobacteria; order Sphingomonadales; family Erythrobacteraceae; genus Porphyrobacter; species Porphyrobacter sp. CACIAM 03H1. Next base: position 2,079,214 of record NZ_CP021378.1, read on the forward strand.
GGTCATGTTGGGATGGATGACTGTCACCAGCGTTTCTCGAACTTGTTGCGGAGGTAGATTGCGACGCCGTTCATGGTCAGCAGGAACGCGAGCAGCACGATGATAGCCGCACTGGTGCGCTCGACAAAGCCGCGGTCGATCTCGTCGGACCACAGGAAGATCTGCATCGGCAGAACGGTGGCGGGGGAGGCGAAGCCTTCGGGCGGGGTGGCCACGAAGATGCGCATCCCGATGAGGAGCAGCGGCGCGGTCTCGCCCAGGGCGCGGGCCATGCCGATAATGGTGCCGGTCAGCATCCCCGGCAGGGCGAGCGGCAGGACATGGTGGAACACCACCTGCACCGGCGATGCGCCGATGGCGAGCGCGCCGTCGCGGATCGACGGGGGCACCGCCTTGATCGCGTTGCGCCCGGAAATGACGATCACCGGCATGGTCATCAGCGCCAGCGTCATCCCGCCGATCAGCGGGGCCGAGCGCAGGTTGGGGAACAGCGCGAGGAACACCGCCAGCCCGAGCAGGCCGAAGATGATCGAGGGCACCGCGGCAAGGTTGCTGATCGACACCTCGATTATGTCGGTCCAGCGGTTGCGGGGGGCGTATTCCTCCAGATAGAGCGCCGAGAGCACGCCGATCGGGACGGCCAGCACCAGCGTCACCAGCATGGTCAGCATCGAGCCCTTGAGCGCCCCCCAGATGCCGACCGATTGCGGCGAGGTGGCATCCGAGCGGGCGAGGAAGCCCCAGTCCCAATTGCGCGCGAGCTTGCCTTCGGCGGCGAGCCTGTCCGCCAGCGCCTGCGTCTCGGCCGGGCCTTCGGCCTGGAGACCGGCGGCGAGCGCCGAGGAGACGGGCAGGTTGAAGGTCGCGGTCCTGCCGACGAGTTCGGGATCCTCCGCCAGCGCCGCGGCGACATCGCGCCAGGCCTCGGGCGAGATCTGGGCCGCGGCGTCCTTGCCGACCTGCTCCTCGGCGAAGAAGGTCACGACGTCCGGCAGGCCCTGCATCTCGAGGGTCTGGCTGGCGCTTGGCGCGGTCAGCGACGTGGCATCGCCGGTGATGCCGCTCGCCGGGAAATCGATCGTAACCTCGAGTTCGGCGCGCTGGAAGCCGCCGATGCCGTTCATCAGCATGTTGCCGAGCAGGAATACCAGCACCGCGACCGAGAACACCACCGCGCCAAGGCCGAGGCGCTTGAAATTGCGCTCGGCACGGTAACGCTTCGCGAGACGCTGCTCGAAGGCGGGCGTGCGGGTCGGGCCGAGCGGCTGCGCGGCGGGCGCGGGCGCGGTTTCGGACATGGGAATGCTGCTCATTCGTAGGCCTCCCGGAAACGCTTGACCACGCGCAGGGCGATGAAGTTGAGCGCAAGCGTCACCATGAACAGCACGAAGCCGAGCGCATAGGCGCTGAGCGTCGCCGGGTGATCGGTGCTCTGCTCGCCGGTCAGCAGCTTGACGATCTGCACGGTGACGGTCGACATCGGTTCCAGCGGATTGGCGGTGAGATTGGCGGCGGGCGAGGCGGCCATGACGACGATCATCGTCTCGCCGATCGCGCGGCTGACCGCGAGCATGATCCCGGCGACGATGCCGGGCAGGGCTGCCGGGAACAGCACGCGGCGGATCGTCTCTGAGCGGGTCGCGCCCATCGCGAGGCTCCCGTCACGCATCGCGCCCGGCACGGCGGCCATCGAGTCGTCCGCCATTGAGGAGACGAAGGGAATGATCATCACCCCCATCACGATCCCCGCTGCAAGCGCGCTCTCGGTCGAGGCGCTGGTGATGCCCACCGCGACCGCCGCATCGCGGATCATCGGGGCGAGGGTGAGGGCGGCGAAATAGCCGTAGACGACCGTCGGCACGCCCGCGAGCAGTTCCAGCAGCGGCTTGATCCAGGTGCGCACCCGTGGGTCGGCATACTGGGTGAGGTAGATCGCGCTCATCAGCCCGAGCGGGATCGCCACAATCATGGCGATGATCGCGCCGATGAAGATCGTACCCCAGAACAGCGGCACCGCGCCGTAGCGCGAGGGATCGACCGAACTGGCGCTCGTCATCGTGTCCGGGCCCCACTTGGTCCCGAACAGGAAATCGACCGGCGATACCATGCCGAAGAAGCGCACCGTCTCGAACACCAGGCTCGCGAAGATGCCGAAGGTCGTGAGGATCGCCACCAGCGAGGCGACGAGGAGAATCATCATCACCGTGCGTTCGACCCGGGTGCGGGCGCCGAACTGCGGCCTGAGGCGAAGGAAGGCGAGCGCGCCGCCGGCAATGGCGATCAGCACGGTCACGATGATGCCGATGGTGTTGTAATGGGCGAAGGCATCGCGGAAGGGCGCGATCAGCGCCTCGGCCTCGTCGTTGAAGACCCCGGGCGCCTGGCCCAGCGCCACCGCGCGCGCCTCGCCGAGGAAGGCGTCCCGCTCGAATCCGAAGGCTGGCAGGCTTTCGGCCGCGGGCGAGGCGAGCACCGATTGCAGCACCAACTGCGGCGCGATCACGCTCCAGGCGACGACGAAGCCGAGCACCGGCATCACCACCCACAGGGCGACATACCAGGCGTGGTAGATCGGGCGCGAGGCGGGCCGCGTTGCTGCATCGCCCGTCTGGAAGCTCCACGCCTTGGCACGCCCCGCCAGCCAGCCGAGCAGGCCGAGGCCGAGAGCAATCAGGATCAGCGTGATCGGCGACATGTTCAGACCTGTGGTTCCTGCCGGAGGTGCGCGTCGGGCGTCGGGCCGAGTGAGAAAGCCACGGCACGGGCTGCGCGAAGCCAGCCTTCACGCCATGGGCGCGCCATGTTGAAGAAATAAGACACGTTTATGACACTTGTTGCGTTTGGGGTGCGCGGGGGTCGCTGTCGCCTGCTGCATTGTCGCTTTCGGCGAGCGGCACCGCCTCGGGCGGATCGCGTTCCGCGAGCGGAATCCGCACCACCACGCGCGTGCCCTTGCCGAGCTCGCTGGTGATGTCGAGCCGCCCGCGGTGCCGCTCGACGATGTGCTTGACGATCGCGAGGCCGAGGCCCGTGCCGCCGGAGGCGCGGCTGCGGCCCGGGTCGGTGCGGTAGAAGCGCCGCGTGAGGTGCGGGATCTGCTCGGGCGCTATGCCTTCGCCCTCGTCCTGCACCGCGATGCGCGCCAGATCACCCTGCGCCAGATCGAGCGTGACGTGCACCGGCGCATTGGCCGCGCCGTATTTCAGGGCGTTGTCGACGAGGTTGCGCACCACCTGTTCGAGCTGCTGGAGATCGCCCAGCACCAGCGGCTCGGCGGCGAGATCGAGCTTCAGCCGCTCGATCCGCTGCGGCCCTGCCGCATCGCGCGCCGCACGCTCGACGAGCGGGGCGAGGTCGATCCGTGTGGTGGGCAGATCGTGCTTCTCCGCCTCGACCCGGCTGAGGCTCATGAGATCGCTGACCAGCGCCTGGAGCCGCTGCGCCTCGCGCTCGATGATGCCGAGGAACTTGCGCGCGGTCGGCGTGTCGATGTCGCCGTCGCCTTCCTGAAGCGTCTCGACATAGCCGATGATCGCGGCGAGCGGGGTGCGCAGCTCGTGGCTGGCATTGGCGACGAAATCGGTGTGCGCGCGGCTGATGTCGGCCTCTGCGGTCTGGTTGATGAATTCGAGCATCGCCAGCCGATCGTCGATTCTCTGGCGGCTGATCTGCCAGATGTCGCCGCGCCGGACGAGCCCGCGCACGATCGCCTCGCTCTGGCGGTTCTCGCCGAGCAGGCTGATCGCCTCGGGCTGGCGCAGCGCGACGCGCGCGTCCTGGCCGATGATGTGCGGCCCCAGCATCCTGCGCGCCGCGCGGTTGGCGAGCGCGATGGTGTTGCGCTCGGTGATGACGAGCGGAATCGAGGAGTTCTCGATCAGGTCGCGGATCGATTCGAGCGTGAGGCGCTGCTTGACCTTGGCCTTGGGCGGCTCGGGCGGGCGTCCTGCGGCAACGAGCAGCGATCCCACCCACACCGTCAGCACGGCAAGCGCGATGACGACGTCGGTTCCCAGCATCAGCAGCGCCACGAAGGTCACCGCCGCAAGGCTGATGCCGGCGATGGGAATGTTCTGGCCGCTGCCCATGGCCAAGCGCCTTACAGGCTGGCAGCCCCGGTGGGAAGCGCCGAGCGGTGCCGGGGTGCCACGAAAAAGGGCGGCGAGGCCGAAGCCTGCCGCCCGCTTGTCCGCTTCCGGAAGAGTGGTGACCCGTACGGGAATCGAACCCGTGTTTCAGCCGTGAAAGGGCCGCGTCCTAACCGCTAGACGAACGGGCCACGTCCGGTGCGGAAGCGCGCCTTTAGGGGGGCGCTTCGAGACGGTCAACCCCCGACTTGCGCAAAAATTCGCACGGGCGTGGCAGCCGGTGCAAAAGCCCCCGCTCAATCGGCGAAAGCGGCGTCTTCCAGCTGCAATTCCGCAGCCGGTCGGCTGCCCCAGTCGTCGATCCGCGCGCGGCCGGCGAGATGGAAGCGGCGGCCCTGGTGGCGGTGGAGCAGGGTCTGGCCCATTTCGGTCTCGGCGGCGCGGAAAGCGATCGCCTTGAAGCTCTTGCCGTCATTGCCGCTGGCGACGATCCGGACATGATCCTTGCCGACGATGTCCGCCTTGACGATCCGGACCGACCCGACTGCGACGCGCGGCGCGGGCCAGCCGACGCCGTAGGGGCCGGCCGCCTCCAGCGTCTCGACCAGATCGGGGGTGAGGCCGCCGGGCGCCAGCGCGAGGTCGAGCAGCATCGCCGCCCCGGCACGGGCGCGTTCGACATCGCGCGCGAGGCGCTCGTCGAGAAAGCCCGCGAAGTCCGCAAGCCGCGCCGGGTCGATCGTCAGCCCCGCCGCCATCGCGTGCCCGCCGCCCGCGACCAGCAGCCCGGCCTCGCGCGCGGCGATGATCGCAGCACCGAGATCGACGCCGCTGATCGAGCGGCCCGAGCCCTTGCCCTGCGCCTCGTCGAGCGCGATCACGACCGCGGGCTTCCCGGTCTTCTCCTTGATCCGTCCCGCGACGATCCCGATCACCCCGGGGTGCCAGCCATGCCCGCTGAGCACCTGCACCGCCATGTTGTGCTGGCCTGCGAGCTGCGCCTCGGCCGCTTCCTGCACCTCGGCCTCGATCGCACGGCGTTCCTCGTTCAGCTGCGAGAGCTGGGCGGCGATGGCGCGGGCTTCCTCCGGGTCGGCGGTGGTGAGCAGGCGCACGCCGAGGGTCGATTCGCCGATCCGCCCGCCCGCGTTGATCCGGGGGCCGAGCGCAAAGCCGAGGTCGCTGCATTGCGGCGCACGGGCGAGGCGGCTTGCGTCCATCAGCGCCGCCATGCCGATCCGCCCGCGGCGGGCGAGCACCTTCAGCCCTTGCGCCACGAAGGCGCGGTTGAGGCCGTGGAGCGCGGCGACATCGGCGACCGTGCCTAGGGCTACGAGGTCCAGCAGGCCCATCAGGTCGGGCTCGGCGCGCCCGCCCGCGAACCAGCCGCGCCCGCGCAGGGTGCGCACCAAGGCCACGCCGAGCAGGAAGGCGACACCAACCGCCGCAAGGTGGCCGTGGGCTGCGCCGAGGTCGCTTTCGTCGAGACGGTTGGGATTGACAAACGCCGCGGCGGGGGGAAGGTCGGGCGCGCACTTGTGGTGATCGACCACGATCACGTCCACCCCCGCATCGCGCGCCATCCCGAGCGCCTCGTGCGCCATCGCCCCGCAATCGACCGTGACGATCAGCTGAGATCCGGCCTCGGCGAGCCTGACCAGCGCCTCTCCGGAGGGGCCGTAGCCCTCCAGCAGCCGGTCGGGGATGTAGTAGCCCGCCTCGAGACCCAGCTGGCGCAGCAGCTCGATCAACAGCGCAGCACTGGTCGCGCCGTCGACGTCGTAATCGCCGTAGATCGTCACCCGCTCACCCGTCATCACCGCGGCCGCGAGGCGCTCGGCGGCGGCGTCCATGTCGCGGAAGGTCGATGGATCGGGGAGGAAAGCGCGCAGCGTTGGCTGGGCGTGGCGGGCGAGATCGTCCTCTGCGACGCCGCGGGTCAGCAGCAGCTGGTCGAGGATCGAATGGTCGAGGCCATGCACCCCGTCGCCCAGCTCCATGTTCCCGCCGCGCCAGCGCCATGCCTTGCCCGAGAGTGAGGCGGCAACGCCGAGCACCGGCGCAAGACCGGGCATGGAGGGAAGCGAGCGGGAGGCCATCGCGAGGTGCGATAGCGCAAAGGCTCCGCGCCATACAGATGCGCGGCGTTGACAATCGACAGCCCTGCGCGGCAGCCTTCTCTCCCATGAGCACCATGACCGCCGAACCCCGCCTGCTGATCGTCTGGCACAGCCGCACCGGCGCCAGTGCGGCGCTGGCGCGGGCGGCGGCGGACGGGGCGGGGGAGGCGGGCTGGCTGGTGGCGGCAGCAGAGGCCACGCCCGACATGCTGCTGGCCGCGCAGGGCTATCTGTTCTGCTGTCCCGAGAATCTCGCAAGCATGAGCGGGATGATGAAGGAAATGTTCGACCGCGCCTATTATCCCGTGCTCGGCCGGATCGAGGGGCGCCCCTATGCCACGATCATCGCCGCCGGATCGGACGGGGAGGGCGCCCAGCGCCAGATCGACCGGATCGCGACGGGCTGGCGGCTGCGGCGGGTGGCGGAGCCGATGATCGTCAATCTTGCGGCCCAGACGCCCGAGGCGATCGCCGCGCCCAAGCAGGTGCCCGGATCGGCCCTTGTTCAGGCACGCGACACCGGCGCGGCGCTGGTGGAAGGTCTGCGGCTCGGGCTGTTCTGAGATTGCTCCGAAACGGCACGGGTGTGCCGTTTGGGGACTCGACGATTTGCAGCAAACGCGCCAAATGTGGACAGCTTTTTTGTCGACAACTGCGCGACTTACGGAGGGGGGCTGGCCAATTTCACAGTCGCAGCGCGCTAGGGATGCCGAGCTGCACCTGCTGTTTGCCCTCGGCAAGCGGCCCGATCGCCATGCCATCAGGGCCTGTGCCGAACGGCTGCCCTCGCTCAGCGTGAGCCACGACCCTGTGCCCGGCGATTCCCCCCATCCCGAGGCGCTGTGGCCCGGTCAGCTCCACTGGATCGAGCTGCTGCGCGACGGATTGACCTTCGATCTCAGCGGCCTTGTTCCCGGACGAGCCGCGCCTTTCCCCGATCTTGCCCACCGCTTCGACCTGCCTGCCATGCCCGTGTCCGAGGCGTGTGAGGCCGTGGTGCTGCGCCCCGGTCCGCATCTCGCGGCAGGTGGCAACAGCCAGCCGGTGATGCGCGGGCTGCTAGCCGTCGCCTGCGACCTCGTCCGCCAATTCGAGGATTGCATCGCCATTGTCTGGGGCCCCGCCGGCACCGCGATCGGCCCGCGATTCTTCGAATCCGTCGTCAGCGCCTGGCTCGACGGCGGGCCTTTCCCGGCGCTCGGGCTCACCGCCTTCGTCGAGGCACCCGATGGAGCGCTCGAGAGTATCGGCCTCGGCTTCTGGATCGGGCAGGAACTGCGCATCGAACCCCCGCTCAGCGCCGACCGGATTGCCGCCACCCGGCTTGGCATCAGGCTGGTCAACCACCTCGTCATCACCGGCGCGCCGGCCGAGGACGACCGCATCATCGCACCCGACGGCACGCGCCTCGTCCTGCGCCCCTCACGCAGCCGCGGGGTGATCAGCGTCTGGCGGGAATGAGATGGGGCGCCGGGATCACGCCGCCAGCCATGCGATCATCGCCTTCCGCTCGGTCAATGCGCCGGGCGCGGCGGGATACGACCCCGGCCTCCAGCGCCATCACCTGCTGCCCCGCCAGCTCCTTTCGCAGCGCTGCTTCGGCCGGATGTTCGGCGAGGTCGGCCGCTCGCGGGTCGGCTTCGACGACTTCCGCCGCAACGGCCTGCTGCTTCCGGCGAGCGAGGCGGCGGCGATGCGCAGCGGGATGCCGCTCCACCGCGGGCCGCACCGGCGCTACAACGAGGTGGTGATCGCCCGCGTCGGCCGGATCGAGTCGCGCTGGTCGGCGGCGCGCGGGGCGAACGAGGAAGCGGCGCTGGTCGAGGCGCTGATGCGCCTGCACCTGCTGCAATCGGCGCTCCGGCGGCAATTGCCGGCGCAGCGCCGGCGGGTCGTGCTCAACCGCAAGGACCCGCTCGGCACCGGCTTCGACTTCACCGAGCTCGATGCGATGGCCGAGCTGCTCTGGGCGGCCGAATAGGCGCTATTCGGCGGCCTCCGCCATCGCGCCCCACGATGAATAGCCCGAATTGGCGAGCAGTTGCGCCTTGGCGGCGTGATATTCGCGCTCGAGCCGGGCGACGAGGTCTTCGACGGTGCCCACTTCCTTGATCGTGCCGATCCCCTGGCCCGAACCCCAGATGTCCTTCCACGCCTTGGCCTTGGTGTTGCCGCCGCTGCCGAAGTTCATCTTGCTGGGATCGCTCTCGGGCAGGTTGTCGGGATCGAGCCCGGCCGCCTCGATCGACGAGCGCAGATAGTTGCCGTGCACCCCGGTGAAGAGGTTGGTGTAGACGATCCCTTCCGAGGAGCCTTCGACGATGCCGTTCTTGTAACCCTCGGTCGCGTTCGCCTCCTTGGTGGCGATGAAGGCGCTGCCGGCATAGGCGAAGTCGGCGCGCAGGGCCTGGGCGGCGAGGATCGTCGCCCCGTGCGCAACCGAGCCCGACAGGGCGACGAGGCCGTCGAACCACTCGCGGATTTCCTGCATCAGCGCGAAGGGCGAGAGCGCGCCCGCGTGCCCGCCGGCGCCGGCCGCCACGGGGATGAGGCCGGTCGCACCCTTCTCGATCGCCTTCTGCGCGAAGCGGTTGTTGATCACGTCGTGCATCGTGATCCCGCCCCAGTTCTTCACCGCCTGATAGACCTCCTCTCGCGCGCCGAGCGAGGTGATGACCATCGGAACTTGCCACTTCTCGCAGGTCGCCATGTCGGCCTCGATGCGGTCGTTGGTCTTGTGGACGATCTGGTTGACGGCGTAGGGCGCGGCCGGACGGTCGGGGTGCGCGCGGTTGTGGGCGGCGAGCTCCTCGGTGATCTGGTGGAGCCACTCGTCGAGCTGCGACTGCGGCCGCGCGTTCAGGGCAGGGAAGCTGCCGATGATCCCCGCCTTGCACTGCGCGATTACCAGTTCGGGGCCGGAGACGATGAACAGCGGCGATCCGATCAGCGGCAGGCGCAGGCGATCGAAGGGGGCGGGAAGGGGCATCGGTTTCTCCTCAAAACGCTTTTGCGATCAACCCGCGTCTCTAGCGCCGGTTCCGGACCTGCCAAGCGTGATTTTGATGGTGACGCAGCGTCAACCGAGCAGGTCTTCGATCCCGTAGAAGCGCGCGGCGGTGCCCGCGAACAGCGCCGCCTTCTCCTCGGGGCTGGCGCTGCGGGTGAGGCGCTTGAAGGCGTTCCACAGCACCGCGTAATCCGCGCCCCAGTAATCGACCGGGTAATTGCTTTCGAACATCGCGCGCGACGGGCCGAAGGCCTCGATGCAGGTTTCGACATAGGGTCGCCACAGCGCCGCGAGATGTTCCGAGCCGTGGCCGGCGGCGGGGCCATCCTCGGGCAGGGCGCAGAACGCCATGGCGAGGCCACCGAGCTTGACCACCACGTTCTCGCAACGGGCGAGTTCCTTAATGTTATGGCGCCAGGTGTCGAAGCGTTCGTGCAGCTTGCCCTTGTAGGCGGCCACCCCCAGCGGCGTGCCGCAGTGGTCGAGGCAGATCGGCTGATCGGGGAAGGCGCGGGCGAGGTCGATCAGGTCGGGCAGCTGCGGTTCGAGCAGCCAGGCATCGAAGGTGAGGCCGCGCTTGCCGAGCTCGGCGAAGCCCTCGCGGAAGGTGGTGTCGCGATAGAGGCCTTCGGGATGGTGGAACGGCGGGCCAAGGACCTCGGGATCGGCATCCCAGGCGGCGGCATGGCGGATGCCCCGGAACCGTCCGGGCGCGGCGGCGGCGAGCGCATCGAGCACCTCGCCCGCGCCGCTCCCCAGCATAAGGTTGGCATGGCCCACGATTGCGGCGCAGTAGCGCGCCGGGCCATAGAGCCCGCTCGCCGATTGCGCCGCGACGCCGTTCACGTATTCGACCTCGCCGACCGGCTTCAGCGCCTCGCCATAGGCCCCGTTGTAGAAGGCGCCGCATTCCATGAAGATCGTGCCGACGATGTTGTGCCCGCTGCCGGCAATATGCGCGTGGAGCTGGTCGAAGGTGTAGTGGGCATTGTCGACCAGCGCGGCGATGAAATGGTGGTGCGGCGCCGGGAACATCGGCAGCATCGGCCTCAAGTCCCATAGGTGGTGGTGGGGGTCGATGATCGGCAGTTCGGGTTCGATGATCGCTTCGGTCATTCGTCCGGTCTCTTTCTAGTCAACTGTTCGTGCATAGAGGTGCCAGGTCGCGTGGCCCAGCACCGGCAGCGCCACCATCAGGCCGAGAAAGCCGGGCAGCATTGCCACGAACAGGAGCGCCGCGATCAGCGCGGCCCAGCCGAGCATCACCGGGAAGTTGCGGCGCACCGCCGAAAGGCTGGCGATGATCGCGGTGAGGAAGTCGTGCCTGCGGTCGACCAGCAGCGGCAGGCTGATGACGGTCATGGCGTAGAAGGCGAAGGCCATCGCCCCGCCGACCGCGCTTCCCACCGCCAGCATCGTCAGGCCCGAGGGCGTGAGCAGCGCCGCGAGCGGATCGCGCCCCATCCCGCTCTCGCCGACGAACACCGCGAAGATCGCGTGCGCGACGATCATCCAGAAGGAGAAGGCGACGAAGACGATCACCCCCATCGAGAGGATCTGGTCGTCGCCGTGGCCCTTGAGGGCGCCGAGCACCGCACGCCACGTGAGCGCCTCGCCCGCCGCACGGCGGCGGCTTGCCTCGTAGAGCCCGACCGCGATGAAAGGGGCGACCAGCGGGAAGCCGGCGATGGCGGGGATCAGCCAGGTAAGATTGCCGCCGGCGATCGTCGCCCAGCCGATCGCGAGACCGGCGAGCACATATACCCCTCCGAAGAACAGCCCGAAGCGCGGCATGGCGACAAAGTCGCGCCAGCCTGCGGCAAGGGCAGCCGCCAGATCGCTCCAGGCGAGATCGTCCGCGACCTTCGGGGTCGGCGGGGTCGGCGGCACGGCAAGACCGGTGGTTTGCGTTTGCATGCGTGGGCTCTCCCTCCCTCGGAGGCGAACCTGCGCGCAAATCGGGGCCTGCGCAAGGGGCGGCCGGGCTCAGGCGGGGGCGGAAGCCACAGCCGTGTTCGCCGCCGAGAGCACCGCGCGCACGCTGGCCGTTGCGATGTCCTCGTCGATGCCGCAGCCCCAGATGGTCCGCCCTTGGGGATCGCGGCATTCGAGATAGGCCGCCGCCCGCGCATCCGTGCCTGCGCCGAGCGCGTGTTCGGTGTAGTCGACGACTTCGAGCTCCACGCCGAAGGCCTCGCGCAGGGTGCCCATGACGCTCGAGATGAGGCCGTTGCCGCGCCCGGAGACGCTGCGCTCCTGCCCGTCGACCGCGATGGTCCCGGCGAAGATTCGCGTGCCGTCGGCGGCGCGGCTTTCCTCGTAACGCACCAGCTGGAAGTGCTTGGGGTGGATCTTGACGTGGTAGGCGCGGCGGAAGGCGTCCCAGATGTCGGCGGCGTTCAGTTCGCGGCCCAGTTCGTCGGCCATGCGCTGGACGTGCTTCGAGAAATCGGCCTGCATCTTCTTGGGGAGTTTCAGCCCCTGGTCCTTCTCCAGCACCCAGGCAAAGCCGCCCTTGCCAGATTGCGAATTGACCCGGATCACCGCTTCGTAAGAGCGCCCGAGATCGGCCGGATCGATGGGCAGGTAGGGCACGCGCCAGAGCTCGTCGTTCTGCGTCTCGCGCGCCTCGAAGCCCTTCTTGATCGCGTCCTGGTGGCTGCCGCTGAAGGCGGTGTAGACCAGTTCCCCGCCATAGGGGTGGCGCTGATGGACGGGGAGGTCGTTGCAATAGGTGACCGTCTCGATCACCCGATCGATGTCCGAGAAGTCCAGTTTCGGATCAACCCCTTGCGTGTAGAGGTTCAGCGCCATCGTCACGAGGCAGCAATTGCCGGTGCGCTCGCCATTGCCGAACAGGCAGCCTTCCACGCGGTCGGCGCCCGCCATCAGGCCCAGCTCCGCCGCCGCCACGCCGGTGCCGCGGTCGTTGTGGGTGTGGAGCGAGATCACCGCGCTATCGCGGTTCGGCAGGTGGCGGGCGAAATACTCGATCTGGTCGGCGTAAATATTGGGCGTCGCTGCCTCGACCGTGGCGGGCAGGTTGAGGATGATCGGGTGTTCGGGGTTGGGCTGGAGCACTTCCATCACCGCCGCGCAGACCTCGATCGAGAAATCGAGTTCGGCGGTGGAGAAGGTCTCCGGCGAATACTGGAAGTGCCAGTCGGTGCCTGGATAGCGTGCGGCCTCGTCGCGCATCACCTTCGCGCCGGCGACGGCGATGGCCTTCACTTCCTCACGGCTCATGCGGAAGACGATGTCGCGCCAGGCAGGGCTGACGGCGTTGTAGAGGTGGACGATCGCCGCCCTCGCGCCTTCGAGGCTGGCGAAGGAGGTGCGGATCAGGTCCTCGCGGCTTTGCGTGAGGACCTGCACGATCACGTCATCGGGGATGGCATCCGACTGCACGAGGCCGGAGATGAAGTCGAACTCGGTCGCGCCTGCGCTGGGGAATCCGATCTCGATTTCCTTGAGGCCGATCTCGACCAGCAGGTCGAAGAAGCGGCGCTTCTTCACCGCGTCCATGGGATCGATGATGGACTGGTTGCCGTCGCGCAGGTCGGTCGAGAGCCAGCGCGGCGCGCGCTCGATCAGCTTTGAGGGCCACTGGCGGTTCGGCAGGTCGATCTGCCCGAACGGGCGATACTTGGCGGAAGGCTCTTTGAGCATGGGCATGAAATGTGGCTCGTCGCGAGAAGGAAGGGGGGAAGCTGCGGGTTACCCTTGGGAGCGGGCCGCCCGCGTTCCTCGCGCGCGGCTGCCTACGCCCAAGGGCGCATAAGTCGAAGCAGCGAAAGTCCGTGTCCCGTCATGGGGGCTCTCATTGCCGATTATTGCGCGGTGCGCAAGCCGGGAATGGCCCCGATTTCAGCCGCAGCGCGCATCGCGGATGATGTTCTGCGCATCGAGCATGATCGACAGGCGCGGATTGGTGGGATCGGGGTTGACGAAGCCCCCGCTGCCATAGGCGACGAAACGCAGGTTGTCGGTGCGACCGAGCAGCCTGGCGATCTCGGCGCGGGTCGCCTGGTCGGCGAGCTTTCCGATGAAGGGCCCCATCAGCGGCGCCCCACAGGTCCTGGAGGCCGGATCGGTCAGCGTCCCGCGCGCGAAAGGTCCGGGGGCGGCGCCGGGAAGCGGCTCGGCGATCTGGGGTGTGGCGGTTGCGGCAGGCGCAGGCGTCGCGACCGGCGTCGCCTCGCCTGCGCCGATGCGCGCGGCGAAGCTTTCGGCATCGTTGCCGGACTGCGCGGGTTCGCTGCCGCAGGCGGCGAGAGTGAGGCAGAGGGCGGGTAGGGCGAAGGCGAGGGCGCGCGCGGCAGTGGTCATGGATCGGTCCCCGGATTGGCGTGCGCACGCAAAAGCGCGCCTTGCGTTACCGGATTATGACAAGGCGCGCTTTAGTTGCGCCTGCGGATGCGGTCGGACGTCAGCTGTTCGAGCCGCGTCACCCCCATCAGCCGCATGCCCCGCTCGATTTCGTCCCTGAGGATGCCGAGCGCGCGCTCGACCCCGTCCTGCCCTGCCGCTGCGAGCGCATAGAGATAGAGCCGCCCGCCCGATGCCGCCGTCGCCCCGCTGCATAACGCCTTCAGGACATGGGTGCCGCGCCGGATGCCACCATCGCAAATGATCTCGATCCGTCCGCCGACCGCATCGACGATCTCTGGTAGCTGGTCGAAGGGGGCGCGGCTCCCGTCAAGTTGCCGCCCGCCGTGGTTCGAGATCATGATCGCATCGGCGCCGATCTCCACAGCCCGGCGCGCGTCGCCCGCGCTCATCACGCCTTTCAGGACGAAGGTGCCGCCCCAGTCCTGCCGGATCTTGGCGGCGGTATCCCAGTCCATCGCGGTGTCGAGCATGGTGTTGAAATATTCGGCGATGCTCACCGCCTTGCCGGTGCCCTCGGCGACGTGGGTGTCGAGATTGGGCAGGCGGAACTTCTCGCGTAGCACGTAGTCGAGCGTCCACTTGGGCCGGGTCGCATAGCTCCACACCGCGCGTGGGGTGAAGCGCGGCGGGGTGGTGAAGCCGCTGCGCAGGCACCGCTCGCGCTTGCCCGAGACGATGGTGTCGACCGTCAGCGCCAGCGCGTCGAACTGCGCCGCCTGGCAACGCTGGATCATGCTCGCGTTCAGCCCCTTGTCCTTGTGGACGTAGAGCTGGAACAGCTTGGGTCCGCTGGTGAGCGCGGCGATTTCCTCGATGCTGCGCGTGGCGAGGCTGGAGATGCCGAACCACAGGCCGAACCTCTCCGCCGCCTTCGCCACCGCCGTCTCCCCCTGCCAGTGGAAGGCGCGCTGGACGGCGGTGGGCGAGAGCATCAGGGGCAGCGCTGACCTTCGACCGAGGATGGTGCAGGAGGTGTCGATCGTCTCGACCCCCGCCAGCACGTCGGGCACCAGATCGACCCCCGCGAAGGCGGCGGTGTTGCGCGCCTTGGTCAGCTCGTCGTCCGCCGCTCCGTCGATGTAGTCGAACACGGGAAAGGGCAGCCGCGCGCGCGCGAGCTTCCGGAAATCGTCGATGTTGTGGCAGTCGGCAAGGCGCATCTGAGGGCAGTCTTGAAGCAGCCGCTTCGGCAAGTCGAACATTTTGTTGAGGGCCTGTCACCAATGGCAGCGAGCACGCGAAAGACCAGGGCAGGCAAGGCCGATATCCGGGCCTTGCCCCAAAGCAAGGACACCCCCGATGAAAACTGCCCGCCTGATATTCGCGCTCGCCGCTTTCGCCGCACCGCTCGTGCTCGCCACCCCCGCAGCTGCCGAGGGCGGGGTCTATGTCGCCAGTGCCCGCGAGAAGATCGCGGTCGGCGGCTACGACACCGTCAGCTACTTCCGCGGCAATGGCGCGCCGGTGAAGGGCAGTGCGAAGTTCAAAGTGACGTGGAAGGGCGCCGAATGGCACTTCGCCAGCGCCGCGAACGCTGCCGCCTTCAAGGACAACCCTGCCGCCTTCGCGCCGCAATACGGCGGGCACTGCGCCTGGGCGATTGCGCAGGGCTATCTCGCGCCGGGCGATCCGACCGCCTACGACATCGTCGGCGGCAAGCTCTACCTCAACTACGATCAGGGCATTCGCGCCAAGTGGCGCCAGGACATCTCGGGCTTCATCGCCAAGGGCGGGCCCAACTGGGCCAAGATCCCGGCGGGCAAGACCTATGGCGGATCGTCCTGGTTCGGATTCTGACCGGCCTCGCGCCGGGTGGCTGGCGGGCTCAGCCCTTTGCGGCCCGCCAGTCGCCTATGGCGCCTACTGCTTTTCGAAAGCGACGCTGATGTCGAGCTCCACCTCGTCGCTGACGAAGGGAATGCCGTAATTCACACCGAAGTCCGAGCGCTTGATCTCGGTCTCGGCCTCGAAGCCGACGGTTTCCTTCTTGTTCATCGGGTTGACACCGGCGCCGGTGAACTCCGCCTCGAAGGTGACGGGCTTGGTGACGCCGTTCAGCGTGAGATTGCCGGTGATCGTCGCCTTCGTCGCGTCCTTGGAATCGACCGTGACGGCGGTGGAGACGAAGCGTGCGGGCGCGGGGGCCGGGCCAAAGAAATCGGGCGCGCCGCCGTCCTTGCCGGCGCGCAGCAGGTGCTCGGTCAGGCCCTTGCTGGCAGTGGTGACGCTTGCAACCGGGATCGTCACGTCGACCTTGGCGGCACCGGGGTTCGCCGGATCGAGCACCAGCGTGCCCGCAACGTCGCCGAAGATGCCGTAATAGTCGTTAAACCCGAAATGGTTGACTTCCCACCCGATCAGCGAGTGCGCCGGATCGGCGGCATAGGTCCCGGCGGTGACGCGGGAGGGGTCCTTGGCGCCGGGCACCTGCGGTGCGCTTTGCGCGAAAAGGACGGGGGCAGCGGTGATCGCGCCAGTGACGCCGATGGCGGTCGCGGCGAGGGCAAGGACGAAACGGTTCATCGGGCAGGGTCTCCTGTAGGTGCAGGGGACCAATACCCGACGCCTCGCGATGGTTCCACAGCCCGCCGCAAGGGGCGGGCGGAGGAAATCTTTCCCGCCTAGTTCTTGGCCTTGTCCACCAGCTTGTTGGCGGCGATCCACGGCATCATGGCGCGCAGCTTTTCGCCGGTCTGCTCGATCGGATGGGCGGCGGCCATCTTGCGCGCGGCCTTGAGTTCGGGCTGGCCGGCGCGGTTGTCGAGCACGAAGTTCTTCACGAAGCGTCCCGACTGGATGTCGGCCAGCACGCGCTTCATCTCGGCCTTGGTCTCGGCGGTGATGATGCGCGGACCGGTGGTAATGTCGCCGTATTCGGCGGTGTTCGAGATCGAGTAGCGCATGTTGGCGATGCCGCCTTCATAGAGCAGGTCGACGATCAGCTTGGTTTCGTGGAGGCACTCGAAATAGGCCATTTCGGGCGCGTAGCCGGCCTCGACCAGCGTTTCGAACCCGGCCTGAATCAGGTGGGTGATCCCGCCGCAAAGCACCGCCTGCTCGCCGAACAGATCGGTCTCGCATTCCTCGCGGAAATTCGTCTCGATGATGCCCGAGCGCCCGCCGCCGACGGCGCTGGCATAGGCCAGCGCCACGTCATGCGCCGAGCCCGATGCATCTTGGTGCACGGCGATAAGGCAGGGCACGCCGCCGCCCTTCACGTATTCCGAACGCACGGTGTGGCCCGGGCCCTTGGGGGCGATCATGATGACGTCGATATCGGCAGGCGCCTCGATCAGGCCGAAGTGGATGTTGAGCCCGTGTGCGAAGGCGAGCGCGGCGCCCGGCTTCATGTGGCCCTTGAGGTCGTTCTCCCAGATCGCGGCCTGATGCTCGTCGGGCGCGAGGATCATGATGATGTCGGCCCACTGCGCGGCCGCCGTGTTCGAGAGCACCTTGAAGCCCGCCGCTTCCGCCTTCCTGGCGGTGGCCGAACCTTCGCGCAGGGCGATGGCGACTTCGGCAACGCCGCTGTCCCGCAGGTTCTGCGCATGGGCATGGCCCTGCGAGCCGTAGCCGACGATGGCGACCTTCTTGGGCTTGATCAGGTTCAGATCGGCGTCGGCGTCGTAATAGACTTTCATCACTATTCTCTCTTGTGAATTGTATTCGTTGAATTTTTTCAGGCAGGCTGCGCCCCGCGCATCATGCCGACGATCCCGGTGCGGCCGACCTCGACCAGCCCCAGCTCGCGCATGAGGGCGATGAAACTGTCGACCTTGTCGGGCGGGCCGGTGATCTCGAAGATGAAGCTTTCGGTGGTGGTGTCGACCGGCCGGGCGCGGAAGATGTCGGCGAGACGCAGCGCCTCGACCCGCTTCTCGCCCGTTCCGGTAACCTTGATGAGCGCGAGCTCACGCTCCACGTGCGGACCGGCGGTGGTGAGGTCGGTAACCTTGTGCACCGGCACCAGCCGTTCGAGCTGCGCCTCGATCTGGTCGATCACCTGCGGCGGACCCTTGGTGACGATAGTGATGCGGCTGACCGCGTGGTCCTCGGTGATGTCGGCCACGGTGAGGCTGTCGATGTTGTAGCCGCGCGCGGTGAACAGGCCGGTTATCTTGGCGAGGATCCCCGGCTCGTTGTCGACGGTGACGGCGAGCACGTGGCGCTCGGAGGCCGCTTCGGCAATCTTCATGGGCATGGGTTTGTCCTCAGACCAGCGCCTTGGCTTCGTCGTCCATCGTGCCGTCGACCTTGTCGCCGTAGAGCAGCATCTCGGTGTGCGCGGCGCCTGAAGGGATCATCGGCAGGCAGTTCGCATCCTGCGCGACGAGGCAATCGACGATCACCGGGCCGGGATGGTCGAGCATCCGCATGATGCCGTCGTCCAGATCGCGCTCCTCGGTGATGCGGATGCCCTTCCAGCCATAGGCCTCGGCGAGCTTCACGAAATCCGGAAGGCTGTCCGAATAGGAGTTCGAATAGCGGCTTTCATAGGTCAGCTCCTGCCACTGGCGGACCATGCCCATGTATTCGTTGTTCAAGATGAAAATCTTGACCGGCAGGCGATACTGGCTCGCGGTGCCGAGTTCCTGGATGTTCATCTGGATCGAGGCCTCACCCGCGATGTCGATCACCAGCGCGTCGGGGTGGCCGAGCTGCGCGCCGATCGCTGCCGGAAGGCCATAGCCCATCGTGCCGAGCCCGCCCGAGGTGAGCCACTTGTTCGGGTCCTCGAAGCCGAAATACTGCGCCGCCCACATCTGGTGCTGGCCGACCTCGGTGGTGATGATCGGACTGCGCTTGTGGGTGAGGGCATGGAGCCGCTCCACCGCCTTCTGCGGCATGATCATGCCCGGGTTCTTGGTCGAGCGTTCCGGATAGGCGAGGCATTCGCGCGCGCGCCATCCGGCGATCCGCGCCTTCCATTCGCCGAGGTTCCTCGGCTGCCTTGTGCCCCAGGCCTCGATCAGTTGCGCGAGCACCGTGCCGCAGTCGCCGACGATCCCGAGATCGACGGGGACCGTCTTGTTGATCGAGGAGCGGTCGATGTCGATGTGGATCTTCTTCGAATTCGGCGAAAACGCATCCAGCCGACCGGTCACCCGGTCATCGAACCGCGCGCCGATGCAGACCATCACGTCGCACTGGTTCATCGCCATGTTGGCTTCGTAGGTGCCGTGCATCCCGAGCATCCCGAGCCAGTCGGGGTGCCGCGAGGGGAAGGCGCCGAGGCCCATCAGGGTCGAGGTGACGGGGGCGCCGGTCATGTCCTGGAACTGCCGCAGCAGGCGGCTCGCCTCGGGGCCGGAATTTATCACGCCGCCGCCGGTGTAAAGGATCGGCCGCTCGGCCCCCGCGATCATCTCGATGGCCTCGATGATCTGCTCCGCCGGGGCGACGGTCTGGGGCGCGTAGCGGTGCGATCCGGGGCGCACCAGAGCGCGGCGCTCGGACGGGACGGCGATCTGGACGTTCTTGGGGATGTCGATCACGACCGGGCCGGGCCTGCCGGTGGTGGCGATCAGGAAGGCCTCCCTGATCGTCGCGGCAAGATCGGCCGGGTCCTTCACGAGGTAATTGTGCTTGGTGCAGTGGCGGGTGATGCCGATGGTGTCGGCTTCCTGGAAGGCGTCGGTGCCGATCAGCGCGGTCGGCACCTGTCCGGTGATGACCACCATCGGGATCGAGTCCATCCAAGCATCGGCAATTCCGGTGATGGCGTTGGTCGCGCCGGGGCCGGAGGTGACGAGCACCACGCCCGGCTTGCCGGTGGCGCGCGCGTAGCCTTCGGCGGCATGGGCCGCGCCTGCCTCGTGGCGGACGAGGATGTGGCGGATGCGCTCGTCGCCGAACAGCTCGTCATAGATCGGCAAAACCGCGCCGCCGGGATAGCCGAAGACGAATTCCACGCCTTGTTCGATCAGGCTCTGCACGAGGATCGCCGCACCGCTCATGGCGGCGGGATTGTCCGAGGGGGCAGGGGCCGGCTGACCGGGCACGGGGAACTCCATCATTGCGGGCGTCGATAAGAAAACCGGCCCGACGCAGGGGGGTGCGCATCGGGCCGAGTGACACCGCCGCTAAATATCATAATCTGATAAGTCAACACCTATTTGCGCAATAATGATGCGAAAGCTGCCTCGATGTCGATATTTTCAGACTCCCAATCGGGATGCACGCGCGGCCAGTCCGCTGGCGGTTGGCGGCGGAACCAGGTGAACTGGCGCTTGGCGTAGTTGCGGGTCGCCTGGGCACCCGAGGCGATAACCTCGTCGGCCTCGATCTCGCCGGCGAGCCAGGCGGCGATCTCCGGCACGCCGATGGCGCGCATCACCGGAAGCTCGGGATCCAGCCCGCGCGCGAGCAGCGTCTCGACCTCGGCTATTGCGCCCTGATCCAGCATCGCCTCGAACCGTGCGTCGCAGCGGTCGTAGACCCATTGGCGCTCCGGCTCGACGATCAGGGGATGGAGCGTCACCTCCTCGGCGATCCCGCCCGCTTTGGCGAGCTGCCAGTCGCCGAGCGTCACGCCGGTCGAACGCTTGACCTCGAGCGCGCGGGCGATGCGCTGGCTGTCGCCGGGGTCGAGCATCGCGGCGCGTTCGGGATCCTCGATCTGGAGCAGTTTCCAGGCGTCAGCTTCGTCCATCGCCCGCACCTGCGCGCGCACGGCCGGGTCGATCTCGGGTATGGGGGCGATGCCCTCGAGCAGCACCTTGAGGTAAAGGCCCGTACCTCCCACGAGGATCGGCACCGCGCCGGCCGCATGAAGATCGGCGATCTCGGCCTTGGCGCGGTTCGCCCAGGCTGCGGCTGAGCAGGCCTCGCTGCCGTCCCACGCGCCGAACAACCGGTGCTCGATGCCCTCCATCTCGTCCTCGGAGGGACGCGCGGAGAGGATCTTCAGGTCCGCATAGACCTGCGCACTGTCGGCATTGACGATCACCGCCTGCCTGCCATCGGCGGCGAGACGATGGGCGAGGGCGAGCGCGATCGCGCTCTTGCCGCTGGCGGTCGGCCCTGCGATGAGCGCGAGCGGATTTTCAGGAGTGACAGGGATGCTCATTGCGCGGCTGATAGCAGAGACAAGTGAATGTGAAACGCGTCTCGATGCGCTGTCGCGCGCGCTGGCCGGGGCCGGGGCGCCGCTGGCGGCTGCGGCAATGCCCGCACGCGAGGACGAGGTGCTCGAACTCCATATCGAGGATGGCGATCCGGCGGCGGTGTTGGCGGCGATCGACGCCACCTTCACGCCCCCCGCCATGCTGGTCGCGCGAGATGCCATCGAAGTGCCCGCGCTGTTCGTCTCCGACATGGATTCGACCATGATCGGGCAGGAATGCATCGACGAGCTGGCCGATTATGCCGGGATCAAGCCGCAGATCGCGGAGATCACCGAGCGCGCGATGCAGGGAGAGCTCGACTTCGAGGCCGCCCTGCGCGAACGCGTGGCGCTGCTGGCGGGGCTCGATGAGAGCGCGATCCACGCCTGCCTCGCCGAGCGCATCACCGCCACGCCGGGCGCGAAGACGCTGGTGGCGACGCTCGCGGCGCTGGGCACGCGCACCGTGCTGGTGACGGGCGGCTTCCACCATTTCGCCGATCCGGTCGCCGAGATGCTCGGCTTCCACCGGGTGGTCGGCAACCGGCTCGGGGTCGAGGGTGGGAAGCTCACCGGCGGGCTTGTCGGGCCGATCACCGACTCCGCGGTCAAGGCGGCGGTGCTCGCCGAGGAGGCGTCCGTTTTGGGCGAGGGCGTCCACAGCCTTGCCACGGGCGACGGCGCGAACGACATCCCGATGATCGAGGCGGCGACCTACGGCTTTGCCTATCGCGCCAAGCCCAAGGCGCGGGCCGTGGCCAATGGCCGGGTCGACGCGTGCGATCTGACTGCGGTGCTGACGTTGCTCGGCGTTCCGCGCGTGGAGTGGCGCGAGGCTTGAAGGCGCTGCGCGCGGGGAAGCGCACAAAAAGGTTTCGTCCGCGAACCGAATCGGCTATTAACACTCGTGTAAGCAAGTGGGCACTAGACGAGCCTGCCCTTCAAGGATTGCACGACCATGCCCCGAATCGATCGTGATGCCTACACCCGGATGTTCGCCGCCGACGGCACGGTGCTGCTGCACCCCGAGCGGCCGGAATCGAAGTATCGCCCCCTGCGCGCGATCCAGAATTTCCAGATGCTGATGAAGGACAAGGAAGACACCGCGGCGGTGTTCCGGATCTTCGAATCGCTTCCCTCGAAGGATTTCCTGCCGCGCATTGCGGGCCTCGCCCTGTCCGAACGCGGAACCTATCTGCGCGAGACCGAGCCGTGCCTGCCCGAGATCCTCGACGATCACGCCGCGCTGCGCCGCACGCCCAAGGGCAGCCTTGCCCATGCCTATTGCGATTTCATGGAGGCCGAAGGTCTTTCGGCCGCGGGCCTCGTCGCCGAAAGCGACCGCGCCGGGCGTCCGCGTTTCCCGGATCTTGTCGAGTGGTACATCAATCGCTCGCGCGACACGCATGACATGTTCCACGTGCTGACCGGCTATGGCCGCGACGCGCTGGGCGAGGCTTCGGTGCTGCTGTTCACCCACGGCCAGGCGCCGAGCCAGGGGCACCTCCTGATCGGCTATGCGGGCGCCGCCAACATCAAGAAGATGGCCAAGGGCACCAAGGCTCCTGTCTTCGGTGCCGTGCGCGAGGCGCATCGCATCGGCAAGGGCGCGCCGCCGCTGATCAACCAGCCGATCCGCCAGCTGCTCGAACGCCCGCTCGAGGATGTGCGTGCCGAGCTGCGCATCCCGCAGCCGGTCAAGTACCGCGAATGCCACCGCGTGTGGCAGGCCGAGGGGATCGATCCCTTCAACCTCCTCGCCAGCCGCACTCCGGCCGAGCCGGAGTTGCTGGCGGCCTGACCGGCCTCACAGCCAGCTGGCGATCTGCTCCAGCGGCTTCTTGACGAGCGCGCGGGCCGGCACCGTCGCATCGGCGGCCGGCCGCCCGGCGACAATGATCATCACCGGCTTCTCCCACTCGGGCCGACCGCAAAGCTTTCTCAGGAAACCCATCGGCGAGGGCGTGTGGGTGAGCGTTGCCACGCCTGCCTCGTGCAGCGTCGCCAGCAGCAGGCCGCAGGCGATGCCGACGCTTTCGTTCACGTAGTAGTTCTGCGTCATCCCGTCCTCGTCGATCCCGCCCTTGCGCTGGGCGAAGACGACGATCAGCCACGGCGCGATTTCGAGGAAGGGCTTGTCGGCATCCGTGCCCAGCGGGCCGAGCGCGGCAAGCCATTCCTCGCCCGCCTTCGGTGCATCGCCATCGGCGCCGTAGAAGCGCCGCTCTTCGGCCTCGGCCGCCTCGCGGATCGCGCGCTTGCGCTCCGGCGAGCCGATCACGGCGAAGTGCCAGGGCTGGTGGTTCGCTCCCGAGGGCGCGCTGCCCGCGGCATCGATTGCGGCCTCGATCACCGCGCGGGGCACGGGTTCGTCGGAGAAGTCCCGGCACGTCCGCCGCTCGCGCAGCCGGGCGGCAAGGGCGCGCGCGCGGGCAACGGCGTTCTCGTCGCCGAGTGCAGCAAGGGCATAAGGGAGGGCGTCGTGTTGCTGCATCCCGCCGTCCCTAGCCGATGTGCCCGCTCAGTGCGAGGAGACGAGCCGGGTGTCGCCGGTTCGGGCATTGTAGAACAGCTCGAAATGCCAATCCTCGCAAAGGTCGAGGCCCTGCCAGATCGCCTGCTCGCCGTCGTCATAGACGACCATCAGATCCCAGTCGCAGGTATTCTCCGAGCGGCGGAAGTCGATCTCAACCTCCTGCCCGTCGGCGAGGACGTCGCGGTCGAGCACGTCCTCCTCCCAGCTAC
The DNA here is from genome assembly GCF_002215495.1 of Porphyrobacter sp. CACIAM 03H1. Lineage (NCBI taxonomy): Bacteria > Pseudomonadati > Pseudomonadota > Alphaproteobacteria > Sphingomonadales > Erythrobacteraceae > Porphyrobacter > Porphyrobacter sp. CACIAM 03H1. The sequence continues at coordinate 2,102,674 of NZ_CP021378.1, forward strand.
GATTGGCCGAGGGCGCGATGTAGACTTCGGAGATGGTATAGCCGGTCGAGTTCACGACCGTGATCTTCTCGAACATCTGCCCGAACGCCGGCACGGCGGCCAGCGCCGCCATTGCAAAGCCGCCGAGTGCGGCGACGATCGTCTTCTTTCCCAAGGCCTTCCCCCCATTGCCGATTGCGTGCGCGACTATATCGCGCTGCTTGACGGCGCAAAAGCCGCTTTGCATCCTGCCCGCCGATCCGTCGTCATCGACAGTTAACTGACACCGATGTTAGTATCCTCGCACGACACCGCGATTCGCGCAGAAGGACCTTCCACGATGGCCGTCACCGATCTCCCGCTCGTGGCCCCAGACCGCAGGACCTCGGGCTTCCGGCCCTTCAAGGTGCTGCACCACTTCGGCAAGCTGGTCGAGGACAAGGAAGACACCGAACAGGTGTTCCACATCATCGAGGCGACCAAGGGCCGGAAGAGCCATGCCCAGGCGCACGCCTTCATCCGGTCGAACGAGGGCCAGCGCTTCATGCGCGAGGGCGTGGATATCCCCGCCATGCTCGACGATCACGCCCGCTGGGCCGATTGCGGGCCGAACACGGTGGCGGCGCACTACATCGCCTTCATGAAGCGCGAGGGGCTTTCGGCGGCGGGGCTGGTGGCCGAAAGCCACAAGTGGGCTCCGCCCGAAAGCCTGCCCAAGGACCAGACCCAGTGGTATTTCGACCGCCTGCGCGACACCCATGATCTGTTCCACGTGCTGACCGGCTATGGGCGCGATGCGCTGGGCGAGGCGAGCCTGCTCGGCTTCAGCTACGAGCAGAACCACAACAAGGGCATCCTGTTCATCGCCTATGCCGGCGCCCGCCAGATCAGGAAGGTGAGCGGCACGAAAGCGCCCGTCTTCGCCGCGATCAAGGAAGGCCGCAGGCTCGGCCGGGCGGCGGCGAAGATCGCGCATCAGGACATCGCCGCGCTGATGCGCGAGGATATCGGCGCCGCCCGCACGCGGCTCGGGATCGGGAAGCCCGAGATCTATCGCCAGTGCCTCGCGATCCTCGCTGGCGAAGGAATCCTGAGCGAGGAACTGACGCTCGGCAGCGCGCAGGCGGCCTGAGGGGGCCTCAGGCCTCCATCCACTCCTCGAAGAACCGCTCGTTCGCGGCGCGCAGCTCGGCGAGCGGCACGCCGAGGACACTGTCGCCGCCGACCGTGCCGATGCGCTGGAAGCCGATCTGCGCCGTCTCGTCGTCGCGGGTGCCCTTGGACAGGGCCTCGTTGAGGGCGGCGACATCGGGGACGGTGACGAGATAGCGGCCCTGATCCTCGCCGAACCACCACTGCGCCGGGGTGTAGGCGGGGTTGCCCGCTTCGGTTTCTGCGCCGATCCCGCCTGCCAACGCCATTTCCGCCAGCGCGACCGCGAGGCCGCCATCGCTGAGGTCGTGGACCGCGTTCACCAGCCCGTCGGCGATCAGCTCATGGATGATTTCGCCGGCGTTGCGTTCGACGGTGAGGTCGGTGGGAGGGGTGCGCCCTGCCTCCATCCCCTTGACCACGCGCAGCCACAGCGAGCGGCCGAGGTGTGAGCGGGTGGGATCGGGCTTGGCCCAGAACTCGGGGCCGACGAGGTAGATCGCATCGCCCGCCTGCTTGAAGTGCATCGTCATCATCTTCGACAGGTCGGTGATGATGCCGACGCCGCCGATCGCCGGGGTGGGGAGGATCGCGCTGCCGCCGCCGGTCGCCTTGGACTCGTTGTAAAGGCTGACATTTCCGCTGACGATGGGGAAATCCAGAGCCCGGCAGGCGTCGGCCATGCCTTCGAGGGCGTGGACGATCTGCGCCATGATCTCCGGGCGCTGCGGGTTGGCGAAGTTGAGGCAGTTGGTCACCGCCAGCGGCCGCGCGCCGACCGCGCAAAGGTTGCGGTATGCCTCGGCAATGGCCTGCTTACCGCCTTCGTACGGGTCGGCGAAGACATAGCGCGGGGTGCAGTCGGTGGTGATGGCGAGCGCCTTGCCGGTCCCGTGCACCCGCACCACGCCGGCATCGCCGCCGGTCTGGAGTGTGTCGGCGCCGACCTGCGAATCATATTGCTGCGCGATCCAGCGGCGCGAGGCGAGGTCGGGGGAGGCCATCAGGGCGAGGAGGTCGGCAGCCACATCGTCGGTCGAAGGCACTTCGCCGAGCGGCTTCACGCCTGCCCAGGCGGTGTATTCCTCCTTGGAGAGGTAGGGCCGGTCATAGAGCGGGGCTTCGTCGGCAAGCGGGGCGAGGGGGATGTCGCACACCACCTCGCCATCGAACATGAGCACCATGTGCCCCGTGTCGGTCACCTCGCCGATCACCGCGAAATCGAGCTCCCACTTGCGGAAGATCGCCTCGGCCTCGGCCTCGCGGCCCGGCTTGAGGACCATGAGCATGCGCTCCTGGCTTTCCGAGAGCATCATCTCGTAGGGCGTCATGCCGGTTTCGCGGCACGGCACCTTGTTCATGTCGAGCCGGATGCCCGCGCCGCCCTTGGAGGCCATCTCCACCGAGGAGGAGGTCAGCCCCGCCGCGCCCATGTCCTGAATCGCGACGATCGCATCGGTCGCCATCAGTTCGAGACAGGCTTCGATCAACAGCTTCTCGGTGAAGGGATCGCCGACCTGCACCGTGGGGCGCTTGGCCTCGGCGTCCTCGCCGAAATCGGCGCTCGCCATGGTCGCGCCGTGGATGCCGTCGCGCCCGGTCTTGGAACCGACATAGACGATGGGGTTTCCGACGCCGGTGGCGGCCGAGTAGAAGATCTTGTCCTGATCGGCGACCCCCACGGTCATGGCGTTGACGAGGATGTTGCCGTCATAGGCCGGGTGGAAATTGGTCTCGCCGCACACGGTCGGCACGCCGACGCAGTTGCCGTAGCCGCCGATCCCCGCGACCACGCCCTGCACCAGATGCTTCATCTTGGGGTGCTCGGGCCGCCCGAAACGCAAGGCATTGGCATTGGCGATGGGCCGGGCGCCCATGGTGAACACGTCGCGCAGGATGCCGCCGACCCCCGTCGCCGCGCCCTGGTAGGGCTCGATATAGGAGGGGTGGTTGTGGCTCTCCATCTTGAAGATCGCCGCCTGACCGTCGCCGATGTCGATCACGCCCGCGTTCTCGCCCGGGCCGCAGATCACCCACGGCGCCTCGGTGGGGAGCTTCTTCAGGTGAATGCGCGAGGACTTGTAGGAGCAGTGCTCCGACCACATCACCGAGAAGATGCCGAGTTCGACGAGGTTCGGCTCGCGGCCGAGCGCCGAAAGGACGCGCTCGTATTCCTCGGGGGAAAGGCCGTGCTGTTCGACGATTTCGGGGGTGATGGCGCTCATGTGGGGACTCCTTGGGCAGGCCCCCTAGATCACCTGCCCTGCATCGCCAAGCCGCCGCGTTTCCTGAACCAGCGATTCTCCCCCACCCACGCCGCAAGCGCGGTGAGCACCCCGAAGGCGACCAGCGCCTGGATGTAGAGGAACGGCCCCGCACTGGCGGGATGGGGGGCGAACCAGTTGACCAGCTGGAACAGCAGCATCACCCCCGCCAGCACCAACGGCGGCCCCGCCGGACCACGGGTGCGGCGCAGGTAGAAGGCAAGCGCCCCGCCGGTCAGGCCCAGCTCCAGCGGCATCGCGATCCACGGCATGTTCCACAGGCCCAGGCCGAGCTTGGGCGGCGTCCCGTCGAGCGTCAGATCGGGCACGTGGACGAGGAAATCGAGCAGCCAGTGCGACAGCACCACCAGCCCCGCCAGCACCGCCAGCCGCACATCGCGCTGCCGGATCGCCACCACCCCGAGAAACGCGCCCGCCCAGATCGCCGTGCCGAGCAGGCTGTGGGTGAAAGGCATGTGATAGAGGTCGAAGGGCACCATCGCGCTCGCTCCGGGATCGACGCGCATCGCCTCGATCCCGAACAGGGCGAGGGTGAAGAACCCCCAGTCGACCAGTTGCGCGGCCACGAACAGCGTCCCGAGTCTCGGCCGCTCCGTGCTCAGGGCAGCTGCGACAAGCGCGGGGGCAAAGTGGCCGATGAACATCCTAGCCGGCGGCGGCAGGCGTGGCGGGGGCGAACTTGAGCACCGCCCAGGTCGCGATCGAACTCGCCGCGCCGGTCACGAAGGCGCCCCACAGGATGTCGAGCACGCTGATGTGGGTCGCCCAGACCTTCATCACCGCCTGGCTCGTCAGGTCGAAGGTCGCATAGCACAGCGCGCCCAGCAGGATGCCGTTGAGCATCGCGGCCTGTACCGTCCCGCTCTCGATCCCCGGGCGGATCGCGAACCAGGTGATCCCGGCGATGTAGATCAGGTAGAAGGCGACCGCCGCGGGCAGGTTGAAATCCTTGGCCATGATCTCGCCGATCACCGGTTTGTAGAGATTGACCGAGGCCCAGCGCAGCCACACCGCATCGAGCGCCAGGAACGACACGGCCGCCACGCCATAGGCGATGATCCACTTCAACATCTGTCCGGTTATCCTGTGCTGGTTGATCCGCCCGTCACCGGCAGCCTTGACCGCGCCCGCACGCCCCGTCAATGCTCCCGGCCATGGACGAGGGCACTTCATCACCGGCCGCCGCCGCGCCGGACATTTCCGCCATGAGCTTCGAACAGGCGCTCGCCGCCCTCGAGGCGATCGTGCAGCAGCTCGAACGCGGCGACGTGCCGCTCGTCCAGTCGATCACTCTCTACGAACGCGGCGAGGCCCTGCGCGCGGCGTGCCAGCAGCGGCTCGACGCGGCGCAGGCGCGGATCGAGCGGATCGTCACCGCCGCCGATGGCCGCGCCGCCGGCACGCGACCCTTCGACACGGAGGGCTGAGGGCGATGCTGGCCGAGACCACGGGCGATGTGCTGGCGGACGCGATCAGGCGCACCCAGTCGGAGATCGATTCGCTGTTCGATGCGCTGCTTCCCGTGCCGGATGACACCAGCGCGCGTCTGGTCGAAGCGATGCGCTATGCCGCGATCGGCGGGGGCAAACGGGTGCGCCCGCTGCTGGTGTGCAGCACCGCCGCGCTGTTCGGCGTCTCGCGCGATGCGGCGCTCAGGGCAGGGGCGGCGATCGAGGCGATCCACGTCTATTCGCTGATCCACGATGACCTGCCCTGCATGGACAACGACGACCTCAGGCACGGCAAGCCGACCTTGCACAAGGCCTATGACGAGGCGACCGCGGTGCTCGCGGGCGATGCGCTCCACGCGCTCGCCTTCGAGATTCTCGCCGATGATGCCACGTCCGAGGACCCCTTCACCCGCAGCGAGCTGATCCTGACCCTCGGCCAGGCGAGCGGCATGAACGGCATGGCCGGCGGGCAGATGATGGACATGGTCGCGGACGAGGAGGGCGTGGTCTACGATCTCAGGACGATCACCCGTCTGCAACAGCTCAAGACCGGCGCGCTGCTGGCCGCCGCGGTCGAGATGGGGGCGATCCTCGGCAAGGTTCCCCCGGCGGGCCGCACGCATCTCAGGGCCTACGCCCGCGACATCGGCCTCGCCTTCCAGATCGCCGACGACCTGCTCGACGTTGAGGGCGATGCCGGCAAGGCCGGCAAGGCGCTGCGCAAGGACGACGAACAGGGCAAGCAGACCTTCGTCACCCTGCTGGGGGTGGAGCGCGCCCGCGAGCAGGCACGCGCGCTGGTCGATCAGGCGGTGGAGCGCCTTGCCTCGCACGGCAGCGAGGCCGATGTGCTGCGCGCGCTCGCCCGCTACATCGTCGAACGCGACCACTGAGCGTCCGCGACAGGAGAGGAATAACCCATGAGCCGCCGCGTCGGGATCTATCCCGGGACCTTCGACCCCATCACCCTCGGCCATGCCGACATCATCCGGCGCGGCGCCAAGCTGGTCGACTGGCTGATCATCGGCGTCACCACCAATCCCAGCAAGAACCCGATGTTCTCGACCGAGGAGCGCTTCCGCATGGTCGAGCGCGAGGTGGCGAATATGGGGCTCGGCAATGTCGAGGTGGTGGGCTTCAACGCGCTCTTGGTGAAGTTCGCCCAGAAGCAGGGCGCGAGCGTCATCATCCGCGGCCTGCGCGCCGTGGCGGACTTCGAGTACGAATACCAGATGGCCGGCATGAACCAGCAGCTCGACGACGATATCGAGACCGTGTTCCTGATGGCCGACGTCTCATTGCAGCCGATCGCCTCCAAGCTGGTCAAGGAGATCGCAATCTACGGCGGCGACATCGCCAGGTTCGTGAGCCCGCCCGTGCGCGAGGAAGTGGTCGCACGTGTGCGCGAACAGGGGCTGAAGGGCGACTACTGAGCGTCGCCCGCCCGGGGCCTCGCCCTTCATTCATTGCAGTGTCAGCCCGGCGGGTCTAAACGGCCCCGGAAATCCGGATGGAACCATGATCAAAGCCAAGTTCGCCGCCACCCTTGCCGTCTCCCTCGCCGCTTTCGGGCTGCTCGCCGCACCGCAGGCCGCCTTCGCCCAGAAGCAGAAGGACGACACTCCGCCCGTGGCCTTCGGCGACAATGCCGACAAGCCCGACGAGGACGAGGCCGCCCCGGCGGCGCTGCGCACTTATGCGCCGATCGAGTATGATCCGTCGGTCGATCCCGAGAACGTCTGGGTGCTCGACCTGTCGAACGGCCAGCGTGTCAAGATCCGGCTTCAGAAGGACTGGGCGCCCGGCCATGTCGAGCGGATCAAGACCCTGACCCGCGCCGGCTTCTACGACGGGGTGATCTTCCACCGCGTGATCGAGGGCTTCATGGCGCAGGGCGGCGATCCCACCGGCACGGGGCAGGGCGGCAGCGAGCTTCCCGACCTCAAGGCCGAGTTCAATCCCATGCCCCACGTGCGCGGCACCCTGTCGATGGCCCGCGCGGCCGAGGAAGACAGCGCCAACAGCCAGTTCTTCATCGTCTTCTACCCGCGCTTCAGCCTCGACAAGAAATACACCAATTTCGGCCGGGTGATCGAGAACATGGAAGCGGTCGACGCGATCAACCGCGGCGAGCCACCGGAAAGCCCGACCTACATCCTCCAGGCCTCGCTCGGGAGCGACAACAAGGCGCCGCCGGCCATGCCCGCCCCCGCGAACGACGCGCCGATCTCCGCCGACATGCTGAACGCGCCGCTGCGCTAAGCCTCTTTTCGCGGCGGGCTCAGCGCATTATGCGCGCGGCCCATGAAAGTTGACCTGTTCGATTTCGAGCTTCCGCCCGAGCGCATAGCGCTGCGTCCCGTGCGCCCGCGCGATGCGGCGCGGATGCTGGTGGTGCGGGGGGCTGATGCCCCCTTCGAGGACTGCGGGGTGCGCGACCTCCCGACCCTTCTCGATCCCGGCGACGTGCTGGTGTTCAACGACACCCGCGTGATCCCCGCCCAGCTCGAGGGCCGCCGCGCCGACGGTGAGGCGAAGATCGGCGCGACGCTGCACAAGCGCATCGACCTGCGTCGCTGGCAGGCCTTCCTCAAGAACGCGAAGCGCGTGAAGATCGGCGATCAGCTGGTGTTCGGCGGCGGGGTCACCGCCCTAGCCGAGGAGCGCCACGAGGACGGCTCGCTCACCCTGTTCTTCGAGGGCGAGGAGCCGGTCGAAGTCCTGCTCGACCGCGCCGGCACCATGCCGCTGCCGCCCTATATCGCCTCCAAGCGCGGGGTCGATGCGCAGGACCTCGAGGATTACCAGACGATGTTCGCGCGCGAGGAAGGGGCCGTCGCCGCGCCCACGGCCTCGCTGCATTTCACCCAGCGCCTTGTCGATGCGATCGACGCCGCCGGGATCGGGCGGGCGACGCTGACGCTGCACGTGGGGGCGGGCACCTTCCTGCCGGTCAAGGCGGACGACACCGACGACCACCGGATGCACGCCGAGTTCGGCCGCATCTCGCAGGAGACCGCCGACCGCCTCAACGCCGCGCGCGCTGCCGGGGGGCGGATCATCGCGGTCGGCACCACGGTCCTGCGCCTGCTGGAAAGCGCGGTGGACGAGAACGGCATCATCCAGCCCTTCGCCGGCGACACCGCGATCTTCATCACGCCGGGCTACAAGCTGAAGGCGGTCGACGGGCTCATGACCAATTTCCACCTGCCCAAATCGACCCTGATGATGCTGGTCAGCGCGCTGATGGGGCGCGAGCGCATGATGGCCGCCTATGCCCATGCCATCGCCAACGAATACCGCTTCTATTCCTATGGTGACTCCTCGCTGCTGCTCCCGTAACGGCAGGCAATGAGCGAACCCATCCTCTCGATCCGTGGCCTGACCAAGACCTACAGGAACGGCCCGCGCGCGCTCGACTCGGTCGATCTCGACATCCGCAAAGGCGAGATCTTCGCGCTGCTCGGGCCCAACGGGGCGGGCAAGACGACGCTGATCGGGGCGGTGTGCGGTCTGGTGCGGCCCTCGGGCGGCACCATCACCGCCTTCGGGAAGGACCTGTCGAAGGACTGGCGCGCTGCGCGAGCGCGGATCGGCCTCGTCCCGCAGGAGCTCGCCACCGACATGTTCGAGACCGTGTGGAGCGCGGTTTCCTATTCGCAGGGGCTGTTCGGCCGCCCTTCCGATCCGGCGGCGCTCGAGGCGATCCTCAAGAGCCTGTCGCTATGGGACAAGAAGGACGCGCAGATCCGGGCCTTGTCCGGCGGGATGAAGCGCCGCGTGCTGATCGCCAAGGCGCTGGCGCATGAACCGGAACTCCTGTTCCTCGACGAGCCTACCGCGGGCGTCGATGTCGAACTCAGGAAGGGCATGTGGGAGCAGATCGCGGCACTTAAGCAGCGCGGCGTCACCATCATTCTCACCACCCACTATATCGAGGAAGCCGAGGAAATGGCCGACCGCGTCGGCATCATCCAGGGCGGGCGCATCCTGATGGTCGACGAGAAGCGCGCGATGATGGAGCGGCTCGGCACCACCGAGGCGGTGATCGAACTTGCCGCTCCGCTCGCGGCCGTGCCCGAGGCGCTGGCGGGTTTCGGGGTGGAACTGTCTGAAGGCGGCACCCGGCTGACCTATCGCGGGGGTAACGGGCAAGGGCGGGGCCGATCCGAGATCGCGCAGCTGGTGCAAGCTCTGACCCGCGCCGGCGTCGGCTTCACCAGCCTCGACATCCACGACAGCTCGCTCGAGGACATCTTCGTCGGGTTGCTGGGCGAGAAGGAGGCCGCATGATGCATTTCAGCCTGCGCAGCGCCTATGCCATCTACCGCCGCGAGATGGCCCGCGCCTTCCGCACCGCCTTCCAGTCGATCCTCTCGCCGGTGCTGACGACCTCGCTGTATTTCGTGGTGTTCGGCTCTGTCATCGGGGCGCGCATGGAACCGGTCGGCGGTGTTCCCTACGGCGCCTTCATCATCCCCGGCCTGCTGATGCTGACCCTGCTTGGCGAGACAACCAGCAACGCCAGCTTCGGCATCTACATGCCGCGCTTCACCGGCACGATCTACGAGCTTCTCTCGGCCCCGGTTGGGGTCGCCGAGACTCTGGCGGGCTTCGTCGGCGCGGCGGCGACCAAGGGGCTGATCCTTGCCGCGATCATCCTCGGCACGGCAACCTTCTTCGTGGACTATCAGATCAAGTATCCGCTCCTCGCCGCGTTCTACATCATGCTCGTGGCGGCGAGCTTCGCGCTGTTCGGCTTCGTGCTCGGCATCTGGGCGGACAGCTTCGAGAAGCTCGGGATCATCCCGCTCCTGATCCTGACCCCTCTGACCTTCCTCGGGGGCACCTTCTACTCGATCCGCGACCTGCCCGCGCCGTGGGATGCGGTCGCGCTCGCCAATCCGATCGCCTTCCTGGTCAGCGGCCTGCGATATTCCTTCTACGGCGTCTCCGATGTGCCCATTGGCTTGTCGCTCGGCCTGACTCTGGGCTTCCTCGCGGCCTGCACCATTGTCATCGCCGTGATCTTCCGCACTGGATGGCGCCTGCGCGAGTGACGACCTTCGTCGAGCCAAGGCAGGCTTTGGTCGGGTCGCAGGCACCGTTCGCCCGACATTAACGGAAAGTATCCTGTTCGTTCATTGCGCAGACACGCGCCGATTCCTAGTTCCTTGTTCGCGTCGCACCCCCCTTAGCGACCGGTAAAACAAGGAAAAACAGGATGAACAAGATCGCATTCGGCACGCTCGCCGCTCTGGGCGCCATCGCGCTCCCGACCGCCGCTCATGCACAAAGCGACACCCGTCCCGAAATCACTGTCGGGGCCCAGGTTGGTCTCCACGATCTCGGCATCGACCTCGGCGACCTCGACGCCGATGATGGCGACTTCAACAATCTCGACATCGACGACAGCGGCGAAATCTACGGCGGCTTCATCGCAGCCGACTTCCCGCTCGGCGAGACCCTGTTCGCCGGTGTCGAAGGCAACGCCAACTTCGGCAGCGGCCCGATCGACGCCGAATACGGCCTTGCCGCCCGTCTCGGCATCCGCACCGAAGGCGGCAGCAAGATCTACGCCCGCGGCGGCTACCAGTGGGTCGATCTCGATGCCGGCAACGTCATCGGCGTGCCCGATTTCGACGAGGACGACTTTGATCTCGACACCACCGCAGGCGACTACCTCCTCGGCGTCGGCGTGGAAGTGCCGGTGAGCCGCGTGGTGCTGCGCGCCAACGTCGACACCATCGCCTTCGACACCCTGCGCGGCACGGTGGGCGTCGGCTTCAGGTTCTGATCGTTCCGCAAAGGTATCGATCGGAGGCGGGCCGCTTGCCACGTAGGCAGGCGGCCCGTTCCGTTTGGGGGTGACAGGGGCGTGCGGGCCCGTTAGCGCGCTGGCGCAATGACGAACCCCCGTTTCGACTTCACTCTCCACGCGGCCGACGGCAAGGCCCGCACCGGCACGATCCGGATGCAGCGCGGCGAGATCCGCACGCCCGCCTTCATGCCGGTCGGCACCGCCGCCACCGTCAAGGCGATGAAGCCCGAGGCCGTGCGCCAGACCGGCGCCGACATCATCCTCGGCAACACCTACCACCTCATGCTGCGCCCCGGCGCCGAGCGCGTCGCCCGTCTGGGCGGCCTCCACAAGTTCATGAACTGGCAGCGCCCGATCCTGACCGACAGCGGCGGCTACCAGGTGATGAGCCTTTCCGAGCTTCGGAAGCTCACCGAGCACGGGGTCGAATTCCGCAGCCATCTCGATGGCTCGAAGCACATGCTCACGCCCGAGCGCAGCATGGAGATCCAGCGCCTGCTCGGCAGCGACATCGTCATGGCCTTCGACGAATGCCCGCGCGCCGACCGGCCGCGCGACGAGATCGCCGCCTCGATGGAGCTCTCGATGCGCTGGGCGAAGCGCAGCCGCGAGGGCTTCGACAGCGGCGAGGAACACGCCTCCCGCGCGGCGCTGTTCGGCATCCAGCAGGGCGCTCTCCACGAGGACCTGCGCCGGATCAGCGCCGACAAGCTCACCGACATCGGCTTCGACGGCTATGCCGTGGGCGGCCTTGCCGTGGGCGAGGGGCAGGAGGCGATGTTCGGCGTGCTCGACTACGCCCCCGCCATGCTCCCCGAGGATCGCCCGCGCTACCTGATGGGTGTGGGCAAGCCCGACGACCTGGTGGGCGCGGTCGAGCGGGGCATCGACATGTTCGACTGCGTGCTCCCGACCCGCTCTGGCCGCAACGGGCAGGCCTTCACTTGGAACGGCTCCCTAAACCTCAGGAATGCGCGCTTCGCCGAGGACACCGGGCCGTTGGACGAGCGGTGCGGGTGCCCGGTCTGCACCACCTACAGCCGCGCCTATATCCACCACCTCGTGAAGTCGGGCGAAATGCTCGGCGCGATGCTGGTGACCGAGCACAACCTCAGCTTCTATCAGGCCTTGATGCAGGGGATGCGCGATGCCATTGCGGGGGGCACCTTTGCCGATTTCGCCGCCACGTTCCGGCGCGATTACCTTGGAAGTTCCGCTTGATGCCCAAAGCCCCCGAAGACTGCGAGACCATGGTCGAGGTGCGCGAGGGCGTCGATGCGCTCGACCGGGAGCTGGTCGCGCTGCTGGCGACACGCTTTGGCTACATGCGCGCCGCCGCCCGGATCAAGCAGAGCCGCGATGCGGTGCGCGACGAGGCCCGCAAGGCGAGCGTGATCGCCGCAGCGGTCGCCGAGGCCGGGGCGCACGGTATCCCGGCCGACGTCGTTGCGGACATCTGGGAGCGCCTCGTCGAAGGCTCGATCGCCTACGAATTCGGCGAGTGGGACCGGATCAGGGACTAGGCTCCCGTCCCAGAAAGGCGGCCAGACGCGGCTGCTTCTTCTCCGGCGCCTTCTGCCGCACCGAGCGCGCCAGCTTCGCCACCCGTGCTTCCCATTTCGCGATGTTGCGCGGCGGGGTGTTCTCCCCGACCGGACCCAGCGCAAGGGTGCGCACCGGGGCAAAGCCGCAGAAGCCGAGGATCTGCCCCTTCCAGCGCCGGATCAGCGGATTGCCGTAATACCAGCGCAGCACGAAGGGCGGGGTGTCCATCGTCGCGATCATGTCGGCCGAGCGGCCCTGCATCAGCTTGTCCCACCAGGGATCGCCGACGCGATAGGCGAAGGCGAAGCCCGGCAGCAGCACGCGGTCGATCAGCCCCTTCAATTCCGCCGGCTCCGCGCCCCACCACATCGGAAAGGCGACCGCGAGGTGATCGCAGGCGTCGATCAGTCCGGCGACCCGCTGCACGTCGGGCTCCCAGTCGGTGCGGTGCCTGTAGCCTTGGCGCAGCACCGGCGAGAAGGCGAGATCGCGCACCGCCACGCGGGTCACTGTCGCCTGTGCGGGCAGAGCGGCGGCATAGGTGTCGAGCAGATGGGTGGTGAGGCGGCCCTCGTCGGGATGGCCGTCGATCAAGAGCACGTTCATCGCGATTCCCCTTGGCGGGGGACAATCGCAGCGCGCCCCGCAAAAGAAAAGGGCGGCCCCGCAGGGCCGCCCTCTGGTGTCTCTTGCGATGCCCGAAGGATCAGCGCGAGTAGAACTCGACCACGAGGTTCGGTTCCATCGTCACCGGATAGGGCACTTCGTCGAGCTTCGGCACGCGGGTGAAGGTCACCTTGTCGTTGCCGTCGGGCATGACGTAGTCGGGAATGTCGCGCTCGGCGAGGCCCTGGGCCTCGATCACGAGGGCCATTTCCTTGGCCTTGACGCCGAGGCTGACGACGTCACCCACCATCACACGGCGCGAGGCGATGTTGCACTTCTGGCCGTTGACGCGGATGTGGCCGTGGCTCACCAGCTGGCGCGCGGCGAAGATGGTCGGCGCGAACTTGGCGCGGTAGACCACCATGTCGAGACGCTGCTCGAGCAGGCCGATGAGGTTCTGGCTGGTGTCGCCCTTCATGCGCGAGGCTTCGAGGTAGTTTCGCTTGAACTGCTTCTCGGTGACGTCGCCGTAATAGCCCTTGAGCTTCTGCTTGGCGCGCAGCTGCAGACCGTAGTCGCTCATCTTGCCCTTACGGCGCTGGCCGTGCTGGCCGGGGCCGTAGGAACGCTTGTTCACCGGGGAATTCGGGCGGCCCCAGATGTTCTCGCCCATGCGGCGATCAAGCTTGTGCTTGGCGCTCTTGCGCTTCGACATAAGTCGTATCCTTCAATGTGCTGAGCCGCCCACAGCGGGCGGCCTTGAACCCGGTATCGCTCCGCCGGGACGATATTCCCGACGCGGCCGCTGCTTCACCGGGGTGCAGGGCCCATTTGCGAAGGCGCGCCCATAGCAGGACAGGCGCGCGCGTCAAGCGCCGAACGACGGCGCGCAGGGTTCAGCGGATGTTGTTGAGGTCCCGCCATTCCTCGACGGTGCGGCACACCTTGGTCTTGCGGCGGCTCGAGGCGTCGAGCTTGACGTAGCGGCACACGCGCTTGTCGGCATCGGCCTCGCTCTCGGCACCCTCGGCAGGCTGTGTCTCGGCCTCGGCCGGTTCCTCGCGCGGCGCAGGGGTCCCGGCGGGCGCGGTCTGGGGGTTGGCCGTGGCGGCAAGCGGTGCGAGCAGGGCGCCGCCCGCGATCGCGAGCAGGAAGGGGCGAAACGGATTCATCAGTAAACTCGCGAGGTTGTGAGAGGAAGGTGAGGGGTAGCGCGCCGGCGGGTGCTGTCCACCCCCCAATCGACGAACGACGTCAGCGTTCCCGCTCGCGCTCGAGGCTGCTGAGGATGCCGCGCAGGGTGCGCACTTCGAGATGGTTCCAGCCGGGCTTGGTGAGCAGCCCGCGCAAGGTGCGGCGGGTCGCCTCGGCGCGGCTCTCGGGAAAGAAATAGCCGCGCGGTTCCAGCAGCTTCTCGAAGTGGGCGATCATCGCGTCGAGCTCGTCCTGCGGGGCGGGGGGGAGGGTCTCCTCCAGCGTCGGCTGCACCAGCGCATCGCCCGCATCCGCGATCTCGCGCCCGATCCGCGACCATTCATAGGCGACGAGGATCACCGCCTGGGCAAGGTTGAGCGAGCCGAACTCGGGGTTGATCGGGATGGTCAGGATGTTGCGGGCGAGGGCGACGTCCTCCGTTTCCAGCCCCGAACGCTCGGGGCCGAAGATGATCGCGTGGCGGCCGGGCAGGGTGTGGACCTGCCGCCCGGCCTCGTCGGCGCCGATCACCGGCTTGGTGACGCCGCGCTTCCTGACGGTGGTGGCGTGGACATGGGCACAGTCGGCCACCGCCTCGGCGGTGGTGGCATAGACCTTCGCCTGTTCCAATACGATGTCCGCCCCGGCCGCCGCAGGCCCCGCCGACGGGTTGGGCCAGCCGTCGCGCGGGGCGACGAGCCGCATCTCGGTGAGCCCGAAATTGAGCATCGCGCGCGCCGCCTTGCCGATGTTCTCGCCCAGCTGCGGGCGCACCAGCACGATCACCGGCTTGTTGAGGTCGGCCATGTTCCGGTTATTCTTTCGCGGCTTGCTGGACGGTGCTGGCAAATTCTTCGAAATCGCGAGCTTCGGAGAAATCGCGATAGACGCTGGCAAAGCGGATATAGGCGACGGAGTCGATCTGTCGCAGGCCCTCCATGACCAGCTCGCCGATATGCGAGGAAGGCACCTCGGCCTCGCCCGAGGTTTCGACCTGGCGCTGGATGCCGGAAATGAGCTGGTCGAGCCGTTCCTGGTCGATCGCACGCTTGCGGCAGGCGAGGGCGACGGACTGTTCGAGCTTGGAGCGTTCGAACGGCTCACGGCGATCCCCGGATTTCACCACCACCACCTCGCGCAGCTGCACGCGCTCGAAGGTGGTGAAGCGCGCCCCGCAGGACGAGCACTGGCGCCGCCGCCGGATCGAGGCGTTGTCCTCGGTCGGGCGGCTGTCCTTTACCTGGGTGTCGTCATGGGCGCAGAAGGGGCAGCGCATTCAGGGTCTTATTTCTTGATTCTCTGATACAGCGCGAAGCCCGCCCCGGCCACCAGCCCGATCGGCCAGGTGACCACCGGCAGCAAGCCCCCCGCCAGCGCCCCGATCACGGCACCGGCGATGACAGGCTTGCTCGAGGGGTGATCGAGCCCCTCCTTGGCCATGCCCGAGATTTCGGTCTTGGCGTCCTCGACCCAGTCCGGGCCTTCGCGGGGATCCTGATCCATGCGGGCGGCTCCTTACATGCCCGGATAGACGGGGAAGGCGGCGCACAGGGCGCTTACCCGACGGCGCACGCTCTCCTCGATCTGGGCGTCGCCCTCGGGGCCGTTTTTCGACAGACCCTCAACCACTTCGGCGATGAGCTTGCCGACGGTGCGGAACTCCTCCGGGCCGAAGCCGCGGGTGGTGCCGGCGGGGGTGCCGAGGCGGATGCCGCTGGTCACGAAGGGCGAGCGGGTGTCGTAGGGGATGCCGTTCTTGTTGCAGGTGAGGAAGGCGCGATCGAGGCCCTTCTCGGCGTCCTTGCCGGTCACGTTCTTCGCGGTGAGGTCCACCAGCATCGAGTGGTTGTCGGTGCCGCCCGAAACGATCCTTAGGCCGTTCTCCTCGAGGCTTGCCGCCAGCGCGCGGGCGTTCTCGACGATCCGGTGGGCGTAGTCGCGGAACGAGGGGTCCAGAGCCTCCTTGAAGGCCACCGCCTTGGCTGCGACGATGTGCATCAGCGGGCCGCCCTGAAGGCCCGGGAATACGGCCATGTTGAGCGGCTTGGTGTACTTCTCGTCGTTCCACAGGATGATGCCCGAGCGCGGGCCGCGCAGGCTCTTGTGGGTGGTCGAGGTGACGATGTCGCAGTGCGGGAAGGGCGAGGGGTGCGCGCCGCCCGCGACGAGGCCCGAGATGTGGCTCATGTCGCACAGCAGCACCGCGCCGACTTCGTCAGCGATGGCGCGGAAGGCGGGGAAGTCCCAGGTGCGCGAATAGGCGGTGCCGCCGCAGATGATGATCTTCGGCTTGTGTTCGCGCGCCTTGGTGGCGACCTCCTCCATGTCGATGGTCTCGGTCTCGCGGGTGACGCCGTATGAGACGACATTGAACCACTTGCCGCTCATGTTCACCGGCGAACCGTGGGTGAGGTGGCCGCCCGAATTGAGGTCCAGCCCCATGAAGGTGTCGCCCGGGTTCAGCAGCGCCAGGAACACCGCCTGGTTCATCTGCGAGCCGGAGTTCGGCTGCACGTTGGCGAAGTTGCAGCCGAACAACTGCTTGGCGCGCTCGATGGCGAGGGATTCGACCACGTCGGCATAGTCGCAGCCGCCGTAGTAACGCTTGCCCGGATAACCCTCGGCATACTTGTTGGTGAAGACGCTCCCGGCCGCTTCCAGCACCGCGCGGCTCGCGATGTTCTCGGAGGCGATCAGTTCGATCTTGTCGCGCTGGCGGGCGAGCTCCTTGCCGATCGCGGCCGCGATCTCGGGGTCGGCGGCGGCGAGATCATTGTGCCAGAAGCCATCCATCGAATGGACGGCGGTGCGGGCGGCGAAATCGACGGGGGCGGTGCTCATTGGTGGGTCTCGATGTGATCGGGGAAGAAGGGCGGCTTGCCGAGCTTGCCGACCCGGCGCTGGTGGCGCCCGGCCGGATCGCCGGCATCGGCGAATTCGGTGTCGAGAAAGGTGGCAACGCAGGACTTCGCCATTTCGATCCCTACGAGACGCGCGCCCAAAGCGATGCAATTGGCGTCGTTATGCTCGCGGGCCAGCGCAGCCGAGAGGGGTTCGCTCACAAGAGCGCAGCGCACCTCGGGGTGGCGGTTGACGCTGATCGAGATGCCGATCCCCGACCCGCACAGCGCGACGCCGAATTCCGCCGTGCCTTCTGCCAGGATCTCGGCGAGGCGGTAGCCATAATCGGGATAGTCGACGCTCTGCCCCGGTTCCGGCCCGAGGTCGGCGACCTCGTGGCCTTCCTCGACGAGCCATTCGGCAAGTTCCGCCTTCAGTTCGACGGCGGCGTGATCGGAGGCGATGGCGATGCGCATGGTAGGGCTATAGGCGCAGGGCCGGAGATTCTCCACCCCCGGCTTGCGCCTTTTCGACCGGCCTTAACCTTCCCGAGCACCACTTCATGTTATGCGGGCGGTGATGGATGCGCCTGCGCCCCGCCCGACCGCCGAACAGTGGCTCGCCCGTGTCTTCGCGGACGGGCGGCCGCGCCATTTCGGCACGGGGTGGCTGTCGGGCGTGCTGGGGATCGTGCTCGCGCTGCTGGCGCTGCTGGCGGTGCTGTGTCTGCACTTCCCGCAATACCTGACCCTGCCCGAACTGCGCGCGCGCTATCCCCTGCCGCTGGTGCGGCTCGCGATCGACGTGGCGCTGCTGGCGGCGATGGGGCTGGCAGGGCTGTCGATGCTGCTGCGCCGACGCAAGGTGCTCGGAGTGACGGCGCTCGCGCTTGCAGGCGCGGCGCTGGCGCTGGGGGCGGGCGGGGTGGACATCCCGCGCGGGGGCGCGAGCGCGGTCTATCTGGGGCTCGACTGGTTCGTGCTCGGCGTACTGACCACGGCGGCGATCTTCGTGCCGCTGGAGGGGGCATTCCCCCTGCGGCGCGGGCAGGGTGCGTTCCGGCGGGGCTGGCTGACCGACACGCAGTATTTCTTCGCCAGCCACGTTCTGGCGCAGGTGATGAGCATCGCCGTTCTGGCACCGGCCGTGGCGCTGGGGGCGGTGCTGGCGGTGCCGCAGATGCAGAGCGCGGTGCAGAGCCTGCCGTGGCTGATGCAATTCGCGCTTGCGGTGCTGGTCGCGGACCTCGCGCAATATGGCGTGCACCGCGCCTTCCATGCCGTCCCTTTCCTGTGGCGGTTCCACAAGGTGCACCATTCGGTCGAGACGATGGACTGGCTCGCCGGATCGCGGCTGCATCTGGTCGATGTGGTCTTAACGCGCGGGCTGGTGCTGCTGGCGCTGCTGGTGGTGGGGTTTGCCGAGACTGCGGTCTATGCCTACCTCGCGCTGGTGAGCTTCCACGCGGTGTTCATCCACGCCAACTTCGCGCCGCGCTGGGGATGGCTCGAACGCTGGGTCGCGATGCCGCGTTTCCACCACTGGCACCACGGGGTGGAGGAAGAGGCGAGGGATGTGAACTTCGCGGTCCACCTGCCGATGATCGACCGCTGGTTCGGGACGCATCACATGCCCGAGGATCGCTGGCCCCAAGGCTACGGCATCGCCGGCGAACGCGCGCCCGAAGGCTGGGTGCGGCAGCTGGTGTGGCCGTTTCGCGGCTGACCCAGGTTAGGGCCACCCAGTCGCGCGCGCCTAGATTACCCTGCCAGTGCGATCAGGAGTACGCGCGATGCCAGCCAAGTCGAAGGCTCAGCAAAAGGCCGCCGGAGCGGCGTTGTCCGCCAAGCGCGGCGAGACGCCGAAAAAGAACCTCAGGGGCGCATCGAAAGACATGGCCCAATCGATGAGCGAAAAGGAACTCGAGGAACTGGCGAGCACCAAGCGCAAATCGCTCCCCGAACGGAAGGAATGATCGCGAACGGGGACGCGAGGCGCGCTTACTGATCGAGGAACGACCGCATCTTGCGCGATCGGCTCGGGTGCTTCAGCTTCCTGAGCGCCTTGGCCTCGATCTGGCGGATACGTTCGCGGGTCACCGAGAACTGCTGGCCGACTTCTTCCAGCGTGTGATCGGTGTTCATCCCGATCCCGAAGCGCATGCGCAGCACGCGTTCCTCGCGTGGGGTAAGCGAGGCGAGCACGCGGGTGACGGTTTCCTTGAGGTTCGCCTGGATCGCGGCGTCCACCGGGATGATCGCGTTCTTGTCCTCGATGAAATCGCCGAGGTGGCTGTCTTCCTCGTCGCCGATGGGCGTTTCGAGGGAGATCGGCTCCTTGGCGATCTTCATCACCTTGCGGACCTTCTCGAGCGGCATCGAGAGGCGCGCGGCCATTTCCTCCGGCGTCGGCTCGCGGCCTTCTTCGTGGAGGAACTGACGGCTCGTGCGCACCAGCTTGTTGATCGTCTCGATCATGTGGACCGGGATACGGATGGTGCGCGCCTGGTCGGCGATCGAGCGGGTGATCGCCTGCCGGATCCACCACGTCGCGTAGGTCGAGAACTTGTAGCCGCGGCGGTACTCGAACTTGTCGACCGCCTTCATCAACCCGATGTTCCCTTCCTGGATGAGGTCGAGGAACTGCAAGCCGCGGTTGGTGTACTTCTTGGCGATCGAGATCACGAGGCGCAGGTTCGCCTCGACCATCTCCTTCTTGGCGATGCGCGCCTCGCGCTCGCCCTTCTGGACCATGTTCACGATGCGCCGGAACTCGTTGAGGCTCATGCCGGTCTGCGCGGCGATATCGGCGATCTCGACACGGATGCGCTCGATCGCGTCCTCCTCGCGCTCGGCGAAGGCGGCCCACTTCTTGTCCTTCTTCGCCCGCTCCTTGAGCCAGGCATCGTCCATCTCGTTGCCCATGTAGGCCCCGAGGAAGTCGACGCGCTTGATCTTGTGGCGCTCGGCCAGGCGCAGCATCTGCCCGCCCAGCGTCGTCAGCCGGCGGTTGAAGGCGTAGAGGTTGTCGACCAGGAATTCGATCTTGGTCGCGTGGAACTGCACGGACTCGACCTCGGCGGTGAGGTCCTCGCGCAGTTGTTCGTACCTGGCTTCCTTGGCCGGCGGGAAGGCATTGCCGGCAGCGAGGGTTTCGACCCGCTCCGCCTGGAGCTTCTCGAAATCGCCGAACAGCTTGGTGATGCGCGCGAAGCGTTCGAGCGCCTCCGGCTTCAGCGCGGCCTCCATCTGGGCGAGGGAGAGGGTGTTGTCCTCCTCGTCGTCCTCCTCGCGCTTGGCGCGGGGCTCGCCGTCCTCGTCCTCGTCGGCTTCCTCCGGCTCTTCCTCGACCTCGTCGTCCTCGCGGATGGTGGGGCCGGCGGTGGCTTCGGAGATCTCGTCGTCGTCATCGTCCTCGGCGCCCTCGGCCATCTTCTCGGCCGGGGGTTCCTTGGAGAGCATCGCGTCGAGATCGAGGATCTCGCGAAGCTGCATATCGCCGTTGTTGAGCGCCTCGGACCACTGGATGATCGCGTGGAAGGTGATCGGGCTTTCGCACAGGCCCATGATCATCATGTCGCGGCCGGCCTCGATGCGCTTGGCGATGGCGATCTCGCCCTCGCGGCTGAGCAGCTCGACCGCGCCCATTTCGCGCAGGTACATGCGCACCGGATCGTCGGTGCGCTCGCCGGTCGCGAGTTTCTTGTTGGCGGCGCGGGCGTCCTTGGCGGGGCCGCGCTTCTCGCCGTCGTCGTCCTCGTCCTCGTCGTCGGCGACGATGTCGTCGCTCTCGCCGTCCTCGCGGTCCTCGGCCTCGGCCTCGGCATCCTCGTCGCTCTCGACGATCTGCACGCCCATTTCGCTGAGCGCGGTCTGGATGTCCTCGATCTGGTCGGGGCTCATCTCGCCCGAGGGCAGCGCCTCGTTCAGCTCGTCATAGGTGACATAGCCGCGCTTCTTCGCCTTGCTGATCAGCTTCTTGATCGAAGCCTCGTTGAGATCGATCAGCGGGGCATCTTCCTTCTCGGCCATATTTTTCGTGTCTATCCGTTGCCGGGCGGCTCGCCGCGAGGGGGAGCCGCCTGTTAATCCCTGTCCGCCGCCGGGGCGGCATCGTCACCCGTGCCGGGCCCTGCCGCCGCCTTGCGGCGACCGAAGGCCTTGAGGCGCTCTTCGACTGCCATGAGCTGCGCGCGCAGACGGGTCTGCTCGGCGAACGATCCTTCGGGATCGTCCTCGAAACGCGCGATGGTGGCCGCAAGCGCAGCCTCCAGCGCCGGCCGTTCGACCAGCAGCGACACAGCTTCAGCCAGTTCCTCGCGCGCGGCGTCGGGATCGGTGCCTTCATCGAGAAAGGCGTAACGGATATCTGCCGACGGGGCGGGTTGGCCTTGCGCGTTGCATATGGCGACAGGGGCGCGCGAATCAAGCGTTTCTGCAAGCTCGAACAGCGATTCGATGTCGGCGGCCGCCGCCGGGGCACTGCGGGCGAGGGTCGAGAGTGCCTCGGCATGGCGTGCGATCGCCTGCGGATGGCGTGCAAATCCGGCCAGAACGGCGCTGAGCAGGCCCTGCCGCTGGCTCCCCGCCATGATCGCCGCGAGCCGCGCGCGCGCCTCCTCCGACAGCCCCGGCGGCGGCAGCGGCGCCCCCCGCCAGCCGCCGCGCTGACCGGCAGGCGCGCGCGGGGGGAGGGCGGGGCGCGGCGGTCGGGGCGGATAGGCGAAAGCCGAGAAACGGTCGGAAAGCTCGCGGCGATAGAGGCCCTTGATCTCAGGATCGGCGATGGTCTCGACATGCGCCATCAGCCGCGCCTTGAGGCCCGCCTTGGCCTCGGGCGTGTCGAGCACCTGCGCGTCGCGTTCGAAGGCCCACAGGGTGTCGATGAGACTGGCGGGCTCGGCCAGCAGTCGTTCCATCGCCGCCTTGCCCTGCTGCTTCAGAAGATCATCGGGATCGAGCCCCGCGGGCAGGCGCACGATCCCCAGCGAGCGCATCGGGGCGAGCAGCGGCAGGGCACGGGTGATGGCGCGCATCGCCGCACGCTGGCCCGCCGCATCGCCGTCGAAGCACAGCACCGGCACCTCGACCATGCGCCACAGCAGTTCGAGCTGCATCTCGGTGAGCGCCGTGCCGAGCGGGGCGACCACATCGGCGATTCCCGCATTGGCGAGCGCGATCACGTCCATGTAGCCCTCGACCACCACAACCCGCCCGCTCTGCCGCGCGGCGGGGGCGGCGCGGTGGAGGTTGTAGAGCGTCCGGCCCTTGTCGAAGAGTTCGGTGTCGGGGGAGTTCAGATATTTCGCAACGCCATCCCGCTTGTCGAGGATGCGCCCCCCGAAGGCGATCACGCGTCCGCGCGCGTCCTGGATCGGAAGCATGACGCGCCCCCGGAAGCGGTCGTAGCGTTCGCCCTGTTCGCTCGCCGCGCGCATCCCCGCGCCTTCGAGCATGTCCTCGCCGAACTGCGACAGCGCCCTGGGGAGGGCCTGCCGATCATCGGGCGCCCAGCCGAAGCCGAATTCGCGCATCACCGCAGGGGAGAAGCCGCGGCGCTCGAGATAGTCCCGCGCCGCCGCGCCGCCGGGTCCGGCAAGGCTATCGACGAAGAAGCGCTGCGCCGCCTCGGTCACGTCGATCAGGCTTGCCCGGGCTTCCGCTTTCCTCGCCTGCACCGGATCGGGGGCGGGGACCTCCATCCCCGCCATCGCGGCGAGTTCCTTGACCGCGTCCAGGAACTGGAGGCCCGCATGATCGACCATCCAGCTGATCGCATCGCCATGCGCCCCGCAGCCGAAGCAGTGGTAGAACTGCTTCTGGTCATTGACGTAGAAGCTCGGCGTCTTCTCGTCGTGGAACGGGCAGCACCCCTTCCACTCGCGCCCCGCCCGGGTCAGCTTGACGCTGCGCTGGACGAGTGTCGAGAGCGTGATCCGCGCACGCAGCTCGTCCTTCCATTGCGGGGTGATGGCCATCCTAGCCTACTGCTCTTCCACCCCGTTCGTGTCGAGCGAAGTCGAGACACCTATCGGTGGATCACCTGTGGATCGTTCCGACGGCGGCTTGGCGAAGTATGAAAGGGAGCGCCAATCGGACCGGGCAAGCGCTTCCTTCTTGGCGCGCGACCACTTCTTCACGCCCAGCTCGGCTTGGAGGGCTTCGTAGCGCGAAGGGAAATCCTGCGCCCAGAGCAGCGTCACGGGCCGGCGTCTGAAGGTGAAGTCGCAGAAGCCGCCATGCTGATGCTCGGCCAGCCTGCGCTCCAGATCATCGGTATGGCCGGTGTAATATCTGCCATCGGAACAGCGCAGGATGTAGCACCAGAAGGCCATTGCCTATCCATACCCGTTCGCCTCGAGCGAAGTCGAGAGGCCATCAGCGCAGGGTGTCTCGACTACGCTCGACACGAACGGAGGTTGGTTGGGGTATCCGGGGCGAACGGTGTGAATTACGAAAGCGCCGCCTTCACCAGCCCGCTGGCGAGCTTGCCGTCGAGCACCGCGCCGTGGCGGGCCTTCAGCTCGGCCATGACGGTGCCCATGTCCTTCATGGTCGAGGCGCCGGTCTCGGCCTTGATCGCCTCGATCGCGGCCTTCGTCGCGGCCTCGTCCATCATAGCGGGCAGGAATTCCTCGATCACCGCCAGCTCCGCGCGCTCGACGGCGGCGAGCTCGGTGCGCCCGCCCGCGTCGTACATCTCGATCGATTCGCGGCGCTGCTTGGCCATCTTCTGGAGCACGCTCACCACCAGCTCGTCGTCGGGCGTCGGCTTGGAAGCGGTGCGTTCCTCGATGTCGCGGTCCTTGATCTTGGCGCTGATCTGGCGGAGCGCGGCGGTGCGGTCCTTCTCGCCCGCCTTCATCGCCGCGATGGTGGCGGCCTTGATATCGTCTCGGATCATCGCATCTTTCCTGTGGAAGGGGTTTCTGGCCGGCGCCCCTAACGCAAATCAATCGCCAAGCCTAGGTTGACGCGGGGGGCCGGGAGGCGTAGCGGGCAAAACTTAGCACCATCGCCGGAAAACCTGTTCAACGGAGCGCCCCATGGCCGACCCCGCACCTTCTCGCGCGCAACCTTCGGGAGCCACGGGAGTCCTCGTTCTGGCCGATGGCACCGTGGTCTGGGGCCGGGGCTTCGGCCATGTCGGCACGAGCGTCGGCGAGGTGTGCTTCAACACCGCCATGACCGGCTACCAGGAGGTGATGACCGATCCCTCCTACGCGGCGCAGATCGTCACCTTCACCTTCCCGCACATCGGCAATGTCGGCGCCAATGGCGAGGACGTGGAGAGCCGCGTCGAGGGCGCGGTCGGCTGCGTGGTGCGCGAGGACGTGACCGAGCCGAGCAGCTTCCGCTCGATCGAACGCTTCGCCGAGTGGATGGCGCGGAACGGCAAGATCGGCCTTTCGGGCGTCGACACGCGCGCGCTCACCCGCCGCATCCGCCAGAGCGGCGCGCCCAACGCGGTGATCGCCCATGCGCCGGACGGCAAGTTCGACATCCCGGCGCTCGTCAAGCGTGCGCAGGAATGGCCGGGTCTCGAGGGCATGGACCTCGCGATCCGCGTCACCCGCGACAAGCACGAGGGCTGGGAGGGCGGCTACTGGACGCTCGGCAAGGGCTATGGCCGCGCGCCGTTCGACGCCAAGCCGCACGTGGTCGCCATCGATTACGGCGCGAAGGACAATATCTTCCGCAACCTCGTGAAGGCGGGCGCGCGGGTGACGGTGGTGCCGGCCAAGACCTCGTTCGACGAGGTGATGGCCTTGAAGCCCGACGGCGTGTTCCTCTCCAACGGCCCGGGGGACCCGGCCGCGACCGGCGAATATGCCGTGCCGGTGATCAGGGCGCTGCTCGATGCCGACGTGCCGCTGTTCGGCATCTGCCTCGGCCACCAGTTGCTCGCGCTCGCCGCAGGGGCGAAGACGATCAAGATGCACCAGGGCCACCGCGGCGCGAACCACCCCGTCCAGCGCGTCGGGGAAGGGTGGGGCGAGACCACGGGGCTGGTCGAGATCACCTCGATGAACCACGGTTTCGCGGTCGACGCGGCGACCCTGCCCGAAGGTGTGGAGCAGACGCACGTCTCGCTCTTCGACGGGACGAATTGCGGCATCGCGATAAGGGGCAAGAAGGCTTTCGCGGTGCAGTATCACCCCGAGGCGAGCCCCGGGCCGCAGGACAGCTTCTACCTGTTCGAGAAGTTCGTCGGGGGGCTGGGGTGATCGGCACGCTTCGCAGCGTTGCTTTCGTGCTTGCCGCGCCTTTCGCCGTGATGGCGTGCGGGCCGGAATCCACGACCATTTCGGTCGATCTTCCGAGCACGATCGATTTCTCGGACGGCTTCCAGCAAGCCGATGCCGATGCCATCCGTCGCAAATGCGGTGCAACGGACGTCGAGCTCGAGGTCAGGCCGGACGGCGAAATCAGGTTCGAGCCGAGTCCGTACGCCGATTATGAAGCCTCGGCCTGTGTGTTGCGCTACATCAAGCAGTCGGGTGCCACGAAGTTCGGTTTCGTCGGTAACGAGAAGTATCAGGCCGATGAATAGCCGTATCGCCTTGGTCCCCGCTGCGCTGCTGGCTGCCCCCGCGCTCGGCCAGAATCCCGCGCCCGTGGCCGAATGGCCCGGCGCGGAGATCGCCGAGGGCGTTGCCTTTCGGGGCGATGGCTCCGTGACGCTCGAAGCCTCGCCCGAGACCGGCCTACCCGTCGTCACCTTCTGGCGTCCCGTGCTCCATGACGAGAACACCCGCTACCCCGTCGCGGGCCGCATGGACTGCCGCATCGCCGCAAGCGAGGGGCCGTTCGAGGACGCCGCCTTCGATCCGCAGGCGAGGCACAAGGCTGTGGCCGGGCAACGCAAGGAACAGGGCTATATCGACACCGAGCGCCTCGCCTCAGGCACCGGCGTCGTCAAGCAGCTCGATGTCACCGGCCGGCGCAACGGCCCGCGCTCCCACTACGTGCTGAGCTACATCATGGCGCGCGACGGCGAGCGCCTGATCGATATCCGCCGCAACTGCACCTTCATCTTCGGCGCCGCCGCCTCCAGGCCCGACGTGCTGCCCTACGTGAACCGCTACACCAGACTGATCTTCGCTTTCGGCGCCGATGCCGGAGCCCATGGCGGTGGGGAGGGATGATGGGCCGCACCATGTTCGCCGCCTTGGCCGTTCTCGCGCTCGCCGGATGCAGTGACTGGCGGGAGGGCGAGGAGGGCGTCGAGGCCTGCCTGAAGCGGTTCGCGCCGAAAGAGGGGGCGGTCGATCCGCTGGCCGATGATACGAACCAGTGGGTGCCGTCCTATACCTATGACGTGACGAAGGTGGCGGACCCGCACGCCTTCGGACAAGAGGTGCACAAGCGCGGCGGCAAATTCTGGTGGGTGGGATGGCAGGGCAGCCGACCTCCCGAACAGCAATTGCAACGTGAGCGCGACAAGCTCAACGACATGCCCGCCACCGAGGCTGGCGCGGTCGTGCTGGCGGGCGATCCCGCGCTCTACAAGGTGCGCGGCAAGCCCGGTCTCAACCGCGATCTGCTGCGACAGGGGTGCGAGGGCCAGCGCGCCGGAATGCGGCTCGTCAGCTGGCAGGCCGCCCGCGCCGATTTCATCAAGGACGGCAAATTGCCTTCCGGCCCGACCGCCGCCGAAATCCGCGCGGTGCAAGAACTGGACAGACCCAAGATCAAGGACCTTCTTCCCTGATGCCCAAAAGAACCGACATTTCCTCGATCCTCGTCATCGGCGCCGGCCCGATCATCATCGGCCAGGCCTGCGAGTTCGATTACTCCGGCACGCAGGCGATCAAGGCGCTGAAGGAGGAGGGGTACCGCGTCATCCTCGTCAACTCCAACCCCGCGACGATCATGACCGATCCGGAGTTCGCGGACGCGACCTATATCGAGCCGATCACGCCCGAGATCGTCGCCAAGATCATCGCCAAGGAGCGGCCCGATGCGCTGCTGCCGACGATGGGCGGGCAGACGGCGCTCAACTGCGCGCTGAAGCTCGACGAGATGGGCGTGCTCGCCGAATACGGCGTCGAGATGATCGGCGCCAAGGCCGACGCGATCGACAAGGCCGAGAACCGCCAGCGGTTCCGCGATGCGATGGACAAGATCGGCCTCGAAAGCGCACGCAGCGGCGTTGCCAACACGGTCGAGGAAGCCTTCGCCATCCTCGAGCGCACCGGGCTGCCCTCGATCATCCGTCCCTCCTTCACCCTCGGCGGGACCGGCGGCGGCATCGCCTACAACAAGGCCGAGTTCGAGAAGATCGTGCGCGAGGGCCTCGACGCCTCGCCCACCACCGAAGTCCTGATCGAGGAATCGCTCCTCGGGTGGAAGGAGTTCGAGATGGAGGTGGTGCGCGACCGCAAGGACAACGCGATCATCGTCTGCTCGATCGAGAACGTCGATCCGATGGGCGTCCACACCGGGGACAGCATCACCGTCGCCCCGGCGCTGACGCTGACCGACAAGGAATACCAGATCATGCGCAACGCGAGCATCGCGTGCCTGCGCGAGATCGGGGTGGAGACGGGCGGCTCCAACGTCCAGTTCGCGGTCAACCCAAAGGACGGGCGCCTGATCGTGATCGAGATGAACCCGCGCGTCAGCCGCTCCTCGGCGCTGGCGTCCAAGGCGACGGGTTTCCCGATCGCGCGGGTCGCGGCCAAGCTGGCGGTCGGCTACACGCTCGACGAGCTCACCAACGAGATCACCGGCGCGACCCCTGCGAGCTTCGAGCCGACCATCGACTATGTCGTCACCAAGATCCCGCGCTTCGCCTTCGAGAAGTTCAAGGGCGCACAGCCGGACCTCTCCACCGCGATGAAATCGGTCGGCGAGGTCATGGCGATCGGCCGCAACTTCCAGGAAAGCGTGCAGAAGGCCCTGCGCGGGCTCGAAACCGGGCTTGACGGGTTCAACCGCGTGCCCGAGCTCGAAGGCGCGGGCCCCGAGGTCATCACCGCCGCCCTCTCGCGCCGCACCCCGGACCGGCTGCTCAAGGTCGGGCAGGCCTTCCGCGAGGGTCTGAGCGTCGAGGAGATCGCCGCCGTCACCCATTACGATCCCTGGTTCCTGCGCCATATCGAGGCGATCATCGCCGCCGAGAAGGCGATCCAGGCCGATGGCCTGCCGCGCGATGCCGCGGGGCTGCGGCGGCTTAAGGCGATGGGCTTTTCCGACCGCCGTCTTGCCACCCTCGCGGTGCGTTCGGTGGGCGTTGCGGGCGGACTCGCCGAGACCCAGGCCCGGCGTTCCGGCCTGCTCCACGATGCGCTCGTGGCGATGGCGGGCGCGACCAGCGCGGAGGAAGTCCGGCAGCTGCGCCACAAGCTCGGCGTGTTCCCCGTCTTCAAGCGCATCGACAGCTGCGCCGCCGAGTTCGAGGCGATCACCCCCTACATGTATTCGACCTACGAGGCCCCGAGCTTCGGCGAGCCCGAATGCGAGGCGGACCCCTCCGAGCGCCGCAAGGTCGTGATCCTCGGCGGCGGGCCGAACCGGATCGGGCAGGGGATCGAGTTCGACTATTGCTGCGTGCACGCCTGCTTCGCGCTCGCCGAGCAGGGCTTCGAGACGATCATGGTCAACTGCAACCCCGAAACCGTCTCGACCGATTACGACACCTCCGACCGCCTCTATTTCGAGCCGCTGACCGACGAGGACGTGCTGGAAATCCTGCGCGTCGAGCAGTCGAAGGGCGAACTCCTCGGCGTGATCGTCCAGTTCGGCGGGCAGACCCCGCTCAAGCTGGCGCAGGCCCTGGAGGATGCGGGCATCCCGATCCTCGGCACCTCGCCCGACGCGATCGACCTTGCCGAGGACCGCGAGCGGTTCGCCAAGCTGGTGAGCAAATTGAAGCTCAAGCAGCCCGAGAACGGCATCGCCCGCAGCCGCGACGAGGCCGCCGCGGTCGCCGCGCGCATCGGCTATCCGGTGCTGCTGCGCCCCTCCTACGTGCTCGGGGGCCGGGCGATGGAGATCGTCGACAGCGTTGCGCAGCTCGACGACTACATCGCCACCGCGGTCAATGTCTCGGGCGACAGCCCGGTGCTGATCGACCAGTATCTGCGCGACGCGATCGAGTGCGATGTCGATGCGCTTTGCGACGGCGAGGAAGTGCGCATCGCCGGCGTGATGCAGCACATCGAGGAAGCCGGCGTCCATTCGGGTGACAGTGCCTGCACCCTGCCGCCCTATTCGCTTTCGCCGGACATCATCGCCGAGATGGAGCGTCAGGCCGAGGCGCTGGCCTTCGCGCTGGGCGTGAAGGGGCTGATGAACATCCAGTTCGCGGTGAAGGACGGCAACGTCTACCTCATCGAGGTCAACCCGCGCGCCAGCCGCACCGTGCCCTTCGTCGCCAAGGCTATCGGCCAGCCGGTCGCCAAGATCGCCGCGCGGGTGATGGCGGGCGAGAAGCTTTCCGGCTTCGAGCCCTTCAAGCGCAACCTGCCCTATATCGCCGTCAAGGAAGCGGTCTTCCCCTTCGCGCGCTTCCCGGGATCGGACCCGGTGCTCAGCCCCGAGATGAAATCGACCGGCGAGGTGATGGGGATCGATGCCACCTTCGAGGCCGCCTTCCTCAAGTCGCAGATCGGCGCAGGCTCGATCCTGCCCCAGGCGGGCACGGTGTTCGTCAGCGTCAAGAACACCGACAAGCCGGTGATCGTGGCGGGCGTCCGGCGGCTGATCGAGCACGGCTTCCGCGTGCTCGCCACCGGCGGCACCCAGAGCTACCTTGCCGAACAGGGGCTTGCCGTGGAGCGGGTCAACAAGGTCGCCGAAGGCCAGCCGCACATCGTCGACAAGATCATCGACGGGGAGATCGCGCTGATCTTCAACACCACCGAAGGCTGGCAGTCGCTGCTCGACAGCAAATCGATCCGCCAGGCCGCGCTTTCGGGCAAGGTGCCCTACTACACCACCGCCACCGCCTCGGTCGCGGCGGCGGCGGCGATTTCGGCGATCCGGCCCGAGCAGCTTGAAGTCCGCAGCTTGCAGGACTATTATGGGACCTGACTGACACCTCCCCCCGACATCGAGAGTGCCTGACGTCGAGCCAGTTGGACGGCGGCAAGGGCTTTCTTTCCCGGTTCACAAGGGGGAGGGACAACAGACAGAAAGAAAAGACATATGGCGACGATGGAAAAGGTCCCGATGCTGGCCGAGGGTTACGAGCGGCTCACCGCCGACCTCAAGGTCCTGCGCGAGGAACGCCCCCGGATCGTCGAGGCGATCGAGGAGGCCCGCGCCCACGGCGACCTTTCGGAAAACGCCGAATACCACGCCGCCAAGGAGCGGCAGGGCCAGGTCGAGGCGCAGATCGCCGAGTTGGAGGACAAGGTCAGCCGCGCGCAGATCATCGATCCGACCACGCTGTCGGGCGACAAGATCATCTTCGGCGCAACCGTGACCCTGCTCGACGAGAACGACAAGCCGGTGCGCTACCAGATCGTCGGCCAGACCGAGGCGGACGCGAACAAGGGCCGCATCAGCTACAACTCGCCGCTGGCGCGCGCGCTGATCGGCAAGCAGGTCGGCGACGAGATCGAGGTGACGGTGCCCTCGGGCGAGAAGTTCTACCTCGTCGAGAAGATCGAGTTCATCTGACGAACGGGCCGGGGGGCGCGACATGGCCGTTGTTCCGGTGAGGCCCCTTGCCGAGCGCAGGGTTGCCGCCGATTTCCTCGATGCGGGCGCTGTCAGCATGGCCGACGCCATCGCCTATGCACCGACCCGCCCGAGCAGCCGGCGCGCCTTCGAGCGGCTGAAGGGTGCCGACGTGCTCAGGACCGACGGGCAGGGCAAGTGGTGGCTCGACGAGGAGCGCTGGAACGGCCGCCGCTCCGATCGCCGCACCCGGGTTGTTCTGACGATGCTGGCGGTTGCCGCCGCGGGGGCCTTCGCCGCGCTGCGCTAGGCGGGTCGTCGCGCGGTCGTTGCACTGTCGTTGCCCGGTCATTGCCGGTTTCACGTGGAACAGGCCGCGTCGCCCCGCGTCTCAGCCGAGGCGTTTTTCCATCGCGTAATTGTGGATCGCCACTTCGCCGCCCTCGACGGGAATGGTGAAGTCCCGGCGGTTGAGCAGCACATAGCCCGCCCGTGCAAAGACCGGCCGGGCCAGTTCGCTCGCCTCGGCGAACAGGCGGGCCAACCCCCGCCCGCGCGCCTCGGCCTCGGCGGCGGCGAGCAGGGCGACGGCAAGTCCCTTTCCGGTGTGCGCAGGATGGCAGTAGAGCATGTCGAGATGCCCGTCCGCCTCGAGCACGGTGTAGGCGAGGGGCTGGTCATACGCAGCTGCCGCGACGAGGATCACGTCGCCCCGCGCGGCTCCGTCCAGCAATCGCTGCACCGAATAGCGCGCCGACCACGCCGCGACCTGCGCGGGCGAATAGGCCGCTAGCGCCGTCTCGCGGATCGCCGCCAGGGTCAGCGCCGCGATTTCCTCGGCATCGCCTTCACGATAGAAGCGGATCACCGCCACGAGGCGACTATTCCTCCGGAGTCAGCAGCTTGTGGATGTGGACGACGACATACTTCATCTCCGCATCGTCGACCGTGCGCTGCGCCTGCGCGCGCCAGGCGTCGACCGCGGCGTCATAGGAGCTGAAGACGCCGACGACGTGGATGCTCTCCGGGTCCTGGAACTCGAGGCCGCGCGGGTCCTTGACGCGGCCGCCCATGACGAGGTGGAGCCGCTGGGTGGGGGTGGTTTCTGCCATGTTTTAAGCCCTTGGGGAGGAACGATGCGCGCCCCTTAGCGCGCTCGCCGCCAAGGGCAAGCCTTGCGGGGCGTGGGGGACGATCAGTCCCCGGTATGGCGGCGGATGTCGCGCACCACGCCGAGCGCAGCCTCGCGGGTCCGGCGGGCGAGGGCGCGGGTGCCCTCCGCCGCGGATCCAGCTGCCTCGGAGGCATCGGCGGATAGCTTCTTCGCCTGCGCCCCGGCGGCATCGCCCAGTTCCGCGGCGCGTTCCTGCCCGGTGCGCGCGGCATCGAGAAACTCGTCGAGCATGGACATGGCATAGGCGACCGCAGCCTCGCCGATCATCGTCCCGAGCCGCGATCCACCGCGCGAGGCGACGTTCTTCACGCTTGTCGATGCGCTTGTTGCGGCCCCGGAGATGGCCTCGCCCGCGCCGTGCCACGCACGGCCCGCGACCCGGCGGCCCGGGCGGGTGAGCAGGCCGATCACCAGCCCCGCCGCCACGGCCCCGCCGATCACCGTCAGCGGATGGGCGCGGGTGTAGTCGATCGCGGCATCGGCGGCGGCGCGGGCCTGTTCGGCCAGACTGCGCTCGGCATTGCGGCGTTCGGCGGCTTCGATACGGGCGCGCAGCGCGTCGCGCCGGTCGAGGGGGGCAAGGTCGGTCATTCGGGATCTCCCACAGCCGCCGGTACGGGGGCTCCGGCGCTGTCCATGTCAAGCTCGGTCTCGTCGGAACTCTCCTCGAGAAGTCCCTCGATCCATTCGAGAATAGGCCCGCGCGCGAACCACAGGATCAGCGCCCCGACAAGCAGCGCGAGCACGCCCTTGTTGTCGCCGGCCTGGGCCTTGGCCTGTTCAAGCACGTCGCGCGCGCCGGTGCGGATGCGGTTCGATATCGTGCCGGTGACGCCCGACGACACGCGGCTCGCAATGCCTTCTTCCGAGAGGCTGGCGCGCAGGTGCTCGATATCTTCTGCGAGCACAGCGCGGGCGGCATCGCGGATCGCCCGGTCCTCGATGAAGCGGTCGGGAAGGCGGGTCATCGCTCCTCCCCCGAACCGAACATCGCCGCGACCATCCGCCCGTCGGCCGCCGCGCCCATGACGAGCACCACGACCCCGACCAGCAGCACGCCGACCACGATGGCGATCGCGCCCCAGATCGTCACCAGCGGAGCGAGCGCGATCACCGCGCCCACGGCAAGTGCGATCAGCGCGATGTGCAGCAGCACCAGCGCCAGCACGAGCAGGACAAGCGCCCGCCCGCCGCGCTTGCCGGCGAGGCTGGCGCGGGTCTTCTGGAAGGCGATCTCGGCTTCGGCATAGGTGCGCGCGTCCTCGACAAGCGCACCCACATCATCGCGCAGGGCCGCAAAGCCCGTGCTGTCCTCGCCCGGCATGGCTGCCGCCGGATCGGGCGACGCGTCCTCGACCGGCCCGGTCGGGCCGGCGCGGGGGCCGGGTTCGGTGTCGTGCATCCTGTCGCCTTTCCGGCGCTATCCGTCAGCGCCGCCGTCCGCCGAGCATCCGTGCGAGGAAGAAGCCGAACACCGCCGCGATGCCGACAGCGACGCCCGGGCTCTTGCGCACCATCGCACGCGCATCCTCACCCAGTTCCTCGACGCTTTTGGCTTCCAGCTTGGCCGAGGTTTCCTGAAGCGTGCGCGCGGCCCTGCGGGCATAGTCGCCATATTGCTCGCCGAGGCGTTCGTCGATCTGCGGGGCCGTGTCGCCAACGACCTTGCCGAGCGAGGCGATCGCGTCGGTCGCGACCTGCTTGCCTTCGACGGCGAGTTCGCCCGCCTTGCCCATCGCCTGCTCGCCATACGTCTTCGCTTCGGCAACGAGGTCGGTGCCCTTGCCCTTGGCCTGCCCGCCGACAGCCGTCAGCCGGTTCTCGGCCTCGGCGCGCAGCGCGGCGGCGCCGGCCTTGGCTTCCTCGAGCGCGGCGTTGAAGCGGCTCTTGGCCTCCACCACCTGCGCCGAGGCCGCCGGGGTGGCCGGAGCCGGTTCGGTATCGGGGGCCTTCACCGTGGCGCCGGTCTTGCGCGGGGCGGCCTTGGCCGGACCTTCGCTCTTCGCGGTCGCGCCCTTGGCCGATTTGGCGGGGGTCTTCTTGGTCGGGGTGGTGTCTGCCATCGCGGTGCTCCTTGTCCTTTACGCTCGTTCCGGCCCCGCTCGCGCCGCCCGCTTGCGCGAGGCAGTTCCCGCGCATAGGGACAACTCGCGTCCGGCCTGGGCTGGAATCATCGAGCCAGAATCATGCCGTTCCCATTAGCATAGCCTTCGAGTGTCTTAACAACCTAAACCACATTACAGCCGGAGCCAAACATGACCGCGATCATCGACATCCACGGCCGCGAAATCCTCGACAGCCGCGGCAATCCGACCGTCGAGGTCGACGTGCTGCTGGAGGACGGCAGCTTCGGCCGCGCGGCGGTGCCCTCGGGCGCCTCGACCGGCGCGCACGAGGCGGTGGAGCTGCGTGACGGCGATGCCGGGCGCTATCTCGGCAAGGGCGTGCTGAAGGCCGTCGAAGGCGTCAACACCGAGATTCGCGAGCTGCTGATCGACAATTTCGATGCCGAGGACCAGCGCGACATCGACCTTGCGCTCATTGCGCTCGACGACACGCCCAACAAGTCGCGCCTCGGTGCCAATGCGCTGCTCGGCACCTCGCTGGCGGTGGCTAAGGCGGCTGCCAATGCGCGGGGCCTGCCGCTCTATTCCTATCTCGGCGGCGTTTCGGCGCACATGCTGCCGGTCCCGATGATGAACATCATCAACGGCGGCGAGCACGCCGACAACCCGATCGACATCCAGGAATTCATGATCATGCCCGTCGGTGCCGACAGCATCGCCGAGGCGGTTCGTTGGGGGGCGGAGGTGTTCCACACCCTCAAGAAGGGCCTGCACCAGAAGGGCCTCGCGACCTCGGTGGGCGACGAGGGCGGCTTCGCTCCCGATCTCGCCAGCACCCGTGCGGCGCTGGATTTCATCATGGAGTCGATCACCAAGGCCGGCTTCACTCCGGGCGAGGACATCGTGCTGGCGCTCGACTGCGCCGCGACCGAGTTCTTCAAGGGCGGCAAGTACGAGATCAGCGGCGAGGGCCTCAGCCTCTCCCCGACCGAGATGGCCGACTATCTTGCGAAGCTGTGCGCGGACTACCCGATCCGTTCGATCGAGGACGGCATGAGCGAGGACGATTTCGAAGGCTGGGCCGCGCTCACCGCCAAGCTGGGCGAGAAGGTCCAGCTCGTCGGCGACGATCTCTTCGTTACCAACCCCGCGCGCCTGTCCGACGGCATCGCCCGTGGCCTTGCCAACTCGCTGCTGGTCAAGGTCAACCAGATCGGCACGCTGACCGAGACGCTCGCGGCGGTCGATATGGCGCACCGCGCGCGCTACACCTACGTGATGAGCCATCGCTCGGGCGAAACCGAGGATGCGACCATCGCCGACCTCGCGGTTGCCACCAATTGCGGGCAGATCAAGACCGGCTCGCTCGCGCGGTCGGACCGGCTCGCCAAGTACAACCAGCTGATCCGCATCGAGGAAGAGCTGGGCGACAGCGCCGCCTATGCGGGCCGCGCCTGCTTTGGCGCGCGCGGCTAGAAGTCGACAGCCTCGAAGAAGCGGTCCATCGCCGTCAACCCGGCACCCGTCAGCCTGACGAGCACGCGGCGGTGATCCTCGGGATCGTTCTCGCGCACCACCAGGCCCTGGTCGGCGAGCACGCTGAGCCAGCGCAGCCCGGTGGTCGCGGGCGCGGCCGAGCCGATGCATGCGCTCGAGACGGAGACCTGCTTGCCTTCGCCTTGCGCGATGTAGAGGTCGAGCAGGATATCCCAGGCAGGCTCGCCGAACAGATCGGGATTGCCGAAGATCGAGGCGCGCTTGCGGCGAAGGGCATAGATCTTGCGGGCGAGGACGAGGTGGGAATGGCCCGGGCGGGACGACCGGACAGAGGCTGGTTGTTCGGGGTAGGCGGCATCCGGATATTGCTCCGCTGCATCGCGCAGCCTCTCGGCGATCGCCATCAGTTCCTCGGCGAGCGGATGGAACAGCGCCGCCGCGGACGCTTGTTTGTCCCGCGCGTCCGCCCCTGTATCGCCTGAGATCTTGCCCATCCTGCTGCCTTCGGGAAGTGCCCGCGCACGGCTGCGCCGGCTACCCCAGGGCGCAATGATAGGCGCAGGTACCGACCATGGCTTTACGGGTTAATACGCATAGCCCTCTTTTCGCAGCAGAAAGCGGGAGCATGGAGGAGCTTCATCGGCGGGCGCAGTCGAGCCGCAACTGCTGGATGGCGGCGTCGAGATGCGCCGCCGCGATGTGTGCGCCGCGTTTGTCGAGCGCGGCGAGCTGCTGCTCGAGTACGGCAATGATGTGATGCGCGTCAGTGTCGCATGGCGCGCCTGCCAGTTGGTTTTCCAAACCCGGTTCCCGATATGAGCTCTACGGCCCTTCTACCCCGCGCGACCAGCAGGGAACACAATAAGCTCGTCGGATATCGCGTAAATGACTTACGCAAATCTACAGAGGGAAACTACGTAGTGGCGGACCTGTACCGGAACAGTACATCCGCCCGGGCAAGCGTCAACCAAAGCGGTCCTGCAGCGCCAGCAGCGCCAGCGCGGCTTTGGCCGCCTCGCCGCCCTTGTCCTTCTGGGCAGGGTCCGCGCGGACCAGCGCCTGGGCCTCGTTCTCGACCGTGAGGATGCCGTTGCCGATGGCGATGCCGTCCATCGTCAAGGCCATGATCGCGCGCGCGCTTTCGCCGGCGACGATCTCGAAGTGGTAGGTTTCGCCGCGGATCACCACGCCGATCGCGACGAAGGCGTCGTAGCGGTCGCTCTCTGCCGCAAGGGCGATGGCGCCGGGAATTTCGAGCGCCCCGGGCACCGTCAGCACCTCGACCGAGTGGCCTGCGGATTCCAGCGCGGCGCGGGCGCCGGCGATCAGCATGTCGTTGAGATGGGCGTAGAAGCGCGCTTCGACGATGAGGATGTCGGCCATGGGGTTTACTCCGGAATGGGGTGGAAGTCGGTGATGGTAAGGCCGTAGCCCTCGAGCGCGACGAGATCGGGGCGGCTGTTCGACAGCAGCACCATCTCGCTCACCCCGAGATCGACGAGGATCTGCGAGCCGATGCCGATATTGCGCTGCTCCTCGCCCGCTGCCCAGGTGCCGGTGCCGACGCGACCGGTGAGGATCACGATCACCCCCGAGCCGTGCGCGCCGATGGCGTCCATCGCGCGCTGGAGCGTGCGCTTGCGGGGGCCGGGCTGGCCCAGCACGTCGTCGAACACCGAGATCGGGTG
This sequence comes from Porphyrobacter sp. CACIAM 03H1, assembly GCF_002215495.1. Classification (NCBI taxonomy): domain Bacteria; kingdom Pseudomonadati; phylum Pseudomonadota; class Alphaproteobacteria; order Sphingomonadales; family Erythrobacteraceae; genus Porphyrobacter; species Porphyrobacter sp. CACIAM 03H1. The sequence goes on from NZ_CP021378.1 coordinate 2,139,604, forward strand.
GACCCGGGCGAGAGTGGGCTCGCCGGGAATGACATGGCCCTTCTGGAGGACATAGGCCTCGCTTCCCGCCACGCGGTCGCGGTAGGTGATCATCCGCCACTGGCCGCCGTAGTCCGAGGTGAAGGCGCGCTCGGACAGGCGCTCGACCAGATGATCGTTGCGCATCCGGTAGGCGATGAGGTCGCGGATCGTGCCGATCTTGAGATCGTGCTTGCGCGCGAAGGCGATGAGGTCGTCGAGCCGGGCCATGGTCCCGTCCTCGTTCATGATCTCGCAGATCACGCCCGAGGGGTTGAGGCCGGCGAGCCGCGAGATGTCGACCGCCGCCTCCGTGTGCCCGGCACGCACCAGCGTGCCGCCGTCGCGCGCCATCAGCGGGAAGACGTGGCCGGGGGTAACCAGATCGTCGGCACCCTTGGCGGCATCAATCGCGACAGAGATGGTCCGCGCGCGGTCGGCGGCCGAGATGCCGGTGGTCACGCCTTCGCGGGCCTCGATCGAGATGGTGAAAGCGGTCTGCATCGATTCCTTGTTGTTGCGGCTCATCGGCTGCAACCCGAGGTGTTCGACGCGGTCCTTGGTGAGCGCGAGGCAGATGAGGCCGCGCCCGTGGGTGGCCATGAAGTTGATCGCCTGCGGGGTTGCCATCTGCGCCGGGATGATGAGATCGCCCTCGTTCTCGCGGTCTTCATCGTCGACGAGGATGTACATGCGGCCGTTGCGTGCCTCGTCGATGATTTCCTCGATGGTGGCGAGCACCGGGCGATCATCATTGGCGGCGAGGAAGGCCTCTAGCTTGGCGAGGGTCTCGGCGGTGGGGTTCCAGCCATCGTCGCCGCAATCGCGCAGCGTGTTGGCGTGGAGTCCGGCGGCGCGGGCGAGGCCGGCCCGGGTCATCGTGCCTGATGTGACGAGATCGCGAACGCGTGTGATGAGCGATGTGTTCATGCGCTTGCATTATCACATTACAATGTGAATGCAATGCGAGGCGGCGCTGCCAAAAATGCGAGCGTGGATGAAATGCATGAAGCCGCGCAGCGACCGGTCACAGCGAGACGGCAGCCGTGATGGATCAGCAAATAAGGCGCTTCGGAATGAGGAGGATGGTGGACGCACTAGGGCTCGAACCTAGGACCCGCTGATTAAGAGTTAGTGGCTACTCTCAGGGACGGGAATGTCGTCCCGCCTTGTTTCCTCTGGGGATACTTCCCTCCGTTCCCTTGCTGTTCCCGCGTGTTCCTGCTATCGTGATTGCTGAAAACAGGATTAGCAATCACATGGCGACCGCGCGCATAACCAAGAGCCTGCTTGATGGTCTGACGCCGGGGGCTAAAGATGCCTTCGTGTGGGACAGCAAGCTTGCGGGCTTCGGGGTCAAGGTGACGCCCTCGGGGTCCAAAGTCTTTGTCTATCAGTATCGCCTCGGTGGGCGCGGCGCGAAGGTGCGGCGCTACACCATCGGCAAATTCGGTCCTTTCACGCCTGACAAGGCGCGGCACGAAGCCGAGCATCTGGCGCGGCTCGTGGCGCAAGGTACCGATCCCCAACAGGTCAAGGCCAAGCATCGCCGCGAAGTGGTCGATCTGGCCTTTGACAAGTATGTTGAGCGTTTCGAGACGGACTATCTCAAGCGCGAATGGCCTGCGTCCTGTGCGGACGCCCGCGCGACGCTTGACCGCTTCGCCGTGCCTGTCCTCAAAAGCAAGCCCCTGCCTGCCATTGACCGGCGCGACATTCGGGCGGTGCTTCGGCCTGTGCAGGGAAAGCCTGCGACCGCGCGCAAGCTGTTTGCGATCCTGCGCCGTCTGTTCAAGTTTGCTGTTGCCGAGGATGATCTAGCGACCTCGCCCATGTCCGACATGGAAGCGCCCTCTGTTCCTGAAGCCCGCGACCGCGTGCTTGAGGATTGGGAATTGAAACTGGTCTGGCAGGCCTCGCACAAACTCGGCTCGCCGTTCGGGCCGCTGGTGCGCCTGCTAGTGGTGACGGGCGCGCGGCGTGAGGAAGTGGCTGGATTAACTTGGGGCGAACTGCGCGAAGCCTCTGCCATGTGGCACCTTCCAGCCGAACGGGCTAAGAATGGCTTTGCCTTCGATCTGCCGTTGTCATCGCTCGCTGTGCAGGAACTCGACGCGTTGAAGGGGAAGGGTGACAAGTGGCCGCGCAAGGGGCTGCTGTTCTCCACCACGGGCAAGACGCCCGTTAGCGGGTTCTCAAAGGCGAAGGCACGGCTCGATGCCGAAATTGCAAAGCTGAACGATAAGGAGCCTCTATCCCCGTGGCGGCTTCACGATCTGCGGCGGACGCTGGCAACGGGGATGCAGCGCCTCGGGGTGCGCTTTGAGGTGACCGAGGCACTGCTGAACCACATTAGCGGCGCGAAGTCCGGTGTGGCGGGTGTCTATCAGCGTCACGATTGGGCGGACGAAAAGCGCACGGCAATTGAGGCGTGGGCCTGCCATGTCGCGGGGCTGCTTGTGGAGAAGGATAAATCGAACGTGGTTGTGCTCGCTGACAAGCGGGCGTGATCGCAGGGGCGACTAGGATAGCTACCGAACAGGCCGGAACCGCTCGGCCCTGTCGCCCCGCCTAGATTAGCGGATGCCCTGCGGGGGGTTATGGATCGTTACGAACTGGATCAGGCGGTGAACCGCCAGATTGAGCAAGCCTATTGGCCGTGGTGGTTTGCTGTTGCCTATGTCCAGTCGAAGCCTGCGCGATATGATGCCATGCGCGGCGGGGTTGAGACCCACCTGGCCTCTAAAGGAAGCAGCGTTGATGCTGTCGGCGCGTTCGGGCGAGTTGTGGCTGTGCTGTGCGGCGACGACGATCCCGATAGCGAGACTTTCCGCAATTGGCAGGCCCGCGCTGAGGATCGCCTGATGATGGCAATTAGGGCGGGGAAGGTCAAAGCGTGGGGGCGGACGGCTCCTAGCGGGAGCCTTGTTGAGATTGCACCGTCTGATTGGGTGGGCAGCGAAGTTGATTGCTCGGACACTTGCGACCTTGTGCGGGAGGGTTGGCGCGATCTTGAAGGCATTGACCGCGCCCTCAATGGTGAGCGGGTGGTGTGGTTCTCCGATATTCACCTGCCCCGCGAGCAAGTGATGGCATGGGCCGATCATTTGGATCAAGAGGCGCAGCGCGAAATTCAAAACGTTGATGACACAAGCGATAGCGAAGCCTTTGAGAGCATCACGGCGGGGCGCGACGATTTGGAGGGGGGCTTTTGGTCTGCATTCGTTACGTGCGCTTGGGTCGGCTCACGGTGTGAGGCCTTCACCGCGAAGGCCCAACGCTTTGAATGCGAACAGCGCTTAGATCGCGGCGGCGTTTACTCTCAGGCTGCTTGGATCGTCTTAAGCGGGGCAATGCGGCATAGGTTCGGCGTCAGCGGGAAGGACGCTCTGCGCCGCTTGCAAGTCGCCATTGGAGACCGCGTTCTTGCGGCTGGCAGCGGCCTCGATCTGGAGACAGGGCGAAGCCGCGACATCACGCCTGCCGAGTGGGCGCGCATGACGGTTATTCACGATCAGCACGGCACTTCGCTTGTCCCCGGCGTCTATGGCGTCAGCTGGTCGTCGACTGATGTGCGGGCGGCGTTTCCCAGCCAAGCAGGAGAGGCGACGGAGATCGCCCCTGAGCCTCAAAATCATCGTCCGTTGCATAATTGGAAGGAGCCTGCCCCCCCGGCTATGACACTTGCCGAGGCGTCTGCGGATGTTCTCGCTTGGGTGCACGACTATGACAAAGCGGGGCTACCTCTTCGGTCTGCATATTCTGACGCGGTCAGGAGACTCGGCGCTGGGGTGCTGCGCAAAATAGACGTTGATGCGCTTCTAAAGGAGGCGAAGACAGCACGCCGTGCGCCAGTCGTGAAGGGGCGGCCTCGCAAGTTATCTGGCCGCGCAAGCGCCTGAACCTAAACACAAACAATGTTTAAATGCGCAGCGCATTAAGACATTTCGGACGGCACATTTTCGGCTCGTAGCCTCCCTTCAACCCACGAAGACAGGGGATATTCCCCTTCGGGTTGATAGGTGCAGCATGGAAGAATTGCTCGACACGAAAGCCGCCGCGCCGCGCATCGGCGTAGCTCCCGCGACGCTTGAGAACTGGCGTTCGCTGGGTATCGGCCCGCGCTTCATCAAGACCGCTGGCCGCAAGGGGCGCGTCCTCTATGATCCCGCCGATATCGAGGCGTGGAAAGATGAGCGTCGTTACCAGTCCACTTCGGAAGCGGGGGCTGCGTGACTTATGGGGAACAACCTTAGTGGGGCCGAACCCCAAAAGTTGAGGGGGCGCGCAACCCTGAAAGTGCGCAACCCCCTTATCGAAAACGCTTTGCAGGCGGCTAATTTCGACGGGGAAACCATACAGCAAGCGACGCTTTGGGGCAACGCCCTACTGCGCGCCCGTGATGCGTGGGCGGACGAAAACCGCAAGCGGCGGCGCTATTACGATGCGCCTGTCGATGGTCATCAGGACGGCTTTGCACGGCAGAACAGGAGGCGTGCATGACCTCCACAAACCTCTCCAATCAACCGGAAGAATCCAAACCGCATTACGGCAACGGCACAGCTGCGGGTTTCAAGGGCAATAGCCCACAGGCTCGCCAGAACAGCGCTGCGGCGGCGCACGTGGTCAACAAGACGCTCGGGCGTCGTCACGCGCAGATGATGGCCGCGTGGTCGCGCTACGGTGCGGCTGGCGCCACCCCTGAACAGGTTGCCGACGATGTGGGCTTGCCTGTCCATGTGGTGCGCCCGCGTGCTGGCGAACTGGTCAAGCGTGGTCTGCTCTTTGAGGCAGGCAAGCGCACTGGCGGCATGGGCTTCAAGGTCATGTCCTACAGCGTGGCAAAGCCGGAAGGGGGCGCGGAATGACTGCGGACATTATCCCCTTTCCCCGCGTGCCGATCCGCGCGCTCGTGGCCATTCCTGCGGCTGACCATCACCTTGACCTCTGCCGTGTGGTGCAGGGCGGTTATGGCTTCGCTGGCCCCCCGCTTCGCCGTGGTCGGCTTGAAACCATCCTGCGCGATCTGCGGGCAGAAGGCCGCGGGCTTCCCGTCACGGTTCACCCTGAATGCGAGCGGAGGGCGGGCTTATGAGCGCGGAACCCGCCCCCGATGCAATCCGCATTTTTCTTGGTGCTCTGCCGGACGAGGAACACGAGCGCCGCGCGAAGCTGTCCAGCTACCGCAATGCGGCGGCGGCGTTCGTTGCCAGGACGGAAAGCGACACGGCGCGCTTGCTCGCTTGGGAAGTTGTCAATTGGGCGACGCCCTTTGTCTATGCCCCCGGCGTCCCCCTCGATTGGCTCGACCGCCTTAACCAACTGTCCAAGCGCCTGATGCTGACCGCGATGCAGGCCGAGGAAATGGACGACATTTTGCGCGAGGCTTCGCATGGATGATTTCGACAAGCGGATTGAGCAACTCGACCGCGCCCACCAAAAGCGCCTCTATGTGGGGGGCGATGAGGGCGGGGGCCTGCCTCCGATCGCTGCGTCGCCTTTCGCCCTGCCTGACCCTGCCTCGATCCCGCCGCGTCGCTGGCTGCTCGGCAAGTGGCTACAGCGTGGCGAACTTAGTGCGATGATCGCCCCCGGCGGCGTCGGCAAGACTACTTTCGAAGTGGGCTTGGCGCTATCGTTGGCGAGCGGAAAGGATCTGTTCGACCGTGGCTTGCCGGAAGGCCCGCGCCGCGTGTGGTTCTGGAACCTCGAAGACGACGCGCAAGAGCTGGCACGGCAATTCGCTGCTGCGGCTCTGCATCATCAAATCGGGGCTTCGGACATTGACGGGCGGTTGTTCGTCGATGGCCTCGACCAGAAGCTTTGCACCGCCATTGAAACGGCGGACGGGGCACAAATCCTCGAGCCCGTTTATGAGGCGGTCACGCGGGAACTGCGACGACGCAAGATTGATGTTCTCAAGATTGACCCCTTCGTTTCGAGCCATGCGGTCAACGAAAACGACAACGGAAAGATCGACGCGATAGCCAAGCGGTGGAAGCGTGTCGCGCAAGATTGCGACTGCGCGATCCTGCTCGTCCACCATAGCCGCAAGACGGGTGGCAATGCTGTCACCGCCGAAGACTCGCGCGGGGCGTCCTCGCTTAGCGGTGCTGTCCGAACAGTGCTGACCCTCAATCCCATGAGCGAGGAAGAGGGCAACCGCTACGGCATCACGGAGAAGGCTGACCGCCGGACGATCATTCGCGTCGATAACGGCAAAAGCAACCGCGCCCCGCCCGAAAACGCCTTCTGGTTCAAGCTGCACTCTGTGGACCTCGGCAACGGCAACGGACTTTCGCAGGGCGATCAGGTTGGCGCTGCGGCGATCTGGCAAGCGCCCGACCCCTTCGAAGGCCTGTCCGTACGCGACCTCTACAACGTGCAACATGCCATCGCAGGCGGGGACTACGCGGCCAACGTGCAGGCCTCCGATTGGGTCGGGCGCGCTGTAGCAGACGCCTTGGGCCTCGATGCTGGCGACAAGAAGGATAAGGGCCGTATCTCGTCACTGCTCGCGTCGTGGATCAATAGCGGCGCGCTGGCCGTAGAGAAGCGCAAAGACAAGGCGAAGGGACGCGAAAGGCCCTTTGTCGTGGTCGGAAACTGGATCAAGCCTGACGAAATCCCCACCTCGAAAAGTGGGGTGGGGACAGGTGGGGGAAGTGGGGAAATTCCCGCCCAGAACCCTACCCCACCCCACCCCCCTTATAGGGGTGGGCGTGGTGGTGGGGTGGGGGAAGGCCTCGGCGCGGGAAGTGGGGTGGTGGCTCATGCCTAGACCCTCGACCGACATTGACCCTCGCCGAATGGATGCGGGCGAGCCTCGCAAGCGTCGCCGCAAGGATCGCTCGCGCCCTGAACCCTCCGATATCCTGAAAGCAGGAAAGGCCTCGGCGCGTGCGTTTGCCGATAGCCTGCCGATCAATCCCGGCGTCATGGGCGAGGGAAGGGCTGACTGCCTCACGGTCGTCCCGCCCCACAGCGACATTGATCTATGGGAATTGCAGTTGGTGCAGGCGTTCGGGACGCGCTCTGGCTCGCTGCTGCAAACCTTCCTCATCCAGTTGTCGAAGCTGTGCCCGCAAGCGTGGGACGAGGACGCGCGGGAATGGAAAATCGACGAAACCGAGTGGAACGCGCTGCTTGCCCTCGTGGCCGAGCACCAGCCGGAAAACTCCGCACAGGCGGCGCTCGCTGCGCAGATGGCGGCAACGCACATGCTGATGATGAAGCTGAGCGCACAAGGCCTCAACCGTGGGCACACGGTCTATCACCATGACGCGGCACTAGCCTCGAAGCTGGCGCGCACTTTCGCAATCCAGTGCGATGCTATGCAGGCGCTCAAGGGCAAGTCGCGCACCGCCAACCAATCAATCCACGTTCACAAGGAAACCCATCAGCATGTCCATCACCACGGGGGAGGGGCCGAATTTGGCAGGCAATCGCATGGTCCCGCCGAGTCCGGTCGAACGATTGAGGCAAGCGAAGCGGTGTGGAGCGAAGAACCGCGCCGGGATGCCCTGCCAAGCCCCCGCCGAGAAGGGCAAGAACCGATGCCGGTTCCACGGGGCAAGAGCGGGCGCGCCTCGGGGCGAGCGTAATGGCGCTTATCGCCACGGTGGCGAGACGAAAGAGGCGCGGGCGCTGCGGGCTGCTGCGCGGCATTTGCTGAAGGAACTGCGGGATGGATGAGGCCGATCTGGCGAGCGCCGCGGCGTATTGCCCGCACCACCGTGTTACGGCCAACCAGCGGATAGGTAACGGGCAGACAGCATCCGAATTTGCCGGCGCCTCTAAAGGACACGCGTCAGTGTAAGTCGGTGCTGACGTGACCACATTGCCCACGCCTTCGATACGTGACTTCGTCAAAGATAATTTCGGCCGCGATTTGCACATGCGCTGCAGAGACGAGATGGCCAGCCCTCGCCAGTTCACTAGCGATGTCGCTTAAGCGCTGATGCACGTCCTCAGTCATGACGAGATAATAGCATTGAAGATGAGGCTGCAAGACCAACCTACGTTAGATTCTAGGGGGCGGTAACAGCTCGTATGAACGCGGTGGTTAAATCTTTAACCAAAGCAAATCCGAAACGCCAAGTTTCAAGCTTCTTATCGATGTAATTCGCGAGGATCGAGCGGAATAACGCGCTGCCTTCGTTGATAATTTGACTGATTTTCATGCTCAAGCGCAGAGGCTAAGGTCGCGGCGCGGCTGCCAAAGGCGATAGCGTGGCTTCTAACCGAGCTCGATTAGCCGGGTGTCGTGCCCCTCGTCCGTTTCGCCGAGCGGACCAAGGACCGCAAGATCTGCCCCTTCGACCGCGTCTGGTTAGTAGGCAAGCCTAGCAATGCCGAAGGAGTGGTTGTCATCAAACATTTTTCTGCATGCCTAAAGCCATCAACCCACTCCCCGTTGTGGCGTTGAAAAGTCTCCGCTGCTTCCTTCTCGAGAACTTGAAGGGCGGACTGTCGCGCTCGCTGACTTGCCCAATCGTAACTCTGGCGGCGATGTCGGGCCAGTGCTTGAGCGACGATTACGCCCCACTCCGGCTCAGGTGCTGCCCCAAGTGCGGCCAACAAATCGGCCGCCGCGACGCGATCGACCTCCCAAACACCATCGTTGGACATGTTGCCTCTTTTCTGCGCTTGTGGCTCACCAATCTCCGTAGATTGCAAACTTGCGTCCGAATTTATGCGCTGTCTACGCCCCATTCATCGCAGTTCTCAGTGCAACGCTCATCGCGCGACGAGGCAAGGGCACTCAAGGGCGACCGCAGCGAGTGAAAGGATGGCGGGCGATCTCCTTAGACTCAAGACATGACGTACTATGGCTGGGCCGCTCGCTTGACCTGACGGCGGACATTGAAGGCTTATTCGCAAGCCTTTCCGTCATTGTCGCGGTCAAGGTGTGTGCCGTAACCTGGGTCGCCTCGATAGAGGGGGGCGGCGCCGGCTGCCCGAGCGGCCGCGCAATTAGGATAGTAGGTGCTGCCCCTCGGCGACTGCTGCGATGATGCTGGCGCTTGAGTTGTAGAGGCACGATGACAATGGCGTCCGCCGTTCTTACGGTCGTTGTGGCAACCGTCAGCCGCAAGACCGCCCGGATGCGCGACTGATGCAGGGGTTAGCCCGGTGAACGCCAGAGCGATTGGCCCCAGTGCGGCAAGTCTCTTCATTGCGATTCCTCCGACACAGAGCGGTTCGGTACCAGCATCTTCTTGTGCGAAATCCGTTAATGTTGAACGCCAAAAGGGAGCAACTGCTCGATGCGAGGATTGAGCCAGTTATGGCGGTGCTGCTCGAGGGATTGAAGAAGGGGGCGGTCTGTTAGCCGCTCCTCAAAACTGCCGCTGGACGGCCTGCGGGTCGAACTTCTGGCACCGACCAGCATAGTCCCCGGCCTTGCCCGATAGGCTTACGGCTCCGGTGATACGGTCCAGCCGAAGTTTCGGGTTGTTGAGGGGATTGACCTTCACCGTGGCGCGTATTTCGCTGTCAGTCACCTCAATCGAGGACAGCTTGAACCAGCCGTCTTCGCCTCCTCGAATTGCCGGAAGCATGCTGGGCGGCATGCGGATGCGACCTTCGCTTCCCTCAACCCAAAGTTGGGTTTGGTCTTGGAAGCCTACGCGGCTGGGGCTCTGGACAGTAGCGGTCGCGCTGTCGCCGTAATTGTTCCAGGCTTGAGCGGTCGATTGGTCTAACTTGGTCGCGTATCCCCCGCCCGCACAGATGAGGCTTAGGCGATTGCCGCTTTCCTGCGCGGTCGCCGGTGCCGCAAGAACCAGTAACCCGATGGCCAGATACCTCATTGCATAGCGTCCTTCTGCCGCGCTTCAGCTTTGCCCGTTAGATTATGTGACTGCATTCTTTAAAATAACATAAGCGCTGTCTGGTCGGTAGCTCAGCCGCAATCCCACGCAACCCTCTCCGTTGTCGCACCGCGGGAAATGGGCGGCGTGCACTGCGCTCACCATCTGGCAGGCGACATTGCGCCCGTCCGCATAGACCACGGCAAGGGTGCGGTCGTATAGGCCACGGCGCCTCAAGCAGCTTCATGCCTTTGGTCTGGTGAACCGCGAAGGCGATTGCGCCGCCAGCTACGCCTAACTGAAAATAGGCATATTGGCTGACGCTCTTGGTCATCTCGAAGTAGAGTTCTTGCGCCCTGCTCATAGAGTAAACGTAACCCGCTGCGTAGACGATTAAAACCCGCCAAAGCGGCCCACTCCACCATTGACGCTGCTTGGCCATACGGACACAAACGATCAATGGGAGAGCTTCGCGAAAGTTTGGGGGTTCTGGTCCTGTTGCTCGTTCCGATGGGGGCGCTAACGGGACTTCTTATGTGGTTAGGCGTCCCGGCTGATTTCGCGGGCATTGGCGGTTTTTTCGGTTGGGGATTGGTCGCTGTCGCGCTCTTCGAACAAGAGAAAAAGCAAACTCGGCTAGGGCGTACGGTGTCACGTGTAACCCGCTTTTTCGTCTCGGATTAGTTAGTTAGGTCTGGTGAACGGCAAGGGAATGGGGCTTTATGCGGCTGGGCTTTTGGAATCGACTTGCTTTAGTCCTGTGGGTGGTCGGCACTCTCGCGCTCCCAAGCTGGTGGATTGTTTCCACGAACACGAGGCACGGCGAGGTCATGCAATCCGGTTATCGAAAATGCCTCGCCGCGGCCAATGTTGAACAAGGGTCGGCTGGTAGAGAGCTTTGTTGGGAATTGTGGGTTGAGAACGCTAGGCTAGGTTACATGGGCTGGGGCGCTTGGTGGGAGGGCGTCATGTTCTCTGCGGTCGGGTTGTTGATCGTCTACGGTTTAATAGCATTCGCCGTAGCTGTTGCTCGCTGGGTGTGGCGGGGGCGAACCGCTAAAGCACCCCAATCTAATTAGCTTCTAGCTGAATCAATATTCGGCTGATAACCGGCTTTCGACTTCCGCCAGCCGATTTTCAAGTTCCCTTATCTTCTCATGTTCTAAAACCACGTCGTATGCGACATCGGCTGATATATCCGATATCTCATCCATTTCAGCGTCACTGAACTTCGCTGGGGTTTCGCTCCCTGAGCAACTTGCAAGAAGCAAGATGGTGGCGATGGCGATTTCGACGCGAGCATGAAATGTAAGCTGGAACATCCTCTCTCCTTTTGTTTGCGACCGCCACATTGTGATGAGAGTTAGACTGATTGACCAACGACAAGGCAAGCGATCCTCAAGGAAATTGCTGCCTTTGGCAGACACCTTGATAGATCATGGTATCGGTCGCAAGGGTGGCAATCTCACGGTAGTCGCCACTAGCAGTTAATGAGAACATCAGACCATTGGCCGGAAGCGTCGCGCGCATAAATGAACCTGAATATGAGATGACGGGAGTGAAGCTCTCGCAGCCGCCAGCGTTTGGATCGCATCGTTCATACTTCCCGCTGGATGGGACCCACCTGACGACAATCGGCGGCTTTCCGTTCAAGTCGCGAGCGGTGCAGCCATTGCTGTTGCATACGTTGAGCTGAGCAGGGACGCAGGTCACTTGTCCAACGCCTCTCCAGGTTGCCTCTGAGACTGGCGGATTGCGGCGCGACCATTCCACCATGTCCTCAGCTACATAATCCGAGCTAGACGGGTTTGCCGGCGAGCAGGCACCTAAGGTCAGAACGAGTGGAGCGAGGTGCAATCTGAGCATGTCACACCTTATCATAGGCCAATTTTTTTGCGCTAGGTCTTCGATGGCTAGTTGCCCGTCCGATTGCGCGCTAGATCTGGCCTCGCCCCTTGGCATGACGCTGAGCCCTCTTATTCTACGGGTGCAGCGTGTTGAGTTCTACGCGCAAACGCGCGAGGAACGCGACCATTTGCATGTGACGTCCCACAATTGGCAGGTCGCTAACGCGCTGGGTGGGGCCGCTGCGGCTGGGCTGCGCAATCTGGTCGGAAGGTAGGTTGCTAACTCGCCAGCGCTTGTTTGATGATGTTTAACGAGCAAACCATCTTAATGCGACCATCCTGCTCGACTCCGTATCGGTCGAAGCTGAGGCGTTCATACCATTGCGCGCGATCTTCATCGATCGCATCGAGCGCTAAGCCGAAAGTGCCTGCAAGGTTGGCTATCTCTAGCGTGCGCTCGAATGCATGCGTCATCAGCGTGCTTCCGATACCGTGGCCGCGTTGATATTCTTGATGCACACCGATTTGGCCGAGGTAAACCAGCGGTATGGCCCAACTTCCAAATTTGGCCTGCGCTTCATCTGGCGAAGCATCCTCGGGACGCAACGACATGAGAGAGAGCGTGTAGAATCCGAACACGCGATGCGTCTCTGGCTCGGCAGCGACGTAAACCCGCGACTTGTGGTTCTCGTGGTCGCTCAGGCAACGCTTAGCGAGATAGTGGTCAATGAATTTGACCCCACATGAAAAAACCCCCCGATCATGGTGGTGGCCGAGGGGTTCGATGTTAAAAGCTAATTCGGACACTTAGCGCTTGTGAAGCGTCTTCCTACCCTTTGCAATCAGCTTAAGAAGTTCGGCAGACGGGCGCTTGTCCGTCTTGGAATCTGCCAACAGCTTAGCAAAGCTCTCGGCAGGCACCGTCTGCAGGGCCGGGTGGCCCTTGTCTGCTAGTTGTGCTGCCATCGGTTCGTCCTCGTAGATTGCGGCACCTTGCCGCAATCAGATACATATGCGCTCAGGGTTACGGACTCAATAAAAAGTTGAAAAGTGTGTTTGCATACAGCGGCTGAAGGAAACGCTCCGCCGCGACACAACAACCTGCAAGCCCCGCCGTGCTAGCTAGGTGATTGCTAAACAGGTTTTCCGAGGCACAAATTTGAGTGCGGGGAAAACCCGAAAACCCTTGATTTTGAAGGTGGTGGACGCACTAGGGCTCGAACCTAGGACCCGCTGATTAAGAGTCAGCTGCTCTACCAACTGAGCTATGCGTCCATTCCGACCTGGTCGGACCGCGAAAGACGGGAGCGAGGCCGCATCCCGATTCGCGTGAGGCGCTGCATTTAGCGCGTCCCGCCCTGATGGCAAGCGCCTTTTCGCAGTCGCGGGAAATCAGACTGCAAGGCCCCGCCGCGGTGCCTCGCGGTTCCAGCGGTTGACCATCATCAGCAGGCCGATGCAGATCATGTTGGTCATCATCGAGGAGCCGCCGTGGCTCATCCACGGCAGCGGAATCCCCTTGGCGGGCGCCATCCCCATCACCATCAGCAGGTTGATCGCGATGTAGAAAAAGATCGTCGCCGTCGCCCCCGCGGCGAGCAGCGCGCAAAAGCGGTCCTGGCTCTCGGCCGCGACCTTCCATCCCCAGCGCAGGATCAGCGTGTACATCGCGAGCACGAACAGTCCGCCCATCAGACCCCATTCCTCGGCCATCGAGGCGAAGACGAAATCCGTGTGCGGTTCCGGCAGGTAATTGAGGTGGCTTTGCGTGCCGTTGTTGAACCCCTTGCCGAAGATCCCGCCCGATCCGATCGCGATCTTCGACTGGGCGATGTGGTAGCCTGCGCCCAGCGGATCGCTCTCGGGATCGAGAAAGGTCGTCACGCGGGCACGCTGATAGTCGTGGAGCGCGAAGAAGTAGATCAGCGGCAGGGCCGCGATCCCTAGGCCTCCCGCGGTCAGGAACCACCACAGGGGGAGACCGGCGAGGAACATCACCACCACCCCGCCGAAGGCGATTGCGACCGAAGTGCCGAGGTCGGGCTGCATCAGCACGAGGCCGATCGGGAGCAGGATCAGCATCCCCGCCGGCACCACCGAGCGCCAGGATCCTATCATCCCTGAGGGCAGCGTCTCGTAGAAGCGTGCCATCGCCAGCACCACGGCAGGTTTCATGATCTCGGAAGGCTGGATCCGGATCGGCCCGGCCTCGAGCCACCGCTGGCTCCCGCCCCCGACCTGTCCGACGATCTCGACCGCGAGCAGCATCAGCAGCACCACGAGATAGCCCGGATAGGTCACCACCCGGACGAAATCGCGCGGCAGGGCCGCGATCACGCCGGCCATGACCGCGAAGACGAGAAAGCGGATGAAGTGGGGCAGGGCGAAGGGCTGCATCGAACCCCCGCCCGCCGAATAGAGCACCAGCCCGCCGAAGCCGGTCAGCAACAGCAACGGGATCAGCATCTCCCACGGTTGGCGGGCGATCGGTTCGGGAACGATCCCGCCGCGGGCGGCCAGCGTGTTCATGGTGTCGTCCCGGCAGGGGAGGGGGCTGGCGGCGGTGGCGGGGCCGGGGCGGTGGGCGGCGCGGGCGTCGGCGCGGCGGCTGCCCCCGGCGGGGCGCCCGAAGGATTGGCCTCGGGCCGCGGAGCGATCACCTCGTCGGCGATGGCCTCGGTCTGGGTGGCGGCGCGGCGGGCCTCGGCCTCGACGCGGTCGAAGATCTCCTCGTCCCGGCGCGGCGGGCGGCTGACGGTCGCACCGCGCTCTGCCGCATAGGCGGCGTAGCGCCGCTCGAGCCGCTGCTGCGCCGTCCCGCCCCATCCGGCCTCGAGCGCGGCGAGCGCCTCCAGCCCCTTGGCCGGATCGAACATGAAGGTCATCACGTCGCGCGCGATCGGATAGGCCGCGCCCGATCCACCGCCGTGCTCGATCACCACCGCGCCGGCATAGCGTGGGTTGTCATAGGGGGCGAAGAAGATGAACAGGCCATGGTCGCGATATTTCCAAGGCCCGGATTTGCCGTTGGAGATCGAGAGCGAGACGACCTGCGCGGTGCCGGTCTTGCCCGCCATCAGCGTGCCCTCGACCGGCAGACGCGCGCGGCCCGCCGTGCCGGGGCCATTGACCACGTCGCTCATCGCCTTGCGCACATATTCGACCTGATCGGCGGGGAAGTCGATCTTGTCGAACCCCTGCGGCTTGGTGTCGAGCGTGAGGCGCGGCATCACGTGCTTGCCCGTCGCAAGGCGCGAGGCCATCACCGCGAGCTGCAAGGGGCTCGAGAGCATGTAGCCCTGCCCGATGGTGGCGTTGACCGTGTCGAAGGCCTGCCATTCGCGGCCCCACTTCTTCATCTTCCATGCCGGGTCCGGCACGGTGCCGAAGAACTGGCTGGTGACGGGCAGGGGAAATTCCTGCCCCATCCCGCAGCGCCGCGCCATCGCTGCAATCGGGTCCATGCCCGTGCGCTGGGCCATGGCGTAGAAATAGACGTCGCAGCTCTGGTAGATGGCCTTTGCCATGTTGGTTGCGCCGTGGCCGCGCCGGTTCCAGCAGCCGAAGACGCGGTTGCCGACCCGCAGGCCGCCGCCGCAGAAAACCGTCTCTTCGGGGTCGATGCCCTGCTCCATGAGCGCCATCGACACCATCGGCTTGACCGTCGATCCGGGGGGATAGAGCCCCTTCAGGACCTTGTTGCGCAGCGGCACCCGCTCGTCCTCGCGCAGCATCGCGTATTCGACCCCGCCGATCCCGTCCGAGAAGGAATTGGGATCGAAGCTCGGCATCGAGGCCATGCAGAGCAGGTCGCCGGTGCGGCAGTCCATCACCACCACCGAGCCGCTTTCGAGCCCGATGCGGCGGGCGGCGTAATCCTGGAGCGGACCGTCGATGGTGAGGCGCACGGGGTTGCCTTGAACATCCTCGCGCGTTTCGAGATCGCGCACGATCCGCCCGCCGGCCGTCACCTCCACCCGTCGCGCGCCGGGCACCCCGCGCAGCTCCTTCTCGAACTGCTTCTCGAGCCCGTCCTTGCCGATCTTGTAGCCGGGCGTGATCAGCAGCGGATTGGGGTCCTTCTCGTATTCCTCCGCCGAAGCCGGGCCGACATAGCCGATCAGATGCCCGACGCTGGAGGCGGTCGGGTAGAAGCGCGAAAAGCCGCGCTGGGGCACCACGCCGGGGAGGTCCGGCAGGCGCACGCTGAGCGCGGCGAACTGCTCGTATCGGAGGCCGCTTGCGACCTCGACCGGCTGAAACCCGCGCGAGGTCGCGACCTTGTCCTTGATGTCGGCGATCCGCGCGGGCTCGAGCGACAGCAGTTCGCCGAGCCGGTCAATGGTGGCATCTGCATCGACGAGCCGCTCGGGGATCAGGTCGACGCGGAAATCGGCGCGGTTGGAGGCGAGCGGTGCACCGTCGCGGTCGAGGATCCAGCCCCGCCGCGGCGGAATGAGAGTGAGGTTGACGCGGTTGCTCTCGGATTCGAGGCGGTATTTCTCGTTCTCGGCCACAGAGAGATAGCCGAGCCGCAGCGCCAGCAGCACGCCAATCCCGCCCTGCACCGCGCCGATCACCACCGCGCGCCGCTCGAAGGTGCTGCGCAGGATCGAGGCGCTGATCATCCGCGCGGGGCGTTCAGGGCCTTTCTGCAGGAACGGGATCTTCATCAGTCGATGGTCCGCGCCCGTGACAGACGGAAGCGGTCGAGTCCGGCTACCATGCGCGCGATTATCGGATAGAGCAGGACCGACAGCAAGGCCTGCGGGGCGGCGACCGAGATCATTTCCGGCGTCACGCTCGCACCCGAAACCAGCAGCGCCGCCAGCCAGTAGGCCAGCGCCAGCACGCTGGCGGTGAACCAGTCGTGCCAGAAATCGCGCCACGGGAAACGGGTCTCGATGATCTCGATGGCGATCATGGTCAGCGACCACAGCAGGATCGCGCTGCCGAAAGGCTGGCCGCTGACCAGATCGTCGAAAGCGCCGAGCGGGGCTCCGGCCCAGAGCGGCAGCAGGCCGGGGCGCACCATCCGCCAGGCGAGAAGCATCAGGAAGCCGAAGGAAGGCAGCAGCGGCATCAGGTCGGCGATCAGCAGAACCGGAAGCAGCGAACCGAGAATGATCGAGGCATAGGGCACCCCGCGCACCCGCCACGGGTCCGGCGCGCGATTGATGCGCAACCCGTAGATGTCCGAACGGGCGCGGGGATCGAGCCGCTCCATCACTCCGCGTCCGGTTCGGCGGGGGAAGGGGAGGGGGCGGGCGCGGCTGCGCTTTCCGCCGGTCCGGCGATCTCGCTGTCGTCGGCAATCTCGGTGATGGCGGCGGGCCGCGCGACCGGTTCGATCGCAACAAAGCTGGTCGCCGCAGGTTCGGCCACGAGCCGCGCAATCCCGCCGTCGGGCGTGATCTTGGCGATCACCGCCACCGCCACGCCGGGCCGGTAATAGCCGCCGGCGCCGCTCGTCACCATCATGTCGCCGACTTTCAGCGGATTGACCCCGAGATTGACGAGGCGGATGCGCAGCAGGCCGTCGCCGCGACCTTCGGCAAAGGCGATGACATTGTCCGTGGCGCGGCGCACCGGCAGCACGCTCTCGCTGTCGGTCAGCAGGAGAACCCGGGCCGAGATCCGCCCGGTCTCGAGCACGCGGCCGATCACCCCGCGCTCGGAGATCACCGGCATCCCCGGCAGAACGCCGGCGGTCGACCCTGCATTGATGAAGGCGTGGCGCCGCCCGCTGGTCGCGGTCGAGCCGACGAGGCGGGCAACCGCGACAGGCTTGGCCTCGCCCTCGGCGAGGCCGAGCAGCCCTTTCAGGCGGCGGTTCTCGGCCTTGACCGCCTCGGCTTCGGCAAGGCGGATACGGGCGATCTCCATCTCGCGGCGGAGTTCGGCGTTCTGGGCACCCGCGTTGAAATAGCCCGCGATCGCCGCGAACACCCCCTGCGAGCCGGAGCGCGTCACCGCGGCAGCCTGTCCGGCGGGGGCAACGGCGTCGCCCGCCACGCCGCGCAAAGGGGCAAAGGCAGCCGGCTGCCACAGCGACAGCGCCAGCAGCGCCGCACCCACCACGGCTCCCGCACCGGCCAGCAGGTAGCCGGTGAACAGCGAATACTGCGCTTTCTTCGAGAAGCCCGAGCGGCGCGAAGAGGGGGGCGCCATGGCTTAGAGTCCCTTCCGGCTAATGGCGCTCCGCGTCACGCGGTCATCAGCACGCCGCGGTAGACCGGATCCTCCATCGCCCGGCCGGTGCCGATGGCGACGCAGGTGAGCGGATCCTCGGCGACCGAGACGGGCAGGCCCGTTTCCTCGCGCAGGTGCTCGTCGAGCCGCCGGATCAAGGCACCGCCGCCCGTGAGCACTATACCCTGGTCGACGATGTCCGCCGCCAGTTCCGGCGCGGTGTTCTCGAGCGCGATGCGCACGCCCTCGACGATCGCGCCGATGGGTTCGGACAGGGCTTCGGCGACATGCGCCTGGTTGATGGTGATTTCCTTGGGCACGCCGTTGACGAGGTCGCGGCCCTTGAGGGTGATGATCTCGCCCACACCGTCCTCGGGGATCATGGCGATGCCGTAATCCTTCTTGATGCGCTCGGCCGTGGCGTCGCCGATCAGGAGGTTGTGGTGGCGGCGGACATAGCTGACGATCGCTTCGTCCATCTTGTCGCCCCCGGTCCGCACCGAGGTGGTGTAGGCGAGGCCGCGCAGCGAGAGCACCGCGACTTCGGTGGTGCCGCCGCCGATATCGACCACCATCGAGCCGACGGGCTCGGTCACGGGCATGTCGGCGCCGATCGCAGCGGCCATCGGCTCGAGAATCAGGTGGACGTCCGATGCCCCCGCGTTAGAGGCGGCGTCACGGATCGCGCGGCGCTCGACCGAGGTCGAGCCCGAGGGCACGCAGATGACGATTTCGGGGTAGCGGAACATCGACTTCTTGCCGTGCACCTTCTGGATGAAGTGCTTGATCATCTGCTCGGCCACTTCGATGTCGGCGATCACGCCGTCGCGCAGCGGGCGGATCGCCTCGATGCTGTCGGGGGTCTTGCCCATCATCATCTTCGCATCGTCGCCCACGGCCTTGACGCGGCGGATGCCGTTGATCGTCTCGATCGCCACCACCGAGGGTTCGTTGAGGACAATGCCCTGATCCTGGACATAGACCAGCGTGTTGGCGGTGCCGAGATCGATCGCCATGTTCTGCGAGCCGAACTTGAAGAGATTGGACAGGAAGCTCATCGGTGATTGGGTTCCGGTAATGGGGGGACTTGCTCCGCAGACCGCTTTCGGGGGAGCGCGGCTGCGGGGGAATTCGACCCGGTTATGACATGACTGCGCGCGCCTAGCGAATCCGTGGGCAAAAGGCCAAAATATTTGTCCACTGCCGAGGTGATTTTGGCGCGGCTGCCCTCGAAATTGTGGCGGCTCGTCGCTAGCCTAGCGGGAAATGCCGGAAATTCGTCGCCTTCCCTCCGAACTCGTCAACCGCATCGCTGCGGGCGAGGTGGTCGAGCGCCCGGCGGCGGCGCTCAAGGAGCTGGTCGAGAACGCCATCGACGCGGGCGCGCGGCGAATCGGCGTGGTGCTGGCCGAGGGCGGATTGCAGCGCATCGAGGTGGTCGACGACGGCTGCGGGATGGGGCCTGCCGCGATGGCGCTGGCGCTGGAACGGCACGCGACCTCCAAGCTTCCCGATTCGCTGATCGGTCCGGATGGCGCGATCGAGCTGGTGACGACCCTGGGCTTTCGCGGCGAGGCCCTGCCAAGCATCGCCAGCGTCGCGCGCCTCACCATCGAGAGCCGGGAGGGCGCAGCGGCGGAAGGCTGGCGTCGGGTGGTCGATCACGGCGCCCTGATCGCCGACGAGCCCGCCGCGCTCCCGGCGGGCACGCGCGTGCGGGTTGAGGAGCTGTTCGCCAAGGTCCCCGCGCGCCGCAAGTTCCTGCGTTCGGCGCGGAGCGAATATGCCGCCTGCCTCGACGTGGTGCGCCGCCTCGCGATGGCGCGGCCCGACATTGCCTTCACCCTCGAGACGCTCAATGACGGTGCCAAGCGCACCGTGCTCTCGCTCCAGGCGGACGAGGAACTCGCGACCCGCGTTGCCCGGATCATCGCGCATGAATTGAAGGACAATTCCGTTCCCATCGACCTTGCCCGCGACACCCCGCACGGGGTCATGCGCCTGACGGGCGTGGCGGGGCTGCCGACCTGGAACCGGGGCGTTGCCGATCACCAGTATCTGTTCGTCAACGGCAGGCCCGTGAAGGACCGGCTGCTGGTCGGCGCGGTGCGAGGGGCCTATGCCGACATGCTCGCGCGCGATCGCCATGCGGTGCTTGCCCTGTTCCTCGAACTGCCGCCGCAGGATGTCGACGTGAACGTCCATCCGGCCAAGACCGAGGTGCGCTTCCGCGACAGCACAGGGGTACGCGGCTTCATCGTCTCGGGGCTGCGGCAGGCGCTCGCGACCGGGGACAGGCGTAGCGCGCAGGGTCCGGACCGCGCGGCGATGGCGCGCTGGGTGAGTGAGCCCGTTCTCCTCTCCCGCTCGCGGGAGGGGCTGGGGGTGGGCGAGTCACAGACCCCGCTCTGGCCTATGCAGGCCCACCCCAACCCCTCCCGCGAGCGGGAGGGGCTATTGCTGCGCGAAGCCTCGCTCGCATGGTCGCAACCACAGGGCCGGGCCGAGGAAGCGGCACCCGTACCCGCCGAAGCCCAGTCCTACCCGCTCGGCATCGCGCGGGGACAGGTCGCCAACACCTACATCGTCGCCGAGGCCGCCGACGGGCTCGTCCTGGTCGACCAGCACGCCGCGCACGAGCGTCTCGTGCTCGAACGCCTGCGCGCAGCTGGCGCGGACGAGGGCGTGCGCCGTTCGCAGGCGCTGCTGGTGCCCGACGTGGTCGAGATGGATGAAGTCGATTGCGACCGCCTCGAGGACGCTGCCGAGGGGCTCGCCCGCTACGGGCTCGTGATCGAACGCTTCGGCCCGTCCGCGATGCTGGTGCGGGCCGTGCCCTCGGCCATCGCCAAGGCGGATACGGCCAAGCTCCTCACCGACCTTGCCGACGACATCGCCAAGCACGGCAAGCAGGAGGACAGCGGCGCGCTGCTGCTCGCCGAACGGCTCGAACTGGTGCTTGCCACGATGGCCTGCCACGGGTCGGTGCGTGCGGGCCGCGTCCTCAGTGTCGCCGAAATGAACGCCCTGCTTCGAGAGATGGAGGCAACCCCCCGGTCAGGCCAGTGCAACCACGGCCGCCCGACCTGGGTGAAGCTCTCGATGGAAGACGTCGAGAAGCTCTTCGGCCGCCACTGATCTCAGGATCGGAATGACGGCACCCGTCCGTGGGGGTCGAGATCGGGGATGATCCGCCAGCGAGCAAGGATCAGGCTGAACAGCCCGAACAGCAGCAGACCGGCGGCCACCAGCGTGAAGGCCCATCCGGTGTCCGCCAGCGATGCGACCGCCTCGCCGAGCGTCTTCACGTTGGATGCGCCCTGCGACAGGAAACCCGTCTCCACCAGCGACCAGCCGATGACCGCGAAGACCGCAGCGCGCGCCAGATAGCCCGCCATGCCGAGCCACCGGGTCGCATCGGGCGCATCGGCGGCGATGCGGCGCATGAAGCTGCCGGTGATGCCCTTCTGTGCCTGCGCGACGGCGGCGATGAAGAAGGCGATGC
This sequence comes from Porphyrobacter sp. CACIAM 03H1, assembly GCF_002215495.1. Classification (NCBI taxonomy): domain Bacteria; kingdom Pseudomonadati; phylum Pseudomonadota; class Alphaproteobacteria; order Sphingomonadales; family Erythrobacteraceae; genus Porphyrobacter; species Porphyrobacter sp. CACIAM 03H1. The sequence continues at coordinate 2,160,981 of NZ_CP021378.1, forward strand.
CGAGAAGTCCGAGCGCGAGCGCACCGAAGTCGACCGACAGCACCCCGGCCGCAGCCTGCGACGCCCCCGCTCCGCCGCCACCAGGCTCGCCGGTCGCGAAGCGGAAGGCGGTCCAGGCCAGCGCGAGGTGGGCGACGGCGCTCCCGGCATGGCCAATGCGCTTGCCCCATCCCTTCGCATCCGAGCCGTTGTGCTCGATATCGAACAGGGGCGAGGCGAGGCGGAACAGCGCATAGGCGACGAGGCCCACCACCAGCACCCACAGCAGCAGGTCGCCTGCCGGCAGGTCCTCGACGGCGCGGAAGATGCCGTCCATTCCCTCGCGCATCCGGCTTGCGCCGGTCAGCGCGAGCAGCCCGAGGGCGATGTAGAGCACGGCGCGGCTGAAATAGCCGATCCGCACCAGAGTTTCGAATTTGCCGTCTGTTCCCGCCACGCGAACGCTCCTCCCTTGGGTTTGGTAGGGGCGAACAGCCGGGGCGGGGCGGTGTTCCGCGCATCGCCCCATCCGCCGCAGAGGGGGCACGCCGCAAGGTCGGAAAGAGCGGGCGTCGGGATATGCCGAGGCGTCAGGGGCGAAGCGCGGCCTTCAGGTCGGCCAGCCTGCCATCTGCCTGCGCATCCTCCGGCAGCCCCAGAACCGCGCGCAGCAGGGCGGCGACCGCGACATTGTCGAACACCGGCAAGCGCGCGCCCTCGGCGAAGGCGGGGCCGCTGGCGATGAACACGGCGAGCATCTCGGGATCGGCATTGTCGTAGCCGTGCGCGCCTCCCGTGACCGGATAGAGAGAGGGACCCGAGAGGATCGTCCAGCCCGGCTCGGCAAGGCAGATGATCGCGGCGACCCGCGGATTGGCACCGTAGTGGAGCCGCGCCGGCAGATCCTCCTTGCGGGCGCAGGTCATGTGCTCGTGCGGCTTCAGCAGGGCTTCGGCGACGCGGTTGTCCGTCCCCGCGGCAGGCTCGATCGCGGCATAGGGGCCGGTCTCGACCGCGATATAGCTTGCGCGGTCGATGAGCGTGTCGAGCTGGATCACCCGCGCCTCGTCGGTCTGGCGCATCCCGTGGTCGGCGACGATCACCCAGTTGACCGCCGCACCCAGCCGCGCCGCGCCGGCCACGAGATCGCCGATCCGCGCGTCGACCTCGGCGATGGCAGCGTTCACCTCGGCGCTGTCTGGACCGAAGCGGTGGCCCTGCGTGTCGACCGTGTCGAAGTAGATCGTGGCGAAGGCGGGACGGATATCGGGGGGACGGCGGAGCCAGTCGAGGAGGGTGTTCACCCGCTGCACGTTGGTCACGTTCTGGTCGAAGCGCAGCCAGTCGGACGGGTGCATTTCCTGGATCGCGACCTCGCTGCCCGGCCAGAACATCGTGGCGCTGCGCAGTCCCGCTTTCTCGGCAGTGATCCAGACCGGCTCGGCCTCGTTCCACCAGAAGGGATCGAGCGCCTGCGCCGCATTGCCGAGGCTGAACATCACCCCCGGACGGCGCGGGTCGATCATCGAATTGCCGACGATCCCGTTGCGATCGGGCCGCTTGCCCGTGACGAGCGCATAGTGGTTGGGGAAGGTCTTGGTGGGAAAGCTCGGCCGCATAGGGCCTGCCGCGCCCTGCGCCGCCAGCGCGGAGAGGTGCGGGGTGATGCCGCGGTCGAGGTAATCGGGGCGGAACCCGTCGATCCCGACGAGCACGGTGACGGGGCGGGATGCCTCCTGCGCCGCGAGCCCGGCGGGAAGGAACAGGAGGGCGATCAGGACGAGGATGTGGCGCATGACGCTCGCCCTAGGCGCGGCGCGCGACAAATGCGAGACGGCCCGTGATCAGACGTTGAACTTGAAGAGCAGCACGTCGCCGTCTTGCACCACGTATTCCTTGCCTTCCTGCCGCAGCTTGCCCGCTTCCTTGGCGCCCGCTTCGCCGCCCAGCGCGATGTAGTCCTCGTAGGCGATGGTCTCGGCGCGGATGAAACCACGTTCGAAATCCGAGTGGATCTCGCCTGCCGCCTGCGGGGCCTTGGCGCCCGCCGGGAAGGTCCAGGCGCGCGCTTCCTTCGGGCCGGCGGTGAAGAAGGTCTTGAGGCCGAGCAGCTTGTAGCCGGCGCGGATCACACGGGCGAGGCCGCTTTCGGTGAGGCCGAGCGCTTCGAGGAACTCGCCCCGGTCTTCTTCCGGCATGGCGACCAGTTCGGCCTCGATCGCGGCGGATACCACCACCGCCTCGGCACCTTCGGCGGCAGCCTTGGCGAAGACCTTTTCGGAGAGGGCATTGCCGGTGGCGGCGTCCTCTTCCGCGACGTTGCACACGTAGAGCACGGGCTTGGCGGTGAGCAGCTGCGCCTGCTTGAAGAGCCGCGCTTCCTCGTCGTCGTTCGGCACGGTGAGACGTGCGGGTTTGCCCTCGCGGAGCAGCTCCAGCGCCTGGCCGAGCACGCTCGCCATCGCCTTGGCTTCCTTGTCGCCGCCCGTGGCGCGCTTGGCGGCGGCGGGGACGCGCTTTTCGAGGCTTTCGAGGTCAGCCAGCATCAGTTCGGTCTCGACCACTTCGGCGTCGGCGATGGGATCGACCTTGTTGGCGACGTGCTGGATGTCGTCATCTTCGAAGCAGCGCAGGACGTGGACGATCGCGTCGACCTCGCGGATATTGCCGAGGAACTGGTTGCCGAGACCTTCGCCCTTGCTCGCGCCTTTCACGAGGCCGGCGATGTCGACGAAGCCGAGCTGGGTTTCGATGATCTTGGCGCTCTTGGCGATTGCGGCGATCTTCTGCAGGCGCTCGTCGGGCACGGCGACCTGGCCGACATTGGGCTCGATCGTGCAGAAGGGATAGTTCGCCGCCTGCGCCGCCTGCGTCTCGGTGAGCGCATTGAACAGAGTGGACTTGCCGACATTCGGCAGGCCGACGATCCCGCAACGGAAACCCATGATGTGACTTTCTCTAAACCGTTCGCCCTGAGCTTGTCGAAGGGCTGCACTACTGGATGACGCGCTGCGCCTATAGAGAAATGCAATCCTTCGACAAGCTCAGGATGAACGGGGAAAAGACTGTCACCGCTGGTGCACGGCCCTGACCAGCGGGCCGACCACCGGCGACCCTCCGAGCCACTCGGTCTGCACCCGCGCGGTGACCTCGTTGATCGGCACCTGCGGCTTGTTGCCGGGCGACACCGGCAGGCGCAGCGGGCGGGTGCCGGGAGGCTGGGCGATCAGGCCCGCGATGGCCTTGGCGACATCGGCAGGATCGTTGCTGCGCCCGGATCCGTCCTCGGTGCCCATCCGCGCCACCTGCTGAGGGTAGCCCTCGGTGTGCACCGCCTCGGCCCGCTCCTTGAGCGCGGCGGAATAGGTGTTGCGGTTGACCCAGACCTTCGTCGGATAGCCGCCCGGCTCTATGATCGAGACGTCGATCCTGTGCGGCACCAGCTCGTAGGCGAGCTGCTCGCTCATCGCCTCAAGCGCGAACTTGGTGGCCGAGTAGTGCCCTGACCACGGCGAGATGACGCGGCCGAGCTGGCTCGAGATCTGGATGATCTGGCCCGCGCCCTTCTTGCGCATCCCCGGCAGCACCGCGCGTGCCATACGGTGCGGGCCGAAGACGTTGGTCTCGAAGATCAGGCGGGTGGCTTCCATGTCCTGCACCTCGACCGGCGAGGTGATGCCGATGCCGGCATTGTTGACGAGGACATCGATCCCGCCGCCCGCGATCATCTCCGCCTCGGCAACGCCCTCTTTCACCTGCTCGTCGGAGGTGACGTCGATCTCGATCACGTGAAGGTCGAGCCGTTCGTTCAGCGCCATGATGCGCAGCTGCTCGGCCTCGGGTCGGGGCAGGCCGCGCATGGTGGCGAAGACCTTCGCCCCCTGCCGCGCCAGCAGCTCCGCCGCGAGCCTGCCGAACCCGGACGAACAGCCGGTGATCAGCACGCTCTTGCCCTTGAAGTCGAGCTGCGAGGTGTAGACCGGTTCGGCCGCGCCTACCCGGATAGTGGCGGCGAGCGAGGCGGTGGCGGCGGCTCCGGCAAGGAGGGTGCGGCGATTGATGTTGCTCATGGCAGCGAGACTAGCACGCGGCCCCGCGCGATCAATGCCGCCTAGCCCTGCATCCTGAGCGCGACATCGTTCATGAAGCGCACGTCGTCGCCCTTCGCCAGCCACTCCGCCTCCGCGCCGATTGCGCCGAGCATGGCGGCAAGATCGTCCTCCTCGGCCTTCGCGAAATTGCCGAGGACGTGGCCGGTCACCCGGTCCTTGTGGCCGGGGTGGCCGATGCCGAGGCGGATGCGGCGGAAGTCGGGGCCCAGATGCTGGTCGATCGAGCGCAGCCCATTGTGCCCGGCATGGCCGCCGCCCTGCTTCACCTTGACCTTGAACGGGGCAAGGTCGAGCTCGTCGTGGAACACCGTCAGCGCGTCGGTGCCGAGCTTGAAGAAGCGCAGCGCCTCGCCGACAGAGCGGCCGCTTTCGTTCATGAAGGTCGCGGGCTTCAGCAGCAGCACCTTCTGGCTGCCGATCCGCCCTTCCTGCGCCCACCCGCTGAACTTTTTCTGGACGGGTCCGAAGGAATGCATGTCGGCGATCACGTCCACGGCCATGAAGCCGACATTGTGCCGGTGGAGCGCATAGCGCGGTCCGGGATTTCCGAGGCCGACCCAGATCTGCATGGCGTGTCCTTAGCGGGGGGCAGGGCAAAACGAAACGCCGGACCTCTTGCGAAGCCCGGCGTTCGTAAGCCGTCAAAGGCGCAGGGCGGATTACTCCGCGTCAGCCTGCGTCGTGTCGCCTTCGCTGCTCTTGAGCGCCGAGGGGGCGACGAGCGTTGCGATGGTGAAGTCGCGGTCGGTGATCGCGCTGGTGACGCCCTTGGGCAGGGTCACGTCGCTGATGTGGATCGATTCGCCCACGTCACGGCCGGTCACGTCGATCTGGATCTCTTCCGGGATGGAGTCGCTCGCGCAGACCAGTTCGAGCTCATGGCGCACGATGTTGAGCACGCCGCCCTTCTTGAGGCCCGGCGAGGCTTCCTCGTTGATGAACACCACCGGCACGGCCACTTCGACCTTGCTGTCGCCGGTGAGGCGCAGGAAGTCGACATGGGTCGGGCGGTCGGTCACCGGGTGGAACGCGACATCCTTGGGCAGGGTGCGGACGGTCTTGCCACCGATCTCGATGTTGACGATCGAGTTCATGAAGTGGCCGGTCATCAGCTGACGGACCAGTTCCTTCTGCTCGACGTGGATCAGGGTGGGTTCTTCCTTGCCGCCATAGATGACAGCAGGGGTCCGACCATCGCGGCGAAGTGCTCGGGAGGCTCCCTTGCCAGCCCGTTCGCGCGCTTCGGCCGGCAGCGTGAGAGTCTCGCTCATACGGATGCCTTTCGAATGCGTGTTGATATAAGTAGTCAGCGATGCAACCGCCTCCAGGGATGACCGGAAGCATCGAAGCGCGGGCCCATAGAGAGACGAGGCCGGTTTGGCAACCCGTCTAGGGAATGCGGCGAATGCGGTAGCCTTGCGCCTCCAGCAGGGCGGCCAGCCCTCCGGGGCCGACCAGATGCGCAGCGCCGACCGCGATCAGCGGGCGCGGAGCCTCGGCAAGCAGCGGCACGAGCGCCGCCGTCCAGCGCCGGTTGCGCCCTGTGAGCAGCGCCTCGCGCACGGTCGGATCGGCAAGAAAGCCCTCGCGGGTCGATTGTTCGATGGTTGCCGCATCGCCCGCCAGCCAGGCGCGCACCAGGCGTTCTGGATCCCTTCCGGCGCTTGTGCTCTCGCGCACCACGGCGGCGAGCATCTCGCGCTGTGCGGTTTCGGGGAGGCGGTCGAAGATCGAAAGCTGGCCGCGCAATCCTTCGAGTTGGCGCACCGGGCGGCCGGCGAAGTCGGTGATCAGCGCGCGGTCGACCCCGTTGGCGGAATCGCCGGCTGCCTCGATCCGTGCAAGGCCGATTGCTGCCGCCCAGCTTTCCTCGGCGGCGAAGGCGCTCTCGTCCAGTCCGCCGCGCTCGAGCAGGGAGGCCAGCTGCGGGCGCAGATCGGCGGGCAAGCGCTGGGCGAGCGGCGGGAGGCCGGGGCTTTGCGCGAGGCTCCTGTAGATCGAGGGCCCCTCGTCACGCCCCTTCACTTCGCCCACTTCCACCACGAGCAAATCGGCCGTGTCGATGACACGGCCGATTGCAGGGGTGCGCCAGTCGGTGCCGTCGGGCAGGGCGTGGATGGTGCCGAGCATCCATCCCTCCACTGCGCCATCGGCCGAGGCGATCTCGTAGAGCAGCGGGTTGGGGGGGGGGGCGTCCGCGGGGCGATTGCCGCAGGCGGCAAGACCGATGAGGAGGAGCGAGGCGATGACGCCTGCGGCAAGCCGCCGCGCCATCGCCCCGAAAGCTGCGCGCATCACTTGACCCGCGTCACCGCGATGCCCTTCTGCGCGAGGTAATCCTGCACGCTCTTGGCACCGGCAAGATGGCCCGCGCCGACCGCGATGAACACCGTGCCGGGCGTATCCAGGCGGGTGTCGATCCACTCGGCCCAGTTGGCATTGCGCTTGTAGAGCAGCGCCTCGGCGACGGCGGGATCGCTCATGCCCTCGTTCATCACCTCGGCCAGCCGGTCGGCATCGCCCTTGGCCCATTCGGCGACCATGCGGTCGAGCGTCGGCTTGACCTCGTCGATGCCGGTGGCCGCCTCCATCATGAAGGCGACCTGCGCCTCCTGGGTCATGCCGTCGAAGATGCTGAGCTGGAACTCGGCGGTCTCGAGCGCGCCCTTTTCCTTGCCCTCGGCCTTGGCGAGCAACACCTTCTCGACCCCGCTGTTGGGGTCATAGCCCTGCTGCATCAGCGGCAGGATCGAGAGCGTGAGGCCTGCGAGCCACGGCTTGACCGGATCGAAGGCCTCGACCGGAATGCCGATCTTGCCCATCGCCGCGGTATAGGCGGCGGTCTGTTCGGCATTGAGCAGCGAACGCAGGGTCGTGCCGGCGGGAAGCATCCCCTTGGCCTGGGTGAGCTGGGCCATCTGCGCCTCGCTCGCGGCATCCATCGGGATCTCGGTCACGATGGTGCCGGAGCTGTCGAAGGCCTCGGCAATGGTGGCGTCGTACCATTCGAGGTCCTTGGGCAGCACGTGAACCGTGCCGAACAGGTAGATGGTGGTGTCCTCGTCGGCGACCTTCCACAGGGCGGGGCCCTTGCCGGCAGGGGCGGCGGCGGTGTGGCCGGCGTGGTCCTGCGCGAGCGCCGGGTTGGCGGCGAGGAGCGCAAGGGGAGCGACCGCTAGGCTGAACAGGGTGGCAAGCTTCATGGGCATTTCCTTTCGGGGGTGGTGTTCAACAGGGGTTGGGGGTGGAACGGTCAGGGCTGGCGAAACGATCCGCAGACTAAAGACGCCAGCGGGCGTAGAGAAAGGACAGGAGCATCGCGACATAGGCGAGGGCGAACACGCCGAAGGCGTGGGGCGGGGGCGTCCACCCGCCCGCGTGGAGCACGGCCCAGACGGGATAGCCTGCCAGCACGGCCACGCAGCCGCCGGTGAAGGCGATGTAGTTCTGCTCGCGCTTATAGTCGTCGATCATCCGGAACCCGGACAGGGGCAGGACCACGAAGCCGGCGAGCAGAAGGACGGCAACCCCGATGGCGAGAGCGGGGGGCAGCTTCAGGTTCTCCCAGTCGCCGGCGAAGAGATTGCCGTCGCCCTGGTCGAAGAAGCCTGTCGCGATCCCGATGACCCCGCCGATCACGGCTGCAAGGCCGATATAGAGCCATTGGCGGATGTTGCGCTCGCGGCTTCGCGCCTCGCCGGGACCGAGGCTGGTCTTGGGCTTCCAGATCATGCGACGTCTCCATCGTCGAAAATGTCCTCGATCCGCATGTCGAACAGCCGGGCGATGCGGAAGGCGAGGGGGAGGGAGGGGTCGTGCTTGCCGGTCTCGATCGCGTTGACCGCCTGGCGCGACACATCGAGCCGGCCGGCAAGCTCCGCCTGGCTCCAGTCGCGTTCGGCGCGCAGGACCTTGAGACGGTTCTTCACGGCGACCTCAGAAGCCGAGTGCCGTGGTGATCTTGGCGAGCACGTTGCCGACCGCGAAGCCGCTAAGGCCGAGCATCAGGTAGAGTTGCCACTGCTTGACGCAGATGGTGCGACTGAGCTTCTGCATGGGTCACCTCAAGAAGTTTGCGGCCAACTAGCCAGCGCTTGTCAGGTTTCCCTGACTATATGTCGCGATTCGCTGACTATGTCAAGATGACTTGACTTATTGTCGCACGATCCTGACCCCAGCGTCGCCCTTCCCCGGATTGCTGCGCTGCGGCATTGACGCTTGCAGGCCCTTCCGCCATGGCGAGCCGCCATGAGCGCCGTCCCTGCCTTCACCCCCGCAGCCCGCGATCCCGCGCGCTCGTTCCAGGACATGATCCTGACGCTCCACGACTTCTGGAGCGCGGAAGGCTCCTGCGTCATCCTCCAGCCCTACGACATGCGCATGGGGGCGGGGACGTTCCACACCGCGACCACCCTGCGCGCCCTAGGACCCGAGCCGTGGAACGCCGCCTTCGTGCAGCCCTGCCGCCGTCCGACCGACGGGCGCTATGGCGAGAACCCCAACCGGCTCCAGCACTACTACCAGTACCAGGTGATCCTGAAGCCGAGCCCGCCCGACATCCAGGAGCTCTACCTCAAGAGCCTCGCCGCGATCGGCATCGACCCGCTGGCGCACGACATCCGCTTCGTCGAGGACGACTGGGAATCGCCCACTCTCGGCGCCTGGGGCCTCGGGTGGGAGGTTTGGTGCGACGGGATGGAAGTCACCCAGTTCACCTATTTCCAGCAGATGGGCGGCTTCGACTGCAAACCGGTCGCAGGCGAGCTGACCTACGGGCTCGAGCGTCTCGCGATGTACATCCAGGGCGTCGACAACGTCTATGACCTCGCCTTCAACTCCGCCGGGGTGACCTATGGCGAGGTGTTCCTCGAGAACGAGCGTCAGATGTCGAAGTGGAACTTCGAGGTCGCCGATACCGACGCGCTGTTCGATCTCTTCGCCAAGGCCGAGGCCGAGTGCCGCAATGCCCTGTCGGCAGGTGTCCCCATCGCGGCCTATGAACAGGCAGTCGAGGCGAGTCACGTCTTCAACCTCCTCCAGGCCCGCGGCGTGATCAGCGTGCAGGAACGCGCCAGCTACATGGGCCGCGTGCGCGACCTCGCGCGCTCGTCCTGCGAGGCCTATGCGGAGAAGATGACGCCGGAATGGCAGGCGAAATATCCCGGGTGGAGCCTCGTCTGATGGCCATCACCCACAACCTGTTCGTGTCGAGCGTCGTCGAGACACCGTCCTTCACCAGCCTCTCGCGTTGTGCCTTCGGCAGTGCTTCGCAACCGCTCGAGGCGAACGGAGGGCGGGCGTAATGGCCGACTTCCTGCTCGAACTGCGCTGCGAGGAAATCCCCGCACGGATGCAGCCCAAGGCCAAGGAGGACTTGGCGCGGCTGTTTGCCGACGCGTTGGCCAAGGCCGGGTTGACGGCGGGGCAGGTCGAAACCTTCGCCACGCCGCGCCGCCTGTCCCTGATCGCCACGGACCTGCCGCTCGCCACGTCTGCCGTGAGCGAGGAAACCAAGGGACCGAAAGTCGGCGCACCGCCTCAGGCGCTGGAGGGGTTCCTGCGCAAGGTCGGTCTGGCCGAGGAGCAGCTGGTCGTGCGCGACGGCGTCTATTTCGCCGTCGTCGAGAAGCCGGGACGTGACACCTCCGATGTGCTGGCCGAGGCCGTCCCGACGATCATCCGTGCCTTCCCCTGGCCCAAGTCGATGCGCTGGGGCGCCGGGTCTCTCTCGACCGAAAGCCTGCGCTGGGTCCGACCGCTCTCCGGCATTGTCGCGCTGCTGGATGGCGCCGTGGTGCCGTTCGAGGTCGACGGGATTGCGAGCGGGCGCACCACCATGGGGCACCGCTTCCACCATTCCGGCCCGGTCGAGGTGGCCGACGCCGGCTCCTATATCGAGACGCTGCGCGCGGCCCATGTGATTGTCCATGTCTCCGAACGCTGCCGCATGATCCGCGAAGGCGCCACCCGCGTCGCCGCCGAGGCAGGCCTGACGCTGGTCGAGGACGAGGGGCTGGTGATCGAGAACGCCGGCCTGACAGAGTGGCCCGTGCCGCTGCTCGGCCGCTTCGACGAGGCGTTTCTCGACGTGCCGCCCGAGGTGATCCAGCTCACCGCGCGGGTGAACCAGAAGTATTTCGTGTGCGAGGGCGCGGACGGCAAGCTCGCCAACGCCTTCGTCTGCACTGCCAATATCGAGCCGCGCGATCCGGCGGTGGTGGTCGACGGCAACCGCAAGGTCCTCGCCGCGCGGCTTTCCGATGCGCGCTTCTTCTGGGAGCAGGACCAGAAGACCCCGCTCGCCGTCCATGCCGAGAAGCTCGCGCGCATCACCTTCCACGAGAAGCTCGGCACCGTCGCCGACAAGGTCGAGCGCGTGGCGAAGCTGGCGCGGTGGCTGGTGGAGGAAGGCATCGTCAAACCGACCTCCGTTCGTGTCGAGCGCAGTCGAGACACCGAGGACGGCCTCTCGACTTCGCTCGAGGCGAACGGGGCGGAGGTGCGGAACCTCGCCGACATGGCCGAACAGGCCGCGCGGCTGTGCAAGGCCGATCTCGTCACCGAGATGGTCGGCGAGTTCCCCGAATTGCAGGGCCTGATGGGCGGCTACTACGCCGCGAAGGAGGGCCTGCCGCAGGAGGTCTCCGAGGCGATCCGCGATCACTACAAGCCGGTCGGGCAGGGTGATGATGTGCCGACCGCACCGGTGACGGTGGCGGTGAGCCTTGCGGACAAGCTGGATACGTTGCGCTCGTTCTTCGCGATCGACGAAAAGCCGACCGGCTCGAAGGATCCCTTCGCATTGCGCCGGGCCGCACTCGGCATCATCCGGCTCATTCAGCACAACGCCCTGCGCCTGAACCTGTCCTCCGTTCGCCCTGAGCTTGTCGAAGGGCCGCACTTCTCGTCCGAAGGCAAGGACGGTGCTTCGACAGGCTCAGCACGAACGGAGGTAGGCAGCGACCTCCTCGACTTCTTCGCCGACCGCCTCAAGGTCCAGCAGCGCGAGGCCGGCGTCCGCCATGACCTGATCGACGCGGTCTTCGCGCTCGGGGGCGAAGACGATCTCGTCCGCCTGCTCGCCCGCGTCCATGCGCTCCAGGCCTTCGTCGGCACCGAGGACGGCACCAACCTCCTCGCGGGCTACAAGCGCGCGGCGAATATCCTCAAGAAGGAGGGCTACGAAGGCCCGACGGGGACGCCCGATCCGCAGGTGCTTGCCAGCCTCAAGGAGGGCAACGACACCATCCCCGACACCGGCGAGGAAGACCCGCTCGCGCTGGTCGACGATCCCGACGTGGGCGATATCCTCGCTGCCGAGGCGCGGAACAATGCGGCGCTTTCCTACACGCCCGAACCGGCGGAAAAGGCGCTGATCGACGCGCTCGACGCTGCCGCTCCGCGGGCTGCCGCCGCGGTGGAGGCCGAGAAGTTCGCCGATGCGATGGCGGCGCTCGCCACCTTGCGCGCCCCCATCGACCGGTTCTTTGAAGAGGTGACCGTCAACGCCGATGAGGCGAACAAGCGGAGCAGCCGCCTTGCCCTGCTCGCCCGTTTCCGCGATGCGGTCCACCGGGTCGCTGATTTCAGCCGGATCGAGGGATGAAAGCCCCCGTTCCCCTGTCCGTCCGCTTTGCAAAAGCGCGCGATATCAAGGGAATATAACGCATTTCGGGGCGGACAGGGTGTCCGCTTTGTCCGCTTAACGACTGACCCGGGAAGAGCCATGACATTGAAGACTGTCTATGTTTTCGGAGGCAATGCCGACCACTCCGATCCGCGCCAGAAGGACAAGACCGTGGCCGGGGGCAAGGGCGCGAACCTCGCCGAGATGGCCTCGATCGGCCTGCCGGTGCCGCCGGGCTTCACCATCACTACCGAAGAGTGCGTCGCCTATCTGAGGGATGGCGCGGGCTTCTCCGAAGGGTTGAAGGCCGCGGTGGCGGACGCGCTCGCCCATGTCGAAGCATCGGTCGGCAAGCGCTTCGGCGATGCGGCGGATCCGCTGCTGGTCTCGGTCCGCTCGGGCGCGCGGGTGTCCATGCCGGGCATGATGGACACGGTGCTCAACCTGGGGCTGAACGACAGCACCGTGGACGGGCTGGCGGCCTCCAGCGGCGATGCGCGTTTCGCCTGGGACTCCTACCGCCGCTTCATCCAGATGTATTCCGACGTGGTGCTCGGGATCGATCACGGGCTGTTCGAGGAAGCGCTGGAGATCGCCAAGGAAGACAAGGGCTTCTACAACGACACAGAGATGGCGGCTGAAGACTGGCAGGCGCTGGTCGGCGAATACAAGGGGATCGTCGCGGAGGAACTCGGCCGGCCCTTCCCGCAGGACGTGAACGAACAGCTCTGGGGCGCGATCCGGGCCGTGTTCGACAGCTGGGATTCGGACCGCGCCAAGGTCTACCGCCGCCTAAACGACATTCCGGGCGACTGGGGCACTGCGGTGAACGTGCAGGCGATGGTGTTCGGCAACATGGGCGAGACGAGCGCCACCGGCGTCGCCTTCACTCGTGACCCCGCCACTGGCGAGCGGGCCTATTACGGCGAATACCTGATCAATGCGCAGGGCGAGGACGTGGTTGCCGGTATCCGCACCCCGCAATACCTGACCCGGGTGGCGCGCGAGGCGGCGGGGGCGAAGCCGCTCTCGATGGAGGAGGCGCTGCCGGAGGCCTATGCCGAGCTCGCCCGCGTCTTCGATCTGCTCGAGCTGCACTACAAGGACATGCAGGACATCGAGTTCACCGTCGAGCGCGGCAAGCTGTGGATGCTCCAGACCCGCTCGGGCAAGCGGACCGCGAAGGCCGCACTCAAGATGGCGGTCGACATGGTGGCCGAGGGCCTGATCGACGAGCGGGAAGCGGTGCGCCGGGTCGATCCGATGGCATTGGACCAGCTGCTCCATCCGACGCTCGATCCGAATGCCGAGCGCAATGTGCTGACCACGGGTCTGCCCGCCTCGCCGGGCGCGGCAGCGGGCAAGATCGTGCTCGATGCCGACACCGCGGAGCAATGGGCCGGACGGGGCGAGAAGGTTATCCTGGTGCGGGTCGAGACCAGCCCGGAAGACATTCACGGGATGCACGCGGCGCAGGGCATCCTGACGGCGCGAGGCGGCATGACCAGCCATGCGGCGGTCGTCGCTCGCGGCATGGGCCGTCCTTGTGTGTCGGGCGCGGGCGCCGTGTCGATCGACCGTGCGAGCCGCACTCTGCGCATCGGTTCGACCGAACTGAAAGAGGGCGATGCCATCACCCTCGACGGGGCGACCGGGCAGGTGATGCTCGGTATCGTGCCAACGGTGGAGCCGGAGCTGGCCGGCGACTTCGGGACGCTGATGGTGTGGGCCGACAAGCTGCGCCGCATGAAGGTGCGCACCAATGCCGAGACGCCCGAGGACTGCCGCATGGCCCGTCAGTTCGGGGCCGAGGGCATCGGGCTGTGCCGCACCGAGCACATGTTCTTCGAAGCCTCGCGCATCTCGCTGGTTCGCCAGATGATTCTTGCGGAAGACGAGGCCGGGCGGCGGCGCGCGCTGGACAAGCTGTTGCCCGAACAGCGCGCCGATTTCACCGCGATCTTCGAGGTGATGGCGGGGCTGCCCTGCACGATTCGCCTGCTCGATCCGCCGCTGCACGAGTTCCTGCCCCACGGCGACGAGGAATTCGCCGAGCTGGCTGATGCGACCGGCCTCGGGGTCGATCACCTCAAGCGGCGGGCGGGGGAGCTTCACGAATTCAATCCGATGCTCGGCCACCGCGGCTGCCGCCTGGGAATCACCTTCCCCGAGATCTACGCCATGCAGGCGCGCGCGATCTTCGAGGCGGGGTGCGCGGTGAAGCTGTCTTCGGGCGAGGCGCCGCTCCCCGAGATCATGATCCCGCTGGTGGCGACCAAGCGCGAACTCGCGATCCTCAAGGCCTTGGTCGACAAGGAAGCCGAGGCGGTCTTCACCGAGATCGGCACGCGGGTCGATTACCTCGTCGGCACGATGATCGAGCTCCCCCGCGCCGCGCTGATGGCAGGCGAAATCGCCGAGGAGGGCGCATTCTTCTCCTTCGGTACCAACGATCTGACGCAGACGACGCTCGGCGTCAGCCGCGACGATGCGGCGCGGTTCCTCAGCGTCTATGTCGACAAGGGCATCTTCCCGCGCGACCCCTTCGTCAGCCTCGACATCGAGGGCGTCGGCCAGCTGGTCGAGCTGGCGGCGGAGCGCGGGCGCGCGACCCGGCCCGACATCAAGCTCGGCATCTGCGGCGAGCACGGCGGCGATCCGGCGAGCATCGCCTTCTGCGAGAGCGTCGGGCTCGATTACGTCAGCGCCTCGCCCTACCGCGTGCCGATCGCGCGGCTTGCCGCGGCTCAGGCGGCGCTGAAGAAGGGCTAGGTTCCTGCAAGGGATCGCCGCCCGGTCAGGGTGACGATCTCGAAGCTCTCGGTGGTCTTTCCGTCGGCCTCGGCCCGCGCGGCAAAGCCGGCGCGGGCGCGGGCGAGCGCGGCCTTGCCGAGCGGCGCTGCCGGCCGCTGGAGCGCATTGCCGAGCCCTTGGTCGCGCAGGTCCGCGAGGAGGCGGTCGAGCGAGCCATAGCGCGCCGCTAGCGTGTGGGTATCGACCACCGGGTCCTTCCATCCGGCGCGCTGCAGCAGGGCGGGGGCGGCGCGGGCGTCGACGAGCGGATGCAGCCGCGCTGCGGGCCGGTCAGGCTCGGCGGCAAGCATCGCGGCGCGCAGGGCTGGGAGGCTCTGCCCGCCGATGAAGCTTGCGATCACGAGCCCGCCGGGGGTGAGAGCGTTGCGCAGGTGGATCAGCGCGCCGGGCAGGTCGTTGACAGCATCGAACTGGCCGATCACCCCGATGAAATCATAGGGGCCGCCCGCAATCGGCTCCGCGGGGTTGGCTGCCACATCGACCACCACTTCGCTGCCACCTTGGCCGAGGTGCGCCGCCAGCCTGGCTGTGCAGCCACCGATCAGCAGCGCGCGCGCCGGGGTGTGACGCACGAAGGACAGCCTCTCGATCATGTCGTCGGCCATGTCGTCGAGGAGAAAGGTCGCAGGCTCCGCCGCGCTGCGCAGCCGCTGCGCCGAGCGCAGCGCGCGGGCCACGCGGCGGCTCTCGGCGAAGATCGTGGGGACGGCGGCGTTGTTCATGTGATGCGCCCTGCCGCGCTTGCCTCGGGAGCGCAAGCCATGCGACATCGCGAGGCGATGGCAGTGGTCGCTCAACTTGCCCGGCATCTCGCGCCCGTGGTGGATCTGGTCTATCCGCCGCGCTGCCCGTCCTGCGGGGTGGCGATCGCCAGCCAGGCAGGGCTTTGCGCGGAATGCTGGAGCACGCTCGAAGTGCCCGATCAGGACGATGCCGCGGGCGATGGCGTGCCGGTCTACGCGGCCACTATCTACAACGCCACCTCGCGCAGGCTCGTGCTGGCCTACAAGCATGGCGGACGGATCGCGCTCTCCCGGTTGCTGGCCCGGCTGATCGCGGCGCAACTGCCAGAGCGGGGGGAGGGCGGCGCGCCGCCCCTGCTGGTGCCGGTCCCGCTCCATCGCTGGCGGTTGTGGAGCCGCGGCTTCAACCAGGCGGCGCTGCTCGCGCGGGAACTGGCGCGAATGGGCAGGGGCGAGGCAGCAGTGGCGGCGCTGGTCCGGCATCGGCGTACACCCAATCTCGGCGGCCTCGGGCGCGAGGCGAGGGAGCGGATGCTGAGCGGGGCAATCCGGCTCGATCCCCGCCAGTCGCTGCGGCTCGCGGGGCGCGACGTGGTGCTGGTCGACGATGTGCTCACCAGCGGCGCGACGAGCCGGGCCTGCATCGCAGCGATTGCCGCGGCAGGACCGGCCTCGATCACGGTTGCCTGCTTCGCGCGGGTCGAGGAGGGCCACCGCGGCTCCATGCCCTGAAACACATAACGCCCGAGGCCTTTCGACCCCGGGCGCCACGTGACGAAACGGTGCGGATCCACCCTTGCGGGCCGAGGCAGCGACCCCCTAACTTCGCTGCCGGGATCCAGTCCCTATCGTTCAACCGGTCGCGCTGGCACCCCGCTGCCAGATCTGCGGTCCGGTCACCCCCTGAACCTGACACCGGGCGGTGCCATTGTTCGGTGGAGAACCCCTTGCGAAGGCTCCGGAGGCTTTCTTCCACCGAGTTGGATAACGCGGAAGACGAAACCGTGCCGCTTGCGCTTTTTTGTCGTCCGCTGTTGTGTGGCTGCAACAATCGGCGCATGGGCGCCGTCCCGGCATTCTTGGAGTTGCGCGTGTGACCGATCTTCCCCTCACCACCGACCAGCGCGAGAACGGCACTGTATTCGCGCCGAAATTCGATGCGGCGGGGCTGCTGACCGCGATCGTGGTGGATCATGCCGACAGCACGGTGCTGGTCGTGGCGCACATGAACGCCGAGGCGCTGGAAGCGACGCTCGCGACGGGCAAGGTGCACTTCTGGTCACGTTCGCGCGGCGCACTGTGGATGAAGGGGGAGACCTCTGGTCATGTGCTTGTCGTTGAGCAGGTGCTGGTCGACTGCGATCAGGATGCCCTGCTGATCCGCGCCACGCCTGCCGGCCCGACCTGCCACACCGGCGCGCGAAGCTGCTTTTACCGCGAGGTCGCCTTGGATGGCGGGGATCCGGTGCTGACGCGCAACGTCGCTTGACGCTCACGTAAACGTAAGGTAGGGGCAGGGCATGGCTACTGCTCCTGCTCCTCCCGCCCATTCCGCCACCGAGTCGCGCCGCAACGGCGCCCATCTCGACCGTCCGGATGTTCACGCGCGCGAACAGTTCACCATTTCCGACCTCACCTCGGAATTCGGCTGCACCGCCCGCGCGCTGCGCTTCTACGAGGACGAGGGGCTTATCAGCCCGGCACGTGTCGGGCTGACCCGAGTCTATTCCAAGCGCGACCGCGCCCGGCTTGCCTGGATCATGCGCGCCAAGAACGTAGGCTTCTCGCTGACCGAGATCCGCGAGATGATCGACCTCTACGATCTCGACGACGGCCGCGTCGAACAGCGCCGCGTCACGATCGAGAAATGCCGCGCGCATATCGCCAAGCTCAAGGCTCAGCGCGACGATATCGATTCGTCGATCAAGGAATTGACCGACTTCGTGGCCGAAATCGAAAAGCTCGACCTGCGCTGATGCGCTAGGCCCAACACCGCTTCAACCACGCCGCTCACCCAAGGGAACAAGTGATGCCGACCTACACCGCGCCCACCCGCGACACGCGTTTCATCGTCAACGAGGTGCTCGACCTTGCCAGCTACGGCAACCTGCCGGGCTTCGAGAACGCCACTCCCGACATGATCGACACCGTCATCAACGAGGCCGGCAAGTTCTGCGCCGAGGTGCTCGCCCCGATCAACCAGGCGGGCGACGAGCATGGCTGCACCCGCCACGAGGACGGCTCGGTCACCACGCCTCCGGGCTTCAAGGAGGCCTATCAGGCCTATGTCGAAAGCGGTTGGGGCACGCTCGCCCAGCCCGAGGAATTCGGCGGGCAGGGGATGCCGCACGTGCTCGGCTTCGTGCTCGAGGAATACACCGGCACCGCTAACCAGGCCTTCGCCATGTATCCCGGCCTCACCAACGGCGCGATCGCCGCGATCATCGCCAAGGGTTCGCAGGAGCAGAAGGAGACTTTCGTTCCCAAGATGATCTCGGGCGAGTGGTCGGGCACGATGAACCTCACCGAACCGCACTGCGGCACCGATCTCGGCATGATCCGCACCAAGGCCGTGCCGAACGGCGACGGCACCTATGCGATCACCGGCACCAAGATCTTTATCTCGGCAGGCGAGCATGACCTCACCAGCAACATCATCCACCTGGTGCTGGCCAAGACCCCGGGCGCGCCGGATAGCACCAAGGGCATCTCGCTCTTCATCGTGCCCAAGTTCCTGCTCGACGAGAACGGCAACCCGGGCCAGCGAAATGGCGTCACCTGCGGGTCGATCGAGAAGAAGATGGGCATCCACGGCAACGCCACCTGCCTCCTCAATTACGACGGGGCGACCGGCTATCTCGTGGGCGAGGAGAACAAGGGCCTCGCCGCGATGTTCATTATGATGAACGCCGCGCGTCTCGGCGTCGGCATCCAGGGCTATGCCCAGGCCGAGGTCGCCTACCAGAACGCGGTGAACTATGCGCTCGACCGTCGGCAGGGCCGCGCGTTGACCGGCCCGGCCGATCCCGAGGCCAAGGCCGATCCGATCTTCGTCCACCCCGACGTGCGCCGCATGCTGATGGACGCCAAGGTCTTCACCGAGGCGATGCGGGCCCTGTGCCTGTGGGGCGCGCTCCAGGTCGATCTGACCCACAAGGCGCAGACCCCCGAGGAGCGCGAGACGGCCGATCTGCTGATCGGCCTGATGACGCCGGTCATCAAGGGCTACGGCACCGACAAGGGCTACGACATCGCCAACAACATGCAGCAGGTGTTCGGCGGCCACGGCTATGTGCGCGAATGGGGCATGGAGCAGTTCGTGCGCGATAGCCGCATCGCGATGATCTACGAAGGCGCCAACGGCGTGCAGGCGATGGACCTTTGCGGCCGCAAGCTGGCTGCCGGGGGCGGAAAGGCGATCCAGGCCTTCTTCGCGATGATCGACGAGGAAATCGCTGCCGCCAAGCAGGTCGACGAACTGAAAAGCGTCGCCGAGCGCCTCGAAAAGGCACTGGGCGAGCAGAAGGCGGCCACCATGTGGTTCATGCAGAACGCAATGGCGAACCCCAACCATCTCGGCGCGGGTGCGCATCACTACATGCACATCATGGGCATCGTGACGCTCGGCTTCTTCTGGCTGAAGATGGCCAAGGTGGCGCTGGCGAAGCTCGCCGAAGGTTCGGACGACAAGGCCTTCTACGAGGCCAAGCTGGTCTCGGCCAACTACTACGCCGAACGTTTCCTGCCGGACGCGGGCGCACTGCGCCGCAAGCTCGAGGCGGGTAGCGAATACATGATGAAGCTTCCGGCCGAAGCCTTCGCGACCGCCGCGTAAGCTTCGCTCGCATCATCCAGGAAGGGCCGCCCTGCACGTCGCGGGGCGGCCCTTTTCCTGTGCGCCTACTTTGCGGCCTCCTCGGCCAGCACATAGAGGTAGTCGACATAGGCCATCGTCGCCTGGTCGAGCCCATAGACCTTGGGATCGCTGCTCTCGATCAGGAACCATTCGTTGGGCGCATGGGCCCCGGCGCCGCGCCCCAGGCCGAATTGCGAGGCAGGCAGATTGAGCGGCGGGCCATTGAAGATCACGCCCGGCCAACTCCCCGCATTGCGCGGTCGGATGGTATAGGGAACGCCCTGCTCGTCGAACAGCCGCTTCTGCGCGCGGATGAGGGCCGAGTCCTCGTCCGTCTCGTTCGGGCCATAGCCGCCCGAGACCGTCACCTGCACATCGTCGAAGCCGCGCTTGGCCAGATGCGCGCGCAGCTTGGAGACGGCCTCTGCCTTGGTCATCTTGGGAACGAGCCTGAATTCGAGCTTCGCCTCGGCACGGCCCGGCAGGACGGTCTTGCCGCCCTCGCCGGTATAGCCCGCGACGAGGCCCTGGATGTTGACAGTGGGCTGCGAATAAAACCGTTCGAGGCTGGTGACGTAATCCTCGTCCCCGATCCAGCGCCCGACGCCGAGCGAGGTCTTCTCCTGCGCCTCGAGCCCGGGCTTCGCGCTCTCGGCGATCAGTTCCTTCTGGCGCGCGGTGAGCGGTTGCACGTTCTCGAACCACCCGTCGATCGCCGGGGTGTGGCCATCGTCCGCGACCAGCGTGTCGAGCGCCTTGACGAGCCGCCACGCCGGGTTCTCGATCCGCGCGTGGTTGGAGGAATGGACATCGGTCTTGGGATAGCGGTCGGAGGTCTCGCCGCCGACCACCAGCTGGAACTCGACCGCGCCCTTGGCCCCGAGCGTGATGGCGGCGCTGCCGTCCTTGGACTGGTTGGCGGCGGGGATGAACACACCGACCGCCTTTGATAGTGCCGCCTGCACCTCGGGCACGGCCACGACCTGATCGAAATGGGTCGAGGCCACTTCCTCCTCGCCCTCGGCGACGAGCACGAGGTTCACCGGCAGCTTGCGCCCGCTGGCCTGGATTGCCTTGATCGCGGCGAGGAAGGCCATTTCCGGCCCCTTCTGGTTGACCGCCCCGCGCCCGTAGAGGACGAGCCCCTCGCCCTCGCGCTGCTTGAGCGTTCCCTCGAGCGGGGGCGTGTCCCATTCTGCGGGATCGTACTGTTTCACGTCATACATGAAGTAGACGCCGACCGTGGTCTTCGCCCCGGCATCGAGCGTCGCGAAAACGGCGGGCACCCCGTCGGTGGGAATGATCTTCGCCTGCTGGAACCCGGCATCGAGCGCCAGCTTGCGCATGTATTCGGCGCCCTCCGGCGTCCCGCGCTTCTCGGCGGCGATGGTGGGGAGGGCGATCCAGTCCTTCAGCGCCTTCACGCTGGCGTCATGCTGCGCGGCGACGACCGCCTCGATTTTCGCGCGCTCGGGCGTCTCCGCCGCGAGCGGGGCCGCCATCAGGGCGATCACCGCCGCCATGCCCGATGCTGCCAATGGTCGTGTCATGCCCTCTCTCCCTGTCCGTGACAGCGCGAGAGGTATCAGGCGAACGGCGTTTCGCAACGGCCTTTGTGACAGGCCTAGTCGAGCCGCCCCATCATCCGCTGCGATCCGGCCTTGATCTTGAGGTTCTGGGCGGCGGCGGCGGGACGTTCCCACATGCTCGCCGATCGGGCAGAGGCGACGCGCGGCCGGGCAGGCGGGGTAGGGCGAGGGGCGGCAGGTTCGGGTTCCGCCTCGCCCTGCGGCTCAGGCTCCGGCTCGGGAGCGGCGGCAACCGGCGCGGCCTGCTGTTCGAGGGCGGGTTGGGCAGGCGCAGGGGCGGGTGCCTGTGCGACGGCCGGCGGAGGGGCCGCGGGCGCGGACGCGGCGCTTTCGTCCCCTCCGGCAAGCCCGGCGAGGATCTTCTCGGCCACTTCCTCGATCGAACCGACCACCAGCAGCGGCTGACCGCCGACGATCCCGACATTGGTCTGCCCGTTCTCCGCCGTGCGCAGCCATGCCACGTTGGAGGCCACAACGAGATAGTTGCCGCCACGCGATTCGAGCTTGATGAACTTCATGCCTGTGCGTTTCCGGCCTCTGGCGGCGATTGGCCGCCGATTGATCCGCAGACATAGGCCCAAGCGGTTTAGCAAAGGGTTTATCCGGACGCGCTTTTCCGCCGGAGGGCCCAACGGCCGCGTGCCGAAAGGGGCTGGCCAGCACGGGCGCGATAAGCCAGAGCCGCGTTCGGAGACAAAGGGAGACGGAGCAATGGCACGGACATGGATCGCCCTCGCGGCAGCGCTGGCGGCAACGACGCTCGCACCTCCCGCGCCGCTCGCCGCCGCGCCGGTGGAGGCGGGCCAGCTATCCGAGTCGCTCAAGACCCAGCTCGATGCGCAGTATGACCGGATCATCGCCGATCTGATCCGCATCACCGAAACCCCCGCGCCCCCGTTCAAGGAAGAGAAGCGCGCCGCGCTTTTCGCCCAGATGCTGCGCGATGCGGGCCTTACCGACGTAACCATCGACGAGGAGGGCAATGTCCTAGCGCTGCGCCCGGGCCGGACCGATGCCCCTGCGCTGGTCGTCTCGGCCCACCTCGACACGGTCTTTCCCGAGGGCACTCCGATCAAGGTGACGCGCGAAGGCGATCGTCTGCTGGCGCCCGGCATCGGTGACGACAGCCTCGGCCTCGCCTCGATCGTCGCCTGGGTGCGCGTGCTGGAGGCCAACCGCATCGTCACGCGCCAGCCCGTCCTGTTCGTCGGCACGGTGGGCGAGGAAGGGGCGGGCGACCTGCGCGGGGTGCGCCACCTGTTCACCAAGGGCGCCTGGAAGGACCGCATCGGGGCGTTCCTCTCAGTCGACAATGCCGATGCGGCGCGGGTGGTCCACGCCGCTGTCGGCTCGCGCCGTTACCGGCTCGGCTTCAAGGGGCCGGGCGGGCACAGCTACGGCGCCTTCGGGATCGTAAACCCGATGGCCGCGATGGCCGAGGCGGTGCGCGGGATCTACGCGATCAAGGTCCCCGCCGAACCGAAGACCACCTATGCCGCCAGCGTCGTCAGCGGCGGCACATCGGTCAATGCGATACCCGATCTCGTCACGCTCGAGGTCGACATGCGCTCGCCCGACCCGGCGGCGCTGCGCCAGCTCGAGGCCGACCTGATGGCCGCGGTCGAGGCCGGGGTCGCAGCGGAAAATGCCGCCCGCTCGGTGCGGAGCGGGGCCATCAGTGTGGAGCCGCAACTGATCGGCGATCGCCCGGCCGGCACGACCCCGCCCGATCATCCGCTGGTGCGCGACGCGCTCGCGGCCTCGAAAGCGGCGGGCTTCGCGGCAAGGCTCGACGAATCCTCGACCGACGCCAACATCCCGATGAGCCTCGGCATCCCGGCGCTCACCATCGGCACCGGCGCGGGAGGCGGGCGGACTCACAGCATCGAGGAATATCTCGAGACCGAGCGTCAGCGGTTCGTCGCGGGGGTGTCGGTGGGGCTTGCGATCATCCTCGCCCAGACAGGCGCCGAGGCGCGCTGAGGGCCGATCAGCGCGGCGCGACCTCGTCGATCAGCCCCATCAGCGCGCGCCATGACTGGGCGTCGGCGAGCGGGTGATAGGCGGGGTTCGGCGTGTGGGCAGGGGTGAGCGGGTTGGTGAAGCCGTGCTCGACCCCCGCGAAGGACAGGAAGTGCCAGTCGGCACCGACCCGGTCCATCTCCTCCCAGAAGGCGATCACGTCGGCGCGCGGAACGAGCGAATCGGCGTCTCCGTGACAGACCAGCAGGCGCGGCACGATCGGTGCGGTGGCGGGCAGGGGCGTGGCAAGCAGACCGTGAAAGCTCGCCGCGAGCGCGAAGTCGGCCCCGTCGCGCGCAAGTTCGAGCACCGCCATTCCGCCGAGGCAGAAGCCGATCGCGATCTGCGGGATGCCGGGTGCGGCCCCGCCCAGTGCAGCCAGCGTCGCCCGCAGCCTTCGGCGCATCGCGAGCGGATCGGCCCGCAGCCGCTCCATCGCGGCAAAGGCGCTTTGTGCGTCGTGCGGCGCATCGGGACCGTAGAAGTCGCCGACCAGCGCAAGGCACCCCGCCTCGGCGAGCGCCTGCGCCTTGGCCTCGACGCCCGGCGAGGTGTTGATGAAGGTCGGAAACACCGCCACCGCCGCTCGCGCCGGACCGGCCGGACGGGCCAGCCACCCGGTCAGCGGCGTGGGCCCGTCGGCATAACCGAGGCGTTCGAGCGCGCTCATTCGACCGGCAGGAAGTCGGGGACCGAGAGGTACCGCTCGCCGGTATCGTAGTTGAAGCCCAGCACCCGCGAACCGGCGGGCAGCGAAGGCAACTTGCTCGCAATTGCGGCCAGCGTCGCGCCCGAGGAGATGCCGACCAGCATCCCTTCCTCGCGCGCGGCACGGCGGGCCATTTCCTTGGCCTCCTCGGCATCGACGGTGACTGCGCCGTCGATGGCGTTGGTGTGGAGGTTGCCCGGGATGAAGCCCGCGCCGATGCCCTGGATCGGGTGCGGGCCGGGCTGCCCGCCGTTGATGACCGGCGAGAGCGCGGGCTCGACGCCATAGGCCTTCATCGCCGGCCAGTGCTTCTTCAGCTCCTCGGCGCAGCCCGTCAGGTGTCCGCCGGTGCCGACCCCGGTGATCATGACGTCGACCGGCGTGTCGGCGAAATCGGCGAGGATCTCCTGCGCGGTGGTGCGGGCGTGGACGGCGGGATTGGCGCCGTTGTCGAACTGGCTCGGCATCCATGCGCCCCGCGTCTCGTCGACCAGCTGCTGCGCGCGCTCGATCGCGCCCTTCATGCCCTTCTCGCGCGGGGTGAGGTCGAAGCTGGCGCCATAGGCCAGCATCAGGCGGCGGCGCTCGATCGACATCGATTCGGGCATGACCAGCACCAGCTTGTAGCCCTTGACCGCCGCGACCATCGCAAGGCCGATGCCGGTGTTGCCCGAGGTCGGCTCGACGATCGTGCCGCCGGGCTTCAGCGCACCGCGCGCTTCGGCATCCTCGACCATCGCCAGCGCGATGCGGTCCTTGATCGACCCGCCCGGGTTGGCACGCTCGGATTTCACCCACACCTCGTGGTCGGGGAACAGCCGCGAAAGGCGGATATGCGGAGTGCCGCCGATGGTGGCGAGGATGTTGTCAGCCTTCATGTCGATACCTCTCTCTTGAGCTCCTGCGGCTCGAAGCTGCGGGCGCGGCGCAGTTCGGGGAAGTACCACGCCCATACCAGTGTCACGAATATCGCACCGGCCCCGCCGAATACAACCGCACCGACTGCGCCGAGCAGCGCGGCGGCAAGGCCCGACTGCATCTCGCCGAGTTCGTTCGAGGCCGAGATGGCGAGGCCAGAGATCGCAGAGACCCGCCCGCGCCGGTCATCGGGCGTGAACAGCTGCACGAGCGAGCTGCGGATGAACACCGAGACCATGTCGACCGCGCCCATCATCGCGAGGATCGCCAGCGACAGGACGAAGTGGCGGGAGAAGGCAAAGACGATGGTGAGTGCCCCGAAGGCCGCGACCGCCCAGAGCATCTTCATTCCCACCTCGCGCTGTAGCGGGCGGAAGGACAGCCACAGCGAAACGCTCGCCGCGCCGAGGGCAGGGGCGGCGCGCATCAGGCCGAGGCCCTCGGGCCCGACGAACAGGATGTCGCGCGCAAAGACCGGCAGCAGCGCGGTGGCGCCCGCCAGCAGCACCGCGAACAGATCGAGCGTGATGCAGCCGAGCAGGAACCGCTCGCGCCAGACATAGACCAGCCCGTCGATGATCTGGCGCAGCGGCTTAAGCGGCGGGCCCTCGTGGGTGGCCCGCACCGGGCGAACGGTGAGGATCAGCAGCATCGAGCAGCAAAGCAGCCCGGCCGACAGCGCGTGGGGAAGCCACGCGGCGCTGGCGAAGATGAGGCCGCCCACCGCAGGGCCGGCGACGCTCGCACTCTGCCACGCGATCGAGGACAGGGCGATGGCACGCGGCAGCAAGGCAGGCGGCACGATATTGGGCGCGATGGCGCTCATCGAGGGGCCGAGGAATATCCGCGCAGCGCCATGAGCGGCGGCGAGGGCGAACAGGATCGGGAGGTTGAGCGCATCGGCCCATGTGATCAGCGCCAGCACCGCTGCCACGCAGCCGTCGATCCCGTTTGCGAACGCCGCGACATGGCGGCGGTCGAACCGGTCGGCCGCCAGACCCGCAAGGGGCGTCAGCAGGAACAGGGGGACGAATTGCGCCAGCCCCAGCAGGCCGAGCTGGAACGAGGCCTCGGCCACGCTCATCCCGTAATCGTCGCGCGCGACGGCGTAGAGCTGGTAGCCGAGCAGCACCACCATCGACATGGTGGCGAACACGCCCATGAAGCGCGCGAGCCAGTAGCGCCGGTAATCACCGATCTGGAGCGGGGAGGCAGGTTCCATCGTCAGCGCGCCATGGCAGGCGGCGAGGTCCCTGCCAAGCAGGTGAAACTTGCGCTCGGTAAGGCTGGCCTATCGCGGCCGGCGCAGGCGGGGGTTAGGCTGGAGCTGGTCGATGATCGCGAGGAAATCGTCGAGCCGGATGATCCGCTCGAACTGGAAGCCCGCACGGGTGTCGCGAGTCCAGATGACATAGGCCTCGATCCGGCCGACGATGGGCAGGCGGATGATGATGCGATCGCCGCGCTGAAGCTGGCGCGCATCGTCGACCATGAAGCCGTGGGCGGACAAGTTGCAGATGTGCAGATGCAGGTCGCCGTGCACGAAGTGCTCGACGATCGCCGGGAAATCGACCGGATGCCGCGCCGCGCGCCGCAGATCGGTCACACTCAGGTTAGCTCCACCCGCCACGCGCTGCGATCCTTCCCTCCGCTTGGTCACGGAGAAGGGGATGCCGCAGAAAGCCTGACAATTGGTAAAGGACGCGCTCCTCAGCGGTGGACGAGCGCGTGACGCTTCTTGCCGAGGCTGAGGCGCAGGGTCTGGCCATCGGCGGGCAGGACCAGCAGCGCGGGATCGGTGACGGTCTCGCCGTCGAGCTTGACCGCGCCCTCGGCAAGCTTGCGCTTCGCCTCGCCGTTGGAGGCGGTGAGGCCGATCTCGGTCAAGAGCGCTGCAAGGCGCATCCCCTCCGGGCCGGTGGCAAGGCTCGGCAGATCCTCGCCCGCGCCGCTCCCGGCAAAGGTTTCGCGCGCCGTCGCTTCGGCCCGCGTCGCCGCCTCCGCACCGCGCACCAGCCTCGTCACCTCGTTCGCGAGCACCACCTTGGCGCTGTTTATCTCAGCGCCTTCAAGGGCTTCGAGACGCTTTATCTCATCGAGAGGTAAGTCGGTGAACAGCCGCAGGAAGCGGCCGACATCGCGGTCGTCGACGTTGCGCCAGTATTGCCAGAAGTCGTAGGCGGGGAGGCTGTCCTCGTTGAGCCACACCGCGCCTGCCGCCGTCTTGCCCATCTTCGCGCCGTCGGCCGTGGTCAGCAGGGGAGTGGTCAGGCCGAACAGCTCGGTCCCGTCCATGCGCCGGCCGAGCTCGATCCCGTTGACGATATTGCCCCACTGGTCGGAGCCGCCCATCTGCAACCGCACGCCAAGTTCACGGCTCAAGTGCCTGAAATCGTACCCTTGGAGGATCATGTAGTTGAATTCGAGGAAGGTCATCGGCTGCTCGCGCTCGAGCCGCAGACGGACCGAATCGAAGGTCAGCATCCGGTTGATGGTGAAATGGGTGCCGACCTGCTGGAGCAATTCGATGTAGCCGAGCTGGCCCAGCCAGTCGTGATTGTTGACCATCACCGCATCGGTCGGGCCGTCACCGAATTTCAGCAGCTTGTCGAACACCGTGAAAATCGAGCGGATGTTGGCCTCGATGGTCTCGTCGGTCAGCATCTTGCGGCTCTCGTCGCGCCCCGTGGGGTCGCCGATCCGCGTGGTGCCGCCGCCCATCACCACCACCGGCTTGTGCCCGGCCTGCTGCAGGCGGCGCAGCATCATGATCTGCACAAGGCTGCCGATATGGAGCGAGGGCGCGGTGGCATCGAATCCGATATAGCCCGGCACGATCTGCCTGGCCGCAAGGGCATCGAGCCCCGCCGCATCGGTCAGCTGGTGGATGTAGCCGCGCTCGTCGAGCAGGCGCAAAAGGGCGGATTCGTAGGTGCTCATGGCGCGCGGCCCTACCAGCGCAAGGGCGCGGCGGGAAGTGTCTTGCCCGCCGCCAGCGCGCGAGGCATTGAGGGTCGATGCACCCCTTGATGCTCCACCAGACCTGCGATCTCGGCCCTGTCCGCGCGGTCACCGCCGCCATTTCGCCCACCCCGCAGGGCTGCGAGGCCGAATTCCGGCTCGAGGGGCATATCCCCTCGATCGTGGTGCCGGCCCCGACCACGCCCGCCCGGCGCGACAATCTGTGGAAGACCACCTGCTTCGAGATCTTCTGGCAGCCCCTCGGCGACACCTGGTATCGCGAGTTCAACCTCTCGCCCTCCGGCCAATGGGCGGCCTACGACTTCGATTCCTTCCGCGAAGGGATGCGCGATGCGCCGGTCGAGGCGATCGCCGTCGCCTGTTCGCATGACGACGGGGCTCTGGTGCTGAAGGCCAGCATCGCCGCGAGCCTGCCCGATCCCGCGCAGGTCGCGCTCAACGCGATCGTCGAGCATCCGGACGGCAGCCTGCAATTCTGGGCGCTTGCCTTCCCGCCCGGCAAGCCCGAGTTCCACTCCGAGGCCTGCCGCGCGATCATCGTCGAACGCTAGGGCGCGGTCGCGGCGCGGCCGAAGGGGCGGTTGAGCTGCACGATCTTCGCGTTGAGCACGAAGGCGAAGCTCACCCAGACGAAATAGGGCACGTTGAGCCAGCCCGCGAAACTGTCTCCCGCGAGGCGGGGAAGCACCACCATCAGCGCCGTCACCGAAAGCCACAGCAGCACGTTCTCGGCCAGCGCCCAGTCGGGTCGGCGCAGCTTGAAGAACAGCGGCGACCACAGGAAGTGGAGCACGAAATTGACGATGAACAGCGCCCAGACGCCCATGCGCGCCTCGGGAGAGGGCGCCTGCGTGAGGCCGATGTAGAAGCTCCACCCCGCAAGGCCGAGGATCACCGTCCATGCGGGGCCGAACAGCCAGTCGGGCGGCTGCCACGGCGGCTTGCGAAGGTCGCGATACCATTGCCCGATTTCGGTCAGCGCGCCGCCCGCGCCGCCGAGAATGATCGCCCATCCGGCGGCGATGGCGGCGGCTGTCCAGTCGATGTCCATGCCACCCTAACGGTGGCGGGGGCGGCAATGTTCCCGGGGGCCTCGCGAGGCATTGCCTTTGCGCGCGGGCTGTTCCAACGCTGGCGGCCATGAAGAACGGCATCGACCGGCTGCTCGCCGACCCCGAACTCCTCAAGCAACTCAAGGGCCGCCGCGTGGCGCTGGTCGCCCATCCGGCGAGCGTGACGGCAGACCTCGCCCACAGCCTCGATGCGCTGATCGCAGCGGGCGTGCAGGTCAACAGCGCCTTCGGGCCGCAGCACGGGCTGAAGGGCGACAAGCAGGACAACATGGTCGAGACCGCAGACGAGATGGATCCGCGCTACGGCATCCCGATCTTCTCGCTCTACGGCGAGGTGCGCCGCCCGACGGGGCAGATGATGTCGAGCGCGGACGTGTTCCTGTTCGACCTTCAGGACCTGGGCTGCCGGATCTACACCTTCGTCACCACCCTTCTGTATCTGCTGGAAGAAGCGGCGAAGGCTGGCAAGGAGGTCTGGGTGCTCGATCGGCCCAATCCCGCCGGTCGCCCGGTCGAGGGCACGCTGCTGGTGCCGGGGCAGGAAAGCTTCGTCGGCGCCGCCCCGATGCCGATGCGTCACGGGCTTACCATGGGGGAGATGGGCCACTGGTTTATCGAGCATTTCGGTCTCGACGTCGCCTACCGGGTGGTTGCAATGGAGGGCTGGCAGCCTGACGCCGCGCCCGGCTTTGGCTGGCCGACGTCACGCCTGTGGATCAATCCCTCGCCCAATGCCGCCAATCTCAACATGGCGCGCTGCTATGCCGGGACGGTGATGCTGGAGGGCACGACGCTGTCCGAAGGGCGAGGCACCACCCGTCCTCTCGAGGTGCTCTTCGGTGCACCCGATGTCGACGCGGGCGGGGTGCTGAAGGTGATGAGGAAGCTCGCGCCGGACTGGCTGGAGGGTGCCGCGATCCGCGAATGCTGGTTCGAGCCGACTTTCCACAAGCACTCAGGAACACTTTGCAACGCATTGATGATCCATGCGGAAGGTGATTTCTACAGCCACCACGCCTTCCGCCCCTGGCGCATGCAGGCGCTGGCCTTCAAGGCGATCCGGCTGCTCTATCCCGACTATCCGCTGTGGCGCGACTTCCCTTATGAATATGAGCTCACCCGCCTCGCAATTGACGTCATCAACGGCGCTCCTTCCTTGCGCGAATGGGTGGACGACCCGGCCGCGACGCCGCATGATCTCGACGCCATGACGTCACATGACGAGGCGGCGTGGGTTGCCGCGGTGCGACGGCACCTGCTTTACTGATTGGCGTCAACGCCCAGACAACCACCGGGCCACGACATGACAAGGGATGGCGGACGAACCGCCACCGATGGGAGAGAAGACAAGATGGCCACCACAGCGGACTCCGTGTCCGGCTCGCAGTCCGTTCGATTGACCCTGTGGATCCTGCTGACGGTCTACATCTTCAATTTCATCGACCGCCAGATCGTCAACATCCTGGCCGAGCCCATCGCCGTCGACCTCGAGCTCAGCGACACCCAGATCGGTCTGATGACGGGCCTTGCCTTCGCGCTGTTCTACACCGTGCTGGGCATCCCCATCGCGAGGCTGGCCGACCGGCCGACCACGAGCCGCCCGAAGCTCATCGCGGTGGCGCTGGCGCTGTGGTCGGGGATGACGGCGCTGTGCGGGGTGGCGCAGAACTTCTGGCAGCTGCTGCTCGCCCGCATCGGTGTCGGCGTGGGCGAGGCAGGCTGCACGCCTCCGGCCCATTCGCTCATCAGCGACATGGTCCCGCCCGAGAAGCGCGCCTCGGCGCTGGCCTTCTATTCGCTCGGCATTCCGATCGGTTCGCTGCTAGGCATGGTGATCGGGGGCTTGCTGGCCGACTACCTCGGGTGGCGCGAGGCCTTCGTGGTGGTGGGGCTGCCCGGCGTCGCCCTCGCGCTGGTCGTGTGGTTCGTGCTGAAAGACCCGCGCCGCTCTGACGCCGCAGCCCAACTGCGTGCAAGCAGCCAGTCCGCCGCGCTGCCATTGGGTCAGGCGGTGGCCGAGGTCATGCGCTCGCGCGCCTTTGTGCTGCTGGTGCTGGCGGGCTCGGCGGCCGCGTTCCTGTCCTACGGCAAGACCACCTGGACCACGATCTTCTTCCAGCGCACCCACGACATGACGCCGGGGCAGGTCGGATTGTGGTTCGGGATCATCGGCGGGGTGGGGGGCATCCTCGGCACGTGGCTCGGCGGTTATCTTGCCGACCGCTTCGGCGCGCGGAACCGCCGCCATGTGCTGACCGCGCCGGCGGTGGGCATGGCGCTTGCCGTGCCGCTCGCCATCGCCGCCTACAATGCGCCGAGCTGGCCGCTCGCGCTGGCGCTGATCTTTGTCCCGCAGGTGTGCAACTCGCTCTATTACGGACCGTGCTATTCGGCGGCGCAGGGGCTGGTGCCGATCAAGGCGCGGGCGATTGCGGCCGCCGCGTTGCTGTTCTTCCAGAACCTTATCGGGCTGGGGCTGGGGCCGCTGTTCTTCGGGATGCTGTCGGACTGGCTGCAACCGGCCTATGGCGCGGAATCGGTGCGCTACGTGCTCTACGGCGCGGCAGTGCTGGGGCTGGTGCCGGCGTTCTTCTTCTGGCGCTGCAGCCTGCACCTCGATGCAGAGCTTGATCAGAAGGGCTGAACGGGCTCTCTAATCCTGAACCCGATTGCGGCCGTCAACGACGACCAAGCACCTCTGCCGTTTCCTCTGGGGTGATCTTCATCCCACCACGAGGCTTGAGGCTCGGGCTCATCGCCAGAACCACCGAGCAGCCGTCGATCCGCCGGTCGACCGCATAGATATACTGCCCCATATCCGCCGTCGCGGGCCCGCGTTCGAAGCGCGGCTGCTGTCCGGGATTGTCGGCCGTGGGCAGCTTGGCGTCGCGGCATTTGGGGCCAGCCATAAAGTCCGGCCGCAATTCGCGCCCGGCCGCTTCCGGGGCGGCGATGATGATGGGCTGCGGGGCAGGGGGCGCATCGCTGGCCCCGAGAAGGGCGATGACAAGCGGCAGGGCAAGCGGTTGCATGGCGTTCTCCTCCAGAAAGGAGAATAGCACGATTTCAGATGCTTCAGAAGGCCCCGATCACGCCCCGTGCTTGCGGCTCAGCGAGCCGGAGGCGGGCGGATCGGAAGCGGGCCTGACGGGCTGGCGTCACTCGAGCTCGATGTATTCGGCGCGTTCCGCGTCCCACTGGAAGGCACAGCCGATGTCGCGGTCGATCAAGTGCAGCCAGCGATCGTCCGCGTTCAGAACCTTGCCTAGAGCGATGTACATCGGTTTCTCGCCAAGCCGCTCGTCCTCGGCGATGGCCTCGTCGGTGCCCCGGATGCGCCAGCCGCTATCCGGGTCCCGGTCGCCCTCACAGGTCATGTCCGGCTCCTCGCGGTAGAGGTAATCAGCGTGGGAGCGGCCTTCGACGACACAGGCATCGACGAAGCATCGTTCCCAGTACCAGCGGCGCTTGGGCACCTCGGGACGCTGCTTGCCCTTTGAGTAGGTGCAGGAAATAACGTGCGACAGCGGGAGCCTGACCGGATCGCCAAGTCTGATCGACGGCATGTCGCAAGGCTCGTTGTCGAGGCGGCCGAGCACAAAGCCTTCCTCGATGCGTTCAATCGTCACCCACATCCGTTCGGCACCATATCGGCGGCCGCCGGCGGTCTCGCGGAAGATGGCCTGCACCGCGTCACCGGGCTCGAGCGCCGCCAGCTCCTGCGGCCACGGCATCGCGTAGGTGTAGGGCGCCCCGGCTGCGATCGGCCGCGGATCTTCGAGCGAGATCCCCTCGGGCAATTCGATCCCGTCGCTCAAGCCCCGTGCTTCCGCGACAGCTCCCGCATCGCGTCGTCCAGCCCCTCGAGCGTCAGCGGATACATCCGGTCGCCGACCAGCTGCTTGATCATCTTGGTCGACTGCGAATAGCCCCACTGCTTTTCCGGCACCGGGTTGAGCCACACAGTCGCGGGGTAGGTGTTGGTGACCCGCTGCAGCCACACCGCGCCCGCTTCCTCGTTCATGTGCTCGACCGAGCCGCCCGGATGGGTGATCTCGTAGGGGCTCATCGCCGCATCGCCCACGAACACGATCTTGTAGTCATGCCCGTATTTGTGGAGCACGTCCCAGGTCTTGGTGCGCTCCTGCCAGCGGCGCTTGTTGTCCTTCCAGACGCCCTCGTAAAGGCAGTTGTGGAAGTAGAAGAACTCGAGGTTCTTGAACTCCGCCGTGGCGGCGCTGAACAGCTCCTCGACCAGCTTGATGAAGGGGTCCATCGACCCGCCGACATCGAGGAACAGCAGCAGTTTGACGGCATTGCGCCGTTCGGGCCGCATGCGGATGTCGAGCCAGCCCTGCTTGGCGGTGCCCTCGATGGTGCCGGGAATGTCGAGCTCGTCCGCCGCACCCTCGCGTGCGAAACGCCTGAGACGCCGCAGCGCCATCTTGATGTTGCGGGTGCCGAGTTCCTTGGTGTTGTCGAGGTTCTTGAACTCGCGCTTTTCCCAGACCTTGATCGCGCGGCCGTGCTTCGACTCCCCGCCGATCCGCACGCCTTCGGGGTTGTAGCCCGAATTGCCGAAGGGGCTGGTGCCCCCCGTGCCGATCCACTTGTTGCCGCCTTGGTGGCGCTTTTCCTGTTCCTCGAGCCGCTTCTTGAGCGTCTCCATGATCTCGTCCCAGTCACCCAGCGACTTGATCTTCTCCATCTCCTCGGGCGTCAGGAACTTCTCGGCGACGGCCTTCAGCCAGTCTTCCGGAATGTCGACGGGGTTCTGGCCGTAATCGGTCATGATCCCCTTGAAGACCTTCTGGAACACCTGGTCGAAGCGGTCCAGCAGGCCCTCGTCCTTCACGAAGGTCGCGCGGGAAAGGTAGTAGAACGCCTCGGGCGTCTGCTCGATCACGTCCTTGTCGAGCGCCTCCAGCAGCGTGAGGTGCTCCTTGAAGGAGGCGCCGATCCCGGCGGCGCGAAGCTCGTCGACGAAATTGAAGAACATGGGCGCTGCTTAACCCGCGCGCCGCAGGCTGACCAGTCCCCATTCTTGCGAGGGGAAGGCCGCGCCGCTTAACGCTTCGCTTACCATCCCGCGCCTAGGGTCGCTGCACGCCAAACAGGGGCCGCGAACCGCACATGAACCAGCTCGCCATCGATACCGCCAATGCCCATGCCCTTGGGATGATCCCGGAGAGCTGCGGCGCGGTGACCGTCGGCTGCACCGATGTGGCCGGCGTGGTCGAGGCGGTGATCGCCTCGTCCAAGACCCTGCGCTCTGAACACGAGGCGCTGGCCGAGACGGTTCGCGCGCTCGAGGCCGACCAGTCGAAGGTCGCCGAGGCGAGCGACGAGGCGCGCCTGCTGTCCGAGCGCGCGATCGAGCGCCTGTCGGAAGGCACGGCGCTGATCCAGTCGTCACTGGGCCAGATCGCCTCGCTGATCGAACTGGTCGACACTCTCGGCCAGCACGTCACCAGCTTTTCGGCCGCGATGGAGCAGGTCCGCCGCTCGGCGCAGGACATCGGCGAGATTGCCGAGACCACCAACATCCTCGCGCTCAACGCCACCATCGAGGCGATGCGCGCCGGGGACGCGGGCCGCACCTTCGCGGTCGTCGCGAGCGAGGTGAAGAGCCTCGCCAGCGACACCCGCAAGGCGACCGAGGAAATCGCCGCCACCATCGACGCGCTCGGCGGCGAGGCGGAGGTGGTGATCGGCCGGATCGAGGCGGGCTCCAAGGCCAGCGGCGAGGCGCGCGCCTCGGTCGCCCGGATCGAGAGCACCATCGCCAATGTCGGCGCCCTCGTGGAGGAGGTCGACAAGCAGAACGACGTCATCGCCCGTTCGACCGGGACGATCAGCAGCCATGTCGACAAGGTCCAGCGCGTGCTGACCGGGTTCGATGCCGCGGCGCGCTCCAACGAGGACCGGCTCCACGGCGCGCACCGCAAGATGGAAGAGCTGGAGATCACGGCAAGCGAGATGTTCGACCGCATCGTCCACGCCGGCCTCAGCCCCGAGGACAGCGCGATGGTCGCGCAGGCGCAGGCGATGATGCAGGAACTCACCGCCCACACCGAAGCCGCGCTGGCCAAGGGGGCGGTGACGATGGCGGCGCTGTTCGACACCGAATACCAGCCCGTCCCCGGCACCAATCCGCAGCTCTACCGCACGCGCCTCACCGACTGGGCCCACGCCGAATGGCGCCCCTTCCTCGACCGCGCCAAGGCGAGCGATCCCCGCGTGCTGGCCGCTGCCTGCACAGACATGAACGGCTTCCTGCCGACCCACCTCACGGAGCGCAGCCGCACCCCCACCGGCGACATCAATCACGACACCCAGTTCTGCCGCAACGGGCGGATCATGCTCGAGGCGATCGACCGCAAGGCCAAGGTCTCGAGCGAGGCCTACATGATGGCCGTCTATCGCCAGGAGGGCGACGGGACGACTTACCGGGTGGTGCGCAATGTCTATGTTCCGCTGGTGATCGGCGGCCGCCGCTGGGGCGATTTCGAGCTGGCCTACAGCTTCGACTGACCCCGCCCGTGCGTCGTCAGCTCGGGTTGCGCCGGGCCATGAAGGCGAGCCGTTCGAACAGCATGATGTCCTGCTCGTTCTTCAGCAGCGCGCCGTGCAGCGGCGGGATGGCGCTCGCGGGATTGCTGCTCTGGAGCACGTCCAAGGGCATGTCCTCGTTGAGCAGGAGCTTCAGCCAGTCGAGCAGCTCACTGGTCGAGGGCTTCTTCTTCAGGCCCGGCACCTCGCGCAGGTCGTAGAAGATATCCATCGCCTTCTTCACCAGCGTCTTCTGGATGCCGGGGAAGTGGACGTCGATGATGTCCTGCATCGTCTCGCGGTCGGGGAACTTGATGTAGTGGAAGAAGCAGCGGCGCAGGAAGGCGTCGGGCAGCTCTTTCTCGTTGTTCGAGGTGATGACGACGATCGGGCGTTCCTTGGCCGCGATACGCTCCTGCGTCTCATAGACGTCGAAGCTCATGCGATCCAATTCCTGGAGAAGGTCGTTCGGAAACTCGATGTCGGCCTTGTCGATCTCGTCGATCAGCAGCACGGGGAGCTTCTCGCTAGTGAAGGCCTCCCACAGCTTGCCCTTCTTGATGTAGTTGCGGATGTCGTGGACCCGCTCCTCGCCGAGCTGGCCATCACGCAGGCGCGCCACCGCGTCGTATTCGTAGAGGCCCTGCTGCGCCTTGGTGGTGGACTTGATGTTCCACTCGATCAGCGGCGCGCCCAGCGCCTTGGAGATCTCGTGCGCCAGCACGGTCTTGCCGGTGCCCGGCTCGCCCTTGACCAGCAGCGGGCGGCGCAGGGTGACGGCGGCATTGACCGCGACCTTGAGATCCTCGGTCGCGATATAGGACTTGGTGCCTTCGAAACGCTGCTGCTGCTCTGACATCGGGTTTCCTTGTGAGACTGAATTCGGCGCGCCAGCGATAAGGGCGCACTTCGTCCGGCGCAAGGGGGCTCCCCCTCGCAAATCAGCGAGGCAGCAGCAGGATCCGCTGGGCGAGCGCCTCGAACTTGCCCTCGTCCACCACCGCCGCCGGGTTGTTCCACCCGAGGCTGAGCACCCAGTCGCGCCCGTCCTTGCCGGTCAGCAGCCAGGTGAGATTGATCACCCCCGGCTCGCTCCCGCCCTTGAAGCCGATATAAGGCCATTTGGCCTTGATCGTTTCAGTGGCCGAGGGGTTGATGGCCATGATCCGGAAGGCCTCGGGATCGGCGGTGCGGCGCATGTGCGCGAACAGGCGCGCAAGATCGGCCGGAGAGGCGAACCACTCGATGTCGAGCGCCTTGGGCCCGCCCGCGAAGGCGGCGTTGATGGAGTCGAGCGGCAGGTCGGTCTGCCCGGTCATCGCGGCGATGGCGGCACGGCTGACGGCTCCGCCCCTGCGCCACTCCTCGATCAGCGCGGGCGATCCGGCCTTCAGGAGGAACATCTCGCGCGTCGTCAGGAACGGGTCGTTCGCGGCCGGGTTCGCATGGCCGCTGTCGCGCAGCACCTTCTGCAGCCGCTCCTGCCCCAGCAGGCGGACAAGCTGGTCGGTCGCGGTGTTGTCGCTGATCGAGATCATCAGCCCGGCAAGGGTATGGAGCGTCACCGGCGCGCCCTTCGGCCAGTCCTGCAACCGGCCGCTGGGATAGCTCTTCTCCGAGAGCGGCACGACATCGCTCCACTTGCGCCGCCCCGCCTTCACGTCCTCGGCGAGCGCGGCGAGAACATAGAGCTTGAAGGTCGACCCCAGCGCCAGAGGCCGCGCGGTATCGAGGCCGATCACCGGCGCGCCCCCGCCGAGCGGGGCGAACAGGGCGTTGACGGTGCCGGGCAGGGCAGCAAGATCGGCGGCGATGCTTTCCGCCGTGTCCCCTTGCACCGCGACCGCATCGACCGAGGTGAAGCGCAACTCGTTGATGCGGTTGTCCTCGCTGGGCGTGATGGCGATGCCGCCCTTGGCGAGCCCGCGTTCGAAGCGGATTTCCAGCGCCGCGCGCGTGCCCTCGCGGGGGAGCAGCACGGCGACCTCGACCGCCCGTCCGAACTGTGCGGTCAGGTTGGCGCTCAGGGCCTTGATCTGGGCATCGGCGATGGCGGCGCGGAAGCCGGCGGTGAAGATCGCCTCGGGCTGCACTTCGCCGTTGAGCAGGGCCACGACCTGATCGGCGCGCGCTTCGAGCGCGGTCTGCTCCTGTGCAGCGGCGGGCGCGGGCCCCTGTGTCTGCGCGGCGAGCGGGGCGGCGAGCGCCGTTCCTGCCGCCAGCGCGAGGCCGAGAAAGACACTGCGGATCATGGGCTTCACTCCTCTCCCGTCTGCATGGTCTAGGTCGAATGTCCGTCCGGCGCCAGCGCCCTGATCCGCGCGATGTCGGCGGCGATCGAGCGTGCAGCGAGGAGGTTGAGCAGGATCACGG
Source organism: Porphyrobacter sp. CACIAM 03H1 (assembly GCF_002215495.1). NCBI lineage: Bacteria > Pseudomonadati > Pseudomonadota > Alphaproteobacteria > Sphingomonadales > Erythrobacteraceae > Porphyrobacter > Porphyrobacter sp. CACIAM 03H1. Next base: position 2,198,330 of record NZ_CP021378.1, read on the forward strand.
CGAGGAATATCCCGAAGGTCACGGCGAAGGGCACGATCGCGCCCTCAAGCGCGGCGCTCCAGCCCCTGCTTTCTGCCGAGCGGAGAGTGACGGCGGCAAAGAAGGCCAGCGTGCCCGGCACCAGCGGGCCGATATACCACAGGGGAACGCTGCGGAGCGCGGCGAGCTGGTGGCGGTATTGCCGTTCGAGATGGGCAAGGCACGGCTCCTCGGGCCGGGGCTGGAGATTGTCGGCGCAGCGCGCGAGGTTGCGCAGCACCAGCAGCACGCCCGCGCCGGTCAGCACCAGCGAGAGCGCGATGAGCCATTCGCCCTCCCATAGGAAGAACCCCGCCATTCCGGCCCAGACCGGAAGCTGGATCCACGCGGCAAGCCTCTCGCGCCGGTTGCGTCGGGCGATCTGGCGCTCGAAGCTGCCCGCCCGTGCCGCGCAGGCGGCAGGATCGGTGAAGGCCGCATCATTCGAGGCGGCGGTCCACAGGGGGAACGGGGCGTTGCTCATGCGTCGCTCTCCGGATTTTCGTCGGGGTTGAAGTGGCGGGCCAGCAGGGCCTTGATGCGGTGGACGCGGACATTGACCGCGCCGGGCGAGAGGCCGGTGATCTCGGCGATGGCGGCGGCGGTTTCTCCTTCGAGCCACAGCACGATCACCTGCATGTCGACGGGCGGGAGACGGCGGATCAACTCGCCGACCTGCGCCAGCACCAGCGCATCCCCGGCCTCGGCCTCGATGTTGCCGGGCGAGGGCAGCGCCTCGATCTCCTCGAGCGGCACCCGCCGGGGCCCTCGCACGGCCCGCGCGATGTGATCGGCGGCGACATTGTGGGCGACGCGGTAGACCCAGGTCTTGAGCGCACATTGCCCCTCGAACCGGGCAAGGCTGCGCCACAGCGCGCAGTGCATCTCCTGCTCGAGATCGCACGCCTTGTCGGCGTCACGCTCGACCGAACGGGCGAGACGCGCCAGCGCGGGCGCGAATTGCGCGCCGGCCTGCCGGTAGAGCTGTTCGATCGCTTCGGTCATGCCCCCTTAGTCCCCGCCGGAGCGGTTTCCTTACACGAGGGGCGATTTTTTTGTGCGGCGGACGGAAAAGGCCGCCTCAGGCGTCGATCAGGTCACGGTCGACATCGCCCGCGCGGTTCTGGATGAAGTTGAAGCGGTGTTCGGGGTTGCGGCCCATCAGCTCGTCGACGAGCCGCGCGATCCCCGCGCGCTGCTCGAATTCCTGCGGCAGGGTGATGCGGATGAGGCTGCGGGTCTCGGGCGCCATCGTGGTCTCGCGCAGCTGCTGGGGGTTCATTTCGCCGAGGCCCTTGAAGCGGCTGACCTCGACCTTCCGCCCCTTGAACACCGTGGCCTCCAGCTCCGCCCGGTGTGCGTCGTCGCGGGCATAGCGGCTCTCCTTGCCCGCCGTCAGGCGGTAGAGCGGGGGCTGGGCGAGGAACAGGTGCCCGCGCCGCACGATGTCGGGCATTTCCTGGAAGAAGAAGGTCATCAGCAGCGTCGCGATATGCGCGCCGTCGACATCGGCGTCGGTCATGATGATGATGCGGTCGTAGCGCAGGTTGCCCGCGTCGCAGTCCTTGCGGGTGCCGCAGCCCAGCGCGAGTATCAGGTCGGCGATTTCGCTGTTGGCGCGGATCTTGTCGGCGGTGGCGCTGGCGACGTTGAGGATCTTGCCGCGGATCGGAAGGATCGCCTGGCTCTTGCGGTCACGCGCCTGCTTGGCGCTGCCGCCCGCGCTGTCGCCCTCGACGATGAACAGCTCGGTCTCGCGCCCGCCTTCGCCGGAGCAATCGGTGAGCTTGCCGGGCAGGCGCAGCTTCTTCGCATTCGTGGCGCTCTTGCGCTTGATCTCGCGTTCCTGCTTGCGCTTCAGGCGCTCGTCCATGCGCTCCATCACCTCGCCCAGCAGCGCCTTCCCGCGCTCCATGTTGTCGGCGAGGAAATGGTCGAAGTGGTCGCGCACCGCGTTCTCGACGAGCCGCGCGGCCTCGGGCGAGGTGAGGCGGTCCTTGGTCTGGGACTGGAACTGGGGATCGCGGATGAAGACCGAGAGCATCACCTCGGCGCCGGTCATCACGTCGTCGGCGGTGATGTCCTTGGCCTTCTTCTGACCCACCAGCTCGCCGAAGGCGCGGAGCGCGCGAGTCAGGGCGGTGCGCAGGCCCTGCTCGTGCGTGCCGCCATCGGGCGTGGGCACGGTGTTGCAGTACCAGCTCGTCGCCCCGTCGGAATAGAGCGGCCAGGCGATCGCCCATTCGACCCGGCCCTGCTGGACGCCGTCCACCTGCGGGAAATCCTGCGAGCCGGTGAAGGGCTGGGCGGTGACGCATTCGCGGGTGCCGACCTGTTCGGCGAGGTGATCGGCAAGCCCGCCGGGGAACTTGAACACCGCCTCGGCAGGCACTTCATCGGACGCGAGCGAGGGCGCACATTTCCAGCGGATTTCCACGCCTGCGAACAGGTAGGCCTTGGAACGCGCCAGCTTGAACAGCCGCTTCGGGTTGAAGCTGCGCTCGCCGAAGATCTCGGTGTCGGGGACGAAGGTGACGGTCGTTCCGCGCCGGTTGGGGGTGGGGCCAAGGTTCTGGATCGGGCCTTGGGTAACGCCTTTGGAGAACTCCTGCGCGTAAAGCTGCTTGTCGCGCGCAACCTCGACGCGGGTGTGGGACGACAGCGCATTGACCACGCTGATCCCGACCCCGTGGAGGCCGCCGCTGGTGGCATAGGCTTTTCCCGAGAACTTGCCGCCCGAGTGGAGCGTCGAAAGGATTACCTCCAGCGTCGACTTGCCCGGAAACTTGGGATGCTCGTCAACCGGAATGCCGCGGCCGTTGTCGGCGATGGAGAGGCGGTTGCCCTCGTCGAGACGCACCTCGATCCGCGTCGCATGGCCCGCCACCGCCTCGTCCATCGCATTGTCGAGCACTTCGGCGGCAAGGTGGTGATAGGCGCGGTCGTCGGTCCCGCCGATATACATCCCCGGGCGGCGGCGGACAGGCTCCAGCCCCTCCAGCACCTCGATGGCGGAGGCGTTGTAGTCGCCGCTGGAGGTCGGGGTGTTGGCGAAGAGATCATCGGGGGAGGTGTCGGCCATGCGCGCGGTTATAGGGCCGCCGCGCCGAGCCTCACAAGCCATCCCCCGCGATTATACTCACTTGCCGAAGCCGGTCGGCGCCGGATCGACCGGCACGACCTCGCCGCCCCTGACCTCGCGCACCTCGAGCGCCCGTTCGATCACGCCGCCCCGGCCGAACCGGAACGCCCCGTCGACCCCGAGGAACCCGCCCTTGTCGTAGAGCTCGTTCTTCGGGAAGGGCGTGCCCACCTTCCAGTCGCGCGCCACCCTGAGGGTCAGCAGCACCGCATCATAGCCGAGCGTCGCCACCCGGTAGGGCTGGCCACCGAAACGGGCAGCGTAGCTGTCGGCGAAGCGGGCGTAGCGCTGGTCCGAGACGGCGGCGAACAGCGCCCCTTCGAGCGAGGCCGCCCGGGTGAGCGCGGCATCGCCGCTCCACAGTTCTGTGCCGAGAATGCGGGTGCGGTTGCGGCTCGACTTGTTGAGCTCGCCCGCAGCATCGACCCCGAGCCGCGCGGAATCGGCGATCAGCACCGTGTCGTAGCCGCCCGCCGCGCGCAGCCTTGCGGCGGCGCTGACGATCGAGGTGTTGCCCCGCGCATAGCTCTCGCGCCGCACCAGTGCGCCGCCGAAATCGCGCAAGGCGTTCTCCAGCACCGAGACCGCGCGGGTGCCGTAGTCGCCTTCGGGGGCGAGCACGGCGAAGCGGCCTGCGCCCTTGCCGCGCGCATATTGCACGGTGCGGCGGATCGACTGTTCGGGCAGGTGCCCGATCACGAAGACATCGGCGCTGGCGACGGAGGCGTCATTGGCGAAGGCGATCACCGGCACGCCTGCCGGACGCGCCGCCATCTGCACCGCAGGGACGGCATCGGAGGTCATCGGGCCGAGGATCAGCTTGTTGCCGTCGGCGATCGCCTTCTGCGCCGCTCCGCCGATCCCGGCCGAGGTGTCGTAGGTGGTGATGCGCAGATTGTCCGCGCCGGTATCGAGCAGCGCCATGGTGGTGGCATTGGCGATCGCCTGGCCGACCGGTCCGGTATCGCCCGACATCGGCACCAGCAGGGCGATGCGGTGGCGGCCCGTGTCGGTCGGGAGCGCGGTAGCCGAGGGTTCGGGCGCGGGCGCGGGTGGGGCGGTGGTCGCCACGTCGGTCTTGGGGATCACCTGGCACCCCGCCGCCAGCAGCGCCGCGCCGGCCAGCGCCACGTTGCGCGCCGGAACGGCAGACGCGATGCGCTGCGCCGCGTGCCCGAGCCGTGCGGCCCAAATCGATCCCGCCCAAAGCTTCATTCTTGCCGACCCCTCAGCCGTGCTCCATGAAACGTCCCGTGAGACCCTCGGAGCTTCCTTCCATTCCCGCATGGGAACCCGTCCCCGGGCTGTATATCGTCGCGACCCCGATTGGCAATCTCGGCGACATCACGCTGCGCGCGCTGGCGGTGCTCGGGGGCGCGGCTCTGATCGCCTGCGAGGATACGCGGGTGACGGGCAAGTTGTTGAAACATTACGGTATCAAGGCGCGACTCCAGCGGCTCGACGATCACGCCCCGCCCGAGGTTCGTTCACGGGTGATCGACGAGGCGAGGCAGGCGCCGGTCGTATTGGTGTCGGATGCGGGCACGCCGCTGGTGTCCGATCCGGGCTATCGCCTGGTGCGCGAGGCGCGCGCGGCGGGCGTGACGGTGACGAGCATTCCGGGCGCCTGCGCCGCGGTCTCGGCGCTGGCGATGGCGGGCCTGCCCTCCGACCGCTTCCTCTTCGCGGGCTTCCTGCCGGTCAAGGACAAGGCGAGGGCCGAGGCGCTGGAGGGCGTGGCGGGCGTGGGGGCGACACTGGTGTTCTACGAGACCGCGCCGCGGCTCGAACGCTCCTTACAGGCCATCGCGGAGCTGTGGCCGACCCGCGAGGTGGCGGTCGCGCGCGAACTCACCAAGCTCCACGAGGAGTGCCGCAGCGGCACCGCCGCCGCGCTCGCGGGCCATTACGCCGCGCATCCGCCCAAGGGCGAGATCGTGCTGCTGGTCGGCCCGCCCTCGGAGACGGAGGCGCCCGTCCACGACACCGACGCCCTGCTGCGTGCGGCGCTGGCCGATGCGGGGCCGGGCAAGGCGGCGGGGCAGGTGGCGAAGCAAACCGGTATCGACCGCGCCACGCTCTATGCCCGCGCGCTGGAGCTCAAAGGCGAATGATCGCGCCCCGAACCCCGGAAGAGCGCCACGAGGCCGACGCCCGCGGCCGCGAGGGCGAAGCCGAAGCGGCGATGTTCCTCGCCCAGCGAGGCTGGCGGATCGAGGCCGAGCGGGTGAAAACCAGGGCGGGCGAAATTGATCTCGTCGCCAGGAAGGCCGGCCTCGTCGCCTTCGTCGAGGTGAAGTGGCGGGCGCGCGCCGCCAGCCTCGCAGACGCCATCGACGAGAGGCGCCTCAGGCGCGTCGCGGCGGCTGTGGAATGCGTGTGGCAGGACTATGCGACAGGCGGCGAGGACATCCGCATCGACGTCATCCTGCTCGCCCCCGACCGCAAACCGACCCACATCGAAAACGCATGGATGCCTTTCGGGTAACGGCCCGCTCTTCCGTTTCCACCGACCTTGTCGAGGGGCCGTCCTTCCTTCTAAACCGCCGCACCTGAGAAACACGGTGCTTAGACAAGCTCAGCACGAACGGATTTGGGACATGACCCTGAGAATTGCCGTCCAGATGGACCCCATCGACCGGATCAACATTGCGGGCGATAGCTCCTTCGCGCTGATGCTGGCGGCGCAGGCGCGGGGCTACACGGTCTATGAATACCACGTCGAAAGCCTGACGCTGGACGAGGACGACCGGCTCTTTGCCCATGCCTTCCCGGTGACGGTGCAGCGGGTCGAGGGCGATCATTTCACCCGCGGCGAGCAGGTCAGGCTCGATCTCGGCAAGGATGTCGATGTCGTGCTGATGCGGCAGGATCCGCCCTTCCACATGGGCTACATCACGGCGACGCACCTGCTCGAGCGGATCGCGCCGCACACGCTGGTGGTCAACGATCCGGTCAATGTGCGCAACAGCCCCGAAAAGGTGATGGTGCTGAACTACCGCCGCTTCATGCCGCCGACGCTGGTGACCCGCTCGGTGGACGAGGTGCGGCGCTTCATGGCGAAGCACGGCGCGATCGTGGTCAAGCCGATCCACGGCAACGGCGGCAAGGCCATCTTCCGCATCGGCGAATCCGGTGAAAACCTCACCGCCCTGTTCGAGGTGTTCAACCAGACCTGGCCCGAGCCACACATGGTGCAGCCCTTTCTCCCCGAGGTGGCGCAGGGCGACAAGCGCATCGTGCTGGTCGACGGCGAGGTCGCGGGCGCGATCAACCGCATCCCGGGCGAGGGCGAGTTCCGCTCCAACCTCGCCATGGGCGGCTCCGCGCAGCCGACGCAGCTCACCCAGCGCGAACGGGAGATCTGCGATGCCCTCGGGCCGGACCTCAAGCGGCTCGGCCTCACCTTCGTCGGGATCGACGTGATCGGCGGCAAATGGCTCACCGAGATCAACGTGACGTCCCCCACGGGCATCGTGGCGATTGACCGCTTCAACCAGACTGATACGGCGGGCATGATCTGGGACGCGATCGAACGGCGCCTCGCCGCGCGCCGCGCCGCATAGACCGATCCGTCCCGCAACCTCTCGACTGGGATCACATGACCGAATTCCTCCTCGAACTGCTCGACAAGGGCGGCTACCTCGGAATCTTCCTGCTGATGATGGCCGAGAACGTCTTCCCGCCGATCCCGTCCGAGGTGATCATGGGCGGGGCAGGGCTGCTGGTCGCGAGGGGCGAGATGACCTTCTGGGCGGTGTGGGTGGTCGCCACGCTCGGCACGGTCGCGGGCAACCTGTTCTGGTACTGGATCGGTGTGCGCTGGAGCGAGGAACAGCTCAAGGCGATCATCGACCGCTGGGGCCGCTGGCTGACCTTCGAGTGGGACGAGTTCACCAAGGCACGCAACATCTTCCGCAAGTACGGCGACGGGATCGTCTTCGCGCTGCGGTTCTCGCCAATCCTGCGCACCATCGTCTCGCTGCCGGCGGGGCTGGCGCAGATGAAGCTGTGGCGCTTCTGCCTGTTCACCTTCCTCGGCTCGGGGATCTGGAACGCGGTGCTGATCTTCGGCGGACAGGCGGCGGCGCCGCTGGTCGAGCGGTTCGAGAAGCTTGCGGGCTACGGCGTGGTCGCTATCGTTCTCGCCGGGGTGGTGTTCTACATTTACCGCGTCGTGACCTGGAAACCGGTCAAGGCGCACGAGGCCGACGACAAGGCCTAACCCCGCGGGTGGGCCTTCCGGTAGTTCTCCAGCAGGGCCGCCGCATCGACGCGGGTGTAGATCTGGGTCGATCCCAGTGAGGCGTGCCCGAGCAGTTCCTGCAAGCTCCTGAGATCCGCCCCCGCCCCCAACAGGTGGGTGGCGAAGGAGTGCCTGAGCGCGTGCGGCGTGGCTGTGTCCGGCAACCCGAGCGCGCGCCGCGCCTGCGCCATCGCCCGCTGCACCATCCCGGGCGAGAGGGGCCCGCCCTTCGCCCCCCGGAACAGCGGCTCTGCCGGAGCGAGCGGCCAGGGGCACTGGCGCACATAATCGGCCACCGCTGCCCGCGTGATCGGCAGCACCGGCACCATGCGCTGCTTTCCGCCCTTGCCGGTCACCTGCAGCACCTCGCCCATCGCCCCGTCGCGCCCCTTGAGCGAGAGCGCCTCGGCGATGCGCAGGCCCGATCCGTACAGCAGTAGCAGCACCGCCCGGTCGCGCGCGCCGATCCAGTCCTCGCCCGCGAGGCCATCGACGAGGTCGGCGAGGTTCGCGGCCTCGTCGGGGGTGACGGGGCGGGGGAGGCCCTTCTTGAGGCGCGGTCCGCGAAGGCGCGGTGCGGCAGGGTCCGGGTCGCCCGATTGCGTGCGGGCAAAAGCGATGAAGGCTTTCAATGCCGAAAGCTCGCGGGCGGTGCTGGCGTTGCCCAGCCCCTCGGTGCGCCGCGCGGCGAGGTGAGCCCGCAGGTGATGCGCCTCGGTCCGGGCGACCGATGGCCAGTCCTCCAGCGCGTTTGCCGCCATCAACCTTGCGGCGGCGGCCACATAGGCGCGCACCGTGTGGGGCGAGCGGCGGCGGTTGTCGGCAAGATGGGCGCGCCAGCCCTCGAGCAGGTCGGCGGCGCTCATGCCACGACCAGCGTGTCGGCGACGAGTTCGGCGAGCAGCGCGTCGAGCACCCCCCGACCCGGCGGCGCGACCCCGATCCGCGTGCCCTGAGTCCACATCATCCCGAGGCCCGCGAGCCGGGCGAGGGCGCTCTCGTCGACCAGTCCGGCGACCGGCAGGCCGAAGCGCTCCGAGAGCGCGGCAAGATCAACCCCCTCGGTCAGACGCAGGCCCATCAGCAGCGCCTCGGCGGCCTGTTCGGCGACGGCCAGCGCGCGGGCCTCGGCGATGCCATCGCCCTGCCGCGCCAAGGCGGCGAGGTAGTTCTCGGGCTTCCTGTGCCGCACCGTCGCCATGCCGCCCCGCCGTCCGTGCGCGCCGGGGCCGATCCCGGCGTAATCCTGGTAGCGCCAGTAGACGAGGTTGTGGCGGCTTTCCTCGCCCGGCCTTGCATGGTTGCTGGTCTCGTAGGCCGGCAGACCCGCCGCGCCGGTCAGGCTCTGGGTGATGTCGAAGAGTTCGGCCGCCGCGTCGTCATCGAGCGGCACGAGCCGTCCGCGCCGCACGTCGCTGGCGAAGCGCGTTCCCGGCTCGATCGTCAGCTGGTAGAGCGAGAGGTGCCCGGTGCCGAAGCCCAGAGCGCGCGCCAGGCGCTCCTCCCACAGCGCCGGGGTATGGCCGGGCAGGGCATAGATCATGTCGAAGCTGACCCGCGCGAAATGCCGCTGCGCCGTATCCAGCGCCGCCAGCGCCTCACCGGCCCCATGGAGCCGCCCGAGGAACCGCAGTTCCGCATCGTCGAGCGACTGCACCCCCAGCGACACCCGGTTCACCCCCGCGCCCGCAAGTGCCGCGAAGTTCGCCGCCTCGACCGAGGAGGGATTGGCCTCCAGCGTGATCTCGATCGCCGGATCGAAGCCCCACAGCCGCTCGGCCTCGGCCAGCAGCGCGGCGACGAGGGCTGGCGGCATCAGCGAGGGCGTGCCGCCGCCGAAGAAGACCGAGGCAAGGCTCTCGCCCCCTGCCACCGCCGCCTCGGCGCGCATGTCGGCGATCAGCGCCGCCTGCCATGGGGCCACGTCAACGCTGTCGCGCACATGCGAGTTGAAGTCGCAATAAGGGCACTTCTTCGCGCAGAAGGGCCAGTGGATGTAGAGCGCGCGCGCCACGGGTGGAATTTTCAGCCTCGCTTAATCGTTTGCGCGGATAGTCCCCGCCCGAAGGAAGGTTTCCGCCGCTTGAGCACCATCGCCCGCCTTGCCTGCCTTGCACTCTTTATGGCAGCCGCGCCTGCCTTGCCGCAAGCCTCCGCTGGCAATGGGGCCGAGGCGCGCGACTTGCTCGACGCGCACAACCTCGCCCGCGAGGATGTGGGCCTGCCGCCGCTGGCGTGGAACGAGAGGCTGGCACGCGACGCGGCGGATTGGGCGCGGCATCTTGCGCGCCATGATCTCTACGACCACGCCTCGCCCGATCGGCGCAAGGGGCAGGGCGAGAACCTGTGGCGCGGGCCGAAGGGCCATTGGTCGGCATGGGACAAGGTCGGCTTCTTCGTGGCCGAGAGGCGCCACTTCCGTCCAGGCCGCTTCCCCGATGTCTCGCGCACCGGTCACTGGGCGGATGTCGGGCATTACACCCAGGTGATCTGGCCCGAGACCCGCGAGGTCGGTTGCGCCCTGGCGCATACCGCCACCGACGAGGTGCTGGTGTGCCGTTACTGGCCGGCGGGCAACATCTGGGGCCAGCGGATCGACCCGCGCGAGCACGTCGCGCGGCGCTGAGGGCTCAGCCGAACTGTTCGGCCACCAGCTTCGCGAAAGCATCGGCGCGGTGGCTGATGGCGTGCTTTTCCTCCGGCGCGATCTCGGCGAAGGTCTGCGCGCGCCCCGTGGGCACGAAGACCGGATCATAGCCGAAGCCGAGAGTCCCGCGCGGCGGCCAGGTCAGCGCGCCGTCGCAGCGGCCCTCGTAGATAGCGTGCTCGCCATCGGGCCAGGCGATCGCGAGGACGCAGTGGAAGGCGGCGGTGCGGTCCACATCCGGGCCCTTCTCGGCGAGCATCCCCTCGACCTTGCCCATTGCCATGTACCAGTCACGGCCCGGCGCGCCCTCGAACCACTGCCGCTCGGCCCAGTCGGCGGTGTAGACCCCCGGGCGACCATCGAGCGCCGCGACGCTGAGCCCGCTGTCGTCGGCGAGCGCGGCAAGACCTGAAGCCTCCGCCGCCGCGCGCGCCTTGATCATGGCGTTCTGCGCGAAGGTGGTGCCGGTCTCTGCCGGCTCGGGCAGGCCGAGTGATCCGGCCGAGATGCACTTGACCCCGTAGGGATCGAGCAGCGCGGCGATCTCCTTCAGTTTGCCCGCGTTGTGCGTGGCGATCACCAGGGTGCCGGAGCCGAGGCGCCGTGTCATTTCACCGCGTCCAGCTGTGCCGCGAAGATCCGGTCGCAGCCGATGCGGGCGAGGCGCAGGAGGCGCAGGAGGCCTTCCTCGTCATAGGTCGCGCCTTCGGCGGTGGCCTGCACCTCGGCGATCTTGCCGCCCGACAGCAGCACGAAATTGCCGTCCGCTTCGGCGTTCGAATCCTCGTCGTAGTCGAGATCGAGCACCGGCGTGCCCTTGTAGATGCCGCAGGAGATGCCCGCGACCTGCGCGGTGATGGGATCATGCTTGATCTCGCCCGCCGCCATAAGCCCGTTGATGGCGAGCCTGAGCGCGATCCATGCACCGGAAATGGCGGCGGTGCGGGTGCCGCCATCGGCCTGGATCACGTCGCAATCGAGCGTGATCTGCCGCTCGCCGAGCTTCTGCAGGTCCACCACCGCGCGCAAGCTCCGGCCGATAAGCCGCTGGATTTCCTGCGTGCGGCCCGATTGCTTGCCCTTGGCGGCCTCGCGCTGGCCCCGGGTGTGGGTGGCGCGCGGGAGCATGGAATATTCCCCCGTCACCCAGCCTTCGCCCTTGCCGCGCATCCACGGCGGCACGCCCCTCTCGACGCTTGCGGTGCACAGCACCTTGGTGTCGCCGAAGCCGATCAGGCACGAGCCTTCCGCATGCTTGGTGAAACCGGTCTCGATGGTGATGGCGCGCATTTCGTCGGGCGCGCGTCCTGAAGGGCGCATGTGTGTTCTCCAATCGGGAAAAACCCGTTCGCCCTGAGCTTGTCGAAGGGCTGTTCTTCTTCTGCGGCTTTGCGCTAGAAGAAAGTGCGGTGCTTCGACAAGCTCAGCACGAACGGAAATTGAGAAAACTTGGCCGACCGCTTAGCCTCACCTCCATGACCTCGCTCCCCGTCACAGAACTGACCCAGCGCGCGCGCGACATCTTCCAGCGGGTGGTGGAGGAGTACATCGCGAGCGGGCAGCCCGTCGGATCGAAGACGCTGGCGGCGGACGGCACCTTGAACCTCTCGCCCGCCTCGATCCGCTCTGTGCTGGCGGACCTCGAGATGCTGGGCCTGCTCGCCGCGCCGCACACCAGCGCGGGGCGGATGCCGACCGATGCGGGCCTCAGGATCTTCGTCGACGGCATGATGCGGGTGGCCGAGCCGACCGCTCAGGAGCAGGCCGCGATCGAGGCGCGGCTTGCCGAGGCCGGGCCGGTCGAGGCCGCGCTCAAGCAGGCATCCGCGATCCTTTCCGATCTTTCGGGCGCGGCGGGCATGGTGCTGGTCGCGCCGCGCGAACAGCGGCTCGCCCAGTTCTCCCTCGTCGATCTCGGGCAGGGCCGCGCGCTGGCGGTGCTGGTGGGCGAGGACGGCGGGGTCGAGAACAGGGTGCTGACCATCGGCGGCGCCTTGAGCCCCGGCGCGCTCGATCGCGCGTCGAACTACATCACCGCGCGCCTCGCCGGGCGCACCCTTGCCGAGGCGGCGGCCGCGATGCGCGCCGAGATCAGCGCCGGGCAGTCCCAGCTCGACGATGCCTCGCGCGATCTGGTCGAACGCGGCCTCGCGGTGTGGAGCCAGGACGCCGCCGCACGGCCCGTGCTGATCGTGCGCGGCGCCGCGAACCTGCTCGACGAGGCGGCGCTCGGCGATATCGAGCGGGTGCGGATGCTGCTGGAAGACCTCGAGAACAAGCAATCGGTCGCCGAACTGCTCGATTCGGCGCGCGAGGCCGAGGCGACCCGCATCTTCATCGGCTCGGAAAACCGCCTCTTCGCGCTTTCGGGCTCGTCGGTGATCGCCTCGCCCTACCGCGACCGCGAGGGGCGGGTGGTCGGCGTGCTCGGCGTGATCGGCCCCACGCGGTTGAATTATGCGCGGGTTGTCCCCATGGTGGACCTCACCGCCCGTTCGCTGGGCAAGCTTATCGCTTGAATGGAAAGCCACACGACATGACCGACAACGACAAGCCGCTGGATCAGGCGGCGGAAGACGAATTGAAGGGCGTGCCCGAGCACCTGCGCGAGGGCGGCGAGGAAGCCGAGCCGCTGGCCGAGGCGCTCGAATCGCTCAAGCGCGATCTCGAGGCGGCCAAGCAGGAGGTGCTCTACGCCCAGGCCGAGACGCAGAACGTGCGCCGCCGCCTCGAGCGCGAGAAGGACGAGGCGCGCGCCTATGCCGCGACCGGCTTTGCCCGCGACATCCTGAGCGTCGCCGACAACCTGTCGCGCGCGATCGACGCGATCCCGCAGTCCCTGCGCGAGGACGAGAGCATGAAGGGCCTCGTCATCGGGCTGGAGGCGACCCAGCGCGAGCTCGAGAAGGTCTTCGCCAGCAACGGCATCACCCGCATCGCGGCCGTCGGCCTGCCGCTCGATCCGAACCAGCACCAGGCGATGCTCGAGGTGCCGACCACGGATCACGAGCCGGGCACGGTGGTCTCGGAGATGCAGGCGGGCTGGATGATCAAGGACCGCCTGCTGCGCGCGGCGATGGTCGCAGTGGCGAAGGCGCCCGAATAACCGGGCTTTCGCGCCGCACGCACTCTGCGGCACGGCGAGCCGAGGAACATCGCTGTCCCCTCTCCGGTAGGCTTGGGCCTAACCTGATCCATCGGAGAGATGACATGAACTATCGCCTTGCAACCCCGATCCTCGGCGCGGCCGCAGCCCTGTCGCTTGCCGCCTGTGCCGACAATTATGCCGTCGAGGGCGCCGGTGTCGGCGCGGCCGCAGGGGCCGCCGTCGGCGCAGTGACCGGCGGCGACATCGGCACGGGCGCCGCTATCGGTGCTGCCGCAGGCGGCGTCGGCGGCACGCTGATCAAGAAGCGCGACAACGGCGACTGCTACCGCGTCGATGGGCAGGGGCGCGAATACGCGGTGCGCTGTCCCGACTAACCCGCCCGGAAGGGCAGAATTCCGGCGTAGGTTGCGAGGTCGGGCGCCCCCGCGACCTCGCCGCCTTCGCGCAGCAGGAAGGCGTGGCGCACGATCTCGGCCTGCTGCTCGATCCCGTAGCGTTCGAGCGGCCAGCCCGGTCTCAGCGCGTAGTCATAGCGGCACCACGGATGGCGGCGCGTCACCAGATACCAGCGCCCGCGGGTCTGCGTCTGCCAGACATGCACCATCTCGTGGATGAAATGGGCCTGCCGTTCCAGCGGGGCGGCGGCGAAGTCGTCGCAGTAATGGGCGGCGAGCGGGTGGAAGTGCAGATGGCCCATCGGCGCCATCGTCACCCCGCGCGGGTGTAGCGCGAAGAACTTGCGGCGGCGGATGCGCACCGGCGCATAATCGATCGCATCGCCGAACACCGAGCGCGCAAGGGCGACCTCGCCCGCCGTCAGGGGCCGCTCGCCGCCGACCGGGCAGGCAGGGGCGAGGGCCTGAGCCTTGTTCAGCGTTCGTCCCCGGCGGCGCGCACCGGCGCATCGACGGTGGTGGTGCTGCCGTCGGACAGGGTCAGCGTCACCTTCGCGGTGCCGCCGGGCTTGAGCGCGTCGGTCGGCTCCATCGCCATCACGTGCAGACCGCCCGGCGCAAAGCTGACCGGGGCACCCTCGGCGAGGGTCACAGGCCCGGCCATGGTCATCTCCATCTTCCCCGCTGTCTCGGCATAGTCGTGGATCATGGTCATGCCTGCGCCGTCGACCGTCACATCCTCGAGCGTCACGCCCGCCGCGCCGGCATAGGCAAGGTCGAAATAGACCGCCGCCGGATTGCCCGCGACGGGCGGGAGCACCACGCGCGCATTGCTCACGGAAAGCCCGCTGGCTGCGGGGGTCGCGGTCTCGCCTGCGGGCGCGCCGGCCTCGGGGGCGCAGGCGGCAAGGCCGGGCAGGGCGAGGACAACCAGAGCGGCACATGCGACGGGTCGAAGGGAAATCACGTTTCTGTCTCCTTGTGGAAGGGCTCCGAATCTAGGGCGGGGCCTCTCTTGTGCCAAGCGAAACCACACCTATATCGCCGTCACAAACGAGCCGCCGAGGTGCTTTGCCGATGTTCGGGAAGCCGAAGGCAGCGGTGTCCAACAATTGTCCTTATGGATGGGGAAACAATGGGTAAAGTAATCGGTATCGACCTCGGCACCACCAACTCTTGCGTCGCCGTGATGGACGGCGGCAAGCCCAAGGTGATCGAGAATTCGGAAGGCGCGCGCACCACGCCCTCGATCGTCGCCTTCACCAAGGATGGCCAGCGCCTGATCGGCCAGCCCGCCAAGCGGCAGGCGGTCACCAACCCCGACAACACGCTCTTCGCGATCAAGCGCCTGATCGGCCGCCGCTTCGACGATCCCATGACCAAGAAGGACATGGAGCTCGTCCCCTACAAGATCACCAAGGGCAAGAACGGCGATGCCTGGGTCAACGCCGGCGGCGAGGATTACAGCCCCTCGCAGGTCTCGGCCTTCATTCTCCAGAAGATGAAGGAAACCGCCGAGAGCTATCTCGGCGAGAGCGTGACGCAGGCCGTCATCACCGTGCCCGCCTACTTCAACGACGCCCAGCGTCAGGCGACCAAGGATGCCGGCCAGATCGCCGGCCTCGAAGTGCTGCGCATCATCAACGAGCCGACCGCGGCGGCGCTCGCCTATGGCCTCGACAAGGAAGACGGCAAGACCATCGCGGTATACGACCTCGGCGGCGGCACCTTCGACGTCTCGATCCTCGAGATCGGGGACGGCGTGTTCGAGGTGAAGTCGACCAACGGCGACACCTTCCTCGGCGGTGAAGACTTCGACAACGCGATCGTCGAGTTCCTCGCGGATTCCTTCAAGAAGAAGGAGCAGATGGACCTCAAGACCGACAAGCTCGCCCTCCAGCGGCTCAAGGAAGCCGCCGAAAAGGCCAAGATCGAGCTGTCGAGCGCGGCGACCACCGAAATCAACCTGCCCTTCATCACCGCGCGCATGGAAGGCGGCAGCACCACCCCGCTGCACCTCGTCGAGACGATCACCCGCGCCGACCTCGAGAAGATGGTCGACGGGCTGATCCAGCGCACGCTCGAGCCCTGCAAGAAGGCGCTGGCGGATGCGGGCATCACCAAGGACCAGGTCGACGAGGTGATCCTCGTCGGCGGCATGACCCGCATGCCCAAGGTGCGCGAGGTCGTGGAGCAGTTCTTCGGCGCCAAGCCGCACACCGGCGTGAACCCCGATGAAGTCGTCGCGATGGGCGCGGCGATCCAGGCGGGCGTGCTTCAGGGCGACGTCAAGGACGTGCTGCTGCTCGACGTGACTCCGCTCTCGCTCGGCATCGAGACGCTGGGCGGTGTGTTCACCCGCATGATCGACCGCAACACCACCATCCCGACCAAGAAGACCCAGACCTACTCGACCGCCGAGGACAACCAGAACGCGGTGACGATCAAGGTCTACCAGGGCGAGCGCGAGATGGCGGCGGACAACAAGCTGCTCGGCAATTTCGACCTGATCGGCATCCCGCCCGCACCGCGCGGCGTGCCGCAAATCGAGGTGACCTTCGATATCGACGCCAACGGCATCGTCTCGGTCTCGGCGCGCGACAAGGGCACCGGCAAGGAACAGACGATCAAGATCCAGGCCTCGGGCGGTCTGTCGGATGCCGACATCGACCAGATGGTCAAGGATGCCGAGAAGTTCGCCGAGGAGGACAAGAAGCGTCGGGCCGCCGCGGAAGCGCGCAACCAGGCCGACAGCCTCGTCCACGCGACCGAAAAGCAGCTGGAAGAGCACGGATCGAAGATCGACGCCGCGACCAAGTCCGACGTCGAGGCCGCGATCGCCGCGGTCAAGGCCGCGCTCGAAGGCGGCGATCCGGATGACATCAACGCAAAGGCGCAGGCGCTCACCCAGGCGGCGATGAAGATGGGCCAGCAGATCTACGAAGCCCAGCAGGCCGCCGGGCCGGAAGGCGAGGCCGCGCCGGCCGAAGAGGCTCCGGCCGAGGACGTGGTCGACGCCGAGTTCTCCGAGGTCGACGAAGACAAGAAGGGCTAAGGCCCCGATGCAACCCACAGGCCCGTCGCAGCGCCCGGATCAACTATCCGGCGCGGCGACGGGCGGTGGTCACGGGGATTAGGTCACGCACATGTCCAGCGCCCAGCTCGATTACTACGCCACGCTCGAGGTCACCCGCGATTGCGACGGGGCGACCCTCAAGAGCGCCTACCGCAAGCTCGCCATGAAGTATCACCCGGACCGCAATCCGGGCGATGCGACCTGCGAGGCCAAGTTCAAGGCGATCAACGAGGCCTATGACTGCCTCAAGGACCCGCAGAAGCGCGCGGCCTATGACCGCTACGGGCACGAGGCCTTCACGCAGGGGATGAACGGCGGGGGCGGGGGCGGCCCGTTCGGAGGCGGCTTCGGCGGCCGGGGCGGCGGCGACTTCGCCGATATCGGCGACATTTTCGAGACGATCTTCGGCGGGGCGTTCGGCGGGGGTGGCCAGCGCCAGCAGACGCGGCGCGGGGCGGACCTGCGCTACGACATGCAGGTTACGCTGGAAGAGGCGTTCCACGGCAAGTCGAGCGAGATCGAGATCGAGGTCTCGCAATCCTGCGACACCTGCGACGGGACCGGCGCCACCCCGGGCACCAGCGAACGCCAGTGCAACCTGTGCCACGGCATGGGGAGCGTGCGCGCCAAGCAGGGCCTGTTCGTGATCGAGCGCCCGTGCCCGACCTGCAACGGCCGCGGCACCGTGATCGAGAACCCCTGCCGCGTCTGCCGCGGGGAGGGCCGCGTCGACAAGGCCCAGACCCTCAAGGTCGATATTCCCGCCGGCGTCGACACCGGCACCCGCATCCGCCTGCAAGGCAAGGGCGAGGCCGGCCAGCGCGGCGCGCCTCCGGGCGATCTCTACATTTTCCTTCACGTGAAGCCCCACCCGGTCTTCGAACGCGAGGGCACGACGCTTGCCACCCGCGTGCCGGTCAGCTTCACCACCGCCGCGCTCGGCGGCTGCGTCGAGATTCCCGATCTCGACGGCTCGACCAACCGTCTCGACATTCCGGCCGGCATCCAGTCGGGCAAGCAGCTTCGCATTCGCGGCGCAGGAATGCCGGTGCTGCAAGGGCGCGGGCGCGGCGATCTGGTGGTCGAGATCGCGGTCGAGACGCCCACGAAGCTGACGCGCCGCCAGAAGGAGCTGCTCGAGGAGTTCAAGGCGACCGAGACGGGCGACGAATGCCCCGAAAGCCGCAGCTTCTTCGCCAAGCTCAAGGACGCGTTCGGCGGCTGAGGCGCATGCTTCCCTCGCTCCTCATCATCGACGATTTCCTCGCCGACCCCTGGGCAGCGCGGCGCGCGGCGCTCGGGCTGGACTATGATCCGGCGCGACAGCACGGCAATTTCCCGGGGCTCAATTCCTCTGCTCCGCTCGACACCGCGCCCATTGATGCGGCGGTCTCGCGTCTGCTCGGGGTGAGGCTCACCGCCGCGCCCGGCACGCAGCACGGGCATTGCCGCCTCACCCGCAAGGGCGCCAAGGGCCGAAGCGGGGTGCATATCGACCCGGCCGCCTATTCCGGCATCCTCTACCTCTCGCGCCCCGAGGATTGTGCGAAACCGGATGCGGGCGGCACCGATTTCTTCCGTCACAAGCGCACCGGGCTCGAGGCCGTGCCGCAGGACCCGGCGAGGATCGCTGCCTCGGGTTATGCCGACATCAACACGCTGGTCGAGGACGTGGTCAACAAGGACACCACCAGTCCGGCCAAGTGGGAGCGCGTCATGCGCGTGCCCGCGCGCTTCAACCGGCTGCTGCTGTTCTCGCCCTGGCAGTTCCACGACGCCGCCCCGGGCTTCGGCACCACGCCGGAGGACTCGCGCCTCGTGATGCTGCTGTTCTTCGGGGTGGTGCAGAACTGAGGTCCGTTCGCCTCGAGTGCAGTCGAGAGGCCCCGCGCCATGTGTCTCGGCTTCGCTCGACACGAACGCAAGGTGGTTCACCCCATCCGCTCGCGCACTTCCATCCGCACCTGTTCGATCAGCCCGCGCTGGCAGCGCCCGGCGCTTTCCTCCTCCTCCAGCACCGCGAGGAACACCGCCCGCTTGGCGGCGCGCACCGCCTCGCCCGAGACGCCGCCGGTGACGGTCGATGCGACGAGGTCGATCATCCGCTCCGCCCCGTGCAACCGGCCCCACAGGTAATCGTTCTCGCGGTAATCGCGGCTGAAGAAGGCACCGAAATTGTAGAACTCGATGCCCCTGAGCGTCGCCGCCGTCCCGCCGCCACGGATGCTCAGCGCATCGTCGGGCGAGATGCGGTCTATCTTCACCGGGTTGAACTCGTCGAGCCCCTCGCGCCGTGACAGGGGCAGGGTGGCGACATCGTAGAAGGGAAAGCCGAGATAGGTGAGCAGCATCCGCCGCTTGAGGTTCTTCGGCATGTCCTCGAGCGCGTCGATCAGCTGTTCTTCGGCGGCCAGATCGGTCGCGGGCAGGAGCCGCTGGGTGGCGAGCAGATCGAGCACCGCGCCGGGATTGCGGATCGCGTCGGCGGCAAGCTCGCGGAAACGGGGCGCGCGCAGCACGTCCTCGTCGGCGCGGTAGTACAGCGCGAGGATCTCGTAGAGCCGGTCGCGCGCACGGTCGAGGGCGTCTTCGGCGATGTCGGGATCGACCTGCCAGTCGCGCGCGAGCTTGCGGGCGAGGAGCTGCAACCGGCGGATGCGGAAGCCGGTGTCGTGGGCGCGGAAGAAGGCGATCGCGCCGGGCGTGGCGCCGCCATGCGCGTCGGTCAGCCCGTCGAGCCCGCGCGTCTCGAGCTCACAGCGCAGCGCCCGCACCAGCGGTGCCGTGTCGCCGAGCGGCTGACCCGCGGCCTTGAGCGTCAGGCGCGCGAGCTGGTCAAGGATTCCCTCGAACTTGGTCAGCGCATAGGCCCCGAAGGCATAGCCCGCACGCTCGGCGGCGGCCTGCTGCGCCTTGGCCCGCCATCCGGCGAGGCGCCTGGGCGTGGGCCGGTCGAGCAGGAAGGTGTAGCCGAACAGCTTCTCCACCGCGCGGTCGATGTCGCCCTGGAGGTCCATGACGATGCGCTTGAGGCGGGCGGCGTCGCGCGATTGCTGTTCGATGCGTTCCAGATCGTCCCTGATCGGCTGTTCGCGCGGGATGGTCGAGAGCGAGCCGAAGATCGCGCCGAAGAAGCCGACATCGCGCGCGCGCATCGCCGGGGTGGGGGCGGCGCCTTCCGGGCGCGGGTCGAGATAGACGAAGCGCCGGTCGACCTCGCGCTGGGCGGGCCGCCCGTGGAGCGCCGCGAGCGCCGCCCCGAAGGGCGCGTTGACCAGCACCGCCCCGTCGATCAGCGCGACCTCGCCGACGGTGCCGCGCGCGACGTGCGCGGGCATGGTGCGGGCAAGGAACGACTCGCGGGTGGACCAGCGATGCCCCTCGGTCTCGGCGAGACGGTCGATCTCGGCGAGGGTGAGCGGCGGGAAGGCGCCGGGAAAGCTCGCGGTGGCGCGGGCAGCGAGCACCAGTTCGAGCGGATCGGCCAGCATCCCGCCATCCCCGGTGCGTGCGCGGAAATTGATCGGCAGGCGGTGCTCGGTCTCCTCGACCTCCAGCGGGGAGTTGAGGCGCAATGTCTCCGGGTGCCCGCGGAAATCGGTGACCGTCACGGCGAGGTCGACCGGATAGCCTGGGGGCAGCAGCGGGATGCCGTCGCCTTCCGCCTCCATCTTCTTGAAGGCCTCGTAAAGCATCGCCGAAAAGCGCGCGCCCGAGAAGGGCGGGCTGAACCAGCGCCCGCGCACGAGGCGCGAGACCTTGGCCCGCACCTCGGCCCGTGTCTCGGGCGAAACGGTGGCGCTGACGGCGTTGCCCGGACGCGAGAGGAACCATTCGGCGATCGGCTGCGCCCAGAGCTTGGCATACCGCCACATCGGCTCGGCCTCGGGATCGGTGAGTTCGCTCACGTCGGCATTGGTCAGCCACAGGTCGGTCAGCGGCTCCAGGCTGTGCCCGGCGTGGATCGCCTGCGCGAGGAACACCGCGTTGATCCCGCCCGCGCTCGCCCCGGTGAGGATGTCGGGCAGCACGCGCAGGCGCAGACCCTGCTGCTGCTCGATTGTGCGCAGGAAATCGCGATAGGCGGCCGCCACGCCCTCGAGCGGCACCGCGGCGGGGTGATGGAAGGCGCGGCTTGCGCGGGCGAGGTGCCAGACCTCCTTGGTGATCCCGTGCATGTAGACCGCAAGGCTGACCCCGCCATAACATACCAGGGCTAGGCGCAATTCCTTCTGGCGCATGGCGACTGTCTAGCGGGGAAGACAGGCGGGATGCAATTGCGTTCAGCATCTGTTCTCGTTATGGCGCGTGCCTATGGCAAAAACCAAGCGCCGTTACGTGTGTCAGGAATGCGGCTCGGTCTCGCACCGCTGGCAGGGGCAATGCGCCGATTGCGGACAGTGGAACACGCTGGTGGAGGACGTGCCGGCGACGGTGTTCTCGCAGAAGCACGACCTTTCGAGCGGCGGGCGGCCGGTGGCCTTCGAGCCCCTCAATGCGCCCACGACCCTGCCGGTGAGGAAGTCGACCGGCCTCGCCGAATTCGACCGCGCACTGGGCGGCGGGCTGGTGCCCGGCTCGGCGGTGCTGCTCGGCGGCGATCCGGGGATCGGCAAGTCGACCCTGCTGCTGCAGACCGCCGCGACCATCGCGCGGGGCGGCAATGATGTGGTTTACGTCAGCGGCGAGGAGGCGGCCGGGCAGGTGCGGCTGCGCGCAAGCCGCATGGGCGTGGCCGATGCCCCGATCCGGCTCGCGTCCGAGACCTCGGTGCGCGATATCCTGACGACGCTCGGTCAGGGCGAGCCGCCCGCGCTGCTGGTGATCGATTCGATCCAGACCATGCATTCCGACACCATCGAGGGGGCACCGGGCACCGTCAGCCAGGTTCGCGGCTGCGCGCTCGAGCTGATCCGCTACGCCAAGGAGTCGGGCTGCGCGCTGGTGCTGGTCGGCCATGTCACCAAGGACGGCACCATCGCCGGCCCGCGTGTCCTCGAACACATGGTCGATGTGGTGATGAGCTTCGAGGGGGAGCGCAGCCACCAATACCGCATCCTGCGCGCGCTCAAGAACCGCTTCGGCGCGGTCGACGAAATCGGGGTCTTCGCCATGGCAACGGAAGGTCTGGAGGAGGTCGCCAACCCTTCGCTGCTGTTCCTCTCGGGCCGCGAGACGCCGCTCGCGGGCAGCGCGGTCTTCCCGGCGATGGAGGGCACCCGGCCCGTGCTGGTCGAGATCCAGGCGCTGATCGTGCGGCTACAATCGGGCGCGACCCCGCGCCGGGCGGTGGTGGGATGGGATTCCGGGCGCCTCGCCATGCTGCTCGCCGTGCTCGAATCGCGCTGCGGGCTCAACTTCTCCTCTGCCGAAGTCTATCTCAACATCGCCGGCGGCTATCGCCTGACAGACCCTGCGGCCGACCTTGCCGTCGCCGCCGCCCTGGTCTCGGCCCTCGCCGACCGGCCGCTGCCCGACAAGGCCGCGTGGTTCGGCGAGGTCAGCCTTGCAGGCGAGATCCGCCCCGTCGCCCACGCGCCGCTGCGCCTGCGCGAGGCGGCCAAGCTGGGCTTTGCGCGCTGCTACGGCCCCGCGGGCGCCGCGACGGGCGACAAGGGCGCGCAATATCGCGGCTTGCCGGCGCTTGCGAACCTCGTTGACCAGGTGATGGGCAGCGCATAGACCTCGCGCCCATGGCAGGTCTCGACATCATCATCGCCATCATCGTGGGCGTCGCCGCCATCGGCGGCTTCATGCGCGGGCTCGTGCAGGAAGTCCTAAGCCTCGCCTCGTGGATCATGGCGGCGATCGCGCTGCACTTTCTCCACCCCGGCCTGACCGAGGGCCTGCGCAATTTCTACCGTGCCGAACCGGCCGTTTCGCTGCTGGCCTTCGCGCTCCTGCTCCTGATCCCCTATGCCGCGATGAAGGTCATCATCGGCAATGCCAGCGGGGCATCGGACGGGGCGGTGCTGGGGCCGATCGACCGGGTGCTCGGGTTCGGATTTGGTGCGGTCAAGGGCGCGCTGATGGCGGTCTTCGCCTTCGCCATGCTGGTCACCGGCTTCGACGAGAGCTGGGGCTACACCGGTCGCCCGCAATGGATCACCGGTGCACGCACCTATCCGGCCGCCGATGCCTTCTCGCGCCAGCTCCTGCCATCGATCGCGATCCGGCGCGACCGGCTGCGCGGCGAGAACGAGGCGCGCGAGGCTGCGGCGGCCAGGTTCGCCAAGTGACGGCCGGTGACTGCGCGCGCATCGACAAGGCTCTATTCGCCCGAACTCCTGTCGCTGGCGACGGCGCTTGCGGCATTCCCCCTCGCTGACGACCTGCCGCTCCGTGCCGAGGCGCGCTCGCGCAGCTGCGGCAGCGTGATTGCGCTCGGGCTGGCGCTGGACGGGGCGGGGCAGGTCGAGCGTGTCGGAATGCAGGTCAGCGCCTGCGCCATCGGACAGGCCTCGGCGGCGCTGCTGGCCCAAGGCGCGGCGGGCGCCGATCCGGAGGATTTCCACCGCACCCTCGGCGCGCTCGAGGCGTGGCTGGCGGGCGAGGGCGCCCTGCCGTCATGGCCGGGAATCACCGCGCTGGCACCCGCACAGGCGCACGCCGGGCGCCACGGCGCGCTGCTCTTGCCGTGGAAGGCCGCTCTCGCGGCGCTTTCAAGCGGCGCGGACGCGCGCTAGGGACGTGTCCCGAGAAGCTGCCTCGGGCGGCAAAGGGGATAAGAGAAACATGGCAGAGGCGCAGGCGCTCGCTGACCGCGAGCCGTCAGAACAGGAAATCCGGCTGGTGATCGGCGCATCGTCCGCCGGCACCATCTTCGAGTGGTACGATTTCTTCATCTACGGCACGCTCGCCTACATCCTCAAGGACGCCTTCTACGCCACCGACAACGAGACGCTGGGTCTCCTGCTGGTGTGGTCGACCTTCGCAGTCGGCTTCGCCTTCCGCCCGCTGGGTGCGGTGCTGTTCGGCTTTCTGGGGGACAGGCTGGGGCGCAAATACACCTTCCTCGTCACCGTTACCCTCATGGGGATCGCCACCGCCGGCGTGGGCCTGATCCCGACAGTCGACACCATCGGCATGGCGGCGCCGATCATCGTGATCCTGCTGCGGGTGATACAGGGCCTCGCGCTCGGCGGCGAATATGGCGGCGCGGCGATCTATGTCGCCGAGCACGCCCCGCCCGAAAAGCGCGGCTTCTACACCAGCTTCATCCAGGCCAGCGTGGCCGGGGGCTTCGTGCTGTCGATCATCGTCGTGCTGGCCTGCCGCGCACTGATCCCGGCCGATGCCTTCGCCGCATGGGGCTGGCGCATGCCCTTCCTGCTCTCGATCATCCTCCTGCTGATCTCGCTGTGGATGCGCCTCAAGCTGTCGGAAAGCCCGGTGTTCCAGGCGATGAAGGCGGCAGGCGAGACCTCGGGCAACCCCTTCGTCGAGAGCATGACCTATCCCGGCAATCCCAAGCGCCTGTTCGTCGCGCTGTTCGGGATCACCGGCATCCTGACGACGATATGGTACACGGCCTTCTTCTCGGGGATGAGCTTCCTGCGCGGGCCGATGCATGTCGACGACCTGACGGTCGAACTGGTGCTGCTGGTCTCGGGCCTGATCGCCATGAGTTTCTACATCGTGGTCGGCAAGTGGTCCGACCGGGTCGGGCGCAAGCTGCCGATCATCGTCGGATCGGTGCTGACGCTTGCGCTCCTCTTCCCGCTGTTCTGGCTCATGGGCAGCCTGGCCAACCCCGCGATCGCCGAGGCGGCGGAGCGCGCGCCGGTGGTGGTGAGCGGCCCGGCCTGCGAGACCGATCCCTTCGCCGAACTGTTCCAGCGCGACCAGACCGATTGCGGCAAGGTCCTCGAGACGCTGACCGCCGCGGGCGTGCCCTACACCCTGACCGCGGGGGATGCGGTCACCCTCAGCGTCGGCGGGGAGCCTGTGCCGGTCGATCCGGCATGGTTCGCCGACGGAGCAGCGCGCAAGGCGGGGATCCAGGGCGCTCTCGGGCAATACGGGTTCGACTTCGCCAAGCAGCAACCGCCCCTCGCCAACATCATCGGCATCGTCGGCGTGCTGCTGGTGCTGGGGCTGCTCTCGGCGCTGACCTATGGTTCGGTTGCCGCACTTCTTTCGGAGATGTTCCCGGCCCGGATCCGCTATTCCTCGATGTCGATCCCCTACCACATCGGCGCGGGCTATCTTGGCGGGTTCCTGCCGCTGATCGCCGGCGTGATCGTGGCCCGGACGGGGGATATCTATTCCGGCCTGTGGTACACTTGGGCGGTGGTCGCCTTCGGCCTGCTGGTCGCATGGTGGGGCATTCCGGGAGGCCCGCCGCGAGACTTTGTCGATGAATGACAGCTACCGGGCGGCGATGGGCCACGCTCCAGACCCCCTGCTGCCTCCGCCCAGCCTGCGCCTGACCGTCGATCGCGAGGCACTCGCGGCCAATTGGCGGGCGCTCGATGCGCTGTCGGGCGCGGCGCGCGCGGGCGCTGCGGTCAAGGCGGACTGCTACGGCCTCGGCGTGGACACCTGCGTTCCGGTGCTCAGGGATGCGGGGTGCGAGACCTTCTTCGTCGCGCACTGGAGCGAGGTCGCGGGGGTGATCGCCCACGTCCCCGCCGAACATGTGGCGGTGCTCCACGGCCCGTTGACGACCGAAGACTGCGCCTATGCGCGGGCGAGCGGGGCGGTGCCGGTGATCAATTCGCTCGAACAGGCCGCAATGTGGACGAACAGCGGGGGCGGGCGCTGCCATCTGATGGTCGACACCGGGATCAACCGGCTCGGCATCGCGCTGGCCGAAGCGGGCGATCCGCGGATCGCCGCGCTCGAGATCGACATGTTGATGAGCCATCTCGCCAGCGCCGACGAGACCACGGCGATGAACCGGATGCAGGCCGAACTGCTGCGCGAGGCGGCCGAGATCGTCCCGCACCGGCGGCTCAGCCTCGCCAACAGCGCCGGGATTGCCCTGGGGGAGAGCTTCGCCTTCGACATGACGCGCCCCGGCCTTGCCCTCTACGGCGGGGTGCCGCGCGCCGAACTGGCGGGCGCGATCCGTCCCGTCGCCCGCGTCGAGGCACGCCTGCTGCAATGCCGCCAGCTCGCGCCTGGCGAGGGCGTGGGCTACAACTCCACCTTCATCGCGCCCACCCACATGCGGGTCGGCACGGTCTCGATCGGCTATGCCGACGGGTTCCTGCGCAGCCGCGGCCCGGGCAATGCGCTCCGTCACGAGGGCCGGCCGCTGCCGATCCTGGGCAAGGTCTCGATGGACATGGTGGTCGTCGATCTGGGCGCGGCACCCGATCTTGTGGCCGGAGACTGGCTCGAGGTTCCCTGGGACATTGCCGATGCTGCGCAGCAAAATGCTCTGTCTCCGTATGAAATGCTGACGGTGATCGGCGCGCGCCTACGCCGCGGTTGACAGATTCGGGCGCGGTTGTTGCACTGCAGCGTGTGCAGGTGCTAAGGAGCATGCGACGGGACGCAATTCGGGATCGACACACAATGGCGGGCAGGGCGAAATCGGCATCGGGCGAAGCGGGCGATGCGATCATCATCAAGAAATACGCCAACCGGCGGCTCTACAACACGGCCTCCTCGAGCTACATCACGCTCGAGGACCTGGCCAAGATGGTTCGCGAGAATGTCGAGTTCCAGGTGCTCGACGCCAAGACCGGTGACGACATCACCCACCAGATCCTGACCCAGATCATCATGGACGAGGAAGCCAGCGGCGGCCAGCAGATGCTCCCCGTCAGCTTCCTCCGGCAGCTGATCGGCATGTACGGCAATTCGATGCAGGCGATGATGCCGTCCTATCTCGAAGCCAGCATGGCCAATTTCCGCGAGAACCAGTCCAAGATCCGCGAGGCCTTCGAGAAGGGCATCAGCGCTACGCCCTTCGCCGCGATCCATGAAACCAACATGGCGATGATGCGCGCCGCGGCCGACGTGTTCATGCCGGGGATCGGCAAGCCCAAGGACAAGCCGCGCCCGCCCGCCGGCGACAACCGCGACGAGATCGCGGTGCTGCGCGAGCAGATGGCGGCGATGCAAAAGAAGCTGGACGAACTCGGCAAATAGCGCATAGCGCCCTGCCGCAATTCCAAGCAGGAAAGCCCAACAGTGTCCCAGATCCGCCACGCGCTCACCGTGAAGCGCGAAGACGACTTTGCCAAATGGTACCAGGAGGTGATCTCCGCCGCCGATCTCGCCGAGGAATCGGGGGTGCGCGGCTGCATGGTGATCAAGCCGTGGGGCTACGGCATCTGGGAACGCATCCAGCGCTTGATGGACGACCGGATCAAGGCCGCGGGCGTGCAGAACTGCTATTTCCCGCTGTTCATCCCGCTCGCCAACTTCACCCGCGAGGCCGAGCACGTCGAGGGCTTCGCCAAGGAGATGGCGGTCGTCACCCACCACCGCCTGATCGCCGACGGCAAGGGCGGGCTGATCCCCGATCCCGAAGCCAAGCTCGAAGAGCCGCTGGTGGTGCGCCCGACGTCCGAGACGATCATCGGCGATGCCATGGCGCGCTGGGTGCAGTCCTGGCGCGATCTGCCGCTGCTCACCAACCAGTGGGCCAACGTGGTGCGCTGGGAGATGCGCACGCGGATGTTCCTGCGCACCAGCGAGTTCCTCTGGCAGGAAGGCCACACCGCGCACGAGACCCGCGAGGATGCGCTCGCCGAAACGCATCGCGCGCTCGAGATGTACCGCGCCTGCGCCGAGGATGATCTCGCGCTTCCCGTGATCGCGGGCGAGAAGCCCGAGAACGAGCGTTTTCCGGGCGCGGTTGAGACGTGGTCGATCGAGGCGATGATGCAGGACGGCAAGGCGCTCCAGGCGGGCACCTCGCACTACCTCGGCACCAATTTCGCCCATGCTGCTGGCATCCAGTTCCAGGACCGCGAGGGCACGCAGCAATACTGCCACACCACAAGCTGGGGCGTCTCGACCCGCATGATCGGCGGGGTGATCATGACCCACGGCGACGACGACGGCCTCCGCGTGCCGCCCGCCATCGCCCCGCAGCAGATCGTCATCATCCCGATGCTGCGCGAGGCGCCGGAGGATGCGGAACTGATCGCCTATTGCGAGTCCGTTCGCGCCGCGCTGGCGAGCCAGACCGCGCTCGGCGAACGCGTCCGCGTGCTGCTCGACACCAAGCCGGGCAAGGCCGCGGCCAAGCGTTGGGACTGGGTGAGGAAGGGTGCCCCCGTCATCATCGAGGTTGGTCCGCGCGACATGGCCGAAGGCAAGATCGCCGTGCTGCGCCGCGACCGGCTGTGGAACGAAGCGAACGGCAAGCCCGCCTTCACCTATCCCGCGCACGGCGAGTTCGTGACCGGGGCGGGCACGCTGCTCGAAGCGATCCAGACGGGTCTTTACGAGGAAGCCCGCGCGCGGCGCGATGCCAACATCACGCGCGGTGTGACCGAGTGGCAGCAGGTCGTCGACCACTTCGAGAAGGGCGGCAAGTATCCCGGCTGGGTCGAGGTCGAATGGGCCAAGCCGACCGGCGCGGCGCTCGAAGCCGTGGTCGAGAAGCTCAAGGCCGTGAAGCTCACCATCCGCAACGTGCCGCGCGGCGCCGAGCCAGCGGGCGGAGCCTGCATCTTCACCGGCGCACCGGCGGTGGAACGCATTCTGGTGGCGCGGGCTTACTAGGCTTGCGCCCGCGCCAGCGGGCGGGCAGACAGGCGGCATGATCAAACGTGCCCTGCTGCTCGCCGCGCTCGCGGCCTCGCCCCTCTCCGCTCAGACCCACCCCGCCGAGAACGTCTCCGCCGAAAGGCTGGAGCAGGACGTCGCCAAGCTCGTCAGCTTCGGCACGCGGCACACCCTGTCCTCGCAGACCGATCCCGAGCGCGGCATCGGCGCGGCGGTCGACTGGGGGCTGGCCGAGTTCAAGCGCATCGGCGCGAAGTGCGGCGGGTGCCTCGAAGTGCTGCCCGTCGGCGAGACCGTCACCGGCCCGCGCATCCCGACCCCGACGCTGGTGCGCGACGCGGTGGCGATCCAGCGCGGCACCGAGCGGCCGAACGAGGTCGTGATCGTGCAGGGCCACATCGACAGCCGGGTGAGCGACGTGATGGACGCGACCTCCGACGCCCCCGGCGCCAATGACGACGGCAGCGGCACCGCGCTGGTGATCGAGGCGGCGCGGGTGCTCTCGGGCACGAAGTACCCCAGCACGATCATCTACGCCCTGCTCTCGGGCGAGGAGCAGGGCCTCCACGGCGGCCGCATCCTTGCCGACTGGGCGGCTGCACAGGGCTTCACCGTCAAGGCGGTGCTCAACAACGACATCGTCGGCAATTCCTGCGGGTCGGACGGCTATTGCGAGCCCAAGGTGGTGCGCGTCTTCTCCGAAGGTCCGCGCGCCGACCTCACCGAGCGGCTGCGCGCCGCCGCCACGCGCTTCGGGGGCGAGAACGACACGCCCTCGCGCAACCTGTCGCGCTGGGTGGCCGACCTTTCGGCCAAGCACCCGGAGGAAATGCAGGTCCGCCAGATCTGGCGCACCGACCGCATGGGGCGGGGCGGGGACCAGGTGCCGTTCCTGCAGAAGGGCTACCCCGCGATCCGCTTCTCCGTGGGCGTCGAGGACTACGACCACCAGCACCAGGACCTGCGGACCGAGAACGGCGTGGTCTATGGCGACACCATCGACGAGATGGACTTCGCCTATCTCGCCGGGGTGACGAAACTGAACGTGCGTGCGCTCGATGCACTGGCCCGCGCGCCGATGCCGCCGAAAGTGACGGTGGATGCGGCGGTGCGGACCGACACGGAGCTGACGTGGAAGGCCGTGCCCGGCGCGCAAGTCTACGCCGTCGCCACCCGCGCAACCGACGCGCCCGAATGGGGCAAGGATGCCGCACTGGTCACCATCGACGGGCCCCAGGCGGCCAATGATGCCGCCGCCAACAAGGAGCGCGAGTTCAAGCATGTGAAGAAGCTGCGCGGCGACGACTGGATGTTCGGCGTGGCGGCCTGTGCGGGCAGCTATTGCTCGCCCGTCTCCAGCGCGGTCCCCGGCGGGGCGTTCGAGCCGGTGGCGAAGGAATAAACCCCCGTTCGCCTCGAGCGGTTGCGAAGCACTGCCGCAGGCAGAACTCGAGAGGCCGTTCGGCGCAAGGTGTCTCGACTGCGCTCGACACGAACGGGTTGGGAGAATAGGGCTATCCCATGCCCAAACCTCCCAAGCTCCCCCAGGGGATGCCGAGCCGCAGCCAAGTGCTCGACTTCATCCAGTCCTCCGACATTCCCGCCGGCAAGCGGGAGATCGCCAAGGCTTTCGGCCTCAAGGGGCAGGAGAAGATCGCGCTCAAGGCCCTGCTCAAGGACATGGCCGAGGAAGGCCTGATCGACGGCAGGAAGAGCGCCTATCACCGCATGGGCGGTGTGCCGAAGGTGACGACCCTGAAGATCGTCGACCTGGACGAGGGCGATCTGATTGCCGAGCCCGACAACTGGGACCCCGAGGCCCCCGGAAAGCCGCCGCGCCTGGTCGTGCGGGAACCGAAGATGCCGAGAAACGCCAAGTCCGCCAAGCGGCCGCCCGCCTTGAAGCGTGGCGACCGGGTGCTTGCCCGGACCGAGGAGACCGAGCGGGGCTGGGTCGCCCACGTGATGAAGAAACTCCCGGCGCGGACCGAGGGGCTGATGGGCGTGGTCGAGATCGACAGGACCGGCAAGGCCTGGCTTGCACCCGTCGACAAGCGGGTGCGCCAGTCCGCCCCCATCGCAGATCTGGGCAATGCCGAGGACGGCCAACTGGTGATCGCCGAGCGCGTGGGTCGCTCCGAACGCGCGGGCGTGAAGGTGATCGAGGTGGTGGGCGATCCGCTCGCGCCACGCAGCTTCAGCCTCATCGCCATCGCCAAGCACGGCATTCCGCACATCTTCCCTGAGGAGGTGCTGGAAGAGGCCCCGCGCGCGGCGAAGCTCAAGCTGTCCGAGAAGGCGCGCGAGGACCTGCGGCACCTGCCCATCGTCGCCATCGACCCCGCCGACGCGCGCGATCATGACGATGCGATCTGGGCCGAGCCCGACGGTCAGGGCGGGTTCAACGCCGTGGTCGCCATCGCCGATGTGAGCTTCTACGTCCGGCCCGGCTCGGCGCTGGACCGTGAGGCGAGGAAGCGCGGCAATTCGGTCTATTTCCCCGACCGGGTGGTGCCGATGCTCCCCGAGGTGCTCTCGGCCGATGTCTGCTCGCTCAAGGAGGGCGAGGACCGCGCGGCGATGGCCTGCCACCTGCACATCAATGCCGACGGCAAGGTATCGAGCTTCCGCTTCACCCGCGCGCTGGTGCGGATTGCGCACAATATCGCCTACGAGGACGCGCAGGCGATCATTGATGGAGAAATCCGTTCGCCTCGAGCGAAGTCGAGAGGCGCTGAGGAAGGTGTCTCGACCGACGACAGAATGTCGGCAGTTCATCCTGAGCCTGCCGAAGGGCTCGACCCGAACGGGGACGTGGCCGAAATCCTCGCCAACCTTTGGGCCGCATGGCGCGCGCTGTCGGCGGCGCGCGAGGCGCGCGATCCGCTGGAACTCGAGCTGCCGGAACGCCGCGTGGTGCTTGACGAGCAGGGGCGCATCACCTCCATCGCCATCCGCGAACGGCTCGATGCGCACCGCGTGGTCGAGGATTTCATGATCGCGGCCAACGTCGCCGCAGCCAAGGCGCTCGAGGCCAAGACCGCGCCCGTCGTCTACCGCATCCACGAACCGCCGAGCCGCGAGAAGCTGATCGCCCTGCGCGATTATCTCGCCACGATGGGCAAGAAGCTGGCCTTGGGGCAGGTGGTGACGCCAGGCCTGTTCAACCGGATGCTCAAGGACATTTCCGACGAGGCCGAGAAGGCACTGGTGATGGAGGCGGTGCTGCGCAGCCAGACGCAGGCCTATTACGGGCCGGCGAACGCGGGACACTTCGGACTGAGCCTCGGCTCCTATGCCCACTTCACCTCGCCGATCCGTCGCTATTCGGACCTCCTCGTCCACCGCGCGCTGGTCGATGCCTACAAGCTGGAACAGCCCGCCCCGCCGGGGTCGATCCCGGCCACCAGCGGCCTGTCCGACCGTGACCGGGCCAGTCTCGAACAGGTTTCCGATGCGATCAGCCAGACCGAGCGCCGCGCGATGGAGGCCGAGCGCGACACCATCGACCGCTATGTCGCCGCCTGGCTCTCGAACCGCGTCGGCGAGGTGTTCGACACCCGCATCACCGGGGTGCAGGCCTTCGGCTTCTTCGCCACCATCGTCGGCCTCGGCGGTGACGGGCTGGTACCGATCTCCACGCTGGGCGGCGAGTATTTCCGCCATGACGAGGCGGCGCAGGCGCTGGTCGGCAGCGACAGCGGGACGACCTATGCCAGCGGCGACCGGCTCAAGCTCAAGCTCGCCGAGGCCAATCCGCTCACCGGCGCGCTCAAGTTCGTGTTGCCCGATGCCGACGCGAACGCGATCGAGCCGCGCGGCAACCGCCCGCCCGAGCGTCGCCGTGTCCCGGGCGGAGCGCCACCGAAGAAAGCCGGAAAGTTCATGGTCGGAAAGCGCGGCCGGCCCGGCAACATCCGGCATCAGGGGCGCAAGAAATAGGTCGTCGCCTCAGGCGCCGTGGTCGCTCTGGGTCTCGTCGTAATCGGCCGGGATGACGTAGAGCGGGCAGGGGAGCGATCCGGCGGCAGCCGAGAAATGTGTCACCAGAGGGCCGGGCGCGGCGCCCTTGGCCGCGCCCAGCACCAGCGCGGCGACCTCGGCGTGCTCGGCGAGGAATTCGCTGACGATCTTCTGCCCCTGGCCGATCTTGACCGAGATCGTCGGCATGATCCCGCTTTCGGCGAGGAGATTGCCCGCGACCCCGTGGGCGAGCATCTCCGCCCGGTCGCGCGCCTCGGCCTCGATCGTCGCCTGCACCGCGCCGAAGGCGCTGAAGTTCTGCTGCGGCACCAGCGCCAGCAGATGCACCGCGCCGCCCACCGCCACCGCCCGGCGCGCGGCATAGCGCAGCGCGGCGGTCGCCTCCTCGCTCTCGTCGATGATGACCAGGAATGTGCGCATCTCGTCAGGCCCCGTTACCGCGCGGGTATCAATGCATTCGTATGGAATGGCAAGTCCCCCGCCGCTCGGGGCTTGCCCGACGCTAGGGAATTGGCCAGAGACAGCCCCAAGGATCGATTACGGGAGTTACATCGGATCATGGCCCTCGACATCAAGATGCCGGCTTTGTCGCCCACCATGGAAGAGGGCACGCTCGCCAGATGGCTGGTCAAGGTGGGGGACACGGTGTCCTCCGGCGACGTGATGGCCGAGATCGAGACCGACAAGGCGACGATGGAGTTCGAGGCGGTCGACGAGGGCGTGATCGCCGAGATCCTGATCGAAGAGGGCACCGAGGGCGTGAAGGTCGGCGCCGTGATCGCGCGGCTGGCGGTGGAGGGTGAGGAAGCCGCGCCGGCACCTGCCCCTGCCGCCGCGCCCGCCGCTGCCGAGGCGCCTGCCGAAGCTCCGGCTGCCGATGGCCCCGCCGCCACGCCGACCGCGAGGAAAATGGCCGAGCAGGCCGGGATCGACCTCGCCGGCGTGACCGGGACCGGCCCCAAGGGCAAGATCACCAAGGAGGATGTCGAGGCCGCGATTGCCAAGGGCGGCGGCTCGCCCGCGCCCGCGCCCACTGCGGCCCCCGCCGCTGCCCCCGCAGCCGCGCCTGCGCCTGCCGCTTCGGGAGAGCGCATCATCGCCTCCCCGCTCGCCAAGCGGATCGCCGCCGACAAGGGCATCGATCTTGCGCAGGTGAAGGGCACCGGCCCCAATGGCCGGATCGTCAAGGACGACGTCGAGAACTTCACCCCCGCCGCCGCCCCGGCTGCTGCTGCGGGGGCCCCGGCTCCTGCGGCATCCGCCGCTGCCCCTGCCGCAGCCCCGCCACCCGCAGCCATCCCAAGCCTCGGCGGCGATCTCGACGCGCCTTACGAGGTCCAGAAGCTCAACAACGTGCGCAAGGTCATCGCCCGCCGCTTGACCGAGGCCAAGCAGACCATCCCGCACATCTACCTCACGGTCGACATCCGGCTCGATGCGCTGCTCAAGCTGCGCGGCGAATTGAACAAGTCGCTTGAAGCGGACGGCGTGAAGCTGTCGGTCAACGACCTCCTCATCAAGGCGCTCGCCCGCGCGCTCCAGCGCGTGCCCAAGTGCAACGTCAGCTTCCAGGGCGACACGCTGCTGCAATTCACCCGGCAGGACATCTCGGTCGCGGTCGCCGCGCCCTCGGGCCTCATCACCCCGATCATCCGCGATGCCGGCCGCAAGGGCCTCGCCCAGATCAGCACCGAGATGAAGGCGCTCGCGAACAAGGCCAAGGACGGCAAGCTGCAACCGCACGAATTCCAGGGCGGCACGGCGAGCCTTTCCAATCTCGGCATGTTCGGCACCAAGCAGTTCGACGCCGTGATCAACCCCCCGCAGGCGATGATCCTCGCCGTCGGCGCGGGCGAGCAGCGTCCGTGGGTCGAGGACGGCCAGATCGTCCCCGCCACCGTCATGAGCGCCACCGGCAGCTTCGACCACCGCGCCATCGACGGCGCCGACGGGGCGCAGCTGATGGAGGCGCTCAAGAACCTCGTCGAGAACCCGATGGGGCTGGTGGTCTGAGGACCGGTGCCCCCGTCACGACACAATTTCCTCCCCAAGGACAACGACAATGGCTGACAATCAATACGACGTGATCGTGCTCGGCTCGGGCCCCGGGGGCTATGTCGCGGCGATCCGCTGCGCGCAGCTCGGGCTCAAGACCGCGATCGTCGAACGCGAGAACCTCGGCGGCATCTGCCTCAACTGGGGCTGCATCCCGACCAAGGCGATGCTGCGCTCGGCCGAGATCTTCCACTACATGCAGCACGCGGGCGACTACGGCCTCAAGGTTGCCGGGCAGATCGAGGCGGACCTCGCCGCCATCGTCAAGCGCAGCCGCGGGGTGGCCAAGCAGCTCAACCAAGGCGTCACGCACCTGATGAAGAAGAACAAGATCACCGTGCACATGGGGCAGGGGCGGCTGACCGGCCCGACAAGCCTGACGGTGAAGTCGGACAAGGGCGAGGAGCAACTCACCGCCAAGCACATCATTGTCGCCACCGGCGCGCGCGCCCGCGACCTGCCCTTCGCACCCGCCGACGGCAAGCGCGTGTGGACCTATCGCCACGCCATGACCCCCGGCGAGCTTCCCGCCAAGCTGCTGGTGATCGGATCGGGCGCCATCGGAATCGAATTCGCGAGCTTCTACAACGATCTTGGCAGCGAGGTGACCGTCGTGGAAATGCTCGACCGGATCGTGCCGGTGGAGGATGCCGACGTCTCGACCTTCCTCGAGAAGTCGCTGAAGAAGCAGGGCATCACGATCATGACCGGCGCCGGGGTCGAAGCGATCAAGGTCTCGGACAAGGGCATCACCGCCACCATCAAGGACAAGGCAGGGTCCAGCACCGCCAGCGACTTCACCCACGTGATCGTCGCCATCGGCATCGTGCCCAATACCGAGAACATCGGCCTCGAAGGCCTTGCCGACATGGACCGCGGCTTCATCCAGATCGACCCCTATGGCCGCACCAGGACCAAGGGCCTGTGGGCGATCGGCGATTGCACCCCCGGACCGTGGCTGGCGCACAAGGCGAGCCACGAGGGCGTCACCGCCGCCGAGGCCATTGCGAAGGAACTGGGCAACACCGAGGTCCACCCGCATCCGCTCAACCGCAGCAACATCCCGGGCTGCACCTATTGCCACCCGCAGGTCGCCTCTGTCGGCCTGACCGAAGCGAGGGCGAAGGAGGCGGGCTACGAGGTCCGCGTCGGCAACTTCCCCTTCATCGGCAACGGCAAGGCCATCGCGCTCGGCGAGGCGGAGGGCTTCATCAAGACCGTGTTCGACGCGAAGACCGGCGAGCTGCTGGGTGCGCACATGGTCGGCGCGGAAGTGACCGAGCTGATCCAGGGCTACACCGTCGGCAAGACGCTGGAGACCACCGAGGCCGAACTGATGCAGACCGTCTTCCCGCACCCGACCCTGTCGGAAATGATGCACGAAAGCGTGCTCGACGCCTACGGGAGGGCGCTGCACTTCTGACGAAAGGACCCGCATGGCCGAAAGCGCACCCGATGCCCTGAAGGGCGAGGACTGGGCCGGCGAGATGGGCGAGCGCTGGCTCGCCAGCCTCGACCGTTTCGAGGGCATGATCGCCCCCATCGGGGCCGCGCTGCTGGCCCGCGCGGACTACCGCGCCGGCGAAAGGGTGCTCGATCTCGGTTGCGGGGGCGGGGCGACGACGCTCGCGATTGCCGAGGCTGTCGGCCCGGAAGGTGCGGCGGTCGGGCTCGACATCGCGCCGATGCTGGTCGAGGCCGCCACCCGCCGCGCCGCCGATGCGCACAGCACCGCGCGCTTCGTCTGCGCCGACGCCGCCACTGCCACGCTGGACGAGCCGCCCTTCGACCGGCTGTTCTCGCGCTTCGGATCGATGTTCTTCGCCGAACCCGTGGCGGCCTTCGCCAACATCAAGGCCATGCTGAAGCCGGGGGCGCGGATCGACCTCGCCGTCTGGGCGCACCCGCGCGACAATGCGTGGATGATGGAGGTCATGGGCGTGGTGCGCGCCCATGTCGAGGTGCCGACCGCCATCCCCCGCGCACCCGGTCCCTTCGCCTTCGAGGATCTGGATTACCTCGCCGAGGTGCTGTCCGGCGCCGGTTTCGGCGGGATGACCGTGGAGGCCTACGAGGGCCAGCAGCCGGTCGGCGGCCCCGGTGCGAGCGCGTCCGAGGCGACCGACTTCGTCCTCGCCTCGATGGCCGCAGGACGCATCCTCGCCGAGCAGGGCGAGAGCGTGCTGGCGGCGGCACGGGCCGATCTGGAAGCCATGTTCGCCCGCCATCATCGCGCGGGCGAGGGGGTCATGCTGGCCTGCAAGGCATGGCTGGTGAGTGCCAGCGCCTGAGCCGTACAGGCACGCCGCCTTGCGCGAGTTTCTAACATAGGTAAGTATTCGGTGCGTGACCGTCATCGCGCCCGATCTTTCCGACCGCATCGCTGCCGCCGACCGCGCGCTTGCGGGCGGCAACCTCGCCGAGGCGCGGCACATCCTCGAGGAGGCGGTGCGGCGCGATCCACCGACCCCCGATTTCTGGCAGCGGCTTGCGACCGTCAGGAAAATGGCCGGCGCAACCGGCCTCGCGATCGAGGCGATCGACCGGGCACTTGCGCTTGCGCCGCTCGATTTCGTGAACCTGCTGATGCGCGCGCACCTGCTCGACGGCGCGGGCCACCCCGAGGCTGGGGAAGCCTATGGCCGCGCCCTCGCGCAGCCGCGCCCCGATCCGCTGCCGCCGATGTTCCAGCGCACCCTCGCGCGGGCCGAGGCGCTGTGGGCCGCCCACCAGCGCGACATGACGGCGCGCCTCGCCGGGGCGGTCGAGGCAAGCGGCGCCGACCTGACGCCCGCCGAGCGCGCCCGTGCGGAACGCTTCGCCAGCAACATCGCGCGCACCACGCGGCCTTACCATTCCGAGCCGACCCACTTTGCCTGGCCGGGCCTTCGCGAGGCCGAGTTCCATCATCGCGCCGCCTTCCCCTGGCTGGAGGAACTCGAGGCGCTGACCCCCGTCATCCGCGCCGAGATGGACGCCGTGGCGAACGCGCCCGCAGCGGCGCTCGTGCCCTACGTCAACTATGCCGACAGCGAGCCGCTCGCCCAGTGGCGCGATCTCAACCACAACCGCGATTGGACCGCGATCCATCTGATCGAGCGCGGCGAAGCGGTGACCGCCAACACTGCGCATTGCCCCGTGACGATGGACTTCCTCGCGCGGATGGATCAGCCGCGGATCGCGGGCTGCGCGGCGAACGCGATGTTCTCGCTGCTCGCCCCGCGCACGCATATTCCGCCCCATGTCGGCGTCGCCAATTTCCGGCTCCTGTGTCACCTGCCCCTGATCGTGCCGAACCGCTGCTGGTTCAGGGTCGGCGCTGAAACCCGCGATTTTGCCGAAGGGCAGGCATGGGTGTTCGACGACACCATCGAGCACGAAGCCATGAACGAGACCGACGCCTTGCGGGTGATCCTGATCTTCGACCTGTGGCACCCGGACCTGTCGCCCGCCGAGCGCAGCGCGATACAGGCGGCGGTGAGCGCGGCGGCGATGCCGGTGGGGGCGCTATAGGTACTGGCGGACAGGGTGGGATTCGAACCCACGGTAGGCTTGCACCTACGGCGGTTTTCAAGACCGCTGCCTTAAACCACTCGGCCACCTGTCCTATGCCGCAGTCGGCTAGCGCCGAACGGCGGTATTGTCACCTGCGGTGACGTCTCCGGCGCTGGCGCGCCTCCGGCTCCAAGACCGCTGCCTTAAACCACTCGGCCACCTGTCCGGTGAATCGCCCCTAGCCACACTCGGACCGCAAGTCATCCCCAGTTCGGTTGTTGGGAATTCAGCCAAGGTGTGACACCTTGCCGAACATCATGATTCCCCGTCTGCTTCCCCTTGCCGCGCTCGCCCTTGCCCTGTCTGCCACGCTCGGCGCGCCGCCGGTCTCGGCGCCGGCTGCGGCGCAGGTCAGCCGCGACGGGGTGCCCTTCGATGCCTATCTCGAACTGCTCAAGGCCCGCGCCCGGGGGGAGGGCGTGTCGGAGGCCACCATCGAGCGCATGACCGCCGGGCTCACGCCCAATCCGCGGGTGATCGCGCTCGACAACAATCAGCCCGGTAGCGCGACGACGCGAGGCTATCCGCCGATGTCGAACTACATCGCCACCCATGTCGATG
The DNA here is from genome assembly GCF_002215495.1 of Porphyrobacter sp. CACIAM 03H1. Classification (NCBI taxonomy): domain Bacteria; kingdom Pseudomonadati; phylum Pseudomonadota; class Alphaproteobacteria; order Sphingomonadales; family Erythrobacteraceae; genus Porphyrobacter; species Porphyrobacter sp. CACIAM 03H1. Next base: position 2,236,812 of record NZ_CP021378.1, read on the forward strand.
CCGCGCGGATCGGCGGCGGACGGGCGGTCTGGCGCCAGCAACAGGGGACGCTCGCGGCGATCGAGGCGCGCTACGGCGTGCCGGGGCCGATCATCGTCGCGATCTTCGGCCACGAGACCAGCTACGGCCGGGTGAAGGGCGACTTCGATCTCGCCCGCAGCCTCGCGACGCTGGCGTGGGAAGGGCGCCGCCGCGAGCTCTTCGCCGGCGAGTTCGTCGCGCTGATGAAGATCGCCGAGAAGGGCTACGACCGCTCGCAGCTGGTCGGATCCTATGCCGGGGCTTTCGGCAATCCGCAGTTCCTCCCCAGCGTCTACCTGCGCCTCGCCACCGACGGCGACGGGGACGGGCGAGCGGACATCTTCACCAACCGCGCCGACACCTTCGCCTCGATCGCCAACTACTTCCGCGATGCCGGGTGGCGGACGGGCCAGCCCTGGGGCGTGCGGGCGAGCGTGCCCGCAGGCTTCGACGTCTCGCGCTACCGCACGCGGCTGGTCTCGCCGGTGTGCCCGCGGGTGCACGAACGGCTCAGCCGCTGGATGACCGTGGGCGAGTGGCGCGCCGCGGGCGTGGTCGCGCAAGGGGGGCTGGCCGATGACGTCATGGTGTCGTTCTTCCAGCCCGATGGCCCCGGCACCCCGGCCTGGCTGCTCACCGGCAATTACCGCGCGATCCTCGAATACAACTGTTCGAGCTATTATGCGCTGAGCGTGGGTCTGCTCGCCGACGAAATCGTGAACTGATCCGTCCCGCCGCCTCGCCAAGCGGGAAGGGCACGGGTATAGCAGCCCGCGTGATGCCCCCCTTCCGTGTGCGCCCGGCGCTTCGTCTGCTTGCCCTCGTCCTTGCCGCTGCCGCACTGCCGGCGCGCGCGCTGGTGCCCGATCCGGGCGCGGTCCCGCCCGCGGTGCCCACCGCCGCCGAGGCGCCCGTCGCGCTGCTGGTGGATCTGGGGAGCGGACAGATCCTCCACGCCCGCGCCCCCGACCGGCGCTTCATGCCGGCCTCGGTGACGAAGGTGATGACGCTCTACCTCGCCTTCGAACTGATCGAGGCGGGGCGGCTCGATCCGGCGCAAGTCTTCGTCATGAGCCCCGCCATCGCGCGCGAGTGGCGGCGCAAGGGTTCGACCATGTTCCTCGACGCAGGCGAGCAGGTGCGGGTCGACGACCTGCTGCTCGGCATCGCCAATGTCTCGGCCAATGACGGGGCGGCGGTGCTGGCCGAGGGCCAGGCGGGTTCGGTCGCGGCCTGGACCGCGGCGATGAACCGCACCGCGCTCGGACTCGGGATGACGGGGAGCCATTTCGCCAGCCCCAACGGCTGGCCCGACGAGGGCAGGACGTTCACCACTGCGAGCGATCTCGTGGCGCTCGCCCGGGCGATGATCACGCGGCATCCGGACAAGTTCGGCTACTACATCGGCCGCAGCGGGTTCGACTACAAGGGCATCGCGCAGGTCAATCACGACCCGATGATCGGCCGGGTCGCCGGGGCCGACGGGATCAAGACCGGCTTCACCAACGAGGCGGGCTTCTCCTACCTCGGCACTGCCCGGCGCGACGGGCAGCGGCTGGTGCTGGTGCTCGCCGGGGTCGAGAACGGGCGGCTGCGGGCGCGACTGGCCAAGGCCTATGTCGAATGGGGGTTCACCGCCTTCGACCGCCGGCAACTCTTCGCGCCGGGGGCGGTGGTGGGCGAGGCCCGCGTGCAGGACGGCGATGTGCGCAGCATCGCGCTGAGGGCGGCCGGGCCAGTCACGATCAACCTGCCCAAGGGCAGCGACGCGCGGCTTGCCGCAACGATCCGCTACGACGGCCCCCTGCGCGCGCCGATCGCGGCGGGGCAGGAGGTGGCGGTGCTCGAGGTGACCGCCCGCGGCGTCGCTCCGGCGCGCATCCCGCTCTATGCCGCGGCCCCGGTCGGCAAGGCCGGCCCGCTCGACCGGATCGTCAACGCGGTCGCGGGGATCTTCTCGTGAGCGCCGTGCGGGGCAGGTTCATCGCCTTCGAGGGCGGGGAGGGGGCGGGCAAGTCGACTCAGGCCCGGCTGCTCGCTACGGCGCTCGAGGCGCGCGGGCTTCCGGTCGTCGTCACCCGCGAGCCGGGAGGAACCCCGGGCGCCGAGGCGATCCGCCAGCTCCTGCTCGCGCCTCCGGGCGAGGGCTGGCCGGCCGAGGCCGAGGCCCTGCTCTTCGCCGCCGCCCGCGCCGATCATGTCGCGCACCTGATCCGCCCCGCGCTCCAACGCGGGGCGTGGGTGATCTGCGATCGCTTCGTCGATTCGAGCCGCGCCTACCAGGGCGGGGCAGGGGGCCTCGGCGACGAGGCGATCACCGCGCTCCACGCCTTCGGCAGCGGGGGCCTGCGCCCCGACCGGGTGATCCTGCTGGAGGGTGACGAGGCCGCCCTCGGCGCCCGCCTAGCCGCGCGCGGGGTCGAGGCCGACGCGATCGAGGGCCGGCCTGCCGCCTATCACCGCGCCGTCGCCGCCGCCTTCCGCACCCTCGCCGAGGCCGACCCGAAAGGTTTCGCGCGCCTCGACGCGATCGGCTCGCCCGAGGCGGTCCACGCGCGCATCCTCGCCGCGATCTCGGATCTTCTGCCGTGACGAACTGGCCCAACCACGCCGAGGCCTGGCGCGCCTGGCGCGACGCGCTGGGCGGCGAGCGGATGCATCACGGCTGGCTGCTGGCGGGCAAGGCCGGCCTCGGCAAGCGGGACTTCGCAATGGCCGCCGCGCGCGAGCTGGTCGCCGAACCGGGGGTGCCGCAACCGGCTGGCGACCATCCCGACATCATAACGCTCACCTACGGCCCCAAGGACGACAAGGCCGAGCGCGCCGCCGCCGAGGGCAAGCCGTTCGAGCTCGCCCGCTCGATCCGCATCAAGCAGATCCGCGCGATGCAGCGCCGCCTCGTCACCCGCCCGACCCTCGGCACCCGCCGAGCGATCATCATCGATCCGGCCGACGACATGGAAAAGTCCGCCGCCAACGCGCTGCTCAAGAGCCTCGAGGAGCCGCCGGCAGGCACCTTCTTCCTGCTCGTCACCCACCGCCCCGCGCGGCTGCTGCCGACGATCCGCTCGCGCTGTCGCACGCTGCGCTTCCCGGTGCTGAGCGACAGCCAGCTCGCAGCGATGCTGGCGGAGGCGGGGCTGACCCCCGACCCGCAGGCGATCGCCGCGGCCGAGGGCTCCTTCGGCGCGGCGCTGCGCTTTGCCGAGGAGGATCTCGCGCCTGTCGCCCGCGTGATATCGGGCCTGCTGGCAGGCGGCGACAACGGCATGACCGGGCGCGGGGAACTCGCCCGCTTGATCGGCCCGCGCGCCTCGCGCGAAAGGGTGCAGGCGGTGCTCGACCTCGCCCAGTCGCTCGCCGCGCGCGCCGCCCGCGCCGCCGAGGATCACGACCGCCGCGCCCGGCTGGTGGAGACCCACGCCGCGCTGGTCGCGCTTGCGGTCGAGGCGCCAACGGCCAATTTCGATCCCGCCATGCTTCCCTTCGAGATCGGCAGCTTGCTTGTCGCCGCCGCCCCCGCTAGCGAACCGGCCCATGGCTGACACGACCCCCTTCTACATCACCACCGCGATCAGCTACCCCAACGGCAAGCCGCACATCGGCCATGCCTACGAGGCGATCGCCGCCGACGTGATCGCGCGCTTCCAGCGCCTCTCCGGCCGCCGGGTGCGCTTCCAGACCGGCACCGACGAGCACGGGCTCAAGATGGCGCGCAAGGCCGAGGAACAGGGCCGCACGCCGGCCGGTCTCGCCGACGAAATGTCGGGCTATTTCCGTGAGATGTGCGACGCTCTGAACGTGTCCTATGACCGTTTCATCCGCACGTCCGAGCCCGATCACCACCGCGCCAGCCAGGCAATCTGGCAGGCGATGGAGGCGTCCGGCGACCTCTACCTCGATCGTTACGAGGGCTGGTACTCGGTCCGCGACGAGGCCTATTACGACGAAAGCGAGTTGGTCGAGGGCGAGGGCGGGGCGAAGCTCTCGCCGCAGGGCACTCCGGTGGAATGGACCGTCGAGGAAAGCTGGTTCTTCCGGCTTTCGAAGTACGAGAGCCAACTGCTTGAATTGCTGAAGACCCCGGGCTTTCTTGAACCTGCAAGCCGCCGCAACGAGATGATCGCCTTCGTCGAGCAGGGCCTGCGCGATCTTTCGGTCAGCCGCACCTCCTTCGACTGGGGGGTGAAGGTGCCCGGGTCCGAGGGCCATGTCATGTATGTGTGGGTCGATGCGCTCACCAACTATCTGACGGGGCTGGGTTATCCCGACGACATGGGCGATTTCTGGCCCGCCAGCCTGCACCTGATCGGCAAGGACATCGTGCGCTTCCACACGATCTACTGGCCAGCCTTCCTGATGAGCGCGAAGCTGCCACTGCCGAAGCAGGTGTTCGGCCACGGCTTCCTGCTCAATCGCGGCCAGAAGGAATCGAAGTCGCTCGGCAATGTCACCGATCCGCTGGCGCTGGCCGAGCAGTTCGGCGTCGATGCCTTGCGCTACTTCCTGATGCGCGAAGTCGCCTTCGGGCAGGATGGGAGCTATTCGCCGGAAGCGATTGTTTTGCGCGCCAATGCCGAGCTCGCCAACAGCTTCGGCAACCTCGCGCAGCGCACCCTTTCGATGATCACGAAGAACATGGACGGGGCGCTGGAGGCGTTCGATCAGGCCGAGGCGGACGCGGCCCTGCTGGCGATGGTCAGGACCGCGTGCGAGAGCGAACTCCCGCGTGAATTCAATGACCTCGCCTTCTCGACAGGGATCGAGGCGTGGATGCGCGCGGTCTATGCCTGCAACCAGTATGTCGACGAACAGGCGCCCTGGGCGCTGAAGAAGACCGATCCTGCGCGAATGAAGGCCGTGCTCCAGACGCTGTTCATGGCGCTGAGGGATCTCGCGATCGCGATCCAGCCCGTCGTTCCCGGCAAGGCGGCGGCCCTGCTGGACCAGCTCGGCATTCCCGAAGATGAGCGCACCTATGCCGCGTTGGCGGACACAGAATGGTTCGAGCGCCTCGTCGCAAGCGGCTTCACCGTCGCCCCGCCGACCCCGCTGTTCCCCCGCCTCGAACTCCCCGCCGAAGAAGCCGCGTGATGCTGGTCGATTCCCACTGTCACCTCGAATACAAGGGCCTCGTCGAGGACCGCGAGGCCGTGCTGGCCCGTGCGCGGGCGGCTGGGGTGGGGGCCTTCCTCAACATCTCGACCCGCCAGAGCGAGTGGGACCAGGTCGTCGGGACCGCCGCGCGCGAACCCGACGTCTTCGCCAGCGTCGGCATCCACCCGCACGAGGCCGATGCGCATCAGGACCTCGGCCGGGCCGCGCTGCTGGAGGCGACGCGCCATCCCAAGGTGATCGCGATCGGCGAGACGGGGCTCGACTACTATTACGACAAGTCGGACAGAGAGGCGCAGAAATCCCTGTTCCGCATGCATATCGATGTCGCGCGCGAAACACAGCTGCCGCTGATCATCCACACCCGCGATGCCGAGGAAGATACCCACGCGATCCTCGCCGAGGAGATGGGGAAGGGGGCCTTTCCCGCGCTGATCCACTGCTTCACCGCCTCGGCAGACTTTGCTGAGAAGGTCTTGGCGCTGGGGCTGACCATCTCTCTCTCGGGCATCGTAACCTTCAAGAACGCCAGGGACTTGCAGGACGTTGCGAAGATCATTCCGGAAGACAAGCTGCTGGTCGAGACCGACAGTCCCTTCCTCGCCCCGGTCCCGCATCGGGGGAGGGTGTGCGAACCGGCCTATGTCGCCGACACGGCGGGTTTCGTGGCGGGGTTGCGCGGAACGGATGTGGAACATCTCAAGCAGGTGACCACCGCCAATTTCTTCAACCTGTTCAGCAAGGCGCGCCTGTGAAGCTGGTGATGCTCGGCTCTGGCACCTCGACCGGGGTGCCGCGGCTGGGCGGGCCGGACGGCGCGGGCGACTGGGGCGACTGCGATCCGGCCGAGCCGCGGAACCGCCGCACGCGGGTGTCGATCCTGGTCGAGAGTGCCGAAGGTCGTCGGCTGCTCGTCGACACGTCGTCCGATTGTCGTGCGCAGCTGCTTGCCAACCGGATCGACGGGATCGACGCGGTCTTCTGGACCCACGATCATGCCGATCACTGCCACGGCATCGATGATCTGCGCGTGCTGCGCTACGGCCGCGCGGGGCCGATCCCGGGGTTCGCCTCGACCGAAACCGTGCGGCGCCTGCGCCAGCGCTTCGGCTATGTCTTCGCGGGGCAGGACGGCTATCCGACGATCTGCACCCTCGACACGCTCGACCGGCTGCGCATGATCGCCGGCTTCGGGGTCGACTGGTGCCAGATGGCCCATGGACCCGGCGAAACGACTGCCTACCGCTTCGAAGCAGATGGGAAGTCCATCGGCTATGCGACGGATTTCAGTGCGATTTCGGACGAGATGATCGATCTGTTCTACGGCGTCGACATTCTCGTGAGCGATTGTCTGCGCCGCGAGCCGCATCCGACCCACGCGCATCTCGGCATGGCAATCGAACTGGGACAGAGATGCAAGGCGGGCCGCGTTGTCCTGAGCCATCTCGACAAGAGCATGGACTACCGGTCGCTGTGCGCGGAAGTGCCGGATTTCGTGACGGTCGGTTATGACGGGCTGGAGATCGTCGCATGAGCCCGGATCTGCTGCTGCCGGTGATCACCAGCATCGGCTGGCTGATCCTCGTCGGCTCCGCGCTGGCATCGCACCGTCTGGGCTGGGGTCCGATGGTGAAGATGACGCTGGTGTGGGTGGCGATTTTCGCCGGCATCTTCCTGGTGGTGGAGTGGTTCATGATTGCCCGCGACACCGCCTCGGGCCTGATCTAAATTTTACATAATATATATTATCCATCTCGAGGATCGGATGAGCGAGACGCCCCACCAGCCCCCCATCACCCGCCTCCTCGGCATAATGGCCCGCCTGCGCGATCGCGAGCACGGCTGCGAATGGGATCTCGCGCAGGATTTCGCGAGCATCGCCCCTTACACGATCGAGGAAGCCTACGAGGTCGCCGACGCGATCGCCCGCGGCGACATGGCAGATCTCAAGGAAGAACTCGGCGATCTGCTGCTGCAGGTGGTCTTCCACGCGCGGATGGCCGAGGAAGCCGGCCACTTCGCATTCGACGACGTGGCAGCGACGATCAGCGGCAAGATGGAAGCGCGCCATCCGCACATCTTCGGGGCCGAAAGCGGCACGATGGACGAAGCGCGCTGGGAGGACATCAAGGCCAGCGAGCGCGCATCGAAGGGCGTGGCCAGCGCGCTTGACGGTGTCGCCCTCGCGCTACCCGCGCTGATGCGGGCCGAAAAGCTCCAGAAGCGCGCCGCGCGCACGGGTTTCGACTGGCCCGATCCATCAGGCTCGGAAGCCAAGATTGCCGAGGAAATCGAGGAGCTCAAGGCCGCCACCTCGGACGCGGCCAAGCTCGAGGAGGCTGGCGACTTGCTGTTCGCCGCGGTCAATTTCGTGCGCGCTCATGGCATCGCCGCCGAGGATGCGCTGCGGGCTGCCAATGCGAAGTTCGAGGCGCGGTTCCGGGCAATGGAGCAGCTGGTCGGTCCGGAGACCTTTGCCACGCTGACCCTCGAGGCTCAGGAAGAGCTCTGGCAGCAGGTCAAGAAGCAGAGCTAGGCTTCAGGAAAGACTGGCGAACTGGCCCAGCTCCTTGGGATTGAGCCGCACCGTCACGCGCCGCATCGGTCCGTCCCCGCTTTCGCCTGCATCTTCGTCGGCGAGCACCTCGCCGTGGGCGTGGAGCCACGCAAGCCGGCGGCCGTCGCTCACCGGCAGCACGAAGCTGACCTCGCGCGCGCCGCCCGTCAGCAACCGGGCGAGTTCAGCCTCGAGCACTTCCACGCCCTGCCCGGTCGCGGCGGACAGGATCACGGCCCCCTGCCCCTCCGCCGCCTCGCGCAGTTCCGCAAGCGATTCAGCGTCGAGCAGGTCACACTTGTTCCAAACTTCGAGGATCGGGATGGAGCTTGTGCCGGTCTCCGGGTCGACCACGCCGAGATCGGCAAGCACCTCGAGCACCTGCTTCTTCTGCGCGGCGTGCGAGGGATTGGCCATGTCGCGCACGTGGCAGATCACATCGGCCGCGGTGACTTCCTCGAGGGTGGCGCGGAAGGCCGCGACAAGCTGCGTCGGGAGATCGGAGATGAAGCCCACCGTGTCCGAAAGGATCGCCTTCTCCACGCCCGGCAGGCCTATCGCGCGCATCGTCGGGTCGAGCGTGGCGAAGAGCAGGTCCTCGGCCATCACCTCGGCGCCGGTCAGGCGGTTGAACAGCGTCGACTTGCCCGCGTTGGTATAGCCCACGAGGGCCACCACCGGCCAAGGCGCCCTGCCCCGCCGGTCGCGGTGAAGCGCGCGGGTCTTCCTCACCTGTTCGAGTTCGCGACGCAGGCGGCCCATGCGCTGGCGGATCATCCGCCGGTCCGCCTCGATCTGGGTTTCCCCCGGCCCGCCGAGGAAGCCGAAGCCGCCCCGCTGGCGTTCGAGGTGGGTCCAGCTGCGCACAAGACGGCTCTGCTGGTAGTCCAGATGCGCGAGTTCGACCTGCAAGCGGCCCTCGGCGGTCGCCGCGCGTTCGCCGAAGATCTCGAGGATCAGTCCGGTCCGGTCGATAACCTTCCGCTTGAGCCGGTCTTCCAGATTGCGCTGCTGGATCGGCGTCAGCGCGCCGTCGACGATCACCAGCTCGGCCTCGTGCTGTTCGCACCAGATCGCGATATTCTCCACCTGGCCCGAGCCGAACAGGGTGTTGGGCTGCATCTGCCGCACCGGCAGCACGGCGGAATGGGCGATCACCACGCCGATCGCGAGCGCCAGCCCCTCGGCCTCGGCGAGGCGCTCGGCCGCGTCGAGATCGTAGCGCAGCGCGCGGATGTCCGGGCACAGCACAAGCGCCCGCGCCCCGCGGGTCACCTCATCCTGAAGATCGCTGTCGAAGCTCAGTCGTCCGTCCCGTCGTCGTCGCCATCCTCGTCATCGACGCTGAGGTCGACGGGGCTGGCGGGCTGAATGGTCGAGACGGCATGCTTGTAGGCAAGCTGCACCGCGCCGTCGCGTTCGAGCAGCATACAGAACAGGTCGTAGGCGGCAATCCGCCCCTGGAGCATCACACCGTTCACCAGGAACATCGTGACCTGAACCTCGGCTTCGGCGACGCGGCTGAGGAACACGTCCTGCAGCAGCTTCTGCTTGCGCCCCCCGGCCTGGCTACCGAACTGCGCCGGATCGAGCGATTGGCCGGGCATGATCGTGCTGATCGCGTGCTTGTAGACAAGCTGCGACTGGCCGTCGCGGCGCAGCAGGATCGAGAAATTGTCGAACCAGGTGACGATGCCCTGCAGCTTGACACCCTTCACCAGGAACATGGTGACGGGGATCTTGTTCTTGCGCAGCAGGTTGAGGAAGGCGTCCTGAAGATTGCCGCTCAGCCGGACGGCGGAACCGCCGCCCTTGCCTTCGGCCTGTTCGGGCGCTGCCGGGCGGGAAATCGGACGTGGGGAGAGCGTTCGCCCGCTGGACATGGTCTTGGCTCCTGTTCTTGGCGGCCGATGTTGCGGTCCGCGTTGGTCAGGCTGCCGCAAGCTCGGGGAACGGCAACCCTTCTTGCGCCATAATGGCGACTGCGCCGCCCGGCGACAAGAATTGATTTTGCCCAAAATTGCCGTGGCCTGCGCTTGGCCTATTCCTCCCCGTCGCGGCGGTCGGCCATGCCCAGCAGCTTCAGCTTGCGGTGCAGCGCCGAGCGTTCCATGCCGATGAAGCTCGCGGTCTTGGAGATGTTGCCGGAGAAACGGCGGATCTGGATCGAGAGATATTCGCGCTCGAAACTCACCCGCGCCTCGCGAAGGGGCACGCCCATGATCGCCGAGAGGCTGTCGCTGGCAAGGCCGATCTGGCCGCCGATGATCTCGGGCGGCAGCATGTCGGGCTCGACCGTGCCGAGCCTGTCGCGCGGGGTCATGATGATGGTCCGCTCGACGACATTGCGCAGCTGGCGGACGTTGCCCGGCCAGTCATAGGCCTGCAGCGCGGCCATCGCCTCGGAGGAGATTTCCGGCGGCGCGAGGCCCTGATCGTTCGAATAGCGGGTGAAGAAATGCTCGGCGAGCGCGGGAATGTCCTCCCGGCGCTGGGCGAGCGAGGGGATCGTCACCGGCACCACGTTGAGGCGGTAGAACAGGTCCTCGCGGAACCGCTTCTCGGCCATTTCGACGGTGAGATCGCGGGTGGTGGAGGAGACGACCCGGACGTCTACCCCGATCTGCCGCGTGCCCCCGACGCGCACGAAGCTCTGGTCGGTCAGCACGCGCAGGATGCGGGCTTGGGTGGAAAGCGGCATGTCGGCAATCTCGTCGAGATAGAGCGTGCCGCCATCGGCCAGTTCGAGCAGGCCCGGGCGCACCTGCTTGCCGTTCACTTCCTCGCCGAAGAGTTCCTGCTCGAAGCGTTCGGGGGTGATGCGCGCCGAATTGACCAGCACGAAGGCCCCGTTCGCCCGGGCGCTCCAGGCGTGGAGCAGACGCGCGGCGACTTCCTTGCCCGCGCCCGCGGGACCGGAGATCAGCACGCGGCTGCCGGTGCTGGCGACGCGCTTGAGGGTCGCGCGAACGGCGTTGATCGCGGGCGAATTGCCGGTGAACTCGGCGCTGCCCCAGCTGCCTTCGCGCAGGCGGCTGTTCTCGCGGCGCAGGCGCTCCGTCTCGGTCGCGCGTTCGACCAGCAGCAGCAGGCGCTCGGCCTCGAAGGGCTTTTCGATGAAGTCCATCGCCCCGCGCCCGACCGCGGCGACCGCGGTGTCGATATTGCCGTGGCCCGAGAAGATGATCACCGGCAGGTTCGGCTCGCGCGTCTTGATCGCATCGAGCAGCTCGAGCCCGTCCATCGGGCTGCCGTGCAGCCACACGTCGAGCAGCACCAGCGAGGGCCGCCGCTCGTCGATCGCGGCAATCGCCTCGTTGCTGTCGGCGGCGGTCCGGCAGGCATAGCCTTCGTCGCCGAGCACGCCGGCCACCAGTTCGCGGATGTCGCGTTCGTCGTCGACGATCAGGATTTCGAGGGCCATCAGGCGGGTCCTTCGGTTGGCAGGTCAGGGAAAAGCGAAAGCGCCATCATGCTTGGGCGCCTTCAATTGGGTTGGGATTGCGGGCGAAGCGCAGGGTGACGCGCGTGCCGCCGCTGGCCGCGCTGGCAAAGCTCATGTCGCCGCCATGCTCGTCGACGATCTTGTTGACGATAGCGAGGCCGAGGCCGGTGCCTTTCTCGCGGGTGGTCACATAGGGTTCGGTGATGCGCTCGCGATCGGCGGGCAGGCCGATGCCGTTGTCCTCGATGGTGACGACAATCGCCTCGCCCGCATCGCGCAAGGTGACCGCGATCTCGCCGGCAAAGGCGCCCTTGGCCTCGGCGGCGCGTGCCTCGACCGCCTCGACCGCGTTCTTGAGCACGTTGGTCATGGCCTGGCCGAACTGGTGCCGGTCGCAGCGCACCTCGCGGTCGAGAAGCTCGGAGGACGAGACGCTGAAGGCGATGCCGGAATGGGCGACTTCCTGCAGGAACACCGCCTGCCGCACGAGATCGAGCGCGTCCTCGTCGCGGAACACCGGCTTGGGGAGGCGCGCGAAGGAGGAGAACTCGTCGACCATCTTCCTGAGGTCGCCGACCTGCCGGACGATGGTGTTGGTGAGATCGTCGAACAGCTCGCGGTCCTCGTCGCCCACCTGCGTGCGATAGCGGCGCTTGAGGCGCTCGGTCGCGAGCTGGATCGGGGTGAGCGGGTTCTTGATCTCGTGGGCGATCCGGCGGGCGACGTCGGACCATGCGGCCTGGCGCTGGTCGAGCAGCTGGCGGGTGATGTCCTCGAAGGTGATCACGTGGCCCCCGCTGCTGCCGGGTGCAACCTTCACCGCGAGGGTGAGAAGCTCGGTGCCCTTGGCATGGGTAACGACCGCGCGTTCCTTGCCCTCCCCGATCACGCGCACCAGTTCGGGGGAGAGCGCCTCGAGCGCCTCGCCGATCATGCTCGCCGCGCCTTCGGGGGCCAGCAGGGCCTGGGCCGAGGAGTTCATGAGGGTCACGCGCCCGTCCGCATCGACCGACACCACGCCCGCCGTCACCGATTCGAGCACCGCCTCGGTGAAGGCGCGGCGATCGTCGATCTGGCGGTTGGCGCTGACGAGGGCCTGGGTCTGCTTCTCGAGCTGCGCGGTCATGCGGTTGAAGGCACGGTTCAGAAGGCCGATCTCGTCCGCCCCGGTGCGCCCCTCGAGGCGCAGGGCGAAGTTCCCCTGCCCCACCTTGCGCGCCGCGCCGACCAGATCGGTCAGCGGCTCCACCTGCCGGTCGGCGAAGCGCAGGCCGAACCAGATCGCGAGGCCCACCAGCAGGAGGCTCACCGCCACCAGCGCGATGTTGAACCGCAGCTGCAGCGTGCGCGCGCTGCCTGTCAGCCGGTCATAGGCGGTCACGATCGACTGCGCGCGCGACCACGAGTTGAACATCGTCTCCTCGGTGGTGCGGGCATTGTAGAGGTAGACGCCGGTCTGCGCGTCGATCGGCACCAGCGCCTCGATCCGTTCCGGGCTGCCGATCACGACGGCGAATTCCCCCCCGTCGAGCCGCGGCAGGGCCTCGCGGCTGAAGGCGAGCGGGCTGTTGTCCTTGGTGAGGTTGAGGGCGGCGGCGGTGCGGAACGAGCCGTCGGGCATCCGCTGGAGGATCGCGCTCTCGGAAATCTCGCGGGCCTGGGCCTGATAGGCGTAGAAATCTGGAAAGTCGGGATCGGTGATCGGCACCCGCGCGAGGGTCTCGCGCATGTCGGTCGCCATCGTGATGGTGTTCTGTTCGACGTTGCGCTGGTTGGCGTCGTAATAGTTCTGCGCCAGCGCATTGGCATTCTGCATCAGTCCGCGGGATTCGTCGGAGAACCAGAAGTCGACGCCGGTCTGGAACAGGAAGGCGGCGAACCCCGCCACCAGCAGGGTCGGCACGGCGGCGACCATCGAGAAGAAGAACACGAGGCGCACGTGCAGCCGAGCGGTGCTTCCCGCCGCGCGGCGCAGCGCGAGGCGGCGGCCGATCAGCACCAGCAGCGTCATCGCCGGCACCAGCGTCGCCATCAGCAGCAGCGAAACCTGCATCGTCGGGAGCAGATCGTCGGGCCTGCCGGTGCGGCTGTAGGCCGACCAGGTGGCGAACACCGCCGCGACCAGTGCCACGACCGCCCCGCCCTCGAGCCAGAGGAACAGGTTCGCCCGGCGCGCAGCCAGCATGAAGCGCCGCCACCAGCGCGGCGGCTGACGGAAGGCGAGGCTCGGTGCTTTGGGCGGCAACTGCTCCATCGTTGCCGCTTTACAACAATGGTGTGGCAAAGATGCAAGATGAAACCGCGAAAATGTCGCAGTCATGCGCCATGACGTGCCGCGCTTGCGCCGATCAGGAGGGCGAGAACCGCTCCGGCTCGAGGCCCAGCTCGCCGATCCGCTTGCGCAGCGTGTTGCGGTTGATCCCCAGCAATTGCGCCGCGCGCAGCTGGTTTCCGCCGGTGCGGCCGAGCGCATATTCGATCAGCGGCTTCTCGAAGGCGGCAAGCGCGCGGTGGTAGAGGCTGCCGGGCGGCGGGCTCTCGGCGGTGAGCCAGCCCGCCAGCGCCGCACCGAAGCCGCCCTGCCCGCCCTCGCCCGGGACGCTCGCGGGGGTGATCTCAGGGCCGATGATGTCGCCCACGCTCTCGGCGTCGATCCTCTCCTCGCGCGCCATCAGCGCAAGCCGGTGGACGACGTTGCGCAGCTCGCGCACGTTGCCGCGCCAGGTGCGCTGCTCGAGCCGCTCGAGCGCCTCGGCGCTCAGCACACGGCGCGGCAGGCCGTCCTCCGCCGCCTGCACGAGGAAGTGCTGGGCCAGCGCGGCGATATCCTCGCGCCGCTCGCGCAAGGGGGGCAGCACGATCGGCACGACGTTGAGGCGGTAGAACAGGTCCTCGCGGAAGGTGCCCGCCGCGATCATTGGCGTGAGGTCGCGGTGGGTCGCGGCGATGATCCGCACGTTGACCGCGATTTCCTGCCGCCCGCCCACGCGCCGGATGCGCCCGGATTGCAGCGCGCGCAGCAGTCGGGTCTGGGCCTCGGCGGGCATGTCGCCGATCTCGTCGAGGAACAGGGTGCCGCCATTGGCCTGCTCGAACTTGCCGATCGCCTGGGCAATGGCGCCGGTGAAGGCGCCCTTCTCGTGGCCGAACAGCTCGCTTTCGACGAGGTCGGCAGGGATCGCGGCAGTGTTGACCGCGACGAAGGGCCCGGTGCGGCGGTTGCCGAGTTCGTGGATCGCCTCGGCCACCAGCTCCTTGCCGGTGCCGCTCTCGCCGGTGATGAGCACGGTGAGATCGTTGCGCAGCACCCGCGTGATCATGCGGTAGACGCCCTGCATCGCCGGACTGCGCCCGACCAGCGGCATCCGCTCGCCCTCGCCCGGGATCGCGGCACCGGCCTCCTCGCCCGCAGGCGCGCGCGATCCGGCCGCCTGCCGCACCGCCTGCACCAGCTCGTCGAGATCGAAGGGCTTGGGGAAATATTCGAAGGCGTCGCTCTCGCTGGCGCGCACCGCCGTATCAAGCGTGTTCTGGGCCGAGAGCACGATCACCGGCATATCCGGCGCGCGCTCGCGCACCGCGGCGAGGCTGGCAAGGCCATCGCCGTCCTCGAGGATCACGTCGGTCAGCATCACCCCGAAGCGCCGCTGATCGAGCTGGCGGTCGCGGGCGGCGATGCCGGTGCAGTGGACGATGGTGAAGCCCTCGTCCTCGAGCGCAGCGATGATCACCGTCGCGATCGCGGCGTCATCTTCGACCAGCAGGACCGGGCGCGAGGTCGGCATCGTGTCAGACCTCATCCGGCGCCTGCGGCAAGTGCAGGCGGAAATGGGTGAGCCCGGCGCGCGCGTCGCGATCGTGGCTGACGTTGCCGTTCATGTCGCGCACCAGCTTGCGCACCAGTGACAGGCCGAGGCCCTGCCCCGAGGGCTTGGACGAGACGAAAGGCTCGAACACGTGGTCGCGCAGGGCCGGATCGATGCCCCGCCCGTTGTCGGAGACCGTGATCTCGATCGGCAAGGGCACGGCGCGCCCGTTGCGGATGGCGCTGAAGGCAAGGCCGCTGACGAAGCGGGTCTGGACGGTCACCACCCCGCCACCGGCGCCGGGGCCGCCCGGCCCCAGGGCGGCGTCGCGGGCGTTCGAGACGAGATTGATCAGCACCTGCTCCAGCGCGTCGCGGTTGGCGAGCACGGGTGGGAGCGAGGGATCGAACTCCTCGCGGATCTCTACCTCGCCGAGCGCGCTTCCGGCGGCGCGCATGGTGGCGACCGCAGCACGGATCGCCTCGTGCGGGTTGCAGGCCTCCACGGGGCCGGTGCGGGTGCTGCCCAGCTGCTGCATCCGGTCGATCAGCCGGGCGATCCGGTCGACTTCGTCGGTGATCATGCGCGCCAGCTTCTTGTCGGCGTGGGGGAGTTTGCGCGCGACCAATTGCCCCGCTCCGCGGATCGCGGCGAGCGGGTTCTTGATCTCGTGCGCCAGCACCGCCGGCGCGCCCAGCATCGCCTCACCCCCCGCGGGCCCTGCCGCCTCGTCGTGGCCGATCTGCGACAGCGTCACCACCCGCCAGCCCGGATAGCCGCCGAGCGGCGAGGCGGTGATGTTGACGCGGACCTCCTGCGCGCCGCTGCGGATCGCCTGATCGCGCGCCACCAGCGCCTCGTCACCGGCGAGCAGCCGCGCCTCGACGCGGGGATCGAGCGGGCCGATCCGGTCGGTCAGCCGGGTGCCCACGAGGCGCACCGCGCTGGTGCCGAGCAGGTCTTCGGCAGCATGGTTCACTTCGGCGATGCAGCCCTCGGCATCGACCAGAACCACGGCGAAGATGAGCCCGGCAAGCTGCGCGCGGGCATCGGGCCTGGCCTCGGACTGCGGCTCCACGGGAATGCTGGCCACGCTCAGGCGGCCTGCTGCATCAGGAAGGGGGCGTAGAACCGCTCGAGTTCGCCGAGAACCTGATCGGCATCGTCGATGAAGTTGACCTGGTTGCGGAACTCGGCCGAGCCATGAAGGCCCTTGGTGTACCAACCGAGATGCTTCCGCGCCATCTTCACGCCGGTGTCGCGGCCATAGTGGTCGAGCATCCGCTTGTAGTGCTCGACGACGAGGGCATATTGCTCGTCCATGCCGGGGGTGGCGCGGGCCTCGCCGGTGCGCCACCAGTGCATCACCTGCCCGAGCAGCCACGGCTTGCCATAGGCGCCGCGCCCGATCATCAGCCCGTCGGCGCCCGATTGCTCGAGCGCCCTGGAAGCGTCCTCGATGGTGCAGATGTCGCCGTTGACGATGACAGGGATGTTCACCGCTTCCTTGACCTTGCGCACGAAGGCCCAGTCGGCGCTCCCCTTGTACATCTGGTTGCGGGTGCGCCCGTGGACAGTGACCATCTGCACGCCGAGATCCTCGGCGATGCGGGCGAGCTCGGGGGCGTTGAGGCTGTCGTGGCACCAGCCCATGCGCATCTTGACGGTGACGGGCACCTTCACCGCCTTGACCGTCGCCTCCATCAGCCGGACCGCGAGCGGCACCTCGCGCATCAGCGCGGAGCCGGCGAACTGGCCAACGACCTTGCGCACCGGGCAGCCGAAATTGATGTCGATGATCGCCGCGCCGTTGCCTTCCTGGATCTTCGCCGCCTCGGCCATGCTGGCGGGGTCGCAGCCGACCAGCTGCATCGAAACCGGCTCCTCGATCCTGTCCCACGCGGTCTTCTGCGTGCTGACCCGCGTCTCCCGGATCGCCGCCTCGCTCGCCACCATCTCGGTGACGTTGAGCCCCGAGCCGTAGCGCCGCACCAGCGTGCGGAACGGCATGTCGGTGACGCCGGTCATCGGCGCGAGCACGACGGGCTCAGCCACGGTGACCGGGCCGATGGCGATCGGCTTCAAGGGCGGCGGAGGGGGAAGCGTGGTCATGTCGGGGGCATTGCCTAAAATATGGGCAGGCGCATAGTGGATTGCCGAAAGGCCGTCCAGTGCCTAAGCGAAGGTCCCGATGGCCGGTCCCGCCCCCCTCCCTCCCTTCGCAGCGATCGTGGTGGCGGCAGGCAAGGGTCTGCGCGTTGGCGGGGATAAACCCAAACAATTCAGGGACTTGAACGGAAAGCCGGTGATCCGGTGGTCTATCGAGGCACTCGCACACGCGGGTGCGGATGTGATCGTAACGGTGATCGCACCCGAGACCCTTGCCGAGGCCGAAGCGGCGCTGGCCGGGATTGCGGGGCTCGTGTTTGTCCCCGGCGGAGCGACCCGGCAGGACTCGGTGCGCGCCGGCCTGGAGGCGCTGGCGGAGCGCGCGCCTGACCGTGTCCTGATCCACGACGCGGCGCGGCCTCACCTGCCACGCGAGGTGATCGCCCGCCTGCTCGCCGCGCTGGAGGAGCACCCCGGCGCGATCCCCGTGCTGCCGGTGGTCGATAGCCTCGCGGTGGCAGGCGAAGGCGGCGTGATGGCCGGCAAGGCGACCCGCGAGGCGCTCCGCCGCGTCCAGACCCCGCAGGCCTTCCGCTACCCCGCCATCCTCGCCGCCCACCGCGCCTGGGATGGCCCGACCGACGCGGGCGACGATGCCCAGGTGCTGACAGCCAGCAAGGGTTCAGTCGCGCTGGTCGATGGGGACGAGCGCCTGAAGAAGATCACCTTTGCCGAGGACCTCATGGACCAGACCACCCTTCCCGCCTTCCGCATCGGCCAGGGCTTCGACGTGCACCGGCTCGAGGAAGGCGAGGAGCTGTGGCTTGGCGGGGTGCAGATCCCGCACGACAAGGGCCTTGCAGGGCACTCCGACGCAGATGTGGCGCTTCACGCCATCACCGACGCGGTGCTCGGCGCGGTGGGCGAAGGCGACATCGGCACGCACTTCCCGCCCAGCGACCCGCAGTGGCGCGGGGCGCGCTCGGGGCAGTTCCTCGAACACGCCGTGGGCCTCGCGCGCGGCGCGGGCTATGCCATTGCCAATGTCGACCTGACGCTCATCTGCGAGGCCCCGAAGATCGGCCCCCACCGTCCTGCGATGCGCGCCGAGGTTGCGCGCCTGATGGGGCTCGCCGAGAGCGCCGTCAGCATCAAGGCCACCACCACCGAGAAACTCGGCTTCACCGGCCGCGGCGAAGGGATCGCCGCCCAAGCCATCGTCCTTGTCACCCGCACCCCTTGAGGAGCCCCGCCATGACCCACCGGATGATCGCCCCCGCTCTCGCGCTTGCCGCCCTCGCCACGGCGCACACCGCGCAGGCCCAGCAACAGGCCTGCGTCGCCCCTGCCGACCTGTCGGACGCCGTGGTCTACGCCATGCCGATCGCCTATGACGCCGCCCGCACCTCCTGCGCCAACCGGCTCTCGGCAAACGGCTTCATCGCGCGCCGGGGCGACAACTACATTGCCCCCTTCCGCGCCGGGCAGAGCAAGGCATGGCCGGGCGCCTTCCGCTTCCTGAAGACCTTCATGGAGCAGGATGCAGCAGCGGGCGAGGCCGGCGGCATGGACATGAAGGCGATGCTCTCGGCCATGCCGGAAGACTCGCTGCGGCCCTTCGTCGATGCGCTCGTCGGCCAGATGATCGCCGAGCAGATCAAGGGCGACAGCTGCGGCAAGATCGAGCGCGGGCTGGAACTCCTGAGCCCCCTGCCGAGCGAGAATGTCGGCGGGCTGATCGCCTTCGTGGTCGAGCTTGCCGATCTCAAGAACCCGCCCGTCTGCACCGCCCCTGCCCCGGCGCGCGCGGCCCGGTAAGCGCCATGCCGAACGCGCTCCTGCCAGACGATATCGCCGCCCTTGCCGAGCGCGTCGTGTCCGAGAACACTGCACTCGGGCGCAAGCTCGCCACGGCGGAAAGCTGCACCGGCGGGCTGGTGGCAGGCGCAATCACCGAGATCGCGGGCTCCTCTGCGGTGCTCGACCGCGGCTTCGTGACCTATTCGAACGAAGCGAAGATGGAGATGCTCGGCGTGTCGCGCGATATCATCGAGACTTTCGGTGCGGTCTCGATCGCATGCGCCTGGGCAATGGCCAAGGGCGCGCTGGAGCGGTCAAAAGCCGATGTCGCGGTGGCGATCAGCGGGGTCGCCGGCCCGGGCGGCGGCACCGCGCTCAAGCCGGTGGGCACGGTGGTCTTCGCCCGCGTGGTTCGCAATTCGGTCGGCGAGCCGGAGGGCGAGCTCAGGTTCTTTGAAGGAGGGGACGGCCCCGGCGGCAGAGCGGAGATCCGCCGTCAGGCGACGCTCTGCGCGCTCGAATTGCTGCTGCCGTAAAGCTGCGCCGCGCGCGCCTCGAAGGCCTCTACCATCTTGCGGAAGGCCTTGTCGAAATACTGCCCGGCAATGCGCTCAAACAGGCGGTTCTTGAAGGTGAAGTCGACGAGGAAATCGATCTCGCAGGTGTGATCGTCCACCGCGCGGAACGTCCAGACGTTATCGAGATCGCTGAGCGGCCCGTCGAGGTAATGGACATCGATCTCGCGCGGCCGATCCTTCTTCACGCGCGAGGTGAAGCTCTCGCGGATCGCCTTGAAGCCCACCACCATGTCGGCGACCATCTCGGTCTCGCTGTTCGAGCGGACACGGGTGGCGATCACCCAGGGCAGGAACTCGCCATAGCGGCCGACATCGGCGACCAGATCGAACATCTGCTCGGCGCTGTAAGGCAGGCGGCGGGTCTCGCGAATTCCCGGCATCAGGCCTTACGCCTTGGCCCCCGAACGCGCCGCTTCGCGCGCAAGCTTCTCCTCGCGGGCGGCGCGCATCTTCGCGAAATCGTCGCCCGCATGATAGCTCGACCGGGTCAGCGGGCTGGAGGCGACCTGAAGGAAGCCCTTCGCCCGGGCAATCGCACCATAGGCGGCGAAGGCCTTGGGCGTGACGAATTCCTCGACCTTGGCGTGCTTGGGCGTCGGCTGGAGATATTGCCCCATGGTGATGAAATCGACCTCTGCACTGCGCATGTCGTCCATCACCTGATGCACCTCGAGGCGCTGCTCGCCCAGCCCCAGCATGATCCCGGACTTGGTGAAGATCAGCGGATTGTGCGCCTTCACCTCCTCGAGCAGCCGCAACGAGGCGTAGTAGCGCGCACCGGGGCGGATCGTGGGATATAGCCGCGGGACGGTCTCGAGGTTGTGGTTGTACACGTCCGGCCCCGCCTCGCAGATCATCTCCACCGCGCGCCGCATCTTGCCGCGGAAATCGGGGGTGAGGATCTCGATCGTGGTGTTCGGCGTCGTCCGGCGCAGCGCCTCGATCACCTTGACGAATTGCGAGGCGCCGCCGTCCGGGAGATCGTCACGGTCGACGCTCGTAATGACGATGTGCTCGAGCCCCATCTTCGCCGCGGCGATCGCCGTGTTCTCGGGCTCGAAGGGATCGACCGCGCGCGGCATCCCGGTCTTGACGTTGCAGAAGGCGCAGGCGCGGGTGCAGACATCGCCGAGGATCATCACCGTTGCGTGCTTCTTGGTCCAGCACTCGCCGATGTTCGGGCAGGCGGCTTCCTCGCACACGGTGTGGAGGTTCAGTTCGCGCATCAGGCGGCGCGTTTCGTTGTAGCCCTCGCTCACCGGCGCGCGCACGCGGATCCAGTCGGGCTTGCGCTGGCGGGCGGGCCGCTCCTCGGAAGGGGTCGGCTGCGGCGGGCTGGAGAGGTCGTTCATGAGGGCCATTTAGGCGCGCACGCGCTGTCCCGCAAGCGCAGGGGGGACTGCCATTCTTGCGAAGTGCGCAGCCGCACTGCGTAGCGGCGCAATGACGGACACCACCTTGAGAAACATCGCCCTGCTGATCGACGCGGACAACACCAGCCCGCAAGCCATCGATCCGGTGCTGACCGTCATGGCCGAGCTGGGCCAGGTCAACATCCGGCGCGCCTATGGAAATTTCGCCAAGGACAACCTCGCCAAGTGGGACCGGATCACCAACAAGTTCGGCATCCGGCCGCAGCAGCAGTTCGACATCTCGAAGGGCAAGAACGCCACCGACATGGCGATGACGATCGACGCCATCGATCTCCTCTACCAGGGCAAGGTCGACGGCTTCGGGATCATGACCTCGGACAGCGACTTCACACCGCTCGTCACGCGCCTGCGGCAGGACGGTATCCTGGTCTACGGCTTCGGCGAGAAGAAGACGCCGGAAGCATTCCAGGCGGTGTGCACGCGGTTTCTCTACATCGACGAGCTGATCGCCAGCACCCGCGACGAAGCGCCCGACCCGAAGCCTGCAAGCAAGCTGGCGGTGGACGACCTGCAGGAGCTGATCCTTGCCGCCTATCGCGAAGCGAAGCGCGACGACGAGGGCTATGCCCTGCTCCAGCAGGTCGGGCAGATCGCAGGTAACCGCTCGAGCTTCGACGTGCGCAACCACGGCTTCAAGCGCCTGTCCGATCTCTTCGCCTCGCTCGACAACTTCAAGCTCGAACGCCGCGACAATCAGGTCTACGTCAAGCGCCTGCGCTAATCCGCTGGCCGACACAAGGAAAGGGCGCCGGAGCGGTTGCCCGCCCGGCGCCCTGTCCTGCTTCAGCCTGCAACGCTGGCCGTTCAGCCGCCCGTGGCGCCGCCGGCCTGCTCGGCATAGGCGGTCCACAGCATCGCGATCGGCGCACGCGGACCTTCGACCTTGGCGAGAGTGGCGCGGGCCGCAGCAACGTCACCAGCCCCGATCTGCGCGATGCCGAGACGGGTGAGCGCGAGGTTGCGGTCAACCTCGGGCATCGTCAGGCTGCGCTCGTAGAAGCCGGCGGCCTTGGCGTATTCGCCGTAGCTTAGGAAGGTATCGCCCGCCGCGATCACAGTGCGCAGCCGCGCGGTCGGCGCGTTGGCGTCACGCTCGAGCACCGGCAGGGCCTTCTGGTCTTCCGCGATTAGGCCGCTGGCGGTCTTGAACTGCTCCTCGACCCAGCTGTCGCTGCCCTTGGGGATGACGCCGGTCGCGTAGGCATCCTCGATCACCGCCTTGACCTCGACCGGCAGGCGGCGGGTGTCGGCGGATTCGATGTAGAAGACGTAGTCGTTCTTTTCCTTAAGCGTGCCGACTTTCTTGCCGAGGCGCAGCAGGTCGAGCAGCACCGGGCCGTCGTACTCGTTGAGGTTGCGGGTGAGGTTGACGGCATCGCGCCAGTTTTCCGGGGTCGGGTAATCGCTCACCCAGGCCTGGACGAAGTCGTAGACCTGCGGGACGATCTCGTTGGTGTAGGCGACCGAGACGCCGCGCTTGTACCAGCGCACGTCGACCGGCTGGCCGGCAGCCTTCTTCGCGGCGATCGCGTCGCTCAGATACTTGAGGCCCTCGGTGAAGCGGTCTTCCGAGAAGTAGAGCTCGGCCATGTTCATCTGCAGGTCCGAGGTCGAGACGTTCGGCGCACTGTAGCCGAGGTCGATCGCCTTCTGGAGGTAGCCGCGGGCCTTGTCGTACTGCTTGAGTTCGTTGGCGATCTGGAAGGCGACCAGGTTGAACTTGCCCGTTTCCTCGGGCTTGACCTTGCCGCTCGCCAGCATCAGCTCGACGCCCTGGAACTGCAGCGGCAGATCCTTGGCGTTGATTCCCGTGTTGAACATCATGCCGCCTAGCGCGAGCTGCTCGTCGGGCGAGGTGGCCAGCGGCAGGAGCGCGAGAACCTGCGGCTTGAGCGCCGCGAGGTCGGCCGTCGGCGCGCGCAGGGCCGTGTCGATCGGCTGGTAGGCCGCAACGAATTCCTTCGAATAGACCGGCTTGCCGGCGTCGGCCTTCTCGTCCTTCTTCTTTTTCTGGGCATAGGCCGCGTCGGCAAAGCCCGGCACGGCCAGCACGGCGGTGCCGCCGGCGAGCGCCATGGCCAGCGCAAGCTGGCGCGCGAGGCGGGTCGAGGCACGGGGCGAAGACATATTGGTCACTGCATCCTCCACAAGTAGCGCAGCCGGGCGCCCCTTGCCGGAGCACGCCCTGCGACGGAATCCGGACGGACCTTTGAACGGCTCGCGCGGGATTTGCAATTGCCGCTAGCCGCGCCGTGCTGAACGGGCTTTGAATGCCGTCGTGACGATTGGCGCGGCCGGGGCTTCCAAGTGTGGAAAAATGCACCCCGTTCCCGCTGTGTTCTGCCTGGGTGGTGGCGAAGTCCCCGTCATGTGCCTAAATGGTGGGAACCCCCCGGCCCTGATATGGCCCGGCCCGCCGAACGCGGCACCAGACACAAGCAGAAACGGCCCCGACCTTGAGCGACGACAGCGACATCCTCGATTCCACCCCGCCCGCACCCATGGGCGGCTTCGACCGCATCGACATCGTCGACGAGATGAAGTCGAGCTATCTTGACTATGCGATGAGCGTCATCGTCAGCCGCGCGCTGCCCGACGTGCGCGACGGGTTGAAGCCGGTGCACCGCCGCATCCTCTTCGCCAGCCAGGAAGGCGGCTTCGTCGCCGGGCGGCCCTATCGCAAGAGCGCCAAGATCGTTGGCGACGTGATGGGCAACTACCACCCGCACGGCGACGCGGCGATCTACGATGCCCTCGCCCGCATGACCCAGCCCTGGTCGATGCGCGTGCCGCTGATCGACGGTCAGGGCAATTTCGGCTCGATGGACCCCGATCCGCCGGCCTCGATGCGCTACACCGAGGCGCGGCTGGCGCGGGTCGCGAACTCGCTGCTCGACGATCTCGACAAGGACACGGTCGACTTCACCGACAACTACGACGGCAGCCGCAAGGAACCGGCCGTCCTGCCCGCACGCTTCCCCAACCTGCTGGTCAACGGCGCGGGCGGGATCGCAGTCGGCATGGCGACCAACGTGCCGCCGCATAACCTCGGCGAAGTGATCGACGGCTGCCTTGCCTTCATCGAGAACCCGCACATCACCTCGGAAGAGCTGATCCGCTACATCCCCGGCCCCGACTTCCCGACCGCGCCGCTGATCCTCGGCACTCACGGGGCGCGGATGGCCTACACCACGGGCCGCGGGTCGATCCTGATGCGCTGCCGCCACGAGATCGAGCGCGGCCGCAACGAGCGCCAGTCGATTGTTTTCACCTCGATCCCCTACCAAGTCGGCAAGTCGAACCTCGTCGAGAAGATCGCCGAGGCCGCGAAGGACAAGCGCATCGAGGGCATCGCCGACATCCGCGACGAAAGCTCGCGCGAGGGTGTGCGCGTGGTGGTGGACCTGAAGCGCGACGCCACGCCGGAAGTCGTGTTGAACCAGATCTGGCGGCACACGCCTGCCCAGTCGAGCTTCCCCGCCAACATGCTGGCGATCCGCGGCGGCCGCCCCGAAACGCTCACCCTGCGCGACATCGTGCAGAGCTTCATCGCCTTCCGCGAGGAGGTCATCACCCGCCGCACCAAGTTCGAATTGAACAAGGCGCGCGAGCGGGCGCACCTGTTGCTCGGCCTCGTGGTCGCGGTCTCGAACCTCGACGAGGTGGTGGCGATGATCCGCTCCGCCCGCAATCCGGCCGAGGCCCGCGCGCGGCTGCTCGCCAAGGAATGGCCGATCGGCGACATCGCACAGTATATCCGCCTGGTCGAGGCGATCGAGCCTAACGCGGACGAGAGCGGCGGCACCTATCGCCTGTCCGAACGGCAGGTGAAGGCGATCCTCGAACTGCGCCTCCACCGCCTCACCGCGCTCGGCCGTGACGAGATCGGCGACGAGTTGAAGGGCCTTGCCGCCGCGATCGAGGAATATCTCTCGATCCTCGCCGACCGGGTGAAGCTCTACGAGGTGATGCGCGGCGAACTCGAGGAGATCAAGGCGACCTACGCCACCCCGCGCCTGTCCGAGATCGCGCCCGCATGGGACGGTCTCGACGACGAGGACCTGATCGAGCGCGAGGAGATGGTCGTCACCGTCACCCACGGCGGCTACATCAAGCGCACCCCGCTCGACACCTTCCGGGCGCAGGGCCGCGGCGGCAAGGGCCGCTCGGGCATGGCGACCAAGGACGAAGACGCCGTCGTCGAGCTGTTCGTGACCAGCACCCACAACCCGGTGCTGTTCTTCACCAACACCGGGCGCGTCTACCGCATGAAGGTGTGGAAGCTGCCCGAAGGCGGCCCCCAGACCAAGGGTCGCCCGATGGTCAACCTCCTTCCGCTGGGCGAGGACGAGCGCGTCACCAACGTGCTGCCCCTGCCCGAGGACGAGGCGAGCTGGGCCGACCTCAATATCGTCTTCGCCACCGAGCAGGGCATGGTCCGCCGCAACTCGATGGACGCCTTCGCCAACATCCCGACCGCGGGCAAGTATGCGATGGGCTTCGTCGAGGGTTCGGGCGACCGGCTGATCGGGGTGCAATTGCTCACCGAAGACCAGCAGATCTTCCTCGCCAGCGACAGCGGCAAGGCGATCCGCTTCTCCGCCACCGACGCGCGCGAGACCAAGAGCCGCACCGGCATCGGGGTACGCGGCATGAGCCTGAAGAAGGGCGGCAAGGTCGTCAGCATGGCGGTGCTTGCCCCGCTCACTGCCGACATGGAAACGCGCGAGGCCTACGTCCGCGCGGCGGCATGGAAGAACAACGGCGCCGTGCCGACCCTGCCCGCCGATCAGGTGGCGGCAATGGCGGAGGCCGAGGAATTCATCCTCACCATCACCGCCAACGGCTACGGCAAGATCTCGTCGGCCTACGAATACCGCACCACATCGCGTGGCGGACAGGGCATCACCAATATCGGTGCGCCCGAGAGCAATCCGGAACGCAACGGCCCGGTGGTTGCCAGCTTCCCCGTCAAGCACGGCTCGCAGCTGATGCTGGTGACCGACCAGGCCAAGCTGATCCGGCTCGGCATCGACTTCCGCCACCTGATCGAGGGCGGATTCGAGAGCCTCAAGGGCTTCAGCATCTCGGGCCGCGGCTCGTCCGGCATCCGCATCTTCGATGTCGCCAAGGGCGAACACATCGTCGGCGCGGCGCTGATCGACGAGACCGAGGAGCCGGAGAACCCGGCCGAGGAAGCGATCGCTGCGGAACTTGCGGGCAAGACCGAGCCGCCCGTCACCTGACGGGCTGCTCACCCCTCAGGCATTGCACGATCCCGGTGGCGATCATGACCTGCCCGGCATAGTAGATCGGCCAGATCAGCAGATCGGGCAGCGGAGCGAGGTTGATCGGCCCCATGCGTGAGAAGATCAGCCAGTCGCTGATCACGAACAGCACCGCCCCGGTGCCGACGCGGTAGCGGGGATAGTGGCTCATCCAGGCCGCGCTCGCCATTGCGCCCAGAAAGGCGCCATAGATGGCGACCTCGGCCGCCCCGCTCAGCAGGAAGCTGACCAGCGGGGTTCCGATCAGCAGCCCAGCCCCGATCATTTTCTGGGTCGGCGAGGGGCGCGGGTGGCGGTTGGTCAGGTAGAGGATCACGGCCACGATATGGGCGGAGGCGAAGAAAGCGCCGCCGATTACAAAATTGAGATCGATCGCCACGTCGCCCGCCGCCGCCAGCACCAATGCCACAACCAGCAAAATGCCGTCGCGCCCCCGCCACTCCGACGGAACGCGCACCCACGAATAGACCGCGAGCAGGCCGACCGAGGCGCCCTTGGCGAGGAGGCCCCAGGTGCCCTCCCCCACCGGGTTGTCGCGCAGGAAGTAATAGGCGACCGCCGCCGCGATGCTCGCCAGCAGCCACGGCCGTTGTTCGATCAGTGCTTGCCTCGCCATTCGGTCCCGTCCCTGTCGCAAACCCCTTAGGGCTTGCCGGGGGGCTAACACGCAATTACCTGCCCCGCCATGACCGGACCTGCGACTTCCCACGATGTGCACATAATCGGCGGCGGCCTCGCCGGAAGCGAGGCGGCCTGGCAGCTCGCGCAGCGCGGGGTGCGGGTGCGACTGTCGGAAATGCGCGGCAGCGGCGACATGACCCCGGCGCACCAGACGGACGGGATTGCCGAACTGGTCTGCTCCAACTCCTTTCGCTCCGACGACGATGCCAAGAACGCCGTCGGCCTGCTTCACCACGAGATGCGGGCGCTCGACAGCCTCGTGATGCGTGCAGGCGAAGTCGCGCGGGTGCCCGCTGGGAGCGCGATGGCGGTCGACCGCGACGTGTTCTCGGCCGAGGTCGAGAAGGCGCTGAGCCAGCACCCCAATGTCACCATCGTCCGCGAACGGGTGGATGCCTTGCCCGAGGCGGGCCTCACAATCGTCGCTACCGGGCCGCTAACCGCCGAGGCGCTGGCGGGGAGTATCGTGCGCGCGACCGGTGCCGAACGGCTCGCATTCTTCGATGCCATCGCCCCCATCGTCCACCGCGATTCCATCGACATGAGCAAGGTCTGGATCCAGTCGCGCTGGAACAAGCGGACCGAGGCCTCGAACGAGGGCGGCGACTACATCAACTGCCCGATGACGAAGGAGCAGTATCTCGCCTTCCACAAGGGGCTGATCGAGGGCGAGAAGACAGAGTTCAAACAGTGGGAAAAGGACACGCCCTATTTCGACGGCTGCATGCCGATCGAGGTCATGGCCGAGCGCGGGGTGGACACGCTGCGCTTCGGGCCGATGAAGGGTGTGGGACTCGACAATCCCTTCGATACGACGCCCGAGTTCCCGCAAGGCCGCTGGCCCTATGCCGTGGTGCAGCTGCGACAGGACAACAAGCTCGGCACGCTGTGGAACATGGTCGGCTTCCAGACCAAGCTGAAATACGCGGCGCAAATAGAGCTGTTCCGCACCATCCCGGGGCTGGAGAACGCCGAGTTTGCCCGGTTGGGCGGCCTTCACCGCAACACGTTCCTCAACTCGCCGCAAGTGCTCGATCGCCAGCTGCGCCTGAAGGCCGCGCCGCATATCCGCTTCGCCGGGCAGGTCACGGGCTGCGAGGGCTATGTCGAAAGCGCGGCGATCGGCCTTGTGGCGGGCATGATGACGGCGGCGGAACTGGCGGGCCGGGCATGGCAGCCTCTGCCCGCGACAACCGCCTTGGGCGCGTTACTCAGCCACATCACCGGTGATGCCGAGGCCGAGACCTTCCAGCCCATGAACATCAATTTCGGCCTGTTCCCACCGCTCCACGAGGTCGGCAAGAAGGCCCGCAAGGAGGCCTACACCACCCGCGCCAAGGCCGATCTCGAACGCTGGATCGGCGAGACCCGCGCGGCGGTACCGGCCTAGCGGCTCAGCACTTGCAGGCGGGCTTCTTCGCCGCGGGCTTGGGAGCCGTGGCAGCGAATTCGCGCGGGGTCAGGCTATCATCGCCGTCCATGTCGGCGCTTTCGAAGCGGTCGACCGTGGCAACCGCCCATTCCTCGAAGGTCAGCAGGTTGTTGCCGTCCTTGTCGAGCTTGCGAAAGCCCTCGGTTCGGCTGGCGAGCATCTCGTTGCGGCTGATCAGCCGGTCACGGTTGCGGTCATAGCGGAAGAAGCGCTGTTCCTCGCGGCTGAGGTCGCTGAGTTCAGGCGGCGCCGGACCTTTGAGACTGCCTGGATCGGCAAGCGGAAGCTGTTCCCGGTCTGTCGGGGGCAGCGCGGCAGCAGGTGGCGGAGCGCCCTGTTCGATCGCCGCACGGCCCTGCCACCAGAACACGCCCACCCCGGCGAGGACCAAGCCACCCAGCACTCCCAGCACGATCTGTCGCAAGGGTCTGCCCCCCCTTTTTGCTACGATCCCGCTCCGTAAATATACGTAATCATGCGCGAAAGATAGCGGCACCGAGCGCTGCCAGCGGCGCGCCCCGGCCGAGCATCAGCGGATGTCCTCCTCCCCGCAGGGCACGGAGTGCGAGCGCCTCGAGCACGGCAAGACCGCGCAGGGCACGCGGAATCCTGCCCACGCCCTCCCCCGGCGCGAGCCCGGCCGCGACCAGCACCGCGCGCTCGGCCGTATCGGAAACGCCCGCGGCGGCATCGGCCAGCGCCCAGCGCCGCCCGGCCAGCCCGAGCCGCGCCGCCACCAAGCCGGAAGCCTCTCCATCGGCAAGTCCGGCAAAGAATGCCCCGCGCCCGGCACCGAAAGCGGCTGCCTCCTCGGGGCCAATCTTCTCGGCGATAACCAGCACTTCCCACGCGTCAACCATTGGCGCGAGCACGCTCTCCCGCCCCTTCCAATGCACCCCGATCGCATCGAGCACGGCATCCCCGCGCGGGCGATGATCCCGTGGCTTTGCAAGGGCCTCGCGCCACCAAGCGAGCCGCATCTGGCCAAGCATCGGCTCGCTGGTGCGGGCCACGATCCGGGCCAGCCTGCGATCAAACTGAAGAGCTATGCTTAACGGCCCGCGAACCTTCGGGCCGGACCAGGCCAGCGCCAGTTCGGCCTCGGGAGGCAGGGGATCGGTCGGATCGGGGGTCACGGTCCTGCGCCTAACCAAGGCTTTGCAGGCTTGGCAAGCAAACTGTCCCGGCCCGGCACGCAAGGGGCGAAAGCCGACCGCTAACGGCCATTAGGAATTCGCTAACCACGAACTTTGGCAATCCGCTTACCAGACCCGATTAAGGCCTCAGGCTGCATCTGGAATGCCTGCGCGATTTGCGCGTGCGGCATCAGGAAGGGGCACCGATCCGATGGGGCGAGAAATGCAGACAGGAATGTCGTTCATGCGCAGACTGCTGCGCGACAAGTCCGCAAACACGCTCGCGATTTCCGCAGCGGCGATGGTTCCGCTCATGGCGATGGTGGGCGGCGGCGTCGACGCCAGTCGTTACTACATGGCGACCGCGCGCATGCAGGCCGCCTGTGACGCTGGCGCGCTCGCCGCACGAAGGGCGATGACCGACGACACCTTCACCACCGCGCATCGCCAGATCGGCCTCAACTTCTTCGACCAGAACTTCAACGAAGGTATTTACGGCGTCTCGGGACGCACGCGCAACTTCACCTCCGATGGCAACGGCGTGGTGTTCGGCAATGCCAGCGCCACCCTCCCCACCACGATCATGGGCGCCTTCGGCTACAACGAGTTCAACGTCACCGTCTCTTGCAGCGCCGAAATCAACATCTCGAACACCGACATCATGTTCGTGCTCGACGTTACGGGCTCGATGTCCGAGTGTCCCGACGGCACCCAGTGCAATTCGGGTTCGGGCTCCAAGATCGTCGCGCTGCGCAGCGCGGTGATGAACTTCTACGATACCGTGCAGGCAGCAACCTCGGCGAGCGCACAGGTGCGTTACGGCGTGGTGCCCTATTCGCAGCAGGTCAATGTCGGCTTCTCGATCCCGCGCGAATACATGGCCGACAGCCACACCTACCAGTCGCGCGTCGCGCGCTACTGGCCGGCCGCCTTCCCCAACAACAATGAAGGCGACACGATCGTCCTGTCGGACGCTGTCGAATTCCTGCCGCGGTCGACTTCGAACTTCAACTCGACGAACACCGATCACTACCGCTTCCGTACCGACGGTTCGGCTGGGACAACGGCGCGCAATGTCTGCACCAATTACCCCAACACCTATACCGTCACTGTCAACGGCCAGACCCAGAGCTGGCAGGTGTTCGCGGCGACCGAATTCGTGCTCAACCAGTGGCCGTGGAACGGCAGCAACAACAACCTTGCCGGTTGCCGCGCCCGGGTCCGCAAGACCCGTCAGCTGACCGCGACCGACGTCACGCCGCAGTTCCGCGAGTGGATCTATTGCCAAGTCACGCCCGGCGTCGCCAATCCCTGCAATGTCAACAATCCGGCGCGCAGCCCCGCCGGCTGGGAGACGGTGAACCTCTCCTCGATCTACAACAACAACACGCTGCAGATCCCGGTAGGCACCAACGGGGCGATGATCACCCAGACCTGGAGCGGCTGCATCGAGGAACCGGTGTGGATGGACACCACCGGTAACTACAGCCCGATTCCGAATGCAGCCCATGACCTCAACATCAACCTGGTGCCGCAGAACGATGCCCAGCGCTGGAAGCCCTCGCTCAACAGTGCAGTCTATGAACGACGCGACGGCAGCGGGAACCGCACCACCTCCTGGGTGACTTCGACCGGCAACCAGGACCGCCCCGGCTGGGTCTGCCCGCGCGCAGCCATGCGGCTCCGGGAAATCGGCACAGGCCAGCCCTTCACCCGCACCGACCTGCAGAACTACGTCAACAGCCTCGCAGCAAGCGGCAACACCTATCACGATATCGGCATGCTCTGGGGCGCACGCTTCATCTCGCCGCGCGGGATGTTCGCCGCCGACAACGCCGAAGCGCCCAACGGCGATGCGATAGCGAGGCACATCGTGTTCATGACGGACGGCCTTCTGGTGACCGGGGTCGAGAACTATTCGACCCAAGGCATCGAATGGTGGGATCGCCGTGTCACCGGCAATGGCGACTCCAACCGTGAAGCGACCCGCCGCGCTGCGCGTCTGCAGGCCATCTGCCGCGCCGCCCAGCAGGAGAACATCACCGTCTGGGTGGTCGCCTTCGGGACAACCCTGACGCAGAATCTCCGTGACTGCGCCTCCCCCGGACGCGCCTTCCAGGCCAACGATTCGGCGACCCTCAATGCGCAATTTCAGGAAATCGCGCAGAAGATCGCCGCGCTGAGGCTCACCTCGTGATGCGCCGCCTGCACCGTATTGGTGACTTCCTAAGGCAGCTGCGCGACGACCGCAGCGGGGTCACCCTCGTCGAGTTCGCCTTTGTCGGACCGGTCCTGATCCTGATGGTCATCGGCCTGTTCGACATCGCGCACACGCAGTACACCAGCTCGGTGTTGCACGGCGCGTTGCAGAAGGCGGGCCGCGATCTCACCCTCGAGAACGCGAACAGCCAGGAGGCGAACATCGACCAGCGCGTTGCCGACCAGGTCCGCTCGCTCATGCCGGCCAGCGCCACGGTCGTGTTCGAAAAGGTGTCGCACTTCGACTTCGCCGATATCGGCGAGCCCGAGGAATTTACCGACCAGAACGACGACGACATCTGCAACAACAACGAACCCTATGTCGACACCAACGACAACGGCCAGTGGGATGCGGATCGCGGCAAGGACGGGATCGGCGGTGCGCGCGACGCCGTGCTCTACACCGCGCGGGTTTCCTATCCGCGGCTGTTCCCGCTCTACGGGATGATCGGCCTGCCGCAGGAGGTCACGCTCGAGGCTTCCACCGTGCTGCGCAACCAGCCTTTCGACGAGCAGAACGACCGCATCACCACGACGAGGAACTGCACATGACCGACACCAAACCGGTCTCACCGCTGGCGAAGGCACGGGCCTTTGCCCGCCACCTCTCCGGGGACCGCTCGGGTCTCGCGATGGTCGAATTCGCCTTCGCCGCGCCGCTGGTGCTCGGCATGGGGATGCTCGGCACCGACACCGCGCTGCTGGTGATCACCCACCTGCAGGTCAGCCAGATCGCGATGCAGGTCGCCGACAACGCCTCGCGCGTCGGCGAGCAGGACGTGCTGACCGCGCGCAAGGTGTTCGAACGCGATATCGCCGAGACCCTCATCGGAGCCGAGAAGCTCGGCGACAACATCAACATCTTCGGCCAGGGGCGGGTGATCATCTCCAGCCTCCAGCGCAACGCGCAGGGCGGGCAGTGGATCGCATGGCAGCGGTGCCGCGGCGCGAAGCGCCATGACTCGACCTATGGCCGCGAGGGGGCCGGCGCGACCGGAACCTCCTTCCCCGGTATGGGTGAGCCGGGTCGCTACATCACCGCCTCGCAAGGAACTGCGGTGATGTTCGTCGAAGTCGCCTACGACTTCACCTCGCCCCTGCCCGTCGAGATCTTCGAGGGCCAGACGATCACCTACACCGCCGCTTTCAACGTGCGCGACAACCGCGACCTCACCCGGCTTTACGCCGGCGGGCCGGTGGCGAGTTGCACCACCTATTCGGCAGCCCGCCCGACCTGATCGCGGCCGGGCGGCCCTGCCGGGCAGGCTCTACCTGTAGCACACCTTGCGCGCCGCCTCGGCGATCCGCGCGGCATCGATCAGCGCAAGCTTTTCGAGGTTGGCGGCATAGGGAAGCGGCACGTCCTCGTTGCAGACCCTCAGGACAGGCGCATCGAGGTGGTCGAAGCCCTCCTCCATGCAGATGCTGATGATCTCGCTGGCGATAGAGCAGGTCGGCCAGCCCTCTTCCGCCACGATCAGGCGGTTGGTCTTGGCGAGGCTCTTCAGCACAGTCTCCTTGTCGAGCGGACGCAGGGTGCGAAGATCGATCACTTCGGCATCGATCCCCTCGCCCGCCAGCGTGTTCGCCGCTTCGAGCGCGAGGCCGACGCCGATCGAATAGCTGACGATGGTGACGTCCTTGCCCTCGCGCACGATCCGCGCCTTGCCGATGGGAAGGACGTAATCATCGACATCCGGAACATCGAAGCTGCGCCCGTATACCAGCTCGTTCTCGAGGAAGACGACCGGATCCTCGGAGCGGATCGCCGCCTTCATCAGCCCCTTCGCATCGGCAGCGTCGTAGGGCGCGATCACGATGAGGCCCGGCACGCTCGCATACCACGGCCCATAGTTCTGCGAGTGCTGCGCCGCCACGCGCGAGGCGGCACCGTTCGGGCCGCGGAACACGATCGGGCAGCGCATCTGGCCGCCCGACATGTAGTTGGTCTTGGCGGCCGAGTTGATGATGTGATCGATCGCCTGCATCGCGAAGTTGAAGGTCATGAACTCCACGATCGGACGCAGGCCGCCCATCGCTGCGCCCGTACCGATGCCGGCAAAGCCGTACTCGGTGATGGGCGTGTCGATCACGCGTTTCGGGCCGAATTCGGCGAGCAGCCCCTGGGTCACCTTGTAGGCGCCCTGATACTCGGCGACTTCCTCGCCCATCACGAAGACGCGGGGATCGCGGCGCATTTCCTCGGCCATCGCGTCGCGCAGCGC
This sequence comes from Porphyrobacter sp. CACIAM 03H1, assembly GCF_002215495.1. Classification (NCBI taxonomy): domain Bacteria; kingdom Pseudomonadati; phylum Pseudomonadota; class Alphaproteobacteria; order Sphingomonadales; family Erythrobacteraceae; genus Porphyrobacter; species Porphyrobacter sp. CACIAM 03H1. Next base: position 2,270,697 of record NZ_CP021378.1, read on the forward strand.
CTCACGCACGGTGGTGCTGACGAGGTTGGTGCCGGCGGGAATGGCGGGATCGGCGGCAGGCGCGGCCGCAGCAGGCTTCTCGGCCTTGGGTGCCGGAGCAGGCGCCGGAGCAGGAGCGGGTTCGGCTGCGGGCGCGGGCGCCGGTGCGGGAGCAGCTGCCTCCCCTTCCCCTGCGATCAGCGCGATCACCGCGCCGACCGCCACGTCCTCGGTGCCCGCAGGCACAAGGATCTTCTCCAGCACGCCTTCATCAATGGCTTCGAATTCCATCGTCGCCTTGTCGGTCTCGATCTCGGCAATGATGTCGCCCGGCTCGATCCGGTCGCCTTCCTGCTTCAGCCACTTGGCGAGCGTGCCCTGCTCCATCGTCGGCGAGAGCGCCGGCATCTTCAGTTCGATCCCCATGGCTCAGTACTCCTCCACGAGAACATCGGTGTAGAGTTCACCCGCACCCGGCTCGGGCGAAGTCTCGGCGAAGTCGGCGGCCTCGGCCACCTCGGCGCGGATCGCCTTGTCGATCGCCTTCAATTCGTCCTCGGTCTTGCCGGCTTCGATCAGCACCTTCTTGAGCCCCTCGATCGGGTCGTGATGATCGCGCTGTTCCTGCACTTCCTCGCGGGTGCGGTACTTCGCCGGGTCGGACATCGAATGGCCGCGGTAGCGGTAGGTGTTGCACTCCATCAGCACCGGGCCCTTGCCGGCGCGGACATGGGCGAAGGCGACTTCGGCCGCCGCGCGCACTTCGAGCACGTCCATGCCGTTCACTTCCATCCCCGGAATGCGGAATGCGGTGCCGCGGCGGTAGAAGCGGGTCTCGGCAGACGACCGCTTGGTCGCGGTGCCCATCGCATACTGGTTGTCCTCGACCACAAAGACGATGGGGAGGTTCCACAAGGCCGCCATGTTGAAGGTCTCGTAGACCTGGCCCTGGTTCGCCGCGCCGTCGCCGAAATAGGCGAGGCACAGGCCGCCGTCCTCGTTGTACTGGTGCGCAAGCGCGAGGCCCCCACCCAGCGCCACCTGCGCGCCGACGATGCCGTGGCCGCCGTAGAACTTGTGCTCGGTCGAGAACATGTGCATCGACCCGCCCTTGCCCTTCGAGATCCCGGCCTCGCGGCCGGTCAGTTCGGCCATGATCACCTTGGGGTCGATCCCGTAGGCGAGCATGTGGCCGTGATCGCGGTAGCCGGTGATGACGCTGTCACGCTCGTTGTCGAGTGCCGACTGCAGGCCGATCGCCACCGCCTCCTGGCCGATATAGAGGTGACAGAACCCGCCGATCAGGCCGAGGCCGTAGAGCTGGCCCGCCTTTTCCTCGAACCGCCGGATCAGCAGCATCTGGCGGTAGAATTCGAGCATCTCCGCCTCGCTCGCCTTGTAGCGCTTGTTCGCCTCGAAGGCGTCCTGGAGCGAATGGAGAATGAAATCGGCATCGTCCGCAGGCTTGGCGGACTTCTTAGCAGGCTGTTTGGCCAAGACAGTATCCCTCTCTCTGGCGCGCTCATGGGGAGGAGAAGCGCCGTCCAACTGTTTGCTCTATAGGCAGTGGGACGGGGTTGACGCAACGGCAAGGCGTTGCAGAAAACCGAACGCGCATACGAAATCAGCGCGCCTTGCGCGTTAGGATCGGGTCACTCGTCCTCGAGCGTGAGGACGACCTCGTCCTCGCGCATCACGCCCAGCTGGTCGCGCACCAATTCGCTGGCAAGATCGGGGTCGGCGGCTTCGGGGTCGAGCAGCATCACGCGGTTGCGCAGGCCATCGCGCTTAGCGGTGAGCTCGGCAATCTCGGCCTTGCGCTGTTCGAGCGCGGTCGCGTTCTCGCTCCAGGCGAGCAGGCCCGTCGGCCCGGCCACGGCAAAGCCCGCGAGCAGCAGCAGGCCGCCCAGCGCCGCTACCTTCTTGAGCCTGTTGTCCGTCGCCGGTCTGCGCATGACGCGATTTGTCCCCTTGCCGCTGCCGTCGACAGAATCACACTTGGCCTTTCGCTGCAAGAAGAATGCGCCGCAATGCGCAGGAATCCGGTGGGGAATTGCCCGGTTTCAGTAGGAACGCGGCAGGCCGAGCACGTGTTCGGCAAGGTAGGAGAGGATCAGGTTGGTCGAGATCGGCGCCACGGTATAGAGCCGCGCCTCGCGGAACTTGCGCTCGACGTCGTATTCCTCGGCGAAACCGAAGCCGCCGAAGGTCTGGACGCACATGTCCGCCGCCGCCCAGCTGGCTTCCGAAGCAAGGAGCTTGGCCATGTTGGCCTCCTCCCCCGGATTGCCGCCTTCGTCATAGACCCGCGCCGCATGATGGACCATCAGCTCGGCGGCGCGCATCTGGGCGTAGCAGCGCGCGATCGGGAACTGGACGCCCTGGTTCTGGCCGATGGGGCGCGCGAAGACACTGCGATCCCTGGCATAGCCGGTCGCCTTCTCGATGAACCACTTGGCGTCCCCGATGCACTCGGCCGCGATCAGGATGCGTTCGGCGTTCATGCCGGAGAGGATGTAGCGGAAGCCCTTGCCCTCCTCGCCCACCAGTGCGGAAGCCGGGATCCGCAGATCATCGAAGAACACCTCGCAGGACGAGTGGTTCATCATCGTGCGGATCGGCTTCACCGTCATGCCGTTTCCGAGCGCCTCGCGCATGTCGACAAGGAAGATCGAGAGGCCTTCGGTCTTGCTCGCGGCCGCCTCGCGCGGGGTGGTGCGGGCGAGGAGGAGCATGAGGTCGGAATGTTCGGCGCGGCTGGTCCAGATCTTCTGGCCGTTGATCAGATAATGATCACCGTCACGCACGGCGCGAGTCTTCAGGGAGAGCGTGTCGGTGCCGCTGGTGGGCTCGCTCACCCCGAAGGCCTGCAAGCGCAGCTCCCCGCTGGCGATGCGGGGGAGATAGGCCGCCTTCTGCTCCGGTGAGCCATACCGCAGCAGGGTGTTCATGATGTACATCTGCGCATGGGCGCTGGAACCGTTGCACCCGCTCGCCTGGATCTCCTCCATTATGACGCAGGCCGCCTCGAGGCTGAGGCCACTCCCGCCGTGCTCGACCGGGATCAACGCCGCGAGGAAACCCGCCTGTGTCAGCGCATCGACGAATTCCGCCGGATATTCGCGCACGGCATCCTTGGCGCGCCAGTATTCCCCCGGAAAACCGTCGCACAGCGCGCGCACCGCGCGGCGGATCTCGGCCAGTTCCTCGGGCTCGTGGGCGGACATCGACACGCGTTCTCTCCTCCTGATCGGCGACGGCTTGCCTTCGCCGCGCGCGCAAGTCCACCTCACCAATTTGCGCGCTTTCGCGAAAGACACGGGGTCTGGCAATCCCGTTTCGATCTGCTACCGACTCACCAGAGAGGGAGGCCCCATCCATGCAGATCATCGCCCATGACCCCGCCCGCTTCGCCAACCTGCCGGGCTACGACTTCGCCGAGAACTGGCTGACCATCGACCTCGGCGAGGGCCTGTCGGCCCGGATGCACTACCTCGACGAAGGGCCGAAGGACGCCCCGCCGCTGCTGCTGTTCCACGGCGAGCCGTCGTGGTCTTATCTCTATCGCAAGATGATCCCGCTGCTTGTGGACGCCGGCTTCCGCTGCCTCGCGCCTGACCTCATCGGCTTCGGCAAGAGCGACAAGCCCGACGATCAGGCCTTCTACACCTATGCCCGCCATGCCGGGTGGCTGAAGCAATGGCGCAACGCGGTCGTTCCCGAGGTGGCCGGCTTGTTCTGCCAGGACTGGGGCGGGCTTCTGGGGCTGCGCCTCGTCGGGCAGGAGCCGGAGCGTTTCGCCTTCGTGGTCGCCAGCAACACCTTCCTGCCGACCGGCGGCGGCACGGCGTCGCCGGGATTTCTCGCATGGCGCGAATTCGCCCGCTCCTCGCCGGAGTTCCGCATCGGCGGAATCATGGACCGCGGCTGCCAGACTACCCTCTCGCCCGAGGAAGTCGCCGCCTATGACGCCCCCTTCCCCGACGAGGCCAGCAAGGCGGGCGCGCGCGCCTTTCCGCAGCTGGTGCCGGTCGAGGACGACAAGGACGGGGTCGCCGACAACATCGCGGCATGGGAGGGGCTCGCCGCTTTCGACAAACCCTTCCTGACGCTGTTCGGCGAGGATGACCCGGTGCTGGGCAAGGCGGCGCCGCTGCTCACCGGCCGGATCAGGGGCGCAGCCGGTCAGCCTCACGCAATGCTCCCGAAGTGCGGCCATTTCAGCCAGGAAGACCACCCCGAGGCGCTCTCGCAGGGCGTGATCGCGATGGCGCGGAAGGCAGGCTTCCTGACTTGACCCAAGCCTCCCCTGCCCCCGTCCCCGCCTATCTGACCCGCACGCAGGAGCGGGCGCTCGCGCTCACCATCGCGGTGGTGACGGCGAATGCCTATTACATCCACCCGATCATCGGCGAGGTCGCGCGCGGTTTCGGCGTCGGCGAGGCGGAGATCGGGCTGGTGCCGGCGCTCAACCAACTGGCGCTGGCGTTCGGGATCCTGCTGCTTCTGCCGCTCGGCGATTTCTATCCGAACCGGCGGCTGTGCCTGATCTTCGTCGCGGGCCAGACCCTGTGTCTCGGCGGGATGGTGCTCGCCCCCGGTTTCGTCACGTTCACCGCAGCCTCGACCCTGCTCGGTTTCGTCACCATCGCGCCCTACCTGATCCCCGCCTTCGCCTCGAGGCGGGTCGCGCCTGAGCGGCTGGGGCAGGTCACGGCGCAGCTTACCGCCGCAGTGATCTTCGGGATCCTCGTGGCGCGGGTCGGCGCGGGGATCATCGCCGCGCGCGCCGACTGGCACACGGTCTATGTCTGCGCGCTGGTGCTGATGGTGGCGGTGACCGCATTCCTGCCCTTCGCGATGAAAAGCGAGGCCACCGCCAAGCAGCCCCCGGCAGGCTACGGGGCGCTGATCGCCTCGGTCTTCACCCTCGCTGCAAGACACCCCGACATGCGTCTTTCCGCCGCGATCCAGGGCCTGAACTTCGCGACCTTCACCGCGACCTGGCTGGCGTTGGCGCTACATCTGACAAGCCCTGCGATGGGTTACGGGACCGATGATGTCGGCTATCTCGCCGCGATCGCCGCGGTCAGCGTGTTCAGCACCCCGCGGCTCGGTCGCTGGGCGGACAGGGTCGGCCCGCGCCGCGCAAGGCTCGGGGCGGCGGTGGTTCAGATGACGGGCATCGCGCTGTTCTATCCGCTCGGGCACAGCATTTGGGGGGTGATGGTGCCGCTGCTCCTCACCAACCTCGTCGGGCCGACGATCGACGTGACGGGGCGGATGACGCTCTTCACCCTCGCGCCCGACATCCGCACACGGCTCACCACCAGCTACATCGTCGCGATGTTCATCGGCGGAGCGATCGGCAGCGCGCTCGGCACGGCGGTCTACGATCTGGGCGGATGGGGCGCGACCTGTTCGCTACTGCTGACCATGTCGGCAGGCGTGCTGGTCCTCTCCGCCCATGCCGAGCGCCGCTGGCGCAAATCCCCCGGTGTTCCCAGTGGCTGACACACAAGGTGTAAGGCGTAACTTCTTGTTAAGCCTCTGTCGGTAAACAGGTTCTTGAAAGGCGCTACGGCCAGATACCGAATGACGGGTCAATCGCCTGTCACTCCGGTTGGGCCGAGCGCCTTTTGTCTGTCCGGCAGACGATGGGGTGGATGGTGACCCCGGCGCGATTCGAACGCGCGGCCCTCAGATTAGGAATCTGATGCTCTATCCTGCTGAGCTACGGGGTCCCGAGCGGCTTCATAGCAGCAGGGGCTTTCCGATCAATTCAACTTTTCGGGCGGCGCCACAGGGAAAGGCAGCGGCGCCACCGGCACGCCCTCCTCGATCAGCGCCTTGGCCTCGGCGAGGCTCGCCTGCCCGTGGATCGGGGCCTCGTCGCGCTCGCCATAGTGCATCTTGCGGGTCTCCTCGGCGAACCTGTCGCCGACCCAGGTGGAATTCTTGAGCGCCTCGGCCTGCGCCTTGGCGAGCGCCGCCAGCGCCTTCTGCACCTCTGGCGGCATCGGCGTGTTCGCCATGGGCCGCGGTTCGGACGGGAGCACCTCCTGACGGCTGTTGCCCTTGGCGGGCACGGCAGGGGCCATCGGGGCCTTGCTTACCTCGCCCGAACCGCAAGAGGGGCAAGCGAGCAGGCCGCGGGCGCGCTGGTCCTCGTAATCGGCCGAGGAGCCGAACCACCCTTCGAAACGGTGGCCTTCATGGCAGGCAAGGTCGTAGACGATCATGGCGCGTCAGGATTTGGCGATTTCCCGCCGGTTGGCAAGAGCCGGAACCTGGGCACGCACCTCCCTGATCCGCCCAAGGTCGATGTCGCAGAAACCGAGGCCCGGCGCATCGCCGCCCATGTCGAGCAGCACCTCGCCCCACGGGTCGACGACAAGCGAGTGACCATAGGTCTCGCGCCCGTCCTCGTGGCGACCAACCTGGGCTGCGGCGATGACGAAGGCCTGCGCCTCGATCGCCCGGGCGCGCAGCATCACGTGCCAGTGGGCTGCGCCGGTGGGCCGGGTGAAGGCGGCGGGCACGGCGATGGCATCGCAGCGGCGGTCACCAAGCGCACCGAACAGCGCGGGGAACCTGAGATCGTAGCAGATCGTGAGACCGAGCCGCCCGAGCGGCGTATCCTCGACCGTCACGACCTCGCGCCCCGGTTCGTAGGCGTTGCTTTCGCGCCAGCTCTCACCGCTGGCGAGATCGACGTCGAACATGTGGGTCTTGTCGTAGGTGACAGGCGGGCCGAGATCGGGGTGGAAGTAGTGCGTGCGGTTGGCCCATTTGCCCCCACCCGCCGCCACCGGTATCGAGCCGACCACGATATCGAGATGCTGCTTGGCCGCGATAACAGAGAGGCTCTCGATCACCCTGTCCGGCGCATCGCTCTCGATCCAGGCACGCGCGCGGGCGCGATCACGGTCGAGCAGCAGCGACATCTCGGGGGTGAACAGCATCAGCGCGCCGCGCTTGGCGCAACGTTTTGCGGCATCCTCGATCACCGCCAGATTGGCCTCCGGGTCCACACCCGAGGTCATCTGCAGGACGCCGATGGTGAGCATCAGACGGTCTGCTCCTATCCCGCGAGAAGCGCGTCGAGCTTGCCCTCGCGTTCAAGCGCGGCCAGATCGTCCGACCCGCCCACATGGGTATCGCCAATGAAAATCTGCGGCACCGTCATCGCGTTCGGGGCGCGGGCGAGCATTTCCTCGCGCTTCGGCCCGCCCATCGTGATGTCGTATTCGTTGAAGACGGCACCCTTCTCGGTCAGCAGGCGCTTGGCGCGCACGCAGAAGGGACAGGCGAACTTGGTGTAGATGTCGATCTGGGGGGCGGCCATTTGCACCTCTTGAAAGCTCTCGTCGGAAAACCAGATAGGGCCTGTCGCCGCGTTTCGCCAGTCTCGGGAAACGGTCACGGCGGCAAGGCGGGTGCTGCATCCGGCAGGCCCGCGCCCGAACCAAATTGCTCCAGAGGAGGATTTGCCAATGTCGCGTTTCGATTTCACCCCCTATCGCCGCTCCACCGTGGGCTTCGATCGCCTGTTCGACCTGCTCGAGAACCAGGCGCGCCTCAATGCCGGCGACAACTACCCCCCCTTCAACATCTCGCGCCGCGGCGAGGACAATTACCGCATCACCCTCGCGGTTGCTGGCTTCCGCCCGCAGGACATCGACATCACCGCGCAGCAGAACCTGCTCGTCGTGCAGGGCCGCAAGCGCGAGGAGGCCGAGGACGGATCGGAGCTGATCCACGTCGGCATCGCCAACCGTGGCTTCGAACGCCGCTTCGAACTGGCCGACTTCGTGCGGGTGGAGCGCGCGGACCTCGCTGACGGACTGCTGATCATCGATCTCGTGCGCGAGGTTCCCGATGCGATGAAGCCGCGCAAGATCGCCATCGGCGGCGCGGCAACCCTGACGGCGGTGCCGTCTCCCGACGACAGCGACGCGGCCAGCGCCGCCTGACCTCCGGCCCGCAAGCCGGCACGAATCAAAAGGGGGCGGATCTTGCGATCCGCCCCCGCGACTTTCGTCGCCCTGTCCGGTCCTGTCCGTCCGGGTCGCAGAAGACGGACAACACCAAACAAGCTCGTTACTGGAACACCCCCGAAAGGACCGCTCCGGACTGCTGCCATGAAGCACGGCGGCACGGATAAGTCCTAGCGGCCGGTTTCCTGAAAAACCGTGACCAACGGCCAGCGGTCTAATGCGGAATCGCAACAAGACGCAAGGGCAATCTGCACAGGTTGTAAGGATACGACACAGCCCATCAGGCCGGTGAAACAAAGGATTGCATCGGGCGTTCCGCCGCGATGAAAGGGCCCGCTACGCCCCTACCGCTAACGCGGTCCAATGGGCTTTTCGTCGCCCCCTGCCAAAATAGACAGGACGCTCCTAGACGAGCCGCGACTGCTGCAAGGCTGCGGCGATGAAGCCGGCGAACAACGGATGCGGATCGAAGGGGCGCGACTTCAGTTCGGGATGGAACTGTACGCCCACGAACCATGGATGATCGGGCCGCTCGACGATCTCGGGCAGCAACCCGTCGGGGCTCATGCCCGAAAAGATCAGGCCCTGCTTCTCGAGCGGCTCGATGAAGGCGCTGTTGACCTCGTAGCGGTGGCGGTGGCGCTCGGAGATCGTCTCCGCGCCGCCATAAATGCGCGAGGTGTGGCTGTTGGGGCTGAGCTTGGCCGTGTAGGCGCCAAGCCGCATCGTACCGCCCAGATCGCCGCCCTCGGCGCGGCTCTGGAGGCCTTCCTTGCTCATCCATTCGGTGATGATGCCGACGACGGGCGTGTCGGTCGGGCCGAACTCGGTCGAGGACGCCTTCTCGAAACCCGCCGCGCGCGCGCCCTCGATGCAGGCCATCTGCATGCCGAGGCAGATTCCGAAGAAGGGCACGCCCCGCTCCCGCGCGAAGCGCACGCTTGCGATCTTGCCCTCGCTCCCGCGCTCGCCGAAGCCGCCGGGCACGAGGATGCCGTGCATCGGTTCGAGCTGGGCGATGATCTGGCTGTCGTCGTCGCCTTCAAAGATCTCCGCGTCGATCCAGCGGATATTGACCTTCACGCGGTTGGCGAGCCCGCCATGCACCAGCGCCTCGTTGAGGCTCTTGTAGGCATCGGGGAGGCCCACATACTTGCCCACCACCGCGATGGTGACTTCACCCTCGGGGTTGAAGTGACGGTCGGTGACGTCCTTCCAGGCGGACAGGTCGGGTTCGGGCGCGTCGGTGATGCCGAAAGCGCGCAGCACCTCGCGGTCGAGCCCCTCGGCGTGATACTGCTGCGGGACCGAGTAGATCGAGGGCGCATCGAGCGCGGGGATCACCGCCTCGGCCCGGACGTTGCAGAATTGCGCGATCTTGCGGCGGTCGCTCTCGGGAATCGGATGCTCGGCGCGGCACAGCAGGATGTCGGGCTTGATCCCGAGCGCCGCCAGTTCGCGCACCGAGTGCTGGGTTGGCTTGGTCTTAAGCTCGCCCGCCGCCTTGATGTAGGGCACCAGCGTCACGTGGACAGAAACCGTCTGGAACGGCTCGAGCTCGTTACGAAGCTGGCGGATCGCTTCCATGAAGGGCAGCGATTCGATGTCGCCCACCGTCCCGCCGATCTCGCACAGGATGAAATCATGGTCGCCCTGGTCGGCGAGCGCGAATTCCTTGATCGCGTCGGTGACGTGCGGGATCACCTGAACGGTCGCGCCGAGATAATCGCCGCGGCGCTCCTTGGCGATGATGTCGCGGTAAACCCGGCCCGAGGTGATGTTGTCGCTCTGGCGCGCCGAGACGCCGGTGAAACGCTCGTAATGGCCGAGGTCGAGATCGGTCTCGGCCCCGTCGTCGGTGACAAAGACCTCGCCGTGCTGGTAGGGGCTCATCGTCCCCGGATCGACGTTGAGATAGGGGTCGAACTTGCGGATGCGGACCTTGTAGCCGCGCGCCTGAAGGAGGGCCGCCAGAGAGGCTGCCATGAGACCTTTGCCGAGCGAGGAGACCACGCCGCCGGTGATGAAAATGAACCGCGCCATGGGATTCGGGCCTTAAGCAACAGGAGGGATTCGGGGCAAGCGAATTGCGCCCCGCGCGGGGACGCCATCCACAGCGGTGTGGGGTGACCAGCGGTCAAACCGGGCGCAGCGGCGCGCGCCCGGCAGCAAGGGCGTTACTGCGCGCCCTCGCCTGTGGCTTCGGGTGCCGCGGGTGCCGGGGCCGGCTCGGCCGGCGCGGGGGCCGGGACCGGATCGGCGAGCAGATCGGGCGCTGCCGGTGCCGGAGCCGCGCGGTCCAGCGTGCTCGTCACCCCGCCGACCCGGCTTTCGCGCACCGCGAGACCGGCGAGCACGATCGAGAGCGCCACGAAGGCGACCGCCAGCCACTTGGTCGAACGGGTCAGGAAGTCCGCCGCCCCGCGCGCGCCGAAAGCGCCGCCCGGGCTGCCGCCGATGCCGAGCCCGCCGCCCTCGGAGCGCTGCATCAGCACGACGCCGACCAGCGCGGCGGCCACGAGGGCCTGGATCACGGTGAGGAAGATGAACAGCGACATGAAGACTTCTCGTGGCAGGGGCGATCAGGTCGCCCGGTTGCGGATGTTGCGCGCCATGTAGGCGCGAGACGCGCGCGCGGCAAGCCCGCCCGCAGGCAGCGCCCCCGCAGAGGGCGCGGCGCGCGGACGCCGCCTCAGTTCTCGAAGGGCTCGCTCGCGGCCAGCGCGATGCCCATGAAGCTGTCGGCGGTGAGGCTCGCGCCTCCGACCAGCGCCCCGCCGACTTCGGGCACGGCAAAGATTTCCGCGGCATTGTCCGGCTTGACCGAACCGCCGTAGAGGATGCGCACCTCCGCGCCCTGCTCCTCGCCCAGCAGCTCGACCAGCAGCGCGCGGATCGCGGCGTGCATCTCGGCGATGTCGTCGGTGGTGGCGGCATTGCCGGTGCCGATCGCCCAGATCGGCTCGTAGGCGACGGTGATGCGGTCGGCGATCTCGCCCGGGATCCGGTCGGCGGGCGGAAGCGAGGCCTTGAGCTGGCGCTTCACGAAAGCCACCGCCTTGCCCGAATCGCGGGTCTCGGCGCTCTCGCCGCAGCACATGATGATGCGCAGCCCCGCCGCCAGCGCGGCTTCGGCCTTGGCGCGCACCAGCGCATCGCTCTCGCCATGGTCCTGCCGCCGCTCGGAATGGCCGAGGATCACGAACTTGGCGCCGGCATCGGCGATCATCGCCGCCGAGATGTCCCCGGTGTGCGCCCCGCCCTCGGCATGGTGGCAATCCTGCGCGCCGACCGCGATCTGCTCGGCCTCGCGGTGGATCGGGTGGATCAGCGTGTAAGGCGGCGCGAGCGCCACCTCGACCTTCATGTGACGCTGTGCCGCACGGTCGATCGCGCGCGCTTCGGACAGCATCGCGCGGGTGCCGTGCATCTTCCAGTTTCCGACGATATAGGGTCGGCGGGTCATGATCTGCCTTTGCACTTCTATATTATTGAGAGGGATAGGCCCGGCGGGTCGTGATTCTGTGTTCTGCTGTAGAGCGCCGGGGCCGCGTCCGCTAGCCGAGGAAGCCCCACTAGTCAAAAGGCGCTGACACCTGTTGCCGCGCAGTCGCAGGGCCTCTAAAGCGCGCGGTGCGTCGCGGCGGTTCCCGCGATGCGTGCCCGAGACATCCCGGCCCTACCCGGCCGGCCCCGGATGGGATCCGTAACGCCGATGATTTCCTTCTTCCGCCGCTTTTTCGCCTCGAAGATCGGTCTGCCGATCGTTCTGGCCTTCCTTGCGCTCATGGCGCTGGCCTTTGCGGCCTCGGACATCACCGGCAGCACCTTCGGCGGCGTGTCGGGCGGCGACCGTCTGGCGGTAGTGGGGGGCGAGGGGATCCCGATCTCCGAACTGCCGGTGGCGGCAAACGCCGCGCTCGACCAGGTGCGCGCGCAGAACCCCACCCTGACCATGCCCGAATTCGTCGCCGAGGGCGGACTCGACGAGGTGATCGACCAGCTGATCGACCGCTTTGCCGTGGGCGAATACGGCCGCCGCTATGGCCTGCGCGCGGGCGAGAATCTCGTGAACAGCGAGATCCTCAAGATCCCCGCCTTCCAGGGCGTGACCGGCAATTTCGACGAACAGACCTACCTCGCCGCACTGCGCTCGCGGAACCTGAGCGATGCGACCTTCCGCCGCGACCTGCAGGACGGCCTGCTCGAACAGCAGTTGCTCCGCTCGGCAGTGGCCGCGCCGCAGCTGCCAGAGAAGATCGCCCGCCAATATGCCGCGCTGGTGCTGGAAAAGCGCAAGGGCGAGATCGCGCTGATCCCCTCGGCCGCCTTCGCGCCGGCGGGCAATCCGTCCGACGCGCAGCTTACCGCGTGGTACAAGGACAACCGCACCCAGTTCATCCGTCCCGAACGCCGCACCCTGCGCTTCGCGGTGTTCGGTGCCGACACGCTCAAGGTCAACGCCACTCCGACCGCCGCCGAGATCGCGGAACGCTACAAGCGCGACGCGGCCAAGTATGCGGCAAGCGAGAAGCGCGCGGTGACGAGCTTCGTCGTCCCCACCCAGGACGCCGCCAAGGCGCTCGCCGCGCGCATCGCCGGCGGCGCCTCGCTCGAAGCCGTCGCCCGCGAGGCGGGCTTCACCGCCTCGTCCTCCGAGGCGCGCGAGCGCGAGGCGATGGCGGGGGCGACCAGCTTCGCCTTCGCGCAAGCCGCGTTCAAGGCCGCGCAGGGCGGCGTGATCGAACCGGCACAGGGCACGCTCGGATGGTATGTCGCGCGCGTCGACCGGATCGAGCGCACCCCCGCCCGCAGCCTCGCCCAGGCGACGCCCGAGATCACCGAGCAGCTGGCGGGCGAGAAACGCGTTGCCGCGATCGCCGATCTCGTCGCCGAGATCGAAGGCGAGGTCGACGGCGGCACAGCGCTCGCCGAGGTCGCCAAGGCCTATGGCCTCAAGGTCGAGACCACCCCCGCCCTGCTCGCCAACGGCCGCGCTTTCGGAAAGCCCGAGGTGCAGATCGTGCCGCAGCTCGCGCCGGTGCTCCAGACCGCCTTCCAGATGGAGGAGAGCGAGCCGCAGCTCGCCGAGGTGGTGCCGGGCGAACAGTTCGTGATCTTCGAGGTCGCGCGGGTCGAGGAAGCCAGCGCCCCGCCGCTCGCCGAGGTCAGGGACGCCGCAATAGCCGGATGGAAGCGGGCGCAGGGTGCAATTCTCGCCAAGCAGGCGGCCGAGCGCATCCTCGCCAAGGTGCGCGGCGGCACCCCTCTCGCCGCAGCGATGGCGGCCGAGAACAAGCCTGGCTTCGAGCGCGAGGTGATCGATCTCGAGCGCCGCCAGCTGCTCGCCCAGCAGCGCGGTCGCATCGCCCCGCCGCTGGTCCTGATGTTCAGCATGGCCGAGGGCACCGCCAAGACACTCGAGGCGCCGCGCAACATCGGCTGGTACATCGTCGATCTGGAGGACATCAGCACCCTCCCGCTCGACCAGGAAGGCCAGATGATCGCCCAGACCCGCCAGCAGCTCGGCCAGACCCTGTCCGAGGAGTATCGCAGCCAGGCGACCGCCGCGATGCGCAAGGAGCTCGGCGTCACCCGCAACGACAACGCCATCGCCGCCGTGCGCCGGCAGCTGGTCGGCGAGCAGTGAGCCCAAGCGACCGCTTCGTGATACCGACTGCCGCAGGCCTGCCCGAGAACGCCGCTGCCGCCACCGCTTCGCTGGCGCAGGGACGCCCTGCGCTGGTGTGGCGGCGCATCATCGCCGACAGCGACACGCCGGTCGGCGCGGCGCGGCGGCTGATCGTGCCGGGGCGCGGCGACTTCCTGCTCGAGAGTGTCGAGGGCGGCGAGGTGCGCGGGCGCTACAGCCTGCTCGGGCTCGATCCTGATCTGGTGTTCCGGGCCGAGGGCGCGCGCGCGGCGATCAACCGCGAATGGCGCACCGACCGCGAAGCCTTCGCGCCGCTCGCGGACGATGCACTGGCCGAGTTGCGCGCGCTTGCCGCCGCCTGCCGCATCGATCCCGTGCCAGAGGGCCTGCCCCCGGCACTCGCCTGCCTCGTCGGCTATTTCGGCTACGAGACCATCGGCCTCGTCGAAACCCTGCCGCGCGCGCCCAAGAGCGCGCTCGACCTGCCCGACATGCTGTTCGTGCGCCCGACGGTGATCCTCGTCTTCGACCGCCTCAGCGACGCGCTCTTCGCCATAGCCCCGATCTGGGAGGCCGCCGATCCCGAGGCCGCCGTCACCCGCGCGGGCGAGCGAATCGATGCCACGCTGAGCCTGCTCGCGCAGGCCGCCCCGGCCCGCGAGAGCGATGCCCTGCCCGAAAGCCTGCCCGACCTTGCCCCGGTGATCGCGCCCGAGGACTACAAGGCGATGGCGCTGGCCGCCAAGGAATACATCGTCGCGGGCGACATCTTCCAGGTGGTGCTCGCCCAGCGTTTCACCTGCCCCTTCACCCTCCCCCCGCTGGCGCTCTACCGCGCATTGCGAAGGGTGAACCCCTCGCCCTTCCTCTATTTCCTGGACCTCCCCGGCTTCGCGCTGGTCGGCTCGTCGCCCGAGATCCTCGTGCGCGTGCGTGACGACGAGGTGACGATCCGCCCGATCGCCGGCACCCGGCCGCGCGGGAAGACGCGCGAGGAGGACGAGGCCAACGAGGCCTCGCTGCTCGCCGATCCCAAGGAACGGGCCGAGCACCTGATGCTGCTCGATCTCGGCCGCAACGACGTGGGGCGCGTGGCAGCGGCGGGAACCGTCGAGGTCACCGACAGCTTCACCATCGAACGCTACAGCCACGTCATGCACATCGTCAGCAACGTGATAGGTCAGCTGGACGGATCGAGGGACGCGCTCGACGCGCTGTTCGCGGGCTTCCCGGCGGGCACCGTCTCGGGCGCACCAAAGATCCGTGCCTGCGAGATCATCGCCGAACTCGAACCCGAGACCCGCGGCGCCTATGCCGGGGGCGTCGGCTATTTCGCGCCCGACGGCAGCCTCGATTCGTGCATCGTCCTGCGCACGGCGGTTGTGAAGGATGGGGTGATGCACGTGCAGGCCGGGGCTGGGATCGTTGCCGACAGCGACCCCGACTACGAACTCGCCGAATGCCGCGCCAAGGCGGGCGCCCTGATCGCCGCCGCACGCGAGGCGGTGCGCGTCGCGGGCGAGCCGGGATACGGCCAATGAGGCGCGTTTTCCTCGCGGCGCTGCTGCCGCTCGCATGTCTCGCCGCCTGCTCCGAAGCCCCCGAGGGCGAGGCTCTGGTGCGTGTCAATCTCGATGGCTCCGAGGTCGAGGAAACCGCCGCCCCCGATCCGGCCGCGACCGCGACCGAGCCCGCGGTGCCCTCGGCCTGCAAGAGCGTCACCTTCGAGGGCGTCCCCCTCACCCACTGCATCGCCGATCCCGCGCAGCACCGCATCCAGATGGCGAATGTGGGGCCGGACAAGCAGCCCTTCGCCTCGCTTTCCGCCTTCGCCGCCAGCGTCGATCCGGCAACCATCGCCTTCGCCATGAACGGCGGGATGTACGGCGATGACCTCAAGCCCATCGGCTACTACGTCCAGAACGGCGAGCGCCTGGCGGAACTCAACCGCGAGACCGGCGAGGGCAATTTCTACATGAAGCCCAACGGCGTGTTCTTCGGCTCGGGCGGAAGCTGGCGCGTGCTGGGGAGCAACACCTTCTTCAACACCGTGGGCGACCGGCCCGAATTCGGCACCCAGTCGGGCCCGCTGCTGCTCGACGGCGGCAAGCTCCACCCCGATATTCAGGACGACGGGCCCTCCAAGGCGATCCGCAACGGCGTGGGCGTGGACGCGGGCGGCAAGGCGCATTTCGTGATCGCCGATGCGCCGGTGAGCTTCGGCCAGCTCGCCCGCTATTTCCGCGACGAACTGAAGGTCGCCAATGCGCTCTATCTCGACGGGCAGGTGTCCTCCCTGTGGGACCCGGCGACCGGCCGCATGGACAAGGGCCGCGTCGGGCCGATCATCGTGGTGACGAAGCGGTCAGAGAAGGCAGGGGCGGCAAGCGAATGATCCTCGTCATCGACAATTACGACAGCTTCACCTTCAACCTTGTCCATTACCTGATGGAGCTGGGCGCCGAGGTGCGGGTGGAGCGCAACGACGCCCTCACCGCCGCCGAGGCGCTGCGGACCAATGCTTCCGGATTCCTGATTTCGCCCGGCCCCTGCACGCCCAACGAGGCCGGGATCAGCCTCGATCTGGTCGCGGCCTGCGCGGATGCGGGCAAGCCCCTGATGGGCGTGTGCCTCGGGCATCAGGCGATCGGCCAGCATTTCGGCGGCACGGTGCAGCGCGGCGGCTTGATGCACGGCAAGACCTCGCCTGTGACGCATGACGGGTCGGGGGTGTTCGCCGGGCTCCCCTCGCCCTTCACCGCCACACGCTATCACAGCCTCGAGGTGGTGAACGTGCCCGAGGCGCTCGTCGCCAACGCCCATGCCGAAACGCCGGGCGCCGATCACCCCTCCGTGATGGGTTTCCGCCACGCCGAGCTGCCGATCCATTCGGTGCAGTTCCACCCCGAGAGCATCGCCACAGAGCACGGCCATGCGCTGCTCGCCAACTTCGTGCGGCTGTGCGGGCTGGAGCCGGTACTGCCCGAAAGGCTGCGCGCATGAGCCTGCTGCCCGACATCGCCACCCCCCTGAGCGAGGCCGAGGCCGAGGCCGCCTTCGGCACCCTGCTCGACGGGGCGCCGTCGGAGGAGGAGATCGCGGACTTCCTCGTTGCCCTCTCGGCGCGCGGCGAGACCGCCGACGAGATCGCGGGCGCGGCGCGGGCGCTGCGGGCGCGGCTCATCCCCATCGCCTCGCCCGAGGGCGCGATCGATGTCTGCGGGACGGGGGGCGACGGGCACCACACCCTGAACGTCTCGACCGCGGTCAGCCTCGTGGTCGCGGCCTGCGGCGTGCCGGTCGCCAAGCACGGCAACCGCGCGGCCTCATCCAAGGCAGGGGCGGCGGACACATTGGAAGCCCTCGGGCTCGACATGGACGCGGCCGGACGCACGGCGGAGAAGACGCTCGCCGAGATCGGCATCTGCTTTCTCTTCGCGAAGAACCACCACCCCGCGATGGCGCGCATCCAGCCCATCCGCGTGAAGATCGGCCAGCGCACGATCTTCAACCTGATGGGCCCGCTGTCGAACCCGGCGAAGGTCAGGAGCCAGCTCATCGGCATCGCCCGGCCCGCCTATGTCCCCATCTATGCCGGTGCGATGGCGCGGCTCGGCACAGGGCGTTCGCTGATCGTCTCGGGGGACGAGGGGCTGGACGAGCTGAGCCTCGCGGGCGGCAACGAGGTCGCGGTGGTGACGGGGCACGGCTTCACCATGGAGCGCGTGGATGCCTCGGCCGCCGGTCTGCCCCATGCGCCGATCGAGGCGATCCGGGGCGACGATGCGCGGCACAACGCCGCCGCGCTCAGGGCGCTGCTGATGGGCACCCCCGGCCCCTATCGCGATGCGGTGCTGTTCAACGCCGCGGGCGCGCTGACGGTCGCGGGACGCGGCGAAAGCTGGCCGGAGCGGGCGGCCATGGCCGCCGAGGCGATCGATTCGGGCGCGGCCCTGGCCTTGCTCGAACGCTGGATTGCTTTAGCGAAGTGAGACGATGAACAAGCTCGAGGAAATCTGCGCCGCCAAGCGCGAGATCGTCGCCGCCCGCAAGCTGGCGATCAGCGACGACCAGCTCGCCCGCGCCGCGCGCATCCAGACCGCCCCACGCGGGTTCGAGGCCGCCCTGCGCGCGCGCGCGGCCTCGGGATTCGCCCTCATCGCCGAGATCAAGAAGGCCAGCCCCTCCAAGGGCCTGATCCGCGCCGACTTCCGCCCGGCCGAGCACGCCGCCGCCTACGAGGCGGGCGGGGCGGCCTGCCTCTCGGTGCTGACCGACGCGCCCTATTTCCAGGGCCACGAGGATTACCTGATCGAAGCCCGCAGCGCCTGTGCCCTCCCCGTCCTGCGCAAGGACTTCATGGTCGATCCCTGGCAGTGCCTCGAGGCGCGCGCGATCGGGGCCGATGCGATCCTGATCATCGTCGCCGCGCTGGACGATACCCTCATGGCCGAGATCGAGGCCGCCGCCCGCGAACTGGGGATGGACGTGCTGGTCGAGGTCCATGACGAGGCCGAGCTCGAGCGCGCCGCCCGCGTGCTGCAATCGCGCCTGATCGGGGTCAACAACCGCGACCTCAAAACTTTCACCACCTCGCTCGCCGTCACCGAGCGTCTCGCTCCGCTGATGCCCGAGGGCACGCTGATAGTGGGCGAGAGCGGCATCAACACCCACGCGGACCTCACGCGTCTGGCCGCGTCGGGCGTGCGCACCTTCCTCGTCGGCGAGAGCCTGATGCGCGCTGACGATATCGCCAGTGCCACCCGCGCCCTGCTCGGGGCAGAGTAGCAAGGGCCCGTTCGTGTCGAGCGCAGTCGAGACACCGGTCTTGAGCCTCTCGACTTCGCTCGAGGCGAACGGTTAGGGAGGCCCATGACCAGACTCACCCACCTCGACGAAAGCGGCGCGGCGCACATGGTCGATGTCGGCGGCAAGCCCGCCACCGCCCGCCGCGCGGTCGCCGAGGGGCGGATCGCGATGCGGCCCGAAACCCTCGCCGCGATCCGCGCCGGCAATGCCCCCAAGGGCGACGTTCTGGGCACCGCGCGCATCGCCGGGATCATGGCCGCCAAGCGCACCGGCGAGCTGATCCCGCTGTGCCACCCGCTCGGGCTCGAGGCGGTGAACATCGAATTCGATTACGAGGAAAGCGCCATCCGCGCCGTCGCCACCGCCTCTCTCACGGGCAAGACCGGGGTCGAAATGGAAGCGATGACAGCCGTTTCCATCGCACTCCTCACAATCTACGACATGGCCAAGGCGCTCGACAAGGGGATGGTGATCTCCGCCGTGCGCCTGATCGCCAAGTCCGGCGGCAAGTCGGGCGACTGGACCGCGCCCGAATGACCGCGCCGCTCGGTCTCGAGGACGCGCAGGCCCGCCTGCTTGCCCTCGCACCCGCGCTCCGTTCCGAGACCGTCCCCGCCGATGCCGCGCTCGGGCGCGTGCTTGCCGGGGACGTGCACGCCGCGCGGACCCAGCCCCCGGCCGACCTTTCGGCGATGGACGGCTATGCGCTCGCCCCCGGCGAGGGGCCGTGGCGGCTGGTCGGCGAGAGCCGCGCCGGCGCGCCGTTCCGCGATGTCCTCTCCCCCGGCGAGTGTGTGCGCATCTCGACCGGCGCGATGGTGCCACCGGGAGCCGACCGGGTGCTGCTTCAGGAGGACGCGGCCGACGAGAACGGGCGGATCACCGCCACCGAGATGCCTCCGCCCGGCCGGCACATCCGCGCGCGCGGATTCGATTTCCATGCCGAGGACCTGCTGCTCGCGAAAGGCACGCGGCTCACCCCCGCTCGCCTCGCGCTGGCCCTCGCGGGCGGACATGGCACGCTCCCCGTCACCCGGCGGGTGCGCGTGGCGGTGATGGACAGCGGGGACGAGCTGGCACCCGATCCCGCCCGTTGCCTCCCCCACCAGATCCCCGCCAGCAACGCCGCCATGATCGCCGCGATGCTCGCGCCGCTGGGGTGCGAGGTCACGCGCATCGGGCCTGTGCCCGACGACCGCGAGGCACTGGCGGGGGCGCTTGCTCTGGCCGAGGGCACGGACATCCTCGTCACCTCGGGCGGGGCCTCGGTCGGCGACCATGACCTGGTCAAGCCCGCGCTCGCCGACTGGGGGGCCGGGATCGCCTTCTGGAAGATCGCGATCAAGCCGGGCAAGCCGCTGCTGGTGGCCACGCGCGGCGACCAGGTGATCCTCGGCCTGCCGGGCAATCCGGTGTCGAGCTTCGTCACCGCCTTCCTCTTCGCCCTGCCGCTGGTGCGGGCGGCGCAGGGCGATCCCGATCCCCTGCCCCGCCCCGTGATCCTGCGCGCGGGCGAGCCTCTGCCCGCCGTCGGCCCCCGACGCGAGTTCCTGCGGGCGGTGAGCGAGGGGGACGCGGTGCGACTGGCAGGATCGCAGGATTCATCGGCGCTCTCCGCCCTGGCGGCCGCCGATTGCCTGATCGATCGCCCCGCAGGTGCCCCGCCCGTCCCCGCAGGCGCGCCCGTTCCGGTGTTCCGCCTCCAGAATGGCTGAATTGCGCGGGTTTGCTGCGGGCCGCGCTTGACTCAGTCAATTTAGTTTCCTAATTGTTCCTTGTTCGTTCACCTTAATGGCGAGCGGCCAGTGCAATCAACGCACCTGTTCGGGGTGCCTCTTGGCGCACGCAAGGGATTGGCATGGTGCGCTGTGACCGGCGCACCGTGGGTGCGACCACAGGAGACTTGACCAATGCTGACGGCAAAACAGCGCGAGCTGATCGTCTTCATCCAGCAGCGGCTGGAGGAGACCGGGATCTCGCCGAGTTTCGAGGAAATGAAGGAGGCGCTCGATCTCAAGAGCAAGTCGGGCGTGCACCGGCTGATCTCCGCCTTGGAGGAACGCGGCTTCCTGCGGCGCCTGCCCAACCGGGCGCGCGCGCTCGAGGTGATCCGGGAACCGGGCGACACCACGCCCTCTCGTGCTGCGCCGGCCGGCGACAATGTGGTGGCCATGCCCTCGCCCGCGCCCCGCGCGCCCGAGGCTGCGAACGACGTGATCGAGCTGCCGCTACACGGCCGCATCGCCGCCGGCGCCCCGATCGAGGCGCTCGAAGGCCAGTCGACCCTGCCCGTGCCCGCCGCGCTGCTCGGCCCGGGAGAACACTATGCGCTCGAGGTGTCGGGGGATTCGATGGTCGAAGCCGGGATCTTCGACGGCGATTTTGCGCTGGTGCGGCGCACTAGCACCGCGCGCGACGGCGAGATCGTGGTCGCGCTGGTGCGCGGCGAGGAGGCGACGCTCAAGTATCTGCGGCGCGAGGGCGGACAGGTCCGGCTCGATCCGGCCAATGCGGCCTATGACCCGCAATACTACCGCCCCGACGAGGTCGAGGTGCAGGGCAAGCTCGCCGGCCTGCTGCGGCGCTATCACTGAGGTGATCCGGGCCGGATGGCTGCGAACATGTTGGAGTTAGAGGGGCGCTTACGGCGCCCCTTTTTCCATCCTGTCGTGGCCCGGCGAGCGCCGTTCCAAGGCGATGTCGTGCCGGTGTCATTGCCGCTTCATCGCCCGGTCGTTGCTTCGTGTGGTGCTGTCTGACCGGGCGGTGCTTCGGCGCTTGCCTCCGGGCGCGGCTTTCCAACCCGTTCCTTGCCGCCCTGCCACCACCCGTGCTCCCCCTGGCTCGCGGCGACGGTGGCGATCCGCTCCCTCGCGAGGTCGATCGCCAGTCCTCCCGTGTGCTCCAGATACCGCCGGTCCGCCTTGAGCCAGCGCGGACGGCACGAGCGCGGGAGAAACCGCTCGGCCACGACGATATCCGCATCGGCGCAGGCCGCCGCAAGGGCGCGCTCCTCGATCTGCTCGCGCCCCCGCCCCAGCAGCAGCACCGATTCGCGCCCCCCGCGCTCGAGGCTCATCGTGCAGAAGGCCGAGGAACAGCGCGCTCCCGGCCACTCGGCCAGCGGCACGGGCTCGGCCGCGACGCCGGCGAGTTCCATCAGGTTGTCCCGTGTGTAGGAAGAACGGCTGTCGCGCAGGGCAAGCAGGCGCGGGTTTCCTTCGTCATCCTCGACCGTGAGACCCACCTGCCGACCGTCACCCGCCACCAGTACGTCCGGAATCGGGGTCGCCGCCGCCATCGCGCTCGCGGCGGCGACGGGCAGCAGACCGGCAAGCCGCACCCGCCCGCGCCACAGCGCCAGCCATAGCCCACCGGCCGCGAAGAGCGCCACCGTGAGCCCGCCGATCTGCGGCATCAGGCGCACTGCGCCCGCCTGCGAGGCGGTGAGATGCGCGATGGCGAGCAGCAGCTCCAGCGCGCGCGCGACCAACCACCACACGGGCGCTCCCAGCCCCAGCGTGTCGAGGAGAAGTCCCAATGCAATCAGAGGCATGGCAATGAAGGTGACCAGCGGGATGGCAACCACATTGGCGAGCGCGCCATAGATGCCGGCGCGGTGGAAGTGGAACAGCACGATCGGCATCAGTGCGAGCTCGATCACCACACCGGTCGCGAAGAGCATCGCCACCCGCCGCCCGCCGCGCGCCCACCATGGCTCTTCGCGCGGGGCGAGGAAGGTCTGGACGGGCGCGGAACCTGCCAGTGCGACGATGGCCAGCACCGCGGCAAAGCTCATCTGGAAGCTCGGCCCGATCGCGCTCTCCGGCCACAGCAGCAGCACGAACCCCGCCGCCAGCGCCACCATCCTGAGCGACAGCGCATCACGCCCGAGCGCCAGCGCGCCGAGCACCAGCAGGGCGGCGACGCAGCTGCGCACCGTCGGCACCTCAGCCCCGGTCAGCAGGGTATAGCCCACCCCGGCGAGCGCCCCCGCCCCCGCCGCCACCACCGGCAGCCGCACCCGCAGGGCAAGCGCAGGCCAAAGGGCGAGCAGCCGCAAGGCGAGGAAATAGGCCGCGCCGATCACCGCGCTGACGTGGAGCCCGCTGATCGAGAGCAGGTGGGTTAGCCCCGAATCCCGCATCGCCGCCTCGTCCACCCCCGCGATACCGCCGCGGTCGCCGCTCGCAAAGGCCGCCGCGATGGCCCCGGGGGAACCCGTCACCTGCCTTCGCACATGGTCGGCAAGCCCGCGTTGCAGCGCCGCGATCCCACCGCTCCCGGGGGCTGGAGTGATCACCGCGAGCGGCCCGACCATCGTGCCCGTTGCCGAGAGTCCCTGGAACCACGCGGCCCTGGCGAAATCGTAGCTTCCCGGCAGCATCGGGTGTGCCGGCGGCATCAGCCTTGCGCGCAGGCGCACAACCGCACCTTCGGCCAGGCCGGGGGGCGGCCCGCCCTCGCCCAGCGCCGCGAGCGGCACATTGATCCGGACCTTGCGCGCCGCCGTGTCCGGCGCTTCGCGCATCGCCAGTGTGAGCCGCAGGCGGCCTTCCGCAGGCTGATCCTCGCGGGCGAGCACCCGCCCCTCGATCAGCATTACCGCGGGCCGCGCGATCGGCGCGGCGCCGACAATCGCGGAGCGTGCCCACACCACCGCCAGGCCGAGCGCGAAGACCAGCCCACAGGCAACCACCGCCCTGCGCAGGTTGCCCCGCGTCTCGTCCGCCACGCTTCCGGGCGGCCAGAGCGCCAGCGCGGCGAGCGCCGCTCCCGCGCCGCCGGCCATCGCCACCATCCAGTGTGTCGGCGTCGGCAGCGCGAACCAGACGAGGATGCCGCCCGCGAAGACCACCGCCAGCCATGGTGCGCGATCGAACCCGGCTGCGGCGAGGAAGCCCTCGGCCGCATCCAGCCCCCTCCCGCTCCACGCCCCGCGGCTGCCGGTGCTGGACAAGCCGCCAAGGGTTTGCCAAGGGCGCGGGCGAGGTTCTCCGGGGGCCTCGCCGCCGCCCGGATCGTCCCCCATCGGTATGATCGGCACATCGCGCATCGGCTCGCCCCCGATCGGCCCGGTCAAGGCCCAAACCGCTCGAAATGAACAGGAAGTCAACGCCCATGGCAAGCGAAAGCAGCACCCCCGCCGCCAGCACCGCCGGCGAAGTCGTGACCCGCTTCGCCCCCTCGCCCACCGGCTTCCTGCATATCGGAGGGGCACGCACGGCGCTGTTCAACTGGCTCTATGCGCGCCACCACGGCGGACGCACCCTGCTGCGCATCGAGGACACCGACAAGAAGCGCAGCACGCAGGAGGCTATCGACGCAATCATCGAGGGGCTCGACTGGATGGGCCTCGATTACGACGCGCCGCCGATCTTCCAGTCCGACCGGGCCGAGCGCCATGCCGAGGTTGCCTGGCAATTGCTGGATGCGGGCCACGCCTACAAATGCTTCGCCACGCCCGAGGAACTCGAGGCGATGCGCGAGGAGCAGCGGGCGCAGAAGAAGCCGCTGCGCTACGACGGGCGCTGGCGCGACCGCGATCCGGCCGAGGCCCCCGAGGGCGCGCCTTTCGTCATCCGCCTCAAGACGCCCACCGAGGGCGAGGTCACCATCCACGACCGCGTCCAGGGCCCGGTGACGGTGAAGAACGAGGAAATCGACGACTATATCATCCTGCGCGCCGACGGCACGCCGACGTACATGCTCGCAGTGGTGGTCGACGATCACGACATGGGGGTGACCCACGTGATCCGGGGCGACGATCACCTCAACAACGCTTTCCGCCAGCTGCCGATCATCCGCGCGATGAACGAAATCGAGGGAAACTGGCCCGATCCGGTCTATGCCCATATCCCGCTGATCCACGGCAGCGACGGGGCCAAGCTCTCGAAGCGCCACGGCGCGCTCGGGGTCGAGGCCTATCGCGACGAGTTCGGGATCCTGCCCGAGGCGTTGTTCAACTACTTGCTGCGGCTCGGCTGGGGCCACGGCGACCGCGAGGAGATCACCCGCGACGAGGCGGTGGCGCTGTTCGATCTCGACGGGGTGGGCAAGAGTCCCTCGCGTTTCGACATGAAAAAGCTCGAGAACCTGAACGGCCACTACCTGCGCGAGGCCGATGATGCGCGTCTTGCCGCGCTGGTAGCGGCGCGGATTGGCGAGAACGCGGACGAGGCGCTGCTGGCGCAGGCCATGCCGGTGCTCAAAGTGCGCGCGAAGAACCTCAACGAAGTGGCTGAAGGCGCAGGCTTCCTCTTTGCCACCCGCCCGCTTGCGATGACCGAAAAGGCGCAGGCCCTGCTCGAAGGCGATGCCCGCACCATCCTGCGCGCGGTTTGCAACGCACTTGCAGCGCAAAACGACTGGACAAGCGAGGCACTGGAAGCCACTACGAAGGCGCTCGCCGAGGAGCAGGGATTGGGCCTCGGCAAGCTGGCGCAGCCGATGCGCGCGGCGCTGACCGGGACGACGACATCACCCGGTATCTTCGACGTGCTGGTCCTCCTGGGCCGGGACGAGGCGCTCGCCCGGCTCGAAGCGCAGGCCGCCTGAGGCAGGCTGCGCGGGCACAGAGCGCCACACAAGGATTTTGGACAGGAGACAGATCTTGGCAGACAAGACGGCGAAACTCGAAATCGGCGGCCAGAGCTACGAGTACCCCGTGCTCGAAGGCAGCACCGGCCCCGACGTGATCGACATCCGCAAGCTTTACGCGCAGACGGGAGCCTTCACCTTCGATCCCGGCTTCACCTCGACCGCCAGCTGCGAAAGCGCGCTGACCTATATCGACGGTGACGAGGGCGTGCTGCTGCACCGCGGTTATCCGATCGGCCAGCTGGCCGAGCATTCGAGCTTCATGGAAGTCAGCTACCTGCTGCTGAACGGCGAGCTGCCGAGCAAGCAGGAACTCGACGACTTCAGCTACACCATCACCCGTCACACGATGCTGCACGAGCAGCTGATGACCTTCTACCGGGGTTTCCGTCGTGACGCGCACCCGATGGCGATCATGTGCGGCGTGGTCGGCGCGCTGTCTGCCTTCTATCACGACAGCACCGACATCTCCGATCCCGAGCACCGCAAGATCAGCTCGCACCGCCTGATCGCCAAGATGCCGACGATCGCGGCGATGGCCTACAAGTATTCGGTCGGCCAGCCCTTCATGTATCCGGACAACCGCCTGTCCTATACCGGTAATTTCCTGCGCATGACCTTCGGCGTTCCGGCCGAGGAGTATGAGGTGATCCCGGCGGTGGAGCGCGCGATGGACCGCATCTTCATCCTCCACGCCGACCACGAACAGAACGCCTCGACCTCGACCGTGCGGCTCGCCGGTTCCTCGGGCGCCAACCCCTTCGCCTGCATCGCGGCCGGCATCGCCTGCCTGTGGGGCCCGGCGCATGGTGGCGCGAACGAGGCGGCGCTCAACATGCTCAAGGAAATCGGCACGCCCGACAAGATCCCGCACTACATCGAGCGCGCCAAGGACAAGAACGATCCCTTCCGCCTGATGGGCTTCGGTCACCGCGTCTACAAGAACTACGATCCGCGCGCGACGGTGATGCAGAAGACCGTGCGCGAGGTGTTCGACGCGCTCAAGGTCACCGACCCGCTGTTCGAAACCGCGCTGCGGCTGGAGGAGATCGCGCTGAGCGATCCCTACTTTATCGAGAAGAAGCTGTTCCCGAACGTCGATTTCTACTCGGGAATCATCCTCTCGGCGATCGGCTTCCCGACCACCATGTTCACCGCGCTCTTCGCCCTCGCCCGCACCGTGGGCTGGGTGGCGCAGTGGAACGAGATGATCAGCGATCCCGGCCAGAAGATCGGCCGTCCTCGCCAGCTCTACACCGGGCCGACGCAGCGCGACTACGTGCCGCTCAGCGCACGCTGAGAGGCTGAAAAGCAATGTTGATGCTGAGGGCGGCAGGGATGTTCCTTGTCGCCCTCGGTCTTATCTGGGTGCTGCAGGGCACCGGCGTGCTGCACTGGCCGGCGGACAGCTTCATGCTCGGACAAGGCGACTGGGCCTGGCGCGGGGCGGGAACGGCGCTTGCGGGTGCCGCTCTAATCGGGCTCGCGGTCTGGCGTTCGCGCCGCTGAGCAGTGCGGATCAGGCGGCCGGAAGCTCCAGCGTGAACAGGGCGCCGCCGCCGGGAGCAGGGCCAACGGTCAGGCTTCCCTCCATCGCCTCGGCAAGCCGGCGCGAGATGTAGAGGCCGAGGCCCGATCCCTTGTCGCGCCCGCCGTCGCTGTCGCGGCCGAGGCGTTCGCCCTTGTCGAAGATGCGCTCCGCCTGTTCGGGCGTGATACCGGAGCCCTCGTCGGCAACCGTCACCGCCACCCGTCCCTCGCCTGCGGCACGGGCCGAGATCGTCACCGTGCTGGCCGCCGGGGCATAGGCGATGGCATTGCCCACGAGGTTGATGAGGATCTGCAGAACGCGCCGGAACTCGGCCGTGGCGACTGTCCGCCCACGCTCGCCCTCGACCACCAGCACCGTCTCGCGATGCTGGGCGCGCACGCCGAGGATGCCGGCGGCGCGGGTGGCGGCATCGGCAAGATCGACCGGCTCGCGCGCCGTGCTGAAGCCGGGCGTTTCGACCACCTCTAGATCGGCTAGGTCATCGAGCATGGCGGCAAGGTGCTGGCCCGCGCTGGCGATGGTGCCGGCATATTCGCTGTATTCCTCGCGCAGGGGCCCCGCGAGGCGCGCACGAATGGTCTCGGCATTGGCGATGATCCGGGTCACCGGCTGACGCAGCACAGGGGCGAGCGCGGTGCCGACGAGGCGGGTCGTCGCGGTCTCGGGCGCCTCGCTGGCGCTGTCGGCAGGCGGGGCCTCGGCAAGCGGCTCCTCGGCGATCAGCAGCAGTTCGAAGCCTTGCGGGTTGTGCGGGTCGGGCCCGAGCGGGATCAGCCGCGCGCGCCAGTGCCGTGCCGAGCCGGGCAGGCGGCAGGCCGCACCGTCGAGCAACCGCCAGTGGAGCGGCTGGTGGTGGCTGATGCCGGTCAGCTCGACCAGATCGCTCCACACCCGCCCCGGTGCCGCGCGCGCGGCGGCTTCGAGCGCGGCGGCATCCCGCGCGCGCGCGCTGAGCACCTGGACCTGCTGGCGCGCGTCGAGCCGCCCGCTGACCTCGGCGGTAGCCCGGTCGATGGCATCGATGCGATCGGCGAATTCGCGCGGATTCGGCGGGGTCACGGGACTGCGCTGCCAGTTCTCCACCAGCACCTCGCAGCCGCCTCCGTCGTCTTCGGCGAGCGGATGGATGCGGGCGAAGCCCGAAACCTCGGCATCGCCGTCATAGGCGGAAAAGCCGCGCGCGATCCTGAGGCCCATGCGCCGCGCCTGCTGCACCAGCGCGAGCAGTTCGGGGATCGCCAGCGTTCCCGGCAGATCGCCCCCGCAACGCTCCTGCAGCTCGGCCAGCGGCGCATCCGCGCTGAGCAGCCGGTCGCGCGCGTCGGTCAGGCCATAGGCGCCGAGCAGGCTGTCGGTGCGGTCCATGGCGTTCATCACCCCGCCTGCTCGCCGCCGAGCAGCGCGGCGGCACGCTCGGGCGAGACGGCGGCGAGCATACGCGGCGGGCGACCGGCGGGTTCGACCAGCAGCAACTGGCGCTCGATCGCCGGAGGTGCGAGACCCGCGGCGCGCAGCAGCAGGGCAAAGCGCATCCCCTGCCCTTCGTGACAGGCAAGCACCGCCGCACCGCGGGGCGTGGGGGTGGTCACGGCAAGAGCGCTCGCGAACATTGCCAGCCCCGCGTGATCCAGCGCCAGCGCGGCGACGACACCGCGGCGCAGGCTCGCCACCAGTCGCGCCATCAGGCCGAGCCGCGAGGCGCCCTCGTCATAAGCCGCCACCAGCCCTGCGCGCCCTGGTCCCTCGGGCAGCCGCGCGAGCAGGGTGTGAAACAGTTCGGCGGGCAGTTCCCCGAGCGGCAGTTCCATCCGCCGCTGGCCCTGTACGAAGCGCGATTGCGCCGCGAGAGCCGCCATCGCCAGTGCGGCGACTGCGGTGTCCTCGGACGCGATCAGCTCCTGCAGGAGCGGGCTCAGCACCGGGTCGATGGCGTGGCGCTGGTGCAGGCGCTCGGCGGCAAGGCTTTCGGCGGCCAGCGCATGGCAATGGGCGAGCAGCTCCGCATCGCCCGTGAGAGTCTCGGCAAGCGCTTCAGCCGCGAGCGGATCCATGCCGACGGCGCGGGTCGCCGGATCGTGGCCGGCCTCTGCGGCGACAAGCTGGGCGGCAAGATCGCCGATCATCCCGCGCACGCGGGCAAGGATCGCCTCGCTCAGGAGGGCCTGTGCTTCCGACCCGAGCAGGTGACGCAGCACAGGGACGACAGCCGACAGCGCGCGGGCTTCCCGCGCGAGTTCGTCCCGCAGGATCGCCTCGACAGCTTGGTCGGCGGCAAGGTCCATCGTCTCTTCGCCCATTATCGCATCCGGCCTAGCGCCGGCATAGTTAAGGACGGGTTAGATCAATCCTGTCAGCGGCGCAGCAGCAAAGCTGCGACCAGCCCCAAGGCGAGACAGGCGAGCGCTTCGGGTAAAAGGCCGAAGCCGGCGGCAAGCGCGAGGACAAGGAGCATGGCGGGCCGGTCGCCCGCGATGGTCGTGAGGTTCGCGCCCGGCGGGCGTGACACGGCGCGGGCAAGGCCTACGGCAACCGGTCCGAGCACGGCAAGCGGCTGCCATTCGGGCCAGGGCGCTAGCGCGAACCACAAGGCAAGGGCGACAAGCGCGTCTGCCGCAGCGCCCAGCACCGCCCCGCCGCGCGGCATGCGGTCCTCGCGCCGCAGCCGCGCGGCGAGCGTGCCGAAGGTCCGGGCGACCTCGCCGCCGAAGACTCCTGCCGCCGCCAGCGCGAGGCCTGCCGCCGGAAAGCCGAAGGCGGCGAGCATCAGCGCTCCCAACAGCGCCGCCAGCGCGAGGCTCCCGGCGACCACCCCACCCTGCGCCAGACCGCGCGGGACCAGCGACCGCACCAGCATCCCCGCCAGCGAGGCCGATGGTGCGCGCCAGTCGGCAACCGGGGCGGCGCGGGCGACGAGGTCTGCCTCGTGCCGCTCGACCATCGCCGCGCTCTCGGCCAGCAGCCAGCTCTCCGGCACCAGTTCGCGTGCGGCGAGTTCGCGCGTCGGGGTGCCAGCCTGAAGCGCAAGACGCAGCAGCAGCGATATGGCGTCGGCATCTTCGGGGAAATCGGACAGGTGCTGCACCGGCGCGCCGCGCATGGCCAGAACGCCCGCCCAGTGGCGGCTCGCGTCGATGCGCTCGAAATCCTCGGGGCGGCTCACGGCCAGCGGATGATCGGCGGGGATCGTTGCCACCGCCCGGCTCAGGCGGTCCTCGCCTCCCCCGCCGAAGACAGCGCGCACCACCTGCGGATCGGGAACCAGCCCGTCGAGCAGGACGACGAGATCGTCCTCCGCCCGCACCAGGGCGGGCAACGCGGCGAAACCCTTGAGTGCGTGGAACTGCACCCCGCCTGCCTCGAGGGCGTGCTGCAGGCCGAGGATGTCGTCCGTGGCGGCAAGGCTTTCGGTCAGGCACAGCACCCGCTCGACCCCGAGATCAGTCAGCAGCGCCGCCTGCCAAGCCAGCACGCTGCGCCCCGCAAGCGGCATGGCGGCACGCAATGTGCCGTCATCGCTCCGCCGGAGCGCGGCGATCAGACCGATGCGCATGGCTCCACCCTTCCCTTATCTCTCCCGCCGGGAGGATCAGGAATTGGCGGTTTCGGCGGCGCGGTTCAAGCGGGAGCCGCGGGGTTGCCCCCATTCGCGGCCCGGCGCGACGGATCAGCGGAACTTCGGATCGCGGCTGTGGGCGCGGTTGAAGCGGGCGAGCACCGCCTCGACCTCGCGGATCGCCATCGGCTCGCCGGGGGCGGCATGAAGCGCGATCTCGGCGGCCTGGAGCAGGTCGTCGGCGTGGAAGCTTGCGGCAAGGCCCTTCAGGCGCATCGCCGCGACGTGCCAGTTGCCGTCGCAGCGGGCGCGCTTCAGCAGATCGAGCTGTTTGGCCGCGCTTTCGAGGAAGGCGCTGCGCAGCTCGCGCAGCAGCACGGCATCATCGCCGGCCGCAGCCGCAAGGGTCGCATCGAGGGCACCGTGGTTGAACGCCATGCGGCAGGGATAGACCTGATTGGGTTAAAGCGGGGTTTATCCCGATAGGCGCTGTGGTATGGAGTGTCCCATGGCAGGACGGCACCAGATGCGCGCCTTGGGGCGCAAGAGCGGCGATGATGGCGCAGGGGAAATGGTTTCCGGCGAAACCGAGGCAGGCGAGGAGGCGCTCGTCCTCGCCGACACCTGGGTCGAGGAAGAAGAAACCGCCGAGGCCGCCTCCCCGCCCCGGAGCGGGTGGTTGGCGCCGGCCCTGGCGCTGCTGGTCGTCGCGGGGTGGACGGCGTTCTTCGTCTGGGCGCAGCTTCCGGCGATCACCGCCGGGGTCACGCCGGCGCAAGGGGCGGAATTGGTCGTCGCCTGGGCCATCCCGGTCGTGCTGGTCGGGATCGTCTGGCTGCTGGCGCTGCGCACCTCGCGCGCCGAGGCGCACCGTTTCGCCGCCACCGCTGCATCGATGAGCCGCGAGAGCGCGGCGCTCGAGGCGCGGCTCAAGGTCGTGAACCGCGAGCTCAGCCTCGCGCGCGAATTCCTCGCCGCCGAGGCGCGCGATCTCGAGGCGCTGGGGCGGATCGCGGCCGAGCGGCTCTCGACCCACGCGGGCGAGTTGCAGGCGCTCATCCGCAACAATGGCGCCGAGGTCGAGACCATCGCTAACACGAGCGAAACGGCGCTCGGCAACATGAACCGCCTGCGTGACGATCTGCCGGTGATCGCCAATGCCGCGCGGGACGTGGCGAACCAGATCGGCAGCGCGGGACGTGTGGCCGAGGAGCAGCTCGGACGTCTAGCGGGCGGGTTCGACCGGCTCGCCGCCTCTGGCGCCGAAAGCGAGACCCTCGTCGCGCGTCTCGGCGGCAATGTGGGCGAGACGCTGTCCGCCTTCGAGGACCAGCTCGCACGGATCGAGACGCTGGTGACCCAGCGTTTCGCCGCCTTGCAGTCGGAGGCCGAGACCTATCGTGCCCGCGTGTCCGAACTCGAGGAAGCGGCGCTTGCGGCGCTGCGCCAGCGTGCGGGCACGGCGGCGCAGGAGACCGAAACCATCGCCGCGCGTCTGCAAGAGGCCGGCGAGACCGCGCAGACACGGTTTGCCGAAGCGATCGCAGCGCTGCACGAGGGGCTGCTCGAAAAGCTCCGTCTGGTCGATGATCTCGACCGCAGCACCAGCGCGGCCTCGGGCGAGCGCATCACCCAACTTCGCGACGAGGCGATCCGCTTCGACGAACAGCTGGCGGCGCGCAACCGCCGCTTCGACGAGCTGATCGAACAGCGCCAGGCTGCTTTCGAGACCCACGAGGCGCAGGCCAGCGAAGTGTTGGCGCAGCGCCTCGCCGCGCTCGACGATGCTCTCGCCCAGCGGCGCGAGGCGCAGATGGCGGAGATCGAGAAGCTGGTGATCCAGAGCGAGGACATGGCCGCGCGCGTGGCCGAACTCGGCCGCGTGGTCGGCGAGGCCGGACAGACCGGCGAGGCGGCGCGTGCGAGCCTCATGGGTGCGCTTGAGGGCATCTCGCAGCAGCTCGCCGAAAAGCGCGTCGCGCTGGCGACCACCGAGGAGCAGATGGCACAGCTCACCGACCAGAGCGTGCGCCTACTCGAGATCCTGCAATCGGGCGCGCGCACCTGCCGCGAGGACCTTTCGGCCGCGATCGGCCAGGCGAATGCCGCGATCGAGGGCGTCGAGGCCCGGGCGGACAAGGTCGGGGCGCTGATGCTCCGGAGCACCGAGGCGGGCAGCGACCTTTCTGACTATCTCGTCAAGACCCGCGCCGAGATCGACGCGGCGGAAATCGCAATCGCCGGCTTCAAGTCACGCCTCGCCGAGGAGACGGAGGACGCTCTGGCCCGCCTGCAGGGCCTACGCGGCGGTTTCGCCCGTCTGGCCGAGGAGAGCGGCACGCTCGGTGGTGTGGCGCAGGAGAGCCTGCGCGAAGCGCTCGGGCAGCTCGAGGGCGCGATCAAGCAGGCCTTCGCCACGCTTGACCAAGGCGCGCGCGACCGGATGCTGGCTGCGGCAGGCGCCCTAGGGGCCGAAGCTGTCGAGGCGCTGGAGCGCACCTTGCGCAACGAGACCGCGGCGACGCTCGGCAAGCTCGAACAGTCCGCCGCCCACGCTTCGGGCGTCGGACGCGAGGCGGCGATCCAGCTGCGCGACCAGCTGGTCAAGGTCAACGAGCTCACCGGCAATCTCGAACAGCGCATCACCCGCGCCCGCGAACTGGCCGAGGAGCAGGTCAACAACGACTTCGCGCGGCGCATGGCGCTGATCACCGATGCGCTCAATTCGGCCGCGATCGACATCGCCGGCGCGCTGTCGAGCGAGATCGCGGACACGGCGTGGGAGGCCTATCTCAAGGGCGACCGCGGCATCTTCACCCGCCGCGCGGTGCGGCTCATCGACAACGGCACCGCCAAGGACATCGCCGCGCTCTACAGCGCCGACGAGACCTTCAGGGCCAATGTCAGCCGCTATATCCACGATTTCGAGGCTCTGCTGCGCCAGACGCTCTCGACCCGTGACGGGCACGTGCTGAGCGTGACCATGCTCGGGTCGGACATGGGCAAGCTCTACGTGGCGCTCGCCCAGGCGATCCAGCGCTTCAGGACCTAGCGGCCCGCGCCCGGCGGCTTGGGCAGGAAGTCCACATCGGCGGCGGTGATCCAGCCATTGAGATAGTTGGCGACGAACAGCGCGGTCAGCACTGCCGCGATCACCGTCGCGCGCAGCGCGAGCCGGCCGGGCCGGAAATTGACCGGCGCGCTGTCGGCCTGTCCCGGCACCTTCTCGACCCCCGCCTCCTCCGCCGTGCGGACGCCGAAGGGGAGCATGATAAAGGCGCTCATCACCCAGAACAGGAAATAGATGGCGGCGACTGAGGTGATCTGCATCAGGCCGCCGCCCCGGGCATCACCACGCGCACCTGCGGCCGCTTGCCCGACCAGCGCTGCGCTGCACGTCGGGCAGCAAGGCGGGCGGCCTCGCGGATCGCCGCTTCGTCGCGTGCGTCCCTGCCCTTGAGGCGCTTGATCGCGTTGAGGACATCCTGCGAGGCTTCGGCGAGGAATTCGGGCAGGTCCTCGTCGAGCGGCAGGCCTACCGCCTCGATCACCGGCTCCGCGCCGCGCGCCAGCACCACCACCAGCACCCCCTCGCCCGCAATGCGGCGGCGCATGGTGATCGCCTCGCCGTCGGCGGGCGCGATGATGTCGCCGTCGAGCACCAGACGGCCCGCGCGCACCTCGGCGATTTTGCCGGGCTTGCCAGGCGCGAGGCGCACGAGATCGCCGTTCTTCTGGACGACCTGCGCAGGAATTCCGGCTGCCTTGCCGACCCGCGCCTGTTCGGCCATGTGGCGGATCTCGCCGTGCACCGGCACGAGCACCTCGGGCCTGAGCCAGTCGTAAAGCGCCTCGAGCTCCGGCCGCCCGGGGTGGCCCGAGACGTGGATCAGCGCCTGCCGGTCGGTCACCATCGCGATCCCGCGTGCGGCGAGCTGGTTCTGGATGCGGCCGATGGCGATCTCGTTACCCGGGATCTGGCGCGAGGAGAACAGCACCACGTCGCCTGACGTCAGTTCGATAGGGTGGTTGTTCTCCGCCATGCGCGCCAGCGCGGCGCGCGGTTCGCCCTGCCCACCGGTCGCAAGGATCAGCACCTCGCCGCGGGGAAGGCCCATCGCGGTGTCGAAATCGACCGGCGTCGGGAAGTCCTGAAGGTAGCCATTGTCCTGCGCCACCTCGATGATCCGGTCGAGCGAGCGGCCCGCGACACAGATCTGCCGCCCTGTCTCGCGCGCGACCTCGCCCAGGGTTTGCAGGCGTGCGACGTTGCTGGCGAAGGTGGTGACGACAACCCGCTTGCCGGAATGACGCGCGACCTCCTCCATCAGCGCACGGTGCACCGCGCCCTCGCTGCCGGAGGAATTGGGATTGAAGACGTTGGTGGAATCGCAGACCAGCGCCAGCACGCCCTCTTCGCCAATGGCGCGCAGTTCTTCCTCGGTGGTCGGCTCGCCGATGATCGGTTCCTCGTCGAGCTTCCAGTCGCCGGTGTGGAAGATGCGGCCGTGCGGCGTATCTATCAGCAGGGCGTTGCCCTCGGCGATCGAGTGGGCGAGCGGCAAGTAGGTGATGGTGAAGGGCCCGAGTTCGAGCGTCCCGTGGTCTTCCTCGATGATGTTAAGTTCGACCTGCCCCAGCAGCCCGGCCTCCTCCAGCTTGCGCGCCACCAGATCGGCGGTGAAGGGCGTGGCATAGAGCGGAACGCCGAGATCGCCCGCGAAATAGGGCACTGCGCCGATATGGTCCTCGTGCGCGTGGGTCAGCACGATGCCGAGCAGGTCCTTGCGCCGCTCCTCGATGAAGTCGAGATCGGCGAAGACCAGTTCGACGCCCGGATATTCGTTGCCCGAGAAGGTCATGCCCAGATCGACCATGATCCACTTGCCCTGTGTGCCGTAGAGATTGACGTTCATGCCAATCTCGCCCGAGCCGCCGAGCGCAAGGAACAGGAGTTCGTCTTCGGGAGTGTAATCGTTCTTCAAGGTCAGTCCGGTTCTGTCTGGGAGGATCAGCCGCCCTCGGCCTGACGGGCGAGGATGGCGAGGCCATCGAGGGTGAGGTCGGCATCGACGTGATCGAAGATGTCGGTCGCGTCGTCGAACAATATGGCGAGCCCTCCCGTGGCGACAACCTTTGCTGGCCGTCCGATCTCCGATTTCATCTTCGCGACCATGCCTTCCATCATCGCGACATAGCCCCAGAACACGCCGATCAGCATCTGGTCCTCGGTGTTGCGGCCGATGACCGAGCGGCTGGCGGGAGCCTTGATCGCAATGCGCGGGAGCTTGGCGGTCTTGCCGACAAGGGCGTCGAGCGAAAGGTTGATCCCAGGTGCGATCGATCCGCCCTTGTAGGCGCCGGTGAAGTCTACCGCCTCGAACTTGGTGGCGGTCCCGAAATCGACGATGATCAGGTCGCCGCCGTACTTGTGGTGGGCGGCCAGGATGTTGAGCGCCCTGTCGGCTCCCAGCGAACTGGGCTGGTCGACGTCGATCTCGAACCGCCAGCGCGCGGCGCCCTGCCCCGCGAAGAGCGGGGTGATCCCGAAATACTTCTCGCACAGCACGGTAAGGTTGTGATCGGCGCGCGGTACCACGGAGGCGACGATGATTTGGCTGATGTCCGACCGCTCGACGCCCTCGATCTTGAGGAGTTGGAGCAGCCACACCGCATATTCGTCACCGGTGCGGCGCGGATCGGTCGCGATGCGCCAGCGCGCGCGGATCGTGTGCGTGCCGTCCGCGGCAAGGTCGAACAGCGCGAAGACGACATTGGTGTTCCCGACATCGGCGGCGAGCAGCATATACTTCGGTCCTCGGGTTAGGAGATATCGCCTGCGCGAATGACACGTTCGCGGCCATCCGCCAAGCGCAGGCGCAGGGCCCCGTCGGATTCCTCGAGCCCTGCGAAGGTGCCCGAGACGAACGAACCATCCGTATCGTGGACGGTGAGCGGCGAGCCTTGCGCATGGATCGATCCGGCAAGAAAGGCCCGGAGCGTCGCGCCGAGGCCGTAGGTGCGCCAGGCTTCGAGACGGCGGTCGAAGGCGGCGGCAAGGCTGGCGGCGAAATCCTCGAGCGGCGGGGCGGCGGCGACATCGGCAAGGGCTGCGGTCTTGCGGTCGGGCAGTTGCGGCGCGCGGGCGAGGTTGACGCCG
This sequence comes from Porphyrobacter sp. CACIAM 03H1, assembly GCF_002215495.1. Taxonomy (NCBI): domain Bacteria; kingdom Pseudomonadati; phylum Pseudomonadota; class Alphaproteobacteria; order Sphingomonadales; family Erythrobacteraceae; genus Porphyrobacter; species Porphyrobacter sp. CACIAM 03H1. The sequence continues at coordinate 2,307,003 of NZ_CP021378.1, forward strand.
ATTCCGACGATGATGTGCCCGCGCACCATCTCGAGCAGGATGCCGGAGAGCTTGCCGCCCTCCAGCAGCACGTCGTTAGGCCACTTGAGCGAAAGCTCGGCGCCCTCCCCGATTGCAGCCGCGCAGGCATCGTGCACCGCGAGCGCGGCAACGAAGCTAAGCGACGCGGGCGGCGGGGAGGGTTCCCCGAGCGCTACGACGGTCGAGCCCATGAAGTTGCCCGCCCCGTCGAACCACTCCCGCCCCTGCCGACCGCGCCCGGCGGTCTGGCGGCGGGCGACCAGCCATGACCCCTCCGCCCACCCCTCTCCCGAGCGCAGGCGCGCGGCGAGGTCGGCGTTGGTCGATCCGGTCTCTTCGACGAGGTGGATCAAACCGCGAGGAACAGCGATGCGGCGGCCTTGCCGGCCAGATCGGTCAGCGAGGGCGTCAGCAGGTAACCGAGCGGCGAGATGATCAGCGCGGTCAGTGCGAGCAGCACCCAGTGGCCCGCTTCGCTCTTGCCGGTGACGAGGCCCGCAGGCTCGTCGAAGAACATCACCTTGACGAACTTGATGTAGTAGAAGGCCCCGATCACGCTCGCCGCGATAGCGATGGCGCCGAAGGCGACGAGGCCGGCCTCGATGGTCGCCTGGAACACCACGAACTTGGCGTAGAAGCCGAGCAGCGGCGGGATGCCGGCGAGGCTGAACATGAACAGCAGCAGCGCCCAGGCGATGGCCGGCCGGGTGACCGAGAGGCCGCGAATGTCGGCGAAGGTCTCGTAGAGCGCCCCATCCTCGGCCCGCAGCATCAGAAGCGCGACGAAGCAGCCGATGCTCATGGCAACATAGATGAAAAGGTACACCAGCATCGCCGCCGCCCCGTCGGCATTGGCGACCGCAAGGCCCAGCAGGATGAAGCCGATATTGTTGATCGAGGAATAGGCGAGCAGGCGCTTCAGGTTCTCCTGCCCGATGGCTCCCAGCGCGCCGAAGACGATCGAGGCCAGCGCCATGAACATCACGATCTGCTGCCATGCGGCGACCTGTCCGCCGAACACTTCGAACACCACGCGCGCGGTGAGGCCCACAGCGGCGACCTTGGGCGCAGTGGCGAAGAAGGCGGTGACGGGGGTCGGCGCGCCTTCATAGACGTCGGGCGTCCACATGTGGAACGGCACGGCGCTGATCTTGAAGGCGAGGCCCGACAGCACGAAGATCACCCCGAACAGCGCCCCATAACCCATCTCGCCGCTCAGCCCCGCACGCACCGCGGCAAAGGAAGTGCCGCCGGTGAAGCCGTAGAGCAGGCTCATCCCGTAAAGCAGTATCCCCGAGGCGAGCGCGCCGAGCACGAAGTACTTCAGCCCCGCCTCGCCCGAACGCGTGTCGCGGCGCAGGATGGCGGCGAGGACGTAGGCTGACAGGCTGTTGAGTTCGAGCCCGAGATAGAGGCTCATGAAATCGTTGGCCGAGACCATGATGCTCATGCCGACCGCCGCGAAGATCACCAGCACCGGATATTCGGCGCGCATTCCGCGCTCCGTACCGGCGGCGGGGCCAGCAAAGAAGGCGGGCGCGATCATCAGGGCGGCGATCGCCGAAAGGTAGATCAGCGCCTTGGCGAAAAGCGCGAAGCTGTCGATCTTGAGGAGGCCGCCGAAGGCCAGCGTTGCCGGACCGTCGCTTCCGGTGTGGAGGCCGGGGACGAGCAGGAAACCGGCGACGAACAGCGCGGCGGCCGCGCCGATGGCGATCTGGCGGGCACCCTTGTCACCGCTCCACGCGGCGACCAGCAGCAGCACCAGGCCGGTGAAGCTCAGCAGCAGCTCGGGAATGACGAGCGCGAAGGAAGCGGCGAAATCCATCAGTGCGCGCCCTCCTCGGCGCTCGAATGCTCGGAAGCCCCGTGATGCGACAGCGCATTGGCGGCCTCGGCGCGCGGGGTGCCCGGCGCGAGGCGGGCGTCACCCGCCGGGGCGGCGCTCGCAAGCCGCGCGTCGAGCACGGCGATATCGGCCCGCATGGGGGCAAGGAAGCTCTCGGGATAGACGCCCATCCACAGCACGGCGGCGGCGATGGGGGCCATCATGATCCACTCGCGCGCCGAGATGTCGGGCATGGCGGCGGCGTCTTCGTTGGTCTGCCCGCCGAAGGCGACGCGGCGGTAGAGGTAGAGCATGTAGGCCGCGCCGAGGATGATCCCGGTGGTGCAGATCAGCGCGACGAGGCTCGAGGTCTGGTAGATCCCCGCCAGCGACAGGAACTCGCCGACGAAGCCGCTGGTCCCCGGAAGGCCGATCGAGGCCATCGTGAACAGCAGGAAGAAGAGTGCGTAGTAGGGCATGTTGATCGCGAGGCCGCCGTAACGGGCGATCTCACGGGTGTGCAACCGGTCGTAGATGACCCCCACACAAAGGAACAACGCCCCCGACACGAGCCCGTGACTGAGCATCACGATCATCGCGCCTTCCAGACCCTGCACGTTGAAGGCAAAAAGTCCTACCGTGACGATCGCCATGTGCGCCACGGACGAATAGGCGATCAGCTTCTTCATGTCGGCCTGCACCAGCGCCACGAGCGAGGTGTAGACCACCGCCACCATCGACAGGGCGAAGACCAGCCAGGCGAACTGCGCGGATGCCTCGGGGAACATCGGCAGGCTGAAGCGGATGAAGCCGTAGCCGCCGAGCTTCAGCAGCACGCCCGCCAGGATCACCGAACCCGCGGTCGGCGCCTGCACGTGGGCATCGGGCAGCCAGGTGTGAAGCGGCCACATCGGCACCTTCACCGCAAAGCTCGCGAAGAAGGCCAGCCACAGCCAGGTCTGCGCGCCTGCCGGGAAGCCGTATTCCATCAGAGTCGGGATGTCGGAGGTTCCGGCCTCGGCCACCATCCAGAACATCGCGATCAGCATCAGCACCGAGCCGAGCAGCGTGTAGAGGAAGAACTTGTAGCTCGCGTAGATGCGGTTGTCCCCGCCCCACACGCCGATGATCAGGTACATCGGGATGAGGCCCGCCTCAAAGAAGACGTAGAACAGGAACAGGTCCTGCGCCGCGAAGGTGCCGATCATAAGCACTTCCATGAACAGGAAGGCCGCCATGTATTCGCCGACGCGCTTCTCGATCGAATCCCAGCTCGCCAGGATGCAGACCGGCATCAGGAAGACGCTGAGCATGATCAGCAGCAGCGCGATCCCGTCAATCCCCAAGGCATAGCTGAAGCCCGCGAAGAGCTCGGCGCGTTCGGTGAACTGCCACTGCGGGCCGCCGATCTCGTAATTGGACCACAGGACAACGCCGAGCGCGAAGGTGACGAGCGTCGCCCCGAGCGCGATCCAGCGGGCGGCATTGGCGCCAGCCAACAGGCACACCGCGGCGCCCGCCAGCGGCACGCACATCATCAGCGACAGGATGGGAAGGCCTTCCATTACGAAGCGCGCTCCTAAAGCAGAACGTAGGTGACAGCGGCGACCAGCCCGAGGAGCATGATCAGCGCATAGGTGTAGACGTAGCCCGACTGGATCGACTTGGCCGCGGTGGCGCTGCGATCGACCACCCAGGCGATGCCGTTGGGGCCGAAGCGGTCGATCGTGCCGACATCGCCGAGCTGCCAGAACCAGCGACCGAAGGCGAAGGCGGGCTTCACGAACAGCGCGTCATAGAGCTCGTCGAAGTACCACTTGCGGTAGACGAAGTTGTGCAAGGCTCCGAAGGTGGCAACGAACCTGCCCGGGATGTCCGGCCTGGCGATGTAGGCGAGGTAGGCGCCCGCGAAGCCGAGGATCATCACCACGAAGGCAGTATACTTCACCCAGTAGGGGACCGCGTGCATTGCGTGGATCAGCGCCTCGTTGTAGAAGATCGAGCCGTTCCAGAAGGCCGCGCTATCGAGGAAGGCGGGCGCGAAGACCTGCCCTGCCGCGATCGCACCGAAGGTCAGGACGCCGAGCGGGATCAGCATCGACACCGGGCTTTCGTGCGGGTGATAGCCTGCCGTGCCTTCGTGATCGTCCGCCGAGGGAACGTCGTGCACCGCGTCGTGTCCGGCATGCTCCTGCTTCGGCGGGTTGTGGTGGTCGCCGTCGTGGTGGCCGTCATGCACCGCGTGCTGGATGTGCTCCGACTGCGCCCAGCGGGGCTTGCCCCAGAAGGTGAGGAACATCAGGCGCCACGAATAGAAGCTGGTTAGCAACGCCGCACCCGCACCGGCCCAGAAGGCGGCCTGCCCGGCCCCATTGCCGCGCGCGAAGGCGACTTCGAGGATCGCGTCCTTCGACCAGAAGCCCGCAAAGCCTGCGCCGAGGTGATAGACCCCGAGGCCCGTGATTGCGAGCGTGCCGGCCAGCATCGCGTAGAAGGTCAGCGGGATGTGCTTCCGAAGGCCGCCATAGTAGCGCATGTCCTGTTCGTGGTGCATCGCGTGGATCACCGAGCCCGCACCGAGGAACAGCAGCGCCTTGAAGAAGGCGTGGGTGAAGAGGTGGAACATCGCCGCGCCGTAGGCGCCGACGCCCGCGGCAAAGAACATGTAGCCGAGCTGCGAGCAGGTCGAATAGGCGATCACCCGCTTGATGTCCCACTGCGTCGTGCCGATCGTCGCGGCGAAGAAGCAGGTGGCGGCACCGATGATGGTGACGATCATCAGCGCGGTCGGCGCGGTCTCGAACATCGGCGAGAGGCGGCACAGCATGAACACGCCCGCCGTCACCATGGTCGCGGCGTGGATCAGCGCGGAGACCGGCGTCGGGCCCTCCATCGCGTCGGGCAGCCATGTGTGCAGGCCCAGCTGCGCGCTCTTGCCCATCGCCCCGATGAACAGGAGGATGCACAGGATGTCCATCGTGTAGAGGCGCATCCCGACGAAGGTGATCGTCGACCCGCTCATGGCGGGGGCAGCGGCGAGGATTTCGGGGATCGAGGTCGTCTGGAACACCAGATAGGTGCCGAAGATGCCGAGCATAAAGCCGAGGTCGCCGACGCGGTTGACCACGAAGGCCTTGATCGCCGCGGCGCCCGCCGAGGGCTTCCTGAACCAGAAGCCGATCAGCAGGTACGAGGCAAGGCCCACCCCTTCCCATCCGAAGAACATCTGGACGAGGTTGTCGGCCGTGACAAGCATCAGCATCGCGAAGGTGAACAGCGACAGATAGGCGAAGAAGCGCGGCTGATCCGGGTCTTCCTCCATGTACCCCCAGGAATAGAGGTGCACGAGCGCAGAGACCGAGTTGATCACCACCAGCATGACCGCGGTGAGCGTGTCGACCCGCAGCGCCCAGTCGAAGCTGAGCGTGCCGCTCTCGACCCACTTGAGCACGGGCACGACCGCGGCGGTTTCCGTGCCGCCCAGGAAGCCGAGGAAGATCGGCCACGAGAGGCCCGCCGACAGGAACAGCGCGCCGGTGGTCACGGACTTGGCCGCGACGTTGCCGATCATGCGGTTGCCCAGCCCTGCGACGAGGGCAGCCACCAGCGGCGCGAAAACGATGATAAGGATCGGATGCATCGGAGCCTTACCCCTTCATCCGGTTGATGTCGTCGACCGCGATCGAGCCGCGGGTGCGGAAATAGATCACCAGGATCGCAAGGCCGATCGCGGCCTCGGCGGCGGCGACGGTCAGCACCAGCATGGCGAAGACCTGACCGGTCAGGTCCTGGAGGAAGGCGCTGAAGGCGACGAGGTTGATGTTCACCGCAAGCAGGATCAGCTCGACCGCCATCAGGATGACGATCACGTTCTTGCGGTTGAGGAAGATGCCCAGCACGCCGAGCACGAACAGGATCGCGCCGACGGTGAGATAATGTTCGATGCCGATCACAGCTCGACCCCCTGCCCGATCCCGGGCTGCTTCATGACGGTTGCCTCTTCCGGGCGGCGGCGGATCTGCTTGCCGACATCCTGCCGCGCGCGGGCACCCGGCTTGGGCGGCTGGAAGGTCAGCACGATCGCGCCGATCATCGCCACCAGCAGGATGATACCGGCGATCTCGAAGAGAATGATGTAGCGGCCGTAGAGCAGCGCGCCCAAGGCCTCGATGTTGGAAGTGTTCGCCGCCTGCACCGCGCTGCCGTCAGGCGTACCGAGGGTCAGCCCGCCCGCGTTGTAGGCGCCCACTCCCAGCAGCAGCTCCGCCAGCAGAACCGCGGCGATCAGCAGCCCCAGGGGGGCGTTGCGGCTGAAGCCTGCGCGCATGGCGGCGAAATCGATGTCGAGCATCATCACGACGAACAGGAACAGCACCGCGACCGCGCCGACATAGACGATCACCAGCAGCATCGCGATGAACTCGGCGCCGAGCAGCACCATCAGGCCGGCAGCGTTGAAGAACGCGAGGATCAGCCACAGCACCGAGTGCACGGGGTTCCTCGCCATCACGACCATGACGGCGCTGGCGACGACGATGGTCGCGAAGAAATAGAAGGCGATGGCCTGTATCATATCGATCCCCATGCCTCTCAACCGCTCGCCCTGAGCTTGTCGAAGGGCAGTCCTTCTTTGATCCCGGAAACTGAAGTGCAGGGCTTCGACAAGCTCAGCCCGAACGGAGTTTCAAACTTTGCCGCGCCCTAGCGATAGGGTGCGTCGGCTTCAAGATTGGCCGCGATGGCCCTTTCCCATTTGTCACCATTAGCAAGCAGCTTGGCCTTGTCGTAAAGCAGCTCCTCGCGGGTTTCGGTCGAATATTCGAAGTTCGGCCCCTCGACGATCGCATCGACCGGGCAGGCTTCCTGGCAGAAGCCGCAATAGATGCACTTGGTCATGTCGATGTCGTAGCGGGTGGTGCGGCGGCTGCCGTCCTCGCGCGGTTCGCTCTCGATGGTGATCGCCTGCGCGGGGCAGACGGCCTCGCACAGCTTGCACGCGATGCAGCGTTCCTCGCCATTGGGATAGCGCCGCAGCGCATGCTCGCCGCGGAAGCGGGGCGAGAGCGGGGCCTTCTCGAAGGGGTAGTTGATCGTCACCTTGGGCCTGAAGAAATACTTCAGCGTCAAGGCGTGGGCCTTGAGGAATTCCCAGAGGGTGAACGACTTGATGAGGTGGGAGACGGTGGTCATGACTGGCCTCTCACAGCGGTCTGCTGCGCGGGGTTGGACTGGACGAATTCGGCGGGCGACGCGGCGGTTTCGGCCGGGCTGAACCGGTCGAAATGGCCGGTCGCCATCAGGTAGCCGCTGGTCGCCGCAACGAAGAGCAGGCTCATCGGCAGGAACACCTTCCACCCGAGGCGCATCAGCTGGTCGTAGCGGTAGCGCGGCACGGTCGCCCAAATCCAGCTGAACATGAAGAAGAACACGAAGGTCTTCAGCAGGAACCAGATGATCCCCGGCACCGCGTAGAGCACCGGAATGTCGAGCGGCGGCAACCACCCGCCCCAGAACAGCAGCGTGTTGAGCGAGCACATCAGCAGGATGTTCGCGTATTCACCCAGCCAGAACAGCGCGAAGCTCATCGAGGAATATTCGGTCTGGTAGCCCGCGACGAGCTCGCTCTCGGCCTCGGTGAGGTCGAAGGGCGCGCGCGCGGTTTCGGCCAGCGCCGAGATGAAGAACACCACCCACATCGGGAAGAGCAGCGGATGGATCGCGTAGGCGTTGATCAGCCCGAGGCCGAAGCCCTGCTGCGCGTTCACGATTCCGCTGAGGTTGAAGGTGCCGGCAAACAGCACGACGCACACCAGCACGAAGCCGATCGAGACTTCGTAGGAGATCATCTGCGCCGAGGCGCGCATCGCCGAGAAGAACGGGTACTTGGAGTTCGACGCCCACCCGCTCATCACCACGCCGTAAACCCCCATCGAGGAGATCGCGAGAATGTAGAGCAGGCCGACATTGATGTCCGACAGCACCACGCCCGCATCGAAGGGGATCACCGCCCAGGCCGCTAGGGCGACCGTGAAGGTGATGATCGGCGCAATCAGGAAGATGCCTTTGTTCGCGGCCGAGGGGATTATGGTTTCCTGAAGGAAGACTTTGAGCCCGTCGGCGAAGGACTGGAGCAGGCCGAAGGGCCCGACCACGTTGGGCCCGCGCCGCAGCATGATCGCGCCCAGCACCTTGCGGTCGACATAGATCACCATGGCGACGGAGAACATTACGAGCAGCGAGATCACGATGATCCCGGTCAGCGTCGCGACGGTCCAGGCCCATTCGTAAGGCAGGCCGAGGGATTGGAAGAAGGCGGTCATTCCGCGGCCTCCCTGACATCTGCCCCGTGGAGCAATTCATCCGAACACCGCTGCATCACCTCGCTCGCGCGGGCGATGGGGTTGGTGAGGTAGAAGTCCTTGATCGGATAGCCGGCAAGCTCGCCCTCGAACTTGGCGGAGCTGTCCGCCTTGGGCAGCGCACCGTAATCCGCGAGGCCCTCTTCCCCGAAGGCGGGGACAGCGGCGATCATCTTCGCCTGAAGCTCCGAGAAGCTGTCGAACCCGACGGTGACGCCCAACGCATCGGCCAGCGCCCGCAGGATCGTCCAGTCCTCGCGCGCGTCACCGGGTGCGAAGACCGCCTTTTCGGCGAACTGCACACGGCCCTCGGTGTTGACGTAGGTCCCGTCCTTCTCGGCATAGGATGCGCCCGGCAGGATGATGTCGGCGTGATGCGCGCCCTTGTCGCCGTGGTGGCCGACATAGACCTTGAGGCTGCCCGCGTAGGGCGCATAGTCCATCTCGTCCGCGCCGAGGCTCAGGAGCACCTTGGGGGAAGCGGCGGCGATGTCGCCCATCCCGCCCGGCAGCGTGAAGCCGAGCATCAGCGAAGCCATCCGCGCCGCGGAGATGTGCAGCACGTTGAAGCCGTTCCAGCCCTCACGGACCAGATTGAACTTGTCGACCAGCTTGAGAGCAGCCGGCAGCGCGCCCTTCGCGAGCGCCGCCGCACCGACGATCACCGCCGGACGCTGGGCCGACTTCATGACGTCGCCCAGTTCCTTGGGCACGCGGTTCAGCAGCTTGAGATCGGAGCCGAGGAAGGTCGCAGGGTAAGTCGGGTCCCATTCGGGGCCGATGATGAAGACCTTGGCCCCCGCCTTCACCGCCTTGCGCAGGCGGACGTTGAGCAGCGCGGCTTCCCAGCGGACATTGCTGCCGACGATCAGGATGGCATCGGCGGTCTCGATCCCGGCGAAGGTCGAGTTGAAATTCACCGCCGCGAGGTTCGACACGTCATAGGTCATGCCGGTCTGGCGCGCCTCGGTGAGGTTCGAGCCGCAGGCATTGACCAGCGCCTTGGCGGCAAACATCGTCTCGGCATCGAGGAGGTCGCCCGCCACCGCCGCGATGCTGGCCTTGTCGCCTTCAAGGGCGCCTGCGATCATGCCGAAAGCCTCGGTCCACTCGGCCGGCTGCAGGCGGCCGTCGCGGCGCACCCACACGCGGTCGAGGCGGCGCTTGGTGAGGCCGGCGACCTGGTAGCGGCCCTTGTCCGACAGCCACTCCTCGTTGACGTCGTCATTGATGCGCGGCAGCGCGCGCATGACTTCGCGGCCCTTGGAGTGCAGCGTGATGTTGGCACCCACAGCGTCGGAGACGTCGATGCTCAGCGTCTTCTTGAGCTCCCACGGCCGCGCCTCGAAGGCATAGGGCCGCGAGGTCAGCGCACCGACCGGGCACAGATCGATGACGTTGGCGCTGAGTTCATGCGCCGCCGCCTTTTCGAGGTAGGTGGTGATCTGCATGTCCTCGCCGCGGTACAGCGCGCCGATCTCGTCGACGCCCGCGATCTCCTCGGAGAAGCGCACGCAGCGGGTACAGTGGATGCAGCGGGTCATGATCGTCTTGATCAGCGGGCCCATGTACTTCTCGGTCACCGCGCGCTTGTTCTCGTGATAGCGCGAGCCGCCGCGGCCATAGGCCACCGCCTGGTCCTGAAGGTCGCACTCGCCGCCCTGGTCGCAGATCGGGCAATCGAGCGGGTGGTTGATGAGCAGGAACTCCATCACCCCCTCGCGGGCCTTCTTGACCATCGGGCTGTCGGTGCGGATTTCCTGGCCCTCGGTGGCGGGCAGCGCGCAGGAGGCCTGCGGCTTGGGCGGCCCGGGCTTCACCTCGACGAGGCACATGCGGCAATTGCCGGCGATCGACAGCCGCTCGTGATAGCAGAAGCGCGGGATTTCCTTGCCCGCCATCTCGCAGGCCTGGAGGACGGTGGCGCCCGCCGGGACCTCGATTTCCTGACCGTCTACGGTGACCTTGGGCATCAACGCCTCCTCTTCGGCATGGGCTTGGGAGCGGGCGCTCCCGAAAGGCGGCTCAATAGGTAGAGATGCAAGGCCAATTCTCCGCGACGCGCGAAAGCCGGGAAGGAAACGGAGGGGCGCTTGGCCGCACATTCGGCCGGCGCGGACTCGACGTCCGCAAGCGCGGCGGCTTCTTCCGCGCTGCCCCGCTTGGTCGCCACGAGGGCGAGGACCGCCTCGGGCCGGGACCGCACGGCGCACTCCGCAAATTGCGAAAGCTGGGCCTCGTGCCGGTCGACCACGAACATCGGCCGGTAATAGGGGTGAACCTCGGACACCGGAACGGCCGGGAGTTGAGGCTGATCGGTAGCAGCCGCATCGGCAACCGCGAGGGACAGGGACTTGTCCTGCTGCGCCAGTCCGATCAGGGCCTCCGCCAGGATGACACGGTAGACGCCCGGTTCGTAGGAGGTTGTGCTGCTGCGGAACCAGTATGCCTTAATGCAATTTTCGTCGAGCAGCCGCGCCTTATCCTTTACCATGGCCGTTGCATCGGTGGTGTCGCGCACGAAGGTATCCGCAGCGAGCGGGTACTTCTCGACCACACAGCGCGCCGTGTAATCGAGCAGCTTCAGGTTCTCCGCATCGCCCAGCGGTCCGATGGCACCGTCGATCAGCGCCTGATCCGACGGCTCCGCCGCGAGGGGCGAAGCGAGGAACAGCGCGGTTATCGCACCAAGGAAGGGCTTGCGCCGTCTCGTCACTCGGCCGCCTCCGCGAAGCGGGCGTTGTGCTCGTTGATCCGCCGCTCAAGCTCGGGGCGGAAGTGGCGGATGAGGCCCTGGATCGGCCACGCGGCGGCGTCGCCCAGCGCGCAGATGGTGTGGCCCTCGACCTGCTTGGTCACCTCGTGGAGCATGTCGATTTCCTCGATCGCCGCATCGCCGGTGCGCAGGCGCTCCATCATGCGCCACATCCAGCCCGTGCCTTCGCGGCAGGGGGTGCACTGGCCGCAGGACTCGTGCTTGTAGAAGTAGGAGAGGCGGCTGATCGCGCGGACGATGTCGGTCGACTTGTCCATGACGATGACCGCCGCGGTGCCGAGGCCCGAGCCCAGTTCCTTGAGCCCGTCAAAGTCCATCGGCGCGTTGCGGATCTGCTCGGCGGGCACCAGCGGCACCGAGGAGCCGCCGGGGATCACCGCCAGCAGATTGTCCCACCCGCCGCGGATACCGCCGCAGTGCTTCTCGATCAGCTCTTCGAAAGAAATGCTCATGGCCTCTTCGACGACGCAGGGCTTTTCCACGTGGCCGGAGATCTGGAACAGCTTGGTGCCCTTGTTGTTCTCGCGCCCGAAGCTTGAGAACCACGCCGCCCCGCGCCGCAGGATGGTGGGGGCGACGGCGATGGACTCGACGTTGTTCACCGTGGTGGGGCAGCCATAAAGGCCCGCGCCCGCCGGGAAAGGAGGCTTCAACCGCGGCTGGCCCTTCTTGCCCTCGAGGCTCTCGATCATCGCGGTCTCTTCGCCGCAGATATAGGCCCCCGCGCCGCGGTGCATGAACACGTCGAAATCGTAACCCGAACCGCAGGCGTTCTTTCCGATCAGCCCTGCATCATAGGCCTCGGAAATCGCCTTCTGGAGCGTCTCGGCCTCGCGGATATACTCGCCGCGGATGTAGATATAGGCCGCGCGCGCGCGCATCGCGTAGCCGGCGACCAGCGCGCCTTCGACCAGCTTGTGCGGGTCGTGGCGAATGATCTCGCGGTCCTTGCATGAACCGGGTTCGGATTCGTCGGCGTTGATGACGAGGAAGCTGGGCCGCCCGTCGCGCGATTCCTTGGGCATGAAGGACCACTTGAGACCCGTCGGGAAGCCCGCCCCGCCCCGCCCGCGCAGGCCGGATGCCTTGATTTCCTCGATGATCGCATCCTGCCCGCGCGCGAGCAGCGCCTTGGTGTTGTCCCAATCCCCGCGCTTCTGCGCTGCCTTCAGGCTCCAGTCCTGATAGCCGTAGAGGTTGGTGAAGATGCGGTCCTTGTCAGCCAGCATCACTGCATTCCCTTGTTCTTGGCGCGCTTGATGCGCACCAGCGAAATCACCTGGAAAACGAGGCCGAGGCCCATCACGATTACGCCCATCTCGTAGGGCCCGGTCACGGTCAGCACCGCGCCCAGCGCAAAGCCGGTCAGGCCGAGGATCGCGAGGAGAAGCGTCAGCGGGTTCATCCGATCGCTCCCGACTGCCACAGGCCGGCCAGCACCGCGATAATCAGCAGGATCACCCCCACGCGCATGAGGCCCATCAGCACCTTGTAGGCGATGAAGGCCAGCACGAGCGCGCCGAGGATGGATGCGACCGCTTCCACCTTACCACTCGCCCCGGTAGTCGTGGTTCTCCGTCACCATGTCCTTGAGCGTGGTCGGCCCGCCCGAAGGTTCGGAGGTGTGACGGCCCGGCTCCTGCGTGCCGGTCTTGGGCTGCTGGCCCGCGGCGAGCGCATCGAGCACGGCATCGAGGCGTTCCGGCGTCAGGTCCTCGTAGTTGTCGTCGTTGATCTGGACCATCGGCGCGGTGGCGCAATTGCCCATGCATTCGACCTCGGTGAGGGTCCACAACCCGTCAGCCGAGACCCCGCCCTTCACCATCCCGCGCTTCTTGCAGGCCGCGATGATGTCGTCGGAGCCGCGCAGCATGCAGGGCGTGGTGCCGCACACCTGCACGTGGAATTTGCCCACGGGCTTAAGGTTGTACATGAAGTAGAAGCTCGCGACCTCGAGCACGCGGATCACCGGCATATCGAGATACTTCGCGACATATTCGATCACCGGCAGCGGCAGCCAGCCCTGCGTATCGGTCTCGGCACCCACCTGACGCTGGGCAAGGTCGAGCAGCGGCATCACCGCCGAGCGCTGACGCCCCTCGGGATACTTGGCGATATGCCAGTCGGCGGTCTTCTTGTTCTCCGGCGTCCACGCGAAGCCGCCCCAGCGGGCGCGCAGTTCGGGGGTGTCGGGAGCGGGGGTACGGTCAGCCATTATCTGTCACACTCGCCAAAAACCACGTCGATCGCGCCGAGGATCGCGGTCGCGTCGGGCAGCATGTGGCCCTTGGACATGAAGTCCATCGCCTGAAGGTGCGAGAACGCCGTGGGGCGGATCTTGCAGCGGTACGGCTTGTTGGTGCCGTCGCTGACGAGATAGACGCCGAATTCCCCCTTGGGACTTTCGGTCGCGACATAGACCTCGCCCGCGGGCACGTGGAAGCCTTCGGTGTACAGCTTGAAGTGGTGGATCAGCGCTTCCATCGACTGCTTCATCTCGCCGCGCTTGGGCGGCACGACCTTGGTGTCGGTCGAGGCGATCGGGCCGCCCGGCATGTCGCGGAGGCACTGGCGCATGATCTTGGCGCTCTCGTAGACTTCCTTCACGCGCACCATGAACCGGTCGTAGCAATCGGAATTGGTGCCGACCGGGATGTCGAATTCCATGCGGTCATAGACGTCGTAGGGCTGGCTCTTGCGCAGGTCCCACGGAATGCCCGCAGCGCGGATCATCGGGCCCGAGAAGCCCCATGCAATCGCGTCCTCGCGCGACACGACGGCGATATCGACGTTGCGCTGCTTGAAGATGCGGTTGTCCATGACGAGGCTCATCGCGTCCTCGAACAGCTGGAAGAAGCGGTTGTCGAGCCAGTCGCCGATGTCGACCAGCAGCTTCTCCGGCACGTCCTGGTGGACGCCGCCCGGACGGAACCATGCCGAGTGCATGCGAGCGCCCGAGGCCCGCTCGAAGAAGTTGAGGCAGTCCTCGCGCAGGTCCATGATCCACAGGTTCGGCGTGAAGGCGCCGACGTCGAGGATGTGCGCCCCCATGTTGAGCATGTGGTTGCAGATGCGGGTCAGCTCGGCGAACAGCACGCGCAGGTACTGGGCGCGCAGCGGAACCTCGAGGTTCAGCAGCTTCTCGATGGCGAGCACATAGGAGTGCTCCATGCACAGCGGCGAGCAGTAGTCGAGCCTGTCGAAATAGGGCAGCGCCTGGAGATAGGTCTTCTGCTCGATCAGCTTCTCGGTGCCGCGGTGGAGCAGGCCGACATGGGGGTCGATCCGCTCGATCACCTCGCCGTCCAGCTCCATCACCATGCGCAGCACGCCGTGCGCGGCCGGGTGCTGGGGGCCGAAGTTGATCGTGTAGTTGGTGATGACCTCGCCCTCGGTGGTGGGCGACTGTTCGAGTTGCATGCTCATCGGCCACCCTCCTTCGAGGTGGGATCAGGGGCGCCGGGGGCGGGCTTGCCGGTGTCCTTCTGCTCGGGCCCCGGAGGGGAGACGCGCGTGGCGGCGGCCTTGTCGGCATCCTTGCCCGCGCCGGTCTGGGCCGGCCTGTCGGTGGTCTTGGGCTCGGCCACCGGCGGCGTGCCGCGCGATTTCTCGTCACCCGGCAGCACGTAGTCCGCGCCTTCCCACGGCGAGAGGAAGTCGAAGGTGCGCATTTCCTGCGGCAGCACGACAGGTTCGTACACCACGCGCTTTTCCTCCTCGGAATAGCGCAGTTCGGTGTAGCCCGTCATCGGGAAGTCCTTGCGGAACGGGTGCCCCTCGAAGCCGTAGTCGGTGAGGATGCGGCGCAGGTCGGGATTGCCGGCGAAGGTCACGCCGAACATGTCGAACACCTCGCGCTCGAGCCAGCCCGCGTTGGGCCAGAGCGTCGTGACGGTGGGCACCGGGGTGTCCTCGGAGGCCGAGCACTTCACCATGATGCGGTGGTTCTTCGTCAGGCTCTGGAGCATGTAGACCACCTCGAACCGCTCCTCGCGGCTCGGGTAGTCGGCCCCGGCGATTTCCATCAGCTGCTGGTAGGCGTGATCGTCGCGCAGGATGCGCAGAACCTTCTCGACCGCATCGCGCTGGATGCGGAAGATCACCTCGCCGTGGGCCTCATGCGCATCTACCAGCCAGACCGAGATGGTCTCGCTGATGGCGTCGATCACGCCCTCGTTCGAAGCGAACTTCGGGGCGGAGTGGAGAACAGCCATGTCCTGACCCTTACCTCTCGATCGTGCCCACGCGGCGGATCTTCCGCTGCAATTGCATGACGCCGTAGAGCAGCGCCTCGGCGGTCGGCGGGCAGCCGGGGACGTAGATGTCGACCGGCACGATGCGATCGCAGCCGCGCACCACCGAATAGGAATAGTGGTAATAGCCGCCGCCATTGGCGCAGCTGCCCATGCTGATCACATACTTGGGGTCCGACATCTGGTCGTAGACCTTGCGCAGCGCCGGGGCCATCTTGTTGCACAGCGTGCCGGCGACGATCATCACGTCGGACTGGCGCGGGGAGGCGCGCGGCGCGGCGCCGAAGCGCTCCATGTCATAACGCGGCATGTTGACGTGGATCATCTCGACCGCGCAGCACGCGAGGCCGAAGGTCATCCACCACAGCGAGCCGGTGCGCGCCCACTGGAACAGCTCCTCGGTCGAGGTGACGAGGAAGCCCTTGTCGGTGACCTCGGTCTGGAGCGCCTTGAAGAAATCGGCATCGGGCGCGCGCACCTCGCCACCTTGGGCGGTCGCGAGCCTCGACATGTCCGGAAGTCCTTGGGGAGGAGAAACGATATTGGTCATTCCCAGTCCAACGCCCCTTTCTTCCATTCATAGGCAAGGCCAACTGCAAGGATGAACAGGAACACCATCATGCCGCTCCATCCGATCCAGCCCGTCTTGCCGAGGCTCACCGCCCAGGGGAACAGGAAGGCGGCCTCGAGGTCGAAGACGATGAAGCTGATCGCGACGAGGTAGAAGCGCACGTCGAACTGGCTGCGCGCGTCCTCGAAGGCGGGAAAGCCGCACTCGTATTCGGACAGCTTCTCCGCATCCGGATTGTGCACGCCGGTCAGGCGCGACACCGCCATCGGCGCCACGACGAACAGCACCGACAGCCCGAAGGCGACGAGCACGAATAACAGTATCGGCAGATACTGGCTGAGGTCGATCACAGCGATGTCCAAGCTATTAATCCCTGGCGCCGCCCTAGGCTTCTAGCGCGCGGCGCGCAAGGGTGCGACTCGGGGAAAACCCCTCAGGAATGTTGCAGGAAATCGAACAAAGGTTGCGGGAAACCACCCGCCGTGCCCCTGCCCTACTTCATCATCCGCGCCGCCGCCTGCTCGGTCGCCTTGCCATAGGGCGGCTTGAGCCCGCCTAGCTTGGCGATGTCGATCTTCGGCTGGTGATAGACCGCTCGGGCATGGCTGAACTCGCGGAAGCCCTCGATCGCGTGGTAGCTGCCCATCCCCGACGGCCCGACACCGCCGAAGGGCAGGTCCTCCATCGAGACGTGGAACACCACGTCGTTGGTCGTCACTCCGCCCGAGATGGTGCGGGTCAGCACGCGCTCCTGCTCCGCCTTGTCCTCGCCGAAATAATAGAGGCCGAGCGGGCGGTCGTGCTCGTTGATGTAGTCGACCGCCTGATCGACCGCCTTGTAGGTCATGACCGGCAGGACGGGGCCGAAGATCTCCTCCTGCATCACGGTCATGGCATCGTTGACGTTCCTGAGCACGGTGAGCGGCATCTTGCGCTGGTTGGCGTTGCCGAAATCCTCGCCCGCCGGGTTGACCTCGATCACCTCGGCGCCCTTGTCGCGCGCGTCGGCGACGAGGCCCTGGAGCCGCTCGAAATGGCGGTCGGAGACGATCGAGGCGTAGTCGTCGTTGTCGAGCAGACGCGGATACATCGCCGCCGCAGCGCCGGTGACGCCGGCCACCGCCTCGTCGGCCTTGTCCTCGGGCACCATCAGGTAATCGGGCGCAAGGCAGATCTGGCCTGCATTCATCATCTTGCCGATGGCGATACGCTCGCCCGCCTTGGCGAAATCGGCGCTGCGACCCATCACCACCGGCGACTTGCCGCCCAACTCGAGCGTGACCGGCACCAGGTTCTCGGCCGCTGCCTGCATCACCCGCCGCCCCGTCGCGGTCGAGCCGGTGAAGACCAGATGATCGAAGGGTAGCAAGGAGAACGCCGCCGCGACCTCCGGCCCGCCGGTGACCACCGCCACCTCCTCGGGCGCGAAATATTCGGCCGTGAGCTGCGCCATCAGCTCGCTGGTGCGCTCGGTGAACTCGGAGGGCTTGATCATCGCGCGGTTGCCGGCGGCGAGCACCTGCATCAGCGGGCCGAAAGCCAGCTGCACGGGGAAGTTCCAGGGCGAGAGAATGCCGATCACCCCCTTAGGCTCGTAACGCAGCTCCGCTTTCGCGCCGAGCAGGCCGAGCGGGAACTGCACCTTGCGCTTTTCCGTCTTAGCCCAGCTATCCATGTGTTTCAGCGCATGATTGCCCGCGCCCACCGTCGCGGCGATGTCGGTCAGCATCGACTGGTGCATCGAGCGGCTGCCGAAATCGGCGCTCATCGCCTTGGCGAATTCCTCGCCGTGATCCTTCACGAGCGCGATCGCGCGGCGGATGCGGTCCTTGCGCTGGCTCATCGGCTCGGGGCGCGAGGCGGTGAAGGCGGCGCGCTGGCGCGCAAGAAGGCTCTCGAGTTCTGCGCGGCGGTCGTCGGCCATGTCGTTCTCCCAATCGGACATATGCGTTTTGATTTGCGACGCGTTGTCGCGCAAAGCGCCGCCCGACGCAAGCGCGACACCTTGGACCAATTGCCATTACTGCAATGCAGCATTACATGGCCCCCGACACCTTCACCCGTCAGGCAAGGAACCACGCCATGAGCCAGCTGTCCCCCTCCGATCCGATCGTGATCCTCTCCTACGCCCGCACCCCGATGGGCGCGATGCAGGGCGCGCTGGCCGAGGTCGCCGCGACCGATCTCGGCGCGATCGCGGTCAAGGCCGCGGTCGAGCGGGCGGGCGTTTCGGGCGATGACATCGACCGCGCCTACATGGGCTGCGTGCTGCCGGCCGGCCTCGGCCAGGCGCCGGCGCGCCAGGCCGCGATCAAGGCGGGCCTTCCGCTCTCGGTCGAGGCGACCACCGTCAACAAGGTCTGCGGCAGCGGCATGCAGACCGTCATCATGGGCAGCGAGGCGCTGGCGAGCGGCACCATCGACGTGGTCGTCGCGGGCGGCATGGAGAGCATGACCAACGCGCCCTACCTGATGAAGAAGCACCGCTCGGGCGCGCGCATGGGTCACGACACGGCCTATGACCACATGTTCCTCGACGGGCTGGAGGACGCCTACGAGCCGGGCCGGGCGATGGGCACCTTTGCGCAGGAGACCGCCAACGCCTACCAGATGACCCGCGAGGAGATGGACGCCTACACCATCGAGAGCCTCGCCCGCGCCAACCGCGCGATCGCCAGGGGCGCCTTCGCGGACGAAGTCGTTCCGGTGACGGTCAGCACCCGCGCCGGCGATGTCGTCGTCGAGCATGACGAGCAGCCCGGCAAGGGCCGCCCCGACAAGATCCCGCAGCTGAAGCCCGCCTTCGCCAAGGACGGGACGATCACCGCCGCGACCTCCTCCTCGATCTCCGACGGTGCCGCCGCGCTGGTGCTGACCCGCGCCAGCGTCGCCGAAGAGAAGGGCCTGACCCCGGTCGCGCGCATCGTCGCCACCGCCGCCCACGCCCAGGCGCCCGCGCAGTTCACCACCGCACCGATCCCGGCGATCCAGAAGGTGCTCGCCCGCGCCGGCTGGGGCGTGGACGATGTCGACCTGTTCGAAGTCAACGAGGCCTTCGCCTGCGTCGCGATGTTCGCGATGCGCGACCTCGGCATCCCGCACGAGAAGATCAACGTCAACGGCGGCGGCACCGCGCTCGGCCACCCCATCGGGGCGAGCGGCGCGCGGATCATCGTCACGCTGATCA
The DNA here is from genome assembly GCF_002215495.1 of Porphyrobacter sp. CACIAM 03H1. Lineage (NCBI taxonomy): Bacteria > Pseudomonadati > Pseudomonadota > Alphaproteobacteria > Sphingomonadales > Erythrobacteraceae > Porphyrobacter > Porphyrobacter sp. CACIAM 03H1. The sequence goes on from NZ_CP021378.1 coordinate 2,325,998, forward strand.
ATGCGCTCAAGACCCAGGGCAAGACCCGCGGCGTCGCCTCGCTTTGCATCGGCGGCGGGGAAGCGACCGCGGTCGCGGTCGAGCTGGTCTGACGGTCGGATTTGGCGCTGCGCCAACCTTCGTGATACACCCCCTTCCGGGTCGCAAGACCAGAGGGGGAACCATCATGAAGAAATTGGCGATCATCGCGGGCCTCGGCCTGCTTGCGGCTTGCAGCAAGCCGGCACCGAACGAGCCTGCCGCAGAAGAGACCGTGGCCGCGCCCGAAGCGGCTGCGGCGACCACGGCGAACGGATCGGCGGCGGGCACCTACACGGTCGTCACCGCCGACGGCACCACGGCCACCAGCGTGCTCAATGCCGACGGCACCTTCACGGATACCGCCGCGGACGGAACAGTCGCGGAAGGCACCTGGGCGGTGGTCGACGGGAAGACCTGCTTCACCGGCAAGGAAGAGGGCGCGAAGCCCGAATGCTGGACCGAGAGCGCGCCGGGAGCCGACGGTTCCTTCACCGCAACCTCGGACAGCGGCGAGACCATCACCGTGAAGCCGGCACCCGCCGCAGCGGGCTGACGGACGGCAGACAGGCCGGGCGGCGCGCTACTCGTCGCCCGGCAGGTCCTGCGATCCCCACAGGCGCGCGGCGCTGATCCAGCCCCGGCGGCCGGCGATATCGACCTCGCACCAGCCCTCGCGGCATTTCTTCATCCGCGCGATCACGCCCGGCGCGGCGCGCCACTTCACGGCAGCGGCATCCGAGGCGGCGGCCCGCACCTCGGCGGTGCCGGTGCCCGTCACCATCCCGCCGCGCGCCGGATCGAGCTGGTTCTGCGAGATCCAGCCCTGCGTGCCCTCGTGGTCCTCGACCAGGCGCCAACCCTCGCGGATGCGCACCACCTTCACCGGCAGGCCCTTGCGCTTGTAGACCCAGGTAATCGGATACTCCACGCTCGGCCCGACGCGCATGTTGACCTCGTCGTAGCGCAAGGTCGCCCAGTAGGGCAGCAACCGGTCCTGCGCCCATGCCGGGGCGACGACGAACACAATGGCCGCCAGCACGGCAAGGCCCGGAGCTGCGATCTTTCGGAAATCCCTCATCGCCGCGACGATAGCGTCCAAGCCCTTGCGGATTCAAGCCTCGCCGACGCATCCGCGCCTTGACCGCGCGGGGCCTCAGGCATTAGCCCACAGCCCATGACCCAGCGCCCCACTCGCCCGCTCGCCGCGCCTGCGCGCGTGATCGTCACCCGTCATCTGGTGCCCGCGGTCGAGGCGCGGATGCGCGAGCTCTTCGACGTGGTGCTCAACGAGGCCGACGCGCCGCTGACGCGCGACCAGCTCGCCGCGGCGATGCAGGATTGCGACGTGCTGGTGCCGACCGTGACCGACCGGATCGACGCCGATCTGATCGCGGGCGCGGGCGAGCGGCTGGGCCTCATCGCCAATTTCGGCGCGGGTACGGAGCATATCGATCTGGCCGCCGCAGCCGAACGCAAGATCATCGTCACCAACACCCCCGGCGTCTTCACCGACGACACCGCCGATCTGGCCATGGCGATGATCATCGGGGTGCCGCGCCGCATACGCGAGGGCACCGCGCTCGTCAGGCGCGGTGAATGGACGGGCTGGACGCCTTCGGGCCTGCTCGGGCGCAAGCTGGCGGGCAAGGTGCTCGGCATCATCGGCATGGGCCGCATCGGCCAGGCCGTAGCCCACCGCGCCCGCGCTTTCGGGCTGGAGATCGCCTATTACAACCGCAAGCGCCTGCCCGAGGCGCTGGAGCGGATGCTGGGCGCGCGCCATGTCGAAAGCGTCGACACGCTGATGGCCGAGGCCGACATCCTCACCCTCCACTGCCCGCTGACCGAGGAGACCCGCCACCTCATCGACGCGGGCCGGATCGCGCTGATGAAGCCGGGCAGCAGCATCGTGAACACCGCACGCGGCGAACTGATCGACCAGGAGGCGCTGATCGCGGCGCTGCAATCGGGGCACCTCGCAGGCGCCGGACTCGACGTCTATCCGAACGAGCCGAACGTCGACCGCCGGTTGATCGATCATCCCAATGTCATGACCCTGCCGCACATCGGCAGTGCCACGGCAGAAGGCCGCGAGGATTCGGGCCACAAGGTCATCGCCAACATCCGCATGTGGGCCGACGGCCACCGGCCGCCGGATCAGGTGCTGACGGCGCTGGTGCGCTAGCCTGCCAACGCGCGGCCAAGCTCCATCACCACCCGGGCGATCGCCGGGCGGGTCGAGGCAAGCGCGAAATGGTGGAAGGGAACCTCGACCTCGGAATCGCGCTCGCGCGGCAAGCCGCGCGCAGCGGCAGGCGCGATCACGCCGTCCCTTCGCGACCACAGCGCGATCGTCGGCACCGGCGGCTTGACCGAGGGATCGTCGGGCACAGGCGGGGCATCCACGGTGTGATCGTTCAGCGCCTCGTAGACCCGCCACGCGTTATTGGCGCGGCGATCGCCCGAGAACGGCGTGCCGAGCGTCATCACCAGTTCGACCAGTTCGGGATGGCGCTGCGCCAGCACCCGGGCATAGAGACCGCCGAGGCTCCACCCCACCAGCGCGACCTTGCGCCGCTCTGCCCCGGCGATCTCGGCGAGGCGGTCGATCGCGCGGGCCATCGTGTCGGGCTGGATCCCGGTCAGAAAACCCATTTCCGACGCGTGGGCGCGGTAGCCGGTCAGATCGAGCGTGCGGCGCAGCAGGGCGGTGGCGCTGTCGCTCGACAGGATGCCGGGGATCACCATCACCGGCTGCCCTGCCCCGCCCCGGGCGCCTGCGACCGGCTGCGGCCGCCGCAACGGACTGAGCGCGATCGGCACGGTGATCGGCAGCTCGCGGACCCACAGCGAAAGCGGCGGCGGCGCCGTGTCGTCGGTCACCGCCCTCGCCCCGTCAGTCGCCGGTCAAAATCCGCTCGACCAGCTCGCCCACGCTCGGCGTGTAGCCGTTCGAGAAGAAGGGGTCGGTCTTGAAGCGGTAGGCCGCGTGGCCCGCGAAGGCGAGGTTCTTGTCCGGATCGTCGCCGTGGGCGATGTCCTGCAACGTCTTCTGGATGCAGAAGCTGCGCGGGTCGGCCAGACGGCCTGTGGTGTAGTCGTCGTGGTCTTTCCACGCCGAAAAGCCGCAATGCGACAGGCAGCCCATGCAGTCCTGCTGGTCCTTGCGGATGGTGTCGCGCGAATCCGGCGTGACAAAGACGATGGTGTTGTCCGGTGTCTTCAAGGGCTCGGTGTGTCCGGCGCGCATCCACATTTCGGCGCGGGCCTTGTCCTCGGGGCGCACCCAGAAATTGCGGGCCTTGCCCTCCTCGCCGAGCTGGACCGTGCCCTCCTCCTCGCCGCGCTTGAAGAACGGGATCTGGCGCTCCGAACGGTGCATCAGGTCGTAGAGGAACGGGGTCTTGACCGCGCTCGAATAGAAGCCGGTGGGCGAGAACTTGTGGAGCAGCACATCTCCCGGCTCGACCGTACGCAGCATGTCCTTCCAGATCTGCGGGATCGGGCTTTCGCGGGTGAGCAGCGGACGCGTTCCGAACTGGAAGGCGATCTTTCCGAGCTCGGGATTGTCGATCCAGTTTTCCCACTCGCGCAGGTACCACACCCCGCCCGCCATCACGATCGGCACGTCGTCCGAGACACCCTCGGCGCGCATGGTCTCGCGCAGCGCCTTGACGCGCGGATAGGGGTCTTCGGGCTTGGTCGGGTCCTCGGCATTGCTGAGGCCGTTGTGCCCGCCAGCCAGCCACGGGTCTTCATAGACCACCGCCGCCATCAGCTCGGCGACCTTGTGGTAGGAGCGCTTCCACAGCGCGCGAAAGGCGCGCGCGGAGCTGACGATGGGGAGGTAGTTGACGTTGAAGCGCGCTGCGATCTCGGCGAGCTTGTAGGGCATCCCCGCCCCGCAGGTGACGCCGGTCACAAGGCCGCGGGTGCGTTCGAGCACGCCTTCGAGCACGGCCTGCGCCCCGCCCATTTCCCACAGCACGTTGATGTTGATCGCGCCCTTGCCGTTCGCGATCTCGTAGGCCTTCTTCACCTGCGTGGTGGCGCCTTCGATCGCGTAGCGGATCAGTTCCTGATGGCGCTCCTCGCGCGTGCGGCCGTGATAGACCTGCGGAATGACGTTGCCGTTCTCGTCATAGCTGTCGGCGTTGACCGCACTGACCGTGCCGATCCCACCCGCCGCAGCCCACGCACCGGAGCTGGCATGGTTGGTTGCCGATACACCCTTGCCGCCTTCGACCAGCGGCCAGACTTCACGCCCGCCGTAGACGATCGGGCTCAATCCCTTGAACAATGAACAATCCCCTTCGCGCCCCAGCGGCGCCATCTTGCATGATCTTGCCATAGTGCGGGAGGTCCTGCCCCGCAACCTCGCCGGGGCCGGCCTGCCTCAGCCCGCCTCGCACACCTTGATCGCCTCCGGCTCGGCCCGCTTGGGGCCGCGTTCGAAGCGGGCGAAATAGCCCTCGATGTCAGGGCGTTCGGCGTAATCGACCAGCACGTAGCCGACCGCCTCGAACTCGCAGAACAGCAGGGTGTGCGGCAGGCCGTGCCCCCCGACCGGGCTGTCTCTTTCCACCACAACGATCTGTCCACCGGCATTGAGCGCCGGCCACAGGTTCCAGAGGAAGGCGTAGGGTTCGGTCACCTCATGGTACATGTGCACCATGAACACGCGGTCGAAACTGTCGGGCGGAAGCTGGGGGTTGTCGGCATCGCCGAACTTGATCGAGATGTTCTCAAGCCGCTCGCGCTCGACCCGGCGGCCGAGCCGGTCCAATGCCTCGCGGCTGATGTCCTGCGCCAGCACGCGCCCGTCGGCGCCGACCCGTTCGGCCAGGCGCACGGTGTAGTAGCCCTCGCCCGCCCCGATATCGGCGACGGTCATGCCCGGGCGGATGTTGGCGAGGTCCATCACGACCTGCGCCTCGTTGCGCTCGTCGCGGGCATCCTCGTTCGAGAACTGGTTCGAGACGACCTTGGCGACGGGCCGGTCGGGCGAGGGAAAGGCGAGCGCGGTCTCGGGCCTTGCGGACTCGGCGGGGACAAGGCCGTCGCAGCCACCGAGCATCGCCGCCCCGACGAGGCCTGCACCGGCGATGATCCCATGCCGCAGCCGCATCCGCGCCTACTCCACGTCCTCGATCTCGACCTTCTCCCCCGTCACCCGCTGGGCGAGCGCGGCCGAGATGAAGGGATCGATGGCCCCGTCGAGCACCGCGTCGGGCGAGGTCGAGACGACGCCGGTGCGCAGGTCCTTGACCATCTGGTAGGGCTGCAACACGTAGGAGCGGATCTGGTGGCCCCACCCGATGTCGCTCTTGGCCGAGTGCTCGGCATTGGCGGCTTCCTCGCGGGCGCGCATCTCGGCCTCGTAGAGCCGCGCCTTGAGCATGTTCATCGCGATCTCGCGGTTCTTGTGCTGGCTGCGGTCCTGCTGGCTCGCCACCACAATGCCGGTCGGCTGGTGGGTGATGCGCACCGCGGAGTCGGTGGTGTTGACGTGCTGCCCGCCCGCGCCCGATGCGCGGTAGGTGTCGATCTTGAGGTCGGCCGGGTTGATCTCGATCTCGAAGCTGTCGTCGATCACCGGATAGACCCACACGCTCGAGAAGCTGGTGTGGCGCCGCGCCGAGCTGTCGTAGGGGCTGATGCGCACGAGGCGGTGGACGCCGCTTTCGGTCTTGGCATAGCCATAGGCGCCGTCGCCCTTGATCAGCAGCGTCGCCGACTTGATCCCGGCCTGTTCGCCCGCCTGGTATTCGACCGTGTCGACCTTGAAGCCGCGCCGTTCGGCCCAGCGCGCATACATGCGCAGCAGCATTTCGGCCCAGTCCTGGCTCTCGGTCCCGCCCGCGCCGGCGTGGATTTCGAGGTAGGTGTCGTTCCCGTCGGCCTCGCCCGAGAGCAGGGCCTGCACCTTGTCGGCATCGGCGCGGTCGGCCAGAGCGGCGAGCGTGGCGAGACCGTCCTCGACGATGGTGTCCTCGCCCTCGGCCTCGCCCATTTCGATGAATTCGATCGCGTCGGCCATCTCGGCGGCGATCTCGTTCACCGTGTTCACCGCAGTCTCGAGCGTCTTCTGCTCGCGGCTGATCGCCTGCGCCTGCTTGGGATTGTCCCAGAGGTTCGGGTCCTGCACCCGCGCGTTCAGCTCGTCGAGCCGGCGCAGCGCGCGCTCCCAGTCGAGCGACAGGCGCACCAGCGCGAGCGCAGCTTCGATCCGGTTGATGTAAGCCTGGGCCTCGGCCCGCATGGTCTATCCTTCAGTCACGCGAAAAAGTCGGCACCGCTTAGCGTCGGCGGCGCGATTGTAAAGCGCCCCCGCCCGCCTCACTTCTTCAGCGCGCGCACCACCGCCAGCGTCTTTTCGACATGGCCGCGGTAGTCGGCATCGGAATGCACCGCCACGATCCGGCCGTCGCGGGCGATGACATAGGATGTGCGGGTGGTCAGCCCCGAAGTGCCCATCGCCACGTCATAGGCCTGGGCGATCTTCGACGAGGCGACCCCGACCGGAAAGGCATCGCGGCATTCCTCGCGGCTGAATCGCCGGAGCGTGGCGATGTCGTCGCCCGACATGCCGATCACGCTCGCCCCTGCGGCCTTGAAGCTCGGCATGGCCTCGGCAAAGGCATTGGCCTCGAGCGTGCAGCCCTTGGTGAAGGCCTTGGGGTAGAAATAGAGCACCACCGGCCCCTTCGCGAGCGCGGCGCTGAGGGTGAAGCCGAATTCCTCGCCTGCGAGCGCGGCGCGGGTCGAGAAGGCCGGGGCCTTGGCGCCGGTGGGCAGTTCCGCCGAGGCGCTGTTGAGAGGGACGGCAGCAAGCCCGGTCATGGCAAGCGCGGCGAGCGGGGCAAGGATACGGCGTGTCATGTCAGTCAAACCTCCGAAAGGCGCGGGCGGTTCCGGCCCGGATCAGTCGATCCCGCCCTCTTCGTACTCCACGTCGTCCTCCGGCGCATCGATCACCGCGCTTTCGGCGTTCTGGCGTCCGGCGCGGATCAGCGCGAGGATCTCGTTGCGCTTGGCGGCAATGGCGTCCTGGCGAGTGTAGCGTTCGGGTTCGGTGTCGGGCTTGAAGGCTTCCCAGATGATTGCCGACTTGGGATCATCGGTAGGCCAGCCTTCGAAGACGCGCTTGCCCGAGCGGCGGTCGACGCGCACCATGCGAACCCCGGCAGGCGCAACGGCGGGCAGATCGGACCACTTCGGCTTGGTCTTCTCGATCAGGCTCTTGATGATGGGCGCGGCGATCGTGCCGCCATAGGCATAGCCGCCCATGTTGCGCGGCTGGTCGAAGCCGACATAGGCGCCAGCGATCATCTGCTGGGTGCCGCCGATGAACCACACGTCCTTGGGGCCAGTGGTGGTGCCGGTCTTGCCGAACAGCGGGAGGTTCAGCGGATTGAGCACGGTCGCCGTGCCGCGGCTCACCGCTCCGCGCAGCATGTGCATCACCTGGAAGGCGGTGCGCGCGTCCATCGCCTGCGCGCCCTTGACGCCGAAGCGCGGCATCGGCTTGCCGTCCCATTTCGCCATGTTGCAGCCGCGGCATTCGCGGTTGTCGGCGCGCCACAGCACCTTGCCGCGGCGGTCCTGCACGTAGTCGATCACCGTCGGCGGATTGAGCCGCCCGTGGTTGGCGAGCGCGGAATAGGCGGCAACCATCTTGACCAGCGTGGTCTCCCCCGCCCCGAGCGCGGTCGAGGGATAGGCCGGAAACTTGCCGATGCCGAGCTTCTCGATCCCCTGCACGACATTGTTCATGCCGGCGGTCATGCCGATCTGCACGGTCATGATGTTCTGCGACTGCTCGAGCCCGTAGCGCATCGGGTGCTGCCCCCCGCTGCCCGAGCCGCGGATGCACTTCTCGCCGAGGTTGGCGCCCTGATAGTAGCAGAAGCGCGAGTTATCGACCTGGGTCGAGGGGGTCATGCCGGTGTCGAGGCCCGCCGCATAGACAAAAGGCTTGATGGTCGATCCCGGCTGGCGATTGGCCTGCGTGGCGCGGTTGAAATCGGACAGGCGGTGATCGAACCCGCCCTGCATCGCCAGCACCCGGCCGGTCTGCGCGCTCTCGACCACCAGAGCGCCCTGCGCCTCGGGGATGGTGCGGACATTCCAGCCATTGCCCGAGGGGCTGGCGGCGATGACGTCGCCGGCCTTGAGGGCATTGGGCAGATTACCGAGCGGCGCTTCGGTGCCGTCGGAAAAGCCGATCTGCGCCGATTGTCCGCTGCGCCGGGTGACGACGCCGACGCGCCAGTCCTTGTAGCTGATGCCGAGCGGCGAGGATTGCAGCTGGCTCGCCCAGTTGCCCTCGGAGACGTCGATCGTCGCGATGGGCCCCGCCCATGCCCGCCCGCCGTGATAGCGCAGCAGCCCCTCGCGCAGCGCATCGCGCGCGGCAAGCTGCATGTCGGGATCGAGGCTGGTGCGCACCCAAAGACCCCCGGCATAGACCGAGTTCGGCCCCTCCTCCGCGGTCTCGCCAAAACGCTCGATCAGCTCGCGGCGCACTTCTTCGAGGAAATAGCCCGCGTCGACGCTGCGTTCGCGCCGCTGGGTGACGAGGCCGAGGGGCCTCGCCGCCGCCGCGCGTCGCTCCGAACCGGTGATGAAGCCGTTCGCCTCCATCTGGCCGAGCACGAAATTGCGCCGTTCGAGCGCCGCCTGTTCCTGTCCCTTGCGGCCATAGCGTTCCGGCGCCTTGGGCAGGATCGCGAGGAAGGCCATCTCGTGCAGTTCGAGCGCGTCCACGTCCTTGTCGAAATAGGCCCGCGCCGCCGCCTGCACCCCGAAGGAGCGGCGCCCGAGCGGGATCTCGTTCAAATAGAGTTCGAGGATTTCCTGCTTGGTCAGCACCTGCTCGATGCGGCTGGCGAGAATCATTTCCTTGAGTTTGCGGGTGACCGAATATTCGTCGCCCAGCAGCAGGTTCTTGGCGACCTGCTGGGTGATGGTCGATCCGCCCACCGCACGCTCGCCAGTGCCGGCCTTGCGCGCATAGTCGAACACGGCGTTGGCGGTGCCGAAGAAGTCGATGCCGCCGTGGCTGAAGAAGGTCTTGTCCTCGGCGGAGAGATAGGCCTCGATCAGCTTCTGCGGGAAATCGGCATATTGCAGCTGCACCCGCCGCTCGCGGGCATAGGAGTGGACGATCTCGCCATCGTAGCCGCGCACCACGGTGGGCAACGGGGTTTCGTAGGTGAGCAGCGCCTCGGCTTCTGGCAGGTCGCTCGCCAGCCACACGAAGACCGCGATCCAAAGGGCAAGGAACAGGCCGAAGGCGATCGCCACCGCCTTGAACAGGCGGCTTTCGCGCCAGCGCACGCGGAACCACGCCAGCGCCCCGCCGACATCGCGGTTCACGCGATAGCGCAGATAGGCCCAGGTCGAAGTCTGGTCGGGGGCGGGGGCAGGCTCGGTCATGGACCGGGGGCAACTAGCACGCGAGGCTCGGCCAAGGCTAGCCGCTTTGCGAACCTATCCGCCGCCCGGCGCCGTCTCGCGGCGGCGGGCGAAATGGACCCTGATCGCCCGGGCCAGCACCGCGGCATATTGCGCCCTGCCCTCTGCCGTGGTGAGCCGCGCGCGATCGGTGAGGTTGGTGACGAAGCCGCTCTCGAACAGAACCGAGGGCACATCGGGCGCGCGCAGCACCGCCAGCGCGGCCGAACGGCGCGGCTGGGGGACGAAGGCGAGCGCCCCCTCCCCCTCGCGCTCGATCAGCCCGGCAAAGGCGATCGATTCCTCGAGGGTGCGCTGCTGCGACAATCCGACCAGGATCGCGCTCACCGCTGCGCTTTCGCCGTCGATGGTGATGCCGTTCAGCCGGTCGGCATCGTTCTCGCGCGCGGCAAAGCGGGCCGCCGCCTCGCTTGAGGCCTCGTCCGAGAGGGTGTAGATGCTCGCCCCGGCGACATCGGCGTTCTCCCCGGCGGAATCGGCATGGACCGAGATGAACAGATCGGCCTCGAGCCGCCGGGCGATCTCGGGACGGTGCGCGAGCGGCAGGATGCGGTCGTCGGCCCGGGTCAGCGCTACGCGGATGCCGCCCTGCCGCAGCAGCTCGTCGCGCAGCGCGAGTGCGAGGGCGAGCGTGATGTCCTTCTCGCGGAAGCGCCGACCCGCATCGTCGGTCCCGATCGCGCCGGGATCGCGCCCGCCATGCCCGGCATCGATCACCACCAGCGGGCGCGAGGGATCGGAGGGCCCGGCGACCGGCGGCAGCTCGAGCGGCGCCTGCCTTTCCTCGAGCACGAAGCGCAGCACATAGTCGCGCCCCCATTGCGGCACCGGGATTGTCAGCCCGAACGCCGCCGCCCCGCCCAGCAGCGCGGCCGGCACCAGCACGAGGATCAGCAGAAGCGTGCGATAGCTCATTGCCGCTGCGGCTTACGTTCTTGCGCGAAGGAAACGCAATAGAGTTGCGGGGTTTGCCCCACAGTGCTAGCAGTTCTGTCATGGAGGCCGGATCATGGCGCAGCCTTGCGCCCGCGCCCGCCTCTTGCGCCGGGGCACACTCCTTTATTCGCTCCCCGGACCAGTACAGGTTGATGCAGTGACAGATCGCTTTTCCCGGACAACGAGCACCATGCGCCTTGTGCGCCCCTGTGCCGTTGCGGGAGGAGGCGCGGCGCTAGCCCGCACATCCGCCACCGCAGACACGAGCTTCGCGCCGAGCGGCTTTGCCCCTCACAGCGCGATTTCCCCTTCCGGCACCGCCTTCGGGCTCGCCGGTTCACCACACAATGCGCGCCCCCTTCGCGTCCGTTCGCGGACCAGGCCGGGCGCATGGAGACTATTCAATGGCAACGCGCATGCTCATCGATGCGCGCCACCCGGAAGAAACCCGGGTGGCGGTTCTGCAAGGCAACCGGATTGAGGAATTCGATTTCGAATCTGCCGAACACAAGCAGATCAAGGGCAATATCTATCTCGCGAAAGTAACCCGGGTCGAACCGTCGCTACAGGCGGCCTTCGTCGACTTCGGCGGCAATCGCCACGGCTTCCTCGCCTTCAGCGAAATCCATCCCGACTACTACCAGATTCCCAAGGCGGATCGCGACGCGCTGCTCGCCGAAGAAGCCGAGGCCGCCGAGGAAGAGGAACGCCTGCGCGCCGAGGAAGAGGACGAAGGCATCGCGCCCGGCGCCGAATACGACGCCGAGGACGAAAGCGGCGAGGCGCTCGCCGAGGACTTCGCCGAGAACGGCGTCGAGGAAGTCGACACCTCCGACAAGGACGATGTCGCCACGATCGAAGGCGGCGCCTCCGACGAGGAAGACAGCGCCGACGACGACAACGGCGACGAAGAAGGCGGCGAGGAAGCCGCCGGGGACGGCGACAGCGGCGAGGAACGCGGCCGTCGCGGTCGTGGCCGTCGCCGCCAGGGCAAGGGCGACAAGGGCGGCGAGCGCGGGCGAGCCCGCGCCAAGCAGGTCGACGAGGTGCGCGCCAAGCGCATGGCGCTGCGCCGCCGCTACAAAATCCAGGACGTGATCCAGCGCCGCCAGGTGCTGCTGGTGCAGGTCGTCAAGGAAGAACGCGGCAACAAGGGCGCGGCGCTCACCACCTATCTCAGCCTCGCCGGACGCTATACCGTGCTGATGCCCAACAGCACCAGCGGCGGCGGCATCAGCCGCAAGATCAGCTCGACCAGCGATCGCAAGCGGCTGAAGGAAATGGTCTCCGACCTCAAGCTGCCCAAGACCATGGGTTTGATCGTGCGCACCGCCGGCATGAGCCGCACCAAGCCCGAGATCAAGCGCGACTTCGATTACCTCGCCCGCGTGTGGGACGAGATCCGCGAGAAGACCCTCGCCTCGGTCGCACCGGCGCTGATCCATTCGGACAGCGACCTCATCAAGCGCGCGATCCGCGACATCTACAACAAGGAAATCGAGGAAGTCGTCGTCGAGGGCGAGGAAGGCTACAAGTCGGCCAAGGCCTTCATGAAGCTGCTGATGCCCAGCCACGCGCGGCGGGTGAAGGCCTATGTCGATCCGGTTCCGCTGTTCCAGCGCTACGGCGCGGAGGATCAGCTCAAGGCGATGTATGACCCGATGGTGCAGCTGAAGAGCGGCGGCTACCTCATCATCAACCCGACCGAGGCGCTGGTGTCGATCGACATCAACTCCGGGCGCTCCACCAAGGAGCACGGGATCGAGGCGACCGCGCTCCACACCAACCTCGAAGCGGCCAAGGAAATCGCCCGCCAGCTGCGCCTGCGCGACATGGCCGGCCTCGTCGTCATCGACTTCATCGACATGGAGTACCCCTCCAACGTCCGGAAGGTCGAGAAGGCGATGAAGGAGGCTCTGAAGAACGATCGCGCCCGCATTCAGGTGGGCCGGATCAGCTCCTTCGGCCTCATGGAAATGAGCCGCCAGCGCTTGCGCACCGGCGTGCTCGAAGCGACCACCCGCCCCTGCCCGCATTGCGACGGCACCGGCCTCGTGCGCACCGCGTCGTCCGCGGGCCTCTCGGCGCTGCGCCTGATCGAGGACGAGGCGGCCAAGGGCAAGGGCACGCTCATCCGCCTCGCGGCCTCCACCGAGGCGGCGATCTATCTCCTCAACGAGAAGCGCGCCGACCTCGTCGAGATCGAGCAACGTTACGGCGTCAGCGTCGAAGTCGTGCCGGAAGGCGAACAGGAAGGCGCGAAGATGAGCGTCTCGAGCGCCGGGCCGCGTCCGGTCCATGCGCCCAAGTTCGAGCCGATCATCGACGAGGACGACGACGATCTGCCCGAGAACGAGGATGATTACGCCGAGGAAGAGGCCGAGGAGCGTCAGGAGCGTCAGCCCCGCCGCGAACGCGGTGAAGGAGACGACGAGGGTGGGCGCAAGAAGAAGCGCCGGCGTCGGCGCGGCGGCCGCAACCGCAATCGCGATCGCGAGGACGGTGCCGAAAACGACAACGGCGAAGACGGCACCGAAGCCGATGCCGAGGGCGAGGACAACGGCGAGACCGCCGCTCCCGAAGCCGGCGAGGACGGCGAAGGTCGTCCCAAGAAGCGCCGCCGTCGCGGCGGTCGCGGTCGCAAGCGTCGCGAAGGCGGTGAAGGCGAAGGCGCCGACGGGGAGCCCACCGGCGATGATGGCGAAGGCGTGACCGACGCCGAAGGCGAGGCCGAAGCGCCCCCGCCCGCCCAGGAACCGCTGGACGAAGCACCCGCCGAGGCCGAAGGCCCCGCCGAAGAAACGCCGGCCGCAAAGCCCAGGAGGGTCCGGGCGCCGCGCAAGAAGAAGGATGCCGAGCCCGTCGCAGCCGAAGAAGCGCCTGCCGAACTCGCGCCCGAACTCGCCGCCGCCGCTGCCGACGAGGCGGCTCCTGCCGGGGATGCGGAAGCGCCGGCCGAGAAGCCCAAGCGCAAGCGCGCCCCGCGCAAGACCAAGGCGGCCGCTGCCGAGGCCAGCGAATCGCTCTCCGAGCAGGTTGCCGAGGACATGGCCGTGATCGCCGGTCCCGACGACGCACCCCAGACCGCCGAGGCCATGGCGGCCGAGACGGCGGAAGAGGACAACGCCGGAGATGCCGACGCCAAGGACGAGGCCAAGCCGCGCCGCGGCTGGTGGCAGCGCACCTTCGGCGAATAGGCCGGGCCGGGACCGGAAGAAATGAGGGCGGGAAGGAGCGATCTTTCCCGCCCTTTTTCTTTGCAGCCGCTGCTCGGACCCACCCCCAGCCCCTCCCGGAAGCGGGAGGGGAGCGAGACTTGCCGAGCCGAAGGCGAGGCTAGTCGCAGCGGGGTGGGCCTCCAACGGGTGCCCGTTTACCCGAACTTGCGCGCCACCCCCCACTCCATCCATCCGGCAAATCGCGGGGCCTGCGGCGTGTAGCCCTCCCCCAGCCTCTCGACCGCGAAACCCGCGCCTTCCAGCGCAGTGGCGATCGGCCGGGTCAGATGGCAGCCGCCCGCAAGGCGCTTCCAGACCGGCTCGATCCGATGCTGCCATCCGCGCACCGCGGGATCGGGCGCGCGCCCGTGTTCGAGAAACAGCGCCTCGCCGCCCGGGCGCAGGATGCGGTGCAGTTCGGCCATGACCTGCGCGGGGTTGTTGACCGAGCACAGGGTGAAGGTGCACACCACGCAGTCGAAGCTGTCATCGGCAAAGGGGATGGCCTCGCCCCGCCCCTGCCTGAGGTCCGCCGCCCAGCCCTTTTCCCGCGCCGCGGCGCGCGCGCCCTCCAGCAGCCCCGCGTGCGGATCGATCCCGGCATAGGAGGTGATCGCCTGCGGGTCGTAGAAGGCGTGGTTGATCCCGCCCCCGCAGCCCAGTTCGAAGACGTCGCCCCGGGCGCGGGGCACCACCGCCGCGCGGCGCTTCATGACCTGCCCCTGCGAACAGGCGCAGGTGATGAGGCGCGGCATGATGTTCGCCTCGTACCAGCTCTTGATCCCCATTCCCCGCCTCCCTGCGGCCGCAGTCTAGCCGCCCGGAGCCGCAAGGGAAGCGCGATCAGGCGGGAACCTCCGTACCCCGGAAATCGAACACGCGCCCGGATTGCGCGGGGCCGAGCCCGGCCAGCACCCCGAGCAGGTTGGCAGCGGCGACATCGGGCGCGGTCAACTGGCCCTCGGGCAGCCCGGACTGGAACGGCGCCGAAAGCGCGCTGTCGACCGTGCCCGGGTGCAGCCCCACGATCACGCTTTCCGGATGGGTGCGCGCCATCTCGATCGCGAAGTTCCGCAGCAGCATGTTGAGCGCCGCCTTGCTCGCCCGGTAGGAATGCCATCCGCCGAGGTGGTTGTCGCCGATCGACCCGACCCGCGCCGAAAGCGCCGCGAAGGTGAAGGGCCGCCCACGCGGCATCAGCGGCAGCATGTGCTTGGCGATCAGCGCTGGGCCGATGGTGTTGAGGGCAAAGACCTCGGCCATCGCGGCAGGATCGAGCCGCTTGTAGGTCCGCTCCGGCCCCGTGCCGTCCGCCAGGGTCAGCACGCCGGTGGCGATGATCACCCATTCGGGCGGGTCATCCTTCATCGCTGCTGCGGCGGCCGCGATGCTCGTCTCGTCGGCGAGGTCGAAGGCGAAGGGGCGGATCGCCGACCTTTGCGGCCCTTCCCCCCGCCGCGATCCCGCATGGACCACCTTGGTCCCGCCCGCCGCCAGCCCCGCGCAGAGCGCCGCGCCGATCCCGCCGCTCGCCCCGAACACCGCCGCCACCTGCGGGAAGCAGGCTACCTTTTCCGATACTTGTCCGCTCTGTGCCATTGCTGCTCAAAGCGCGCCGGCCCGCACATGGTTCCGCCGTGTGAGGCGCATTCAACCCCTGTGCGAAAGCGTGCAACACCGCCCGCTTGCGCAGGCGCGCGATGCCGCTAGATAGGGTGCAATTCGAAACCGGGATCAGTTCATGGCGACCTTCACTCTCCCCAAGAATTCCAAGATCAATGCCAACGGGAAGACCCACAAGGCCACCGGCGGCCGCGTGAAGTCGTTCAAGATCTACCGCTACGATCCCGACAGCGGCCAGAACCCGCGCTACGACAAGTTCGAGATCAATCTCGACGAATGCGGGCCGATGGTTCTCGACGCCCTGTTCAAGATCAAGAACGAGATCGACCCGACTCTTACCTTCCGCCGTTCGTGTCGCGAGGGGATCTGCGGGTCGTGCTCGATGAACATGAACGGCAAGAACGGCCTCGCCTGCACCACCGCGATCGAGGACCTGAAAGGCGAAATCCGCATCACGCCCCTGCCGCACATGGACGTGATCAAGGACCTCGTGCCCGACTTCACGCACTTCTACGCGCAGTATGCGAGCATCCGCCCCTGGCTGCAGACCGTCAGCCCGACGCCGAGCGGCAAGGAGCGCCTGCAATCGCCCGAACAGCGCGAGAAACTTGACGGCCTCTACGAATGCATCCTGTGCGCCTGCTGCTCGACCTCCTGCCCGAGCTACTGGTGGAACTCCGACAAGTTCCTCGGCCCGGCGATCCTGCTTCAGGCCTATCGCTGGCTCGCCGACAGCCGCGACGAGATGACCGGCGAGCGGCTCGACGACCTCGAAGACCCCTTCCGCCTCTACCGCTGCCACACCATCATGAACTGCGCGAACGTGTGCCCCAAGGGCCTCTCGCCGGCCAAGGCCATCGCCGAGACCAAGAAGATGATGGCCGAGCGCGCGATCTGATCCGGTGAGCTTCAAGGACGACGTCTTCGAGCACGGGCCGGACCCGGACAATCCGGGCTGGCATCACTGGAACCTCAAGGACGAGACGCTGTTCAACGGCGCGGTGATGGGCAAGCTCATCACCCGCGTCGATCACGACGGGAAGGCGCGCCTGCGCATGTTCCCCGAGCGGCGGCACATGAACCTCCAGGGCGTGATCCACGGCGCGGTGACGCTGTCGCTGATCGACATTGCGCTGTTCGTGACCATGCACCGCATCGGCACCGGCAATGCCGGACCCTCGGTGACGCTTGAGCTTTCGACCCAATTCGTGGGCGGCGGCGATCCGCAGCGCCCGCTCGATACCGTGACCGAGATCGTGCGCGAGACCGGCAAGCTCGTCTTCATTCGCGGGATGGTGGTGCAGGACGAGGATACCGTCGCCAGCTTCTCGGGCATCGTGCGCAAGATGCAGCCGCGCGGTTAATGTGCCGGGGTTGCTCGCCCGCTACGACGCGCTGATCGCCAGCGGCGAGCTGCGCACCGACCCCGACCAGCGCGCGGCGGCCGAACGGCTTGCGCGGTTGCAGGACGAGCTTGAAGCGCCGCCGCCAAAACGCGGCCTGTTCGCCCGCCTCACCGGCACCGCTGCTTCCACACCCGACCCGCGCGGGGTCTACCTGTGGGGCGGCGTCGGACGCGGCAAGTCGATGCTGATGGACCTCTTCGTCGAGACCCTCGGCATCGAGCGCAAGCGCCGCGTCCACTTCCACGCCTTCATGCTCGAGCTGGACCGGCTCGTCACCGAGGCGCGCAAGGCCGAGCGGCAGGACCCGCTGGTCAGCGTCGCGCTGGCGATGGCGCCCCGCGTGCGCTGTCTCGCCTTCGACGAGATGGTCGTCACCAACACCGCCGATGCCGCGATCATGGGCCGCTTCTTCACCGCGCTGATGGAGGCGGGCACGGTGATCGTCACCACCTCCAACCGGCCCCCGCACGATCTCTACAAGGACGGGCTCAACCGCTCGCTTTTCCTGCCCTTCATCGATCTGGTCGAGGCGCGGATGGACGTCCTCTCGCTCAACGGGCCGACCGACTACCGGCTCGACCGCATTGGAGGCCTTGCGATGTGGCACGCGCCGCTGGAGGACGCAGCGACCGCGCAGGTGCGCGAGGCCTTCTTCCGCCTCACCGACTTCGCGCCCGAGGATGCCGCCAACGTCCCGAGCGGCACCCTCGACCTCGGCGGCGGGCGCACGCTCCACGTGCCCAAGAGCCTCAAGGGCGTGGGCGTGTTCAGCTTCAAGAAGCTGTGCGCGGAGAACCGCGGGGCGGCGGATTACCTCGCCGTGGCGCAGGCCTTCCACACCGTGATCCTCGTCGGCATCCCGCGGATGGGCCCCGAGAACCGCAACGAGGCGATCCGCTTCACCAAGCTGATCGACGCGCTCTACGAGCATCGTGTGAAACTGTTCGTCACCGCCGCGGCGGCGCCGGAAGAGCTCTACCAAGCAGGCGACGGTGCCTTCGAATTCGAGCGCACGGTGAGCCGCCTCAACGAGATGCAGAGCGCCGACTATATGGCCAAGGGCCACGGAACCGAGGAATAGCACCCCACCCGTTTGCCCTGAGCCTGTCCAAAGGCCGTTTTCCTCTTTCTTGCAAGGTCAGCAAGAAAGTGCAGTGCTTCGACAAGCTCAGCACGAACGGAGCTGGAAACCGGTCAGCCGCTGACCCCGAGCTGGCCAAGCGACTTCTCCAGCATCAGCAGCTGCCACAAGGTGCGCGAATGGTCGGCACGGCCCGCGATATGCGCTTCGGCGAGCGCGGCCATCGACTTCGCGTCGAAGAACCCCGTCTGGGCGAGGCTCCCGGTCGCGATCCCCCGCGAAGCCCCGGCGAGCGGCCCCCTCAGCCATTCGGCGATGGGCGTGACGAAGCCCTGCTTGGGGCGGTAGAGGATGTCGTGCGGAAGGTAGCGTTCGAGGGTCTTCTTCAGCAGGTGCTTGCCCACCGATCCGCGCACCCGCATCCCCTCGGGCAGGCGCGCGGCGAATTCGACGAGGCGGTGGTCGAGCAGCGGCTCCCTCGCCTCGAGGCTCACCGCCATGCTGGTGCGGTCGACCTTGGTGAGGATGTCGCCGGGCATCCAGAAGGTGAGGTCGGCATATTGCGCGCGGTCGAGCCCGCTGCGCCCGGGGGCGGTGCGCATCAGGGCGATCAGCTCGTCCTCGGCGCGAAAGCCCTCGAGGCTGGCGGCAAAGCTGTCGGAATAGAGCGCGCGGCGCGCGTCCGGCAGGGTCACCGAGAGGCCGCGGGCATAGCCCTCCTCCCCGCTCTCCGCCAGCGCCAGCAGGGTCGCCTTGGCGCGCAAGGGACGCGGGGCCCAGTCGGCCTTGGGCCATGCGTGGCCCAGCGTGCCGAACAGCGGCGCGCGCAAACCGGCAGGGAGGACGGAGCGGGCGCGTTCCTCGTGGTGGTGGAACACCTGCCGGCGGTAACCGGCGAAGGCCTCGTCCGCCCCGTCGCCCGAAAGCGCCACCGTCACCCGCTCGCGCGCCAGCTGGCACACGCGCCAGGTGGGAAGGGCCGAGGCATCGGCGAAGGGCTCGTCGAACATCGCGGCGAGGCTTTCGATGGCGGCGAAATCGTCGGTCGCGACGATCCGCTCCTGATGGTCCGCCCCGAACTTGGCCGCGACCTGGCGGGCGTAGGAGGTCTCGTCATAGGCGGCGACATCGAAGCCGATCGAGCAGGTCTGCACCGGCTGGGCGCTCGCCTCGGCCATCAGCGCGACCACCCCGGAGGAGTCGACCCCGCCCGAGAGGAAGGCACCGAGTGGCACGTCGGCGACCATGCGCGAACGCACGCCCTCGCGCAGCAGGTGGACGAGCTGGGCGGAGAGATCGGCCTCGCTCCCCCGCTCACGGTGGGTGAAGTCGATGTCCCACCAGCGTTGCGGCCGCCCCGGGGCCTTGCCTTGCTCCATCAGCCAGAAGTGCCCTGCAGGCAGCTTCTCGACCCCGGCGAGGATCGCATGGCTGTCGGGCACGTAGCCCCAGGCCATGTAGGCCTCGATCGCCTGCGGGTTGACGCGGCGGCGCAGCTGCGGATGGGCGAGAAGGCCCTTCAGCTCCGAGGCGAAGGCGATCGAGCCGTCCGAGAGGTGCGCGCAGAACAGCGGTTTCACCCCGAAGCGGTCGCGGGCAAGCAGCAGGCGGCGCTTCTCGAGGTCGAACAGCGCGAAGGCGAACATCCCGTCGAGCCGCGCGAGGCAGTCGACGCCCCAGCGCTGGTAGGCGGCGAGGATCACCTCGGTGTCACCCGAAGTGCGGAAGGAGAAGCCCGCCTGCTCCAGTTCGCGGCGCAGCTCGCGGAAATTGTAGATCTCGCCGTTGAAGACGATCACCGCCCGGCCGTCGGCGGAGTGCATAGGCTGCGGGGAACCGGCGAGGTCGATGATCGAGAGGCGCCGGTGGCCGAGGCCCACCCCGCGGTCGGTCCACACGCCCGCGCCGTCCGGCCCGCGATGCGCGAGCGCGTCGCACATCCGCTCGACCCGCGCAGGGTCGACCGGCTTGGGGGTTTCGGCATGGAAGATCCCGGCAATCCCGCACATCGCGACGTCTGGCCTAAAGCAGCAGGCCGAGCGCGGCAATCGCGGCAAGGGCGATGATCGCAAGCACCGCGCCGATGGGCGCAATCCGGAAGGCCTCGGCGCGCGCGACCCAGCGCCAGCCCGCGATGGCGGCGAGCGACCAGCCATGCGTATCGGGCTCGCGCGTGGCGAAGCGCCATGCCGCCCCGAGCAGCAGCGCGACGATGATCGCGAAGAAGATCCAGCCATAGACGATGTGGTCGAACCCGGTCGCCCGATCGGCGCCGATGACCTGCGCGACCCAGATCGTCGCGAAGGCGCGCACCCCGTTGGCGAGGATCGGGACGATGATGCAGGCGGCCATGAAGGCGATCCGGACCCGCCAGCGCGAGAAGCGGACGGCGCAGACCAGCACGCCCAGCTGGACCATCGCGATCAGGAACTTCACCCCCGAACAGGCCTCGGCGACGATGAACAGGCCGGCGGGCGTGTGGATATGGATCCCCTCGATCCGCGCCGCGACCCCGCTCCAGCGGGTCAGCGCGATGGCAATGTCGGCGGTGAGGTATTGCAGCGGCGCGATGATCTCGTCGCCGAAGGGCACGAGGAAGGAGGCGAAGGCGAGCGGCACGGCCAGGACGAGGCTGACGCGCAGCCCCAGCACCGTCACCACCGCCGCCTGCAAGGCCAGCACCGCCCCCGCTTGCGCGACGAGATCGATGCCCAGCCTCGCGCCCCAAACCCACAGGCCGAGCGCAGCTGCCACCGCGAGGAGGGCGGGCGCGAAGGGCTGCGGGGCGAGGGAGGCAAGCTCGCGCTCCTTCAGGGCCACCAGCCAGGCCACGATGAAGGGGACGAGCAGCAGGTGGTTGTAGGTGTCGATGTTCCACCACTGGTGGACCATCGCGCCCCAGGCACCGGCGGTCACCGCGACCAGCGCGAGCGCCGCCAGGGCGAGGGCGGCAAGCGGCGCGCGCCACGCGGCGGGAAGGCCGGCGGCGGCAGGAGCGGGCGCGAGGGAGGCGGCTTCAGGCGGCATCGCGCTGCCCCGCCCTGTCCCGCTCCCCGCCGAGAAGCGCGGCAACGGGCGCCGTCATCACCGCATCCCAACCGTGATGCGCGAGCACGAAGCGGCGGGCCGCGGCGCCGATGCGCGGCCCCGCCCCGGGCTCGGCGAGCAGCGCGTCGATCCGCGCGGCCATGACCTCCGGGTCGGGCGGGACGACGAGCCATTGCGCGCCGTCCTCGGCGGCGATGCCGGTCGCGGCCTCTGGGGTGAGGATGACGGGCCGCGCCATCGCCATCGCCTCGAGCACCTTGTTCTGCACCCCGCGCGCGATCAGCAGCGGAGCGAGCACCGCATCGGCGGCAGCAATGAAGGGGCGCACGTCCGCCACCGCGCCCCACACATGCACGCCGGGCGCGCCGCGGCGGGCCATCAGCGCCGCGGTCGGATTGCGGCCGACGACGTGGAACACCGCCTGCGGATGCGCGGCGCGCAGGCGCGGCAGGAGGGCGTCGATCACCCACAGCGCGGCCTGTTCGTTGGGGCGGTAATCCATCTGTCCGGTGAAGACGAAGTGCGGACCCGGCTGGCCCACGATCGCCGGGTGCGGGGCGGCGGCGGCGGGATCGAAGAAGGCGGCGTCGATGCCGTTGCCGATCACCTGCACATCGACCCGCCCCGGATCGGCGAGCCGCCTGCGATAGAGCGCCGCCTCTGCCCCGGAGATCAGGATCGTCGCGTCGGCGCGGCGTCCCAGACGCACCTCCTCGGCGGCAAGCAGCCGCGCCTCCCGCGCGTTGAGCCATACGCGCTCGCCCGCGGCGGCGTAGGATTCGAACTTGGCGCTGTCGACATCGCACAGGTCGACGATGACGCGCCCCGCAAAGTCATCGGGCACATATTGCCCCATCTGCCCGGAGAAGACGACGATCGCCTCGATCGCCTCGCGGGCGATGGTCGCGCGCACCCATTCGGCCAGTCTGCGGCTGTGGAAGGCGGTGAGGCTGACCGGCTTGCACGAAAGCACCGCCTGCACCCCGGCAAGCGGCAGCGGCATGGTGCGCGCCACGACGCAAGCCGAGGCCGCCAAAGCGGCGAGCGCATCCTCGCCCCCGCCGTCCTCGTTCGCGAAGCAGCCGACATGGACCGGCCCGAGCCGCGCCAGCGCCTTCAGCAGGTGGTGCGAGCGGATGCGGTCGCCGCGATCGGGCGGAAAGGGCACGCGGTGAGCGAGGAAAAGGATGCCCCCCATCACGCCAGTCCGCGCGCGATCCACGGCCCCAGCGTGTTCGCCACCGGCAGCGGCAGCTTCTTCCACAATTCGATCTTGCGCGAATAGCTCGCGTCGGTGGGGTCGATGTTGCGCGCGGGCTGCCCCGGCGCGGTCCATCCGGCATAGGTGAGCGGCTGCGGCTCGAAGCCCCAGTTCTTCTTGAAGGCGAAGGGCCCGCTCCCGGTCTTCGAGCGACCGAAATCGAAGCGCTCCATCCCCTGCCGGCGGGCGTGGAGCATCAGCTCGTAATACATCACCTCGTTGGCCCGCGCTGCGCGCGCGGCGAAGACCCCACCGCCCCAGAACGGCATGACCGCGCCATCGTGGTAGAAGCTCAGCACGCTCGCCAGCGGGGTTTGGCCCGCCCACACGGTGAGGATGTCGCTGCTCTCGGGGAAGGCGTCGAGCATCGCGGCGAACAGCGCGCGGGGAAAGACGGGGGTGCCGAGATTGCGCACGCTGGCGCTGTAGCAGGCGTAATGGGCGGCAAGATCATCCCGCCCGCGGCCGATGGTGATGCGGTGGCCGAAGCCCAGCCCCTTCCTCACCTCGGCCCGCGCCTTGCGGGGAATGGCGAGGAGTAACGCCTCGTCGTCGGCGGCAAGCCTGCGTTCGAAGCCGCAATGCTTGTCGGACCAGCTGTCCCAGCCTTCGGGCACCGGGCCGCCGCGCAGTTCGATCCCCGCGTAGCCGCCGCTCATGGCATGGGCCTGCGCCGCCTCGGCAAGGGCGCGCGCGGCATCCTCGCTGGCGGCGATGATACCGCCGCCGACTCCGAACCCGCTCGACACCAGCGCCTTGCCGAACAGCGTCGAGCGCACCTCGGTCAGCGGCAGCCAGCCCGTCACCGTGCCGAGCCGTTCCGCCACGAACCCGGCGGCGCGCTGGCCGGTGCCGGCTTCCACGGCGCGCAGCCAGGCCGGGCGGTGGAACAGGCTCCCGCGCGCCTCGGCCACGAAGCCCTCGATCCGGCGCACCTCTCCCGCATCGCGGAAATCGAGCGGGCGCAGCATCGTCGCGGCCCTGACCGGCGCGTTCATTCCGCCGCCTCCGGCAGCACCAGGTCCTCTGCCCGTGCCGCCTCGCGGTGGGCGACGAGGTCCATCCGGCCCCAGCGGAATTCGTGGACCAGTTCGCGCAGCTTGCCCGCCATCTTGGCGAGGCCGGTATAGTGCCGGAAGCGCGAGCGCAGCGGCGCGTGGCCGACGCGGGGCTGGTCGGGATCGACCTCCCATGGGTGGAAATAGAACACCGCCGGGCGCTGGTCGCGGCGGTTGACCTGCCGGATCGCCCAGCGCGAGAAACCATAGGGCAGCACCCGGAAGAAGCCCCCTCCCCCTGCCGCCACGCGCCGTCCGCCGAGGATCGCGGTGGTCACCGGGATCTCGATCATCGAGGACCACGGCAGCGGGCGGAAGGCGAAGCGCGGCGCCTCGGGCCAGCCATAGTGATCGTGCACGATCGGCGCGACGCTGGAGGAATAGGCATAGCCCTGCTCGGCCAGCTCGGCGAAGGCCCAGGGGGTGCGGTGATCGATCGAGAAGCTCGGCGCACGGTAGCCGGTCACGGCCACGCCGGCGCAGTCCTCGATGATGGCGCGCGCCTTGCGGATGTCCTCGGCGAATTCCCTGCGGGTAAAGGTGAAGACCCGCGCATGGTCATAGCCGTGGCTGGCGATCTCGTGCCCGGCATCGACGATGCGGCGGATCATGTTGGGATGACGTCCGGCAACCCAACCCAACGTGAAGAAGGTCGCACTGACGTCGGCCTCGGCGAAAAGGTCGATCACGCGGTAGACATTGTCCTCCACGCGCGTCTTGATGCTGTCCCACTCGCCGCGCGCGATCACGTTCTCGAAGGCGCCGACCTGGAACCAGTCCTCGACATCGACCGACAGGCCGTTGACGATGCCGGATGCGGCAGGCGCGATGCCGGAGGGATCGGGAAAGGGCGCGTTCATGGCCTCAGGCGGCCCTGCGCGACGGGTCTTCCTCGAGCCACTCGATCAGCATGGTGAGCACGTGACGGAAGGATTGCTCCTGCTCCTCGAGCCGCGCCTCGATCCGCTCGAGCGCGGTGGCGAGACGGGCTTCGGCGAGGGCTGCATCCTCCGGCGAGACGCCCTCGCCCGGTACCGGGCGCTGGCCGAAGCCGGCCGCCTGCAATTCGCCGATCGCCGCTTCGAGCTCGGCGGTGCGGGCATCGCGCTCGGCAAGCAGCGCGGCGACCTCGGTCACGGGCAGGCTGCCCTGCGGCGCGGCGGGCACAGCCGCGGGGGCGGCGGCGGCGGGCGCGCTGCGCAGATCGCTGCCGGCGCGCGCGCCGCGGTTCTGGTCGGCGGCCATTTCGGCAATCACGTCGTCGAGCATGGCGAGGCTCAGCTCGGAACGCTCCTCGATCGCGCCGAGCAGCAGCAGGCGGTTCATCACCTGGTTCACCCGGCGCGGAATGCCGCCTGTGTGACGGTAGAGCGCATCCAGCAGCCCCGCCTCAAAGCCGGGACGCCCGTTCCACCCGACATGGGCGAGACGGTGGCAGATGTAGTTCTCGAGCTCGCTCGCATCGAGCGCCTCGAGGTGATGCGAGGCGATGATGCGCTGGCGCAGCTGTTCGAGCCCGGGGTGATGGGCAAGCGTGCGGCGGAACTCGGGCTGGCCGAGCAGCAGGCTCTGGAGCAGTGGGTGCGAGCCGAGCTGGAAGTTCGACAGCATCCGCAGTTCCTCGAGCGCGGTCAGCTCGAGGTTCTGGCATTCGTCCACCACCAGCAGGCAGCGCCGTCCGGCGCGCGCCTCGTCCTGGAGGAAACGTTCGATCGCGCCCAGCGCAGCGGCCTTGTCGTGGCCCTCGACCGCCAGGCCGAAGGCTTGCGCAACCACGTGCACGATCTCCGCCCCGTCGAGCGCCGAGGTGACGACCTGCGCCACAGTGAGCGCCGCCGGGTCGATCCGCTCCATCAGGTGCGCGACCAGCGTCGATTTGCCCGCGCCCACCTCGCCGGTGATGACGATGAAGCCCTCACCTTGGCCGAGACCGTAGCCGAGATAGCTCATGGCCTTACGGTGGCTGATGCTCTCGAAGTAGAATTGCGGATCGGGGGTCAGCTGGAAGGGTCGCCCGCTGAAGCCGTAGAACTGTTCGTACATGAGCCGCTTACCCCTCAGAAATTGTAGCGCAGACCGACCAGCGCGGTGGCGAAGGCGAAGTCCTGGGCGGTGAACTCGCTGTCGAAGTAATCGACCGCGATCGCTGCCCGGCCCACGAGGCGCTGGGTGATCGACTGGTTGTAGGCGAAGGTGCCGCCCACGGCGGTGACATTGTCGTTGGCCCCCGCCCCGTCGAACCAGTTGACGTAGGCGTTGGTGGTGATGCTGGCGGCCTGTCCGATCTCGCGGGTGAGGCCGCCGATGACGTAATAGGTCTCGTCGGTGAGCCCGTTGACGGGCGCAAGCGCCGTGCCGGCCGCCGCGATGAAGGTGCGCCGGTCGTAGCCCGCGCCGAGCGCCGCGGTGGTACGGCCCATGATGCGCTGGTAGGACGCGCGCACCCCGCGGCCGCGGAACGCCGCCGAACGGGTCGAACCGAGGCCGCCGATCACCGATTGCCCCTCGGTGCCGGTGACGAGGCCGCCGAAATCGCCGGTGACGGGATTGCGGATCGCCTGGAAGTCGCTGTCGAGCCCCGCGAGGGCGTTGTTCAGCACCCCGCCGAAGCCGCTCACCCCGTCATAGGCCGAAAGCGCGAAGGCGCTGCGCTGGCTGGGGACATAGGTGAAGGTGCCGTAATAGGTGGTCGAATCGTAACGCCGCCCGACCGCCGCCTGGAGGTTGGTGCGCGACGAGGGGCGCCACAGCACGCCCACGTCCCACAGCAGCCCGTCGACATCGAAGGCGATCCGGCGCGGCGCGGTGGGGTCGGTCACGAAACGGCCGTCGGCGCCGATCACAGGATTGCCGTTGGCATCGCGCACCGCATCACGGCTGGAGATCTCGACATCCTCGTAGCCCGCACCTGCCACGAGCGCGAGGCTGGGCGAGATCGGAACGGTCACATCGCCGCGCACATAAAGGTCGCGCACGCGCTGGTCGAGATTGCCGATGTCTTCCTGGAAGCCCCCCGCCGTTACCGCAAGGCCGACCGGCAGCACGGTGTCGGGGCGCACCCCGGCGCGCAGCTGGCCGAGATAGGTCACGCTGTCGTCGAACACGTCGACGGCGTTGCCCGCCTGGGTGACGAGGGCGTTGTCGGCCTCGAAACGGTTGTACCCGATGCGGCCCACGCCCTGCACGTCGACATCGCCGACGCGGGTGTTGAGGCTCGGCCCGGCATAGGCGGAATAGATGCGGCTCTCGGCATCCTCGCGCACCAGCGGGTTGGCGCTGGTGCCGCCGCCGGCATCGATCCGGGTGCGCGAGGCCAGACCGCCCGCCTCGAGGCTCAGGGTATTCGGGACCAGCGAAAGCGTCGTGCGGGCGATGCCGCTGATCGTGTCGCTGTCGATGCTGTCGTCGCCGTAGCCGATGTTGCGCTCGTAGCGCAGCGAGACCGCCGCGCCGCTGTTGCGGCCCTGGACGTTGATGTCCACGCCCGCCGCGATCTGGGTGAAGGTGACCACATCGTTGCCGGGGCTGAGCTCGGCCGAGACGACCTGGCCGACCTCGATATAGGGCTGGACCACGCGGTTCGACCGCTGGCCGGGGGTGCCGCCCCCCTGCCCCCGACCCTGATCCTGAGCGATCGCCGGGGCGCCGCCGACCGCCACGAGGACGGCGGCGATCAGCCCGGCTGCGAAGTTGCGGGGACGCATCATCATTTCCCCTTCGGTCCGTAGGAGCCGAAGCGCCGGCCCGAGGGGCTGTAGCGCGCGGCGTTGAGAAGCAGCTTGATGTCGCCGCAGGCCGAAAGCAGCTGCTGCGCATCCTCGAGCGCGGCGCGGCTGGTCTCGTCGGCGCGCACCACCAGCAGCGCCTGGCCCACATGCTGGGCGAGCTCGGCAGCGGGCGACGCGGCGAGCGCGGGCGGCGTGTCGAAGATCACGATCCGCTCGCCCGACCCGGCGGTGAGGCGATCCAGCACCTCTGCGGTGCGGGTGCTGGCAAGCCATTCGGCATCGCGCGCGCTGGCGGTGCCGGCGGGGAGCACGAACAGGCCCTCGATATCGGTGCGGATCACGAGGCTCTCGGGCAGGATCGAGGGATCGGCGAGCGCATCCATCAGGCCCTGCTCGGCTTCGATCCCGAGCCGCGCGGTCACGCTCGGCTTGACTACGTCGGCATCGACCAGCAGCACCTCGATCCCGCGCTCGGCGGCGAGCGCGATGGCGAGGTTGGTGGCGCAATAGGTCTTGCCCTCGCCCGGATGGGGCGAGCACACGAGGATGCGGCGCGACAACGCGCTCTCGTCGGCGCGGGCATCGGCGAGCAGCTCGCGCTTAACGATGCGGAACTCCTCGAGAAGGCCGGTCACCGGGTCCTCGGGCACGATCAGCCCGCCGTCGCGCAGGTGATCGCGGTCAATCGCGGCATGGGGACCGCAGAATGCAACGGCCTGCGGGGCCGGATGGGCCGGAGCGGCCTTCTGTGCCGGCGCGGGGGTGCCCTGAGGCTGCGGCGCGGGTGCAGCGGGACGGCGCAGGCCGGGCGGCACCGGCGGCACATCGAACGGCACGGGCGGCAGCTTGACCCCCGATGCCCGCGGATCGAGGCCGTAAGCCGCATCCGCCCGCTCGAACAGCGATGCCGGCCGTGCACCCTCGCGGTTGATCTTGCCCTGATCGGTCATCGTCTTTTCCCGTCCTCAGGCCATCGTCCCGACCGAGACGATCTCGATCGCGAGCAGGATCACGAACATCGCGGCAAGGCCGCCGCAGGCCCCGGCAAACTGCTTGAGCCGCCGCCGCTCGGTCACCCGCGCGGCATCGGAAACGGTCAGCGAGATCGCGCCGATCACCGGCAGATCGAAGGCGCGTTCGAGCTTCTGCGGCGTGGCGAAGCTCGACTTGAGCTGGCCCATCGCATAGGCCGCCGCCACCCCTGCGCCGAGCCCGACCACCAGCACGCCGAGCAGCAGCAGCGGCCGGTTGGGCGCGGCGGGCTTCTGCGGCACGGTGGGCTGCTGGATGATGTCGAAGCGGAACTGGCTGGCCTTGTCCTCGACCTTGCCGCGGGTACGCAGCGCCTCGCGGTCCTGCAGCAGCTTTTCGTAGTTCTGGCGCAGCACGTCATAGTCGCGGCTGATGCGGTTGGCCTCGGCGGCGACCGCGGGCTCGCTGGCCTGGCTCGCCATCAGCGCGGCGAAATTGCTCTGGAGCGCGGCGCGGCGGGCCTGGAGCGCCTCCACGCTGGCCTGCCGCTCGGAACGGATCGCGATCAGCGAGGCATAGGCCGGGTTGGGCGTGCCGCCCGCGTCCTCGCCCGCGCCTGCGGCCTGCTTGGCGAGCAGCGCGACCTGCCGGTTCATCGCCACGATGTCGGGGTGGCTGTCGGTCAGCCCGCGCGCGCGCAGTTCGGCGAGCTGGGTCTGGGCCTGGAGCAGCGCGGCGCGCGGGCCGCTGGCCTGCGGGCCGCCGGCAAGCGAGCGCGGGGTGCTGGCGAGCTGGGCGGAGATCGCCGCCAGCCCGCTTTCCGCCGCCGCCAGATCGGCATCGACGTTGCGCAGTTCGGTGCGCGCCTGCTGTACCTTGTTCGACAGACTCTCCGAACCGCCGACGAGATCGGGATACTGCGCCTCGAAGGCAAGGCGGCGCTGTTCGGCCTGTTCGAGCTCGAGCTTGCGCTCGTCGAGCTGGCGGTCGAGATCGCCGATCGCGGTGCTGATCCCGGTGCGGTTGCCGATCACGTGCTCCTCGCGCAGGATGTCGAGCAGCTTCTGCACCACATCGCGCGCGAGCACCGCGTTCTCGGCATCGCCGAGGTCGCCGCGCCCGATCTCGGCGGTGATCTCGAACAGGTTGTCCTGCTCGCTGGTCACCTTCACCTTCTTTTCCAGCTCGGCGATAGCGGCATCGAGCGCGCCGCGCTCGGTGATGCCTTCGCCGAGGCGGGTCGAGGTGATGACCTTCTCGAGGTTCTTGGCGCTCGAGAGCGTCTGGCGCACCCGCATGATCTCTTCCTTGCCGTCACCGGCAATGCCGAGCTGCTTGGAGAGCACGTCCTGCACGTCGACATAGACGCGCGCCTTGGATTCGTACGTGTTGGGGATCATCGCGATCACAAGCCAGCCCAGCAGGCACACGCCCCAGGCGGTCGCGATCGCGATCCAGCGCCGGTGCCAGACCGACCACAGCGCGGCGCGCAGCTCGTCGAAGATCTCGCTCATGCCCCCGCGCGCCCCTTAGAACCGGCTTTCGGGAATAATGATGGTGTCGCCGGGCTTGAGCATGACATTGGCGCTGGAATCGCCCTTGCGGATGAGATCGGACAGGCGCAGGCGGTATTCGACCTGGGTGCCCTTCTCGCGGTCGAGACGGATCAGCTTGGCGCGGTTGCCGGCGGCGAATTCGCCGAGGCCGCCCACGGCGATCATCGCGTCGAGCGCCGTCATGTTGGCGCGGAACGGCAGCGAGGCGGGCTGCGGGGTCGCGCCGATAATGCGCACCTGCTGGGTGAAATTGCCTTCCGGCGTGTTGACGATCACCGAGACTATCGGCTGCTCGATATACTTCGACAGCTCGCCGGCGATGTAGTCCTGCAGCTGGGTCGCCGTCTTGCCCACCGCCGGGATGTCCTGCACCAGCGGGATGGTGAGACGCCCGTCGGGGCGCACGCGCACCTTGTCTGCGCTGAGTTCGGGGTTGCGCCAGACGTGGATGGTGATCTCGTCCAAGGGCCCGATGGTGTATTCCTCGGACGGCGCGACGGAGCCGTCGCCGTAGCTTGCCGGGGGCAGCTGCTTGCCCCCGCCCGCGCAGGCCCCCAGCAGGGCCGAAGCAAGGCCGAGAGCCGCGAGGTGCTTGAGAGGCGGACGATGAAACATCGGTTATGGATCCTTGGCCGTTCCTGGGTGGGGCCCCGTTAACCCGCAGGAGCGACCTGCGACACGAAAGCGCCCGGATATCGGGGCTCTTGTCGCCGGAAATGGTGAACATCTGGTTAGTTATACAGCGCCAAAACCGGCCCCATCCCGGATCGGGACAGCGCCCCGGCAGGGGTTAACGGCGCGTGCTCAGACGAGCATTTCGGCGGCCGGACCGTGACCTAGAAATGCGCTCGGGGAGGCGCTGGCGCCATAGGCGCCGGCGCAGAACACCGCGACCAGATCGCCGACCTCGGCGCGGGGCATCATGGCATTGTCGGCAAGCCGGTCGAGCGGAGTGCACAGGCAGCCGACGATGTTCACTTCCTCCGTCGGTTCCGCCCCGTAACGGGTTGCAATCGCCGAAGGATAGTTGCGGCGCACCACCGTGCCGAAATTGCCCGAAGCGGCCAGCTGGTGGTGGAGGCCCCCGTCGGTGACGAGGAAGGTCGTCCCGTGGCTCTCCTTGCGGTCGATCACGCGGCAGAGATAGACCCCCGCCTCGCCCACGAGGTAGCGGCCGAGCTCCATGCAAAGTTCGGTATCGGCCAGTTCGGGCGGCAGGTCCGCGACCCGCTCTGCCAGCCCCGCGCCGACGCGCTCCAGATCGACCGGCGTGTCGCCGGGGAAGTAGGGAATACCGAGGCCGCCGCCCATGTTGAGTTTGGGACAGGCATGGCCGATCGCGCGGGTCAGCTCGGCGGCAAGCGCGAGGACATTCGCCTGCGCCTCGATGATGGCGTCGGCAGACAGGGTCTGGCTGCCGGTGAAGATGTGCAGGCCCCGCCACTCGGCCCCTGCGGCGATGAGGTGGCGGGCGAGCGCCGGAACGCGATCGGCATCGATGCCGAACTGCTTGGCTCCGCCGCCCATCTTCATCCCCGATCCGGTCATCACGAAAGAGGGATTGACCCGGATCGCGATGCGCGGGCGCACGCCGAGGCGCTCGCCGATCGCCAGCGCACGCGCGCCCTCGCCCTCGCTCTCGCAATTAAGCGTCACACCGGCGCGGATCGCGGCTTCCAGCTCGTCGTCCCGCTTGCCCGGGCCGGCAAAGCTGATCCGGCGCGGGTCGATGCCGACCGCCATGCACAGCGCCAGCTCGCCCGCCGAGGCGATGTCGAAGCCGTCGACGAGAGGCGCCATGTGGCCGATCACCGCGAGATGCGGGTTGGCCTTGACCGCGAAATTGACCCCGACGCGCGCTGGCAGGGCCGCCCGCAGCGCCGCCACCCGTGCATCGAGGTGGGCGCGCGAATAGACGAACAGCGGTGTGCGCCCGGCTTCCGCGACAAGCTCGCTCGCGCGGCGCCCGCCGATGGCGAGCTCGCCGTCGATCGTCTCGTAACCGGCGGGGATGGGGCCGACGGGCTTCATTCGCCGAATTCCTCGTTGAGTTGGCTCTGCAAGGCCGTGCGGTCGATCTTGCCGTTGGGGTTGAGCGGCATGGCCTCGCGCCAGTGGATCTGCTGGGGCTGCATGAAATTGGGCAGGTCGCGCTGGAGCCGCTTCGGCAGATCCTCGCCCCCCGCCGCATCGCCGCGCACCACCAGATGCACCGCCTGCCCCAATCGCGCGTGCGGCACGCCAAGCGCCACCGCCTCGGCAACGAGCCCGGTGGCGAGCGCAGCCTCCTCGATCTCCTGCGGGCTGATACGGTTGCCCGCGCTCTTGATCATCGCATCGCGCCGCCCGGCGAAATAGAGCAGCCCTTGCGCGTCGCGCTTCACGCGGTCGCCCGAGAACACGGCCATTCCGCCATAGGTGGAGGCCGCGGGCGCGGGCTTGAAGCGTTCCGCCGTGCGCTCCGGGTCCTGCCAGTAGCCCTGCGCGACCAGCGGACCGCAGTGGACCAGCTCGCCCTCCTCGCCGTCCGCCGCGATGTCGCCCGCGTCGTTCACGACGAGAATCTCGGCAAAGGGAATCGCCTTGCCCATCGAGGTCGGGTGGGTGTCGACCAGCGCGGGATCGAGATAGGTCGAGCGAAAGGCTTCGGTGAGGCCATACATCGAGAACAGCCGCGCTGCGGGGAACATGCCGCGCAGGGACCGCACCAGATCGGTCGTCAAGGCGCCCCCGCTATTGGTGAGCCGGCGCAGCGGAGCGGAAGCCTCGGCGGGCCAGTCGATCTCGGTGAGCTGCACCCACAGCGGCGGCACCGCGGCAAGGGTCGTCACCCCGTGCCGGGCACAGGCTTTCGCGACATCCTTGGGGAACAGGAAATCGAGCGGCACCACGCAGCCGCCCGCATACCATGTGCTCAGAAGCTGGTTCTGCCCGTAATCGAAGGACAGCGGCAGCACGGCGAGCGTCACGTCGTCGTCCGCAAGGCCGAGGTAATGCGCCACGCTGACCGCGCCCAGCCACATGTTGGCATGGCTCAGCATCACCCCCTTGGGGCGACCGGTGGAGCCGCTGGTGTAAAGGATCGCCGCAAGCTCCGACGGATCGGCCTCGGAGGGTGGCAGTTCCACCCCTGTCGCCTCGGCCGCCGCCAGCGCCTCGGCCTCGCCCAGCGCCGCGCAGCCCGGGGGCAGATCGCCCGGCTCCAGCCCGGCAAGCCGCGAGCCCGTTCCGATCAGCAGCTTCGCCCCGCTGTCGGCGAGGATATGCGCCACCTGCGCGCGCTTCAGGAGCGGATTGACCGGCACATGCACCAGCCCCGCCCGCGCCGTCGCGAGCGGCAGGAGGCAGGTCAGCTCGCCCTTCGCGGCCCAGCTCGCCACCCGCGCGCCCTTCTCGGGCACCATCCGTGAAAGCCATCCGGCGAGCAGAGCAACACGCTGTCTTAACCGGTTGTGGTTAAGCGTGCCCTCGCGCAGCACCAGTGCCGGTGCCTCGCCACGCCCCGCCGCCACCGCCAGTTCGGCGAGTGTATCGAGCGGACGCGGGAGAGGATCGGGATGCTGCGGCATGATCGGGAGTGTTCTTTCAGGTGATCGAAGCGCGGTATCACGATAGCGTTAACGTCTTGCAAGCGCTGACTGCGCAAGGCGTGGCCGCGCCCTTCGACCGGGCGGAGTGGTTCGCGTTGCTAGCCGAGACCGGCCTCGTGCCCTTGATCGCGATGGCGGGCGACGGGGCCGAAACCGCCGCCCTCGCCCTCACCGAGGCAGGCGGGCGAATCACGCCCTTGCGCAACTGGTACAGCTTCACCTGGCGCGAACTCGCCCCGGCGGGCCCGGCGGGCGAGCGCCTGCTGGTCGCCATCGCCCGGCAGCTCAAGCAGCGCGGGTGGCGCGTCACGCTCGAACCCGTGCCCGGCGAGGACGGATCGGCCGACCGGCTCGCCCGCGCCTTCCGCGCCGCGGGCTGGCAGGTCGCGGTCGAGCCTTGCGACATCAACCACATCCTGCCCGTCAAGGGCCGCAGCTTCGCCGACTACTGGGACAGCCGCCCCGGCCCCCTGCGCACCACGCTGAAGCGCAAGGCGAAGAAGGTCGAGACCGAGATCCTGACCCGCTTCGACGCGCAGGTCTGGGCCGATTACGAGGCGATCTACGCCGCCAGCTGGAAGCCGGCCGAGGACCAGCCCGCGATGCTGCGCGCCTTTGCCGAAGCCGAGGGCGCAGCCGGGCGGCTGCGGCTCGGGGTGGCGCGCGCCGATGGCGTGGCGGTCGCCGCGCAGGTCTGGACGGTCGAGAATTCCATCGCCTACATCCACAAGCTCGCGCACCTCGAAAGCCACAAGAACCTCTCGGCCGGCACCACGCTCACAGCGGCGCTGTTCGAGCACGTGATCGACACCGACAGGGTCGCGCTGGTCGATTTCGGCACCGGCGACCAGAGCTACAAGGCCGACTGGATGGAGGAGGTGCGGGAACGTTTCCGCATCGATTGTCTCGCTCCGGCACGCCCGCAAAGCTGGGCCCCGCTCGCCAAGCGGTGGCTGCGGCGCGCGGTGGGCTGAAGCCTGCTCCTGCGCGCGGGCTATGCTTGCACGCGGCCCTGCGCATGGCTAAGCCCCGCCGCCACGGCCTGCAACAGGGATTTTGGGCACTGATGACCACCTCTTCGAACCTCGACAGCGACGCTGCAGACAACGCGCTCGACCGCGAACTCAAGGCGCTGATTGCCGACGTGCTGGGCCTCGATCCCGCGCAGGCGGCGGGCTTCGGGCCGGACTCGGGGCTGTTCGGCCACCTGCCCGAACTGGATTCGATGGCGGTCGCGGGCCTTCTCACCGAGATGGAGGACCGGCTCGGCATCGTGATCGAGGATGACGACGTCGACGGCGAGATGCTGGAAACCTATGGCGGCCTGCTCGCGTTCGCCCGCGCGAAGCTCGAGGCGCGCTGACCTGCCGCCCGCCCCCTTCCGAGATCGCTCAGCGTGATTTCCACGTGGACCATCCCGGCAACCGGCGGGGCTGATACGGCCGAGGAAATGCTCCTCGCCTTCGACCGGGGCCGGACGCGGCGGGTGCTCGTCTGCCCCGCCTGGTTCGACGAGGCAAACAAGCTGCGCCGCTTCACCGTGGAGGTGATGCGGCGGCTCGATGGGGCCGGGATCGACAGCCTGCTGCCCGACCTGCCGGGCTGCAACGAGAGCACCGTCCCGCTTCAGGATCAGACGCTTGCAGGCTGGAGCGAAGCAATGGCGGCAGCCGCGCTGAGCCTCGGCGCAACCCATGTGCTCGCGATCCGCGCGGGCGCGCTGGTCGCACCTACCGGCCTTCCGGGTTGGCACTATGCCGCCCAGTCCGGCCCGAGATTGCTGCGCGGCATGATCCGCGCGCGCACCATCGCCGCGCGCGAGGCCGGGATCACCGAGACTTCCGAAGGCCTCATGGCCGAGGGCCGTGCGCGCGGGCTGGTGCTCGGCGGCTGGGCCATAGGGCCGGCGATGTTCGCCGCGCTGGAGAGCGCCGAGCCCGCCCTCGCCCCCGGCCAGTCCGACATTGCCCAGTCGCAGGTCGGCGGCCCCGGGCTGTGGCTGCGCGCCGAGCCGGACGAGGATGCGGGCCAAGCCGATCGCCTCGCCGCGCTGATCGTCCAGAGCCTCGCGGAATCAGGTGCATGACCCGCCTTTCCCACACCTTCGGCTGCGGCAGCCTGATGCTCGCCGGCACGCTCGACACCGCGCCGGGCACCACCGGCCTGCTGATCGTCAGCGGCGGCAACGAGATCCGCAGCGGCGCCTTCGGCGGGCAGGCCGACATGGCCGCGCGCATCGCGGCGGCAGGCTTCCCGGCGTTCCGCTTCGACCGCCGCGGGATCGGTGACAGCGAGGGGGAGAACCGCGGTTTCCGCCATTCGGCCAAGGACATAGGCGCCGCACTTGACGCCTTCCGGGCGATGGCCCCGCAGGTGTCGCGGGTGGTGGCCTTCGGCAATTGCGACGCCGCCTCGGCGCTGATGCTGGCCAAGGGCGCCGGGTGCGACGGGCTGGTGCTCTCGAACCCGTGGACCATCGAGAGCGACGGCGACGGCATGGCGACGGACGCCGTCCCGCCCCCGGCCGCGATCCGCTCGCGCTATCTCGAAAAGCTGACGAACCCGCGCGAAATCATGCGCTTGCTCGGAGGAGGTGTGAATCTGCGCAAACTCGCGCGCGGGCTGGTCCACGCCGTCAGCCCGCCCCCGCCGCCCTCGAGCCTCGCGCAGGACATGGCGGCCGGACTGGCGGGATTTGCCGGCCCGGTGCGCATCCTGCTCGCCACTGCCGACCGCACCGCGCAGGTCTTCGAGAGCGCATGGGAGCGCAGCGATTCGCGCATCCGCCGCTGCGACGGCGCGGGGCATGCCTATGTCGAGCCCGAACACCGCGCCTGGCTTGAGGCGCAACTGCTTGAAATGCTGCGCGGCTAGCGTTCGAACAGGCTGACCAGTTCGACATGGGTCGACCAGCGGAACTGGCCCACCGGGCGCAGCTTCGCGAGCCGGAAGCCCGCCTCCGCCAGCACAGCCGCATCGCGCGCCCAGCTCGAGGGATTGCAGCTGACATAGACCACCCGCGACAGCGTGCTGGCCGCGATTTCAGCCACCTGCGCCCGCGCCCCGGCGCGCGGGGGATCGAGCAGCACCGCGTCGAAGCGGTTGAGTTCGGCCGGCTGGAGAGGTGCGCGGAACAGGTCGCGGTGAAGCGCGAGCACCTGCCCTCCGCTGCGCGCGCCCGCCGCCTTGCACGCGAGATGCGCGGCCTGATCGGCCTCGACCGCCAGCACCTTGCGGGTCTCACTGCCCTTGGCGCGGAGGCCGAAGGCGAAGGTGCCCAGCCCCGCGAAGAGATCGGCCACCATGCGGGCATCGCCCAGCCATTCCGCCGCGTCGGCGACCATGCGGCTCTCGGCGTCCTGCGTCGCCTGGAGGAAGGCGCCCGGCGGCAGGCCGACGGGAACGCCGGCAAGCGTCACCGTCACCGGCTCTGGCTCCCAGACCGTCTCCGGTCCATAGCCCTGATCGAAGGAGAGCCGTGCAAGCCCTTGTTCGCGAGCGAAATCCAGCGCCGCCTCGGTGGGGCCAAGGCCCTCCAGCGGGAAATGCGCAAGGCTCGCCTCCACCCCCTGATCGGCCAGCGTGAGGTCGATCCCGACCATCGCCTTGGGCCCATGCGCCGCGACGAAGGCCCGCAGCGGCGCGATCAGCGCGGCGAGCTGCGGGTGAAGCACCGGGCACTCGGCAAGATCGACGATCCGGTGCGCCCCGCCCTCGCGATAGCCCAGCACAGCCCCCTTCGCGGTGCGCAGGCCATGAAGTCCGGCACGGCGGCGGGTATGCGGGGGCGAGAGGTGGACCGGCAGCACCTCGCCCGCCTCCAGCCCCTGCCCGCGCGCGGCATTGACCACCCGGTCCGTGACGAAATCGCCGAGCGCGGCATCGTCGGCATGCTGCAACTGGCACCCGCCGCATTGCGCGAAGTGGCGGCAGGCCGGCGCAATGTGGTGCAGCCCGGGCGTGATCTCGCCCGCCCCGTCCACCACATCGCCCGGCACCGCGCCTGCGACATGGCGGCCGGAGGGGGTGACGCCGTCGCCCTTGGCGGCGAGGCGGATGATCTGTTCGGTGCTGCTCACAGAGAGGCCGCTAGCGTCTCGGGCACCCTTTCGGCAAGCTGCGAGGGCGTGAAGGCGGCCCCCGCCCGCCGCGCCGCCTCGCCGTGAAGCCAGACCGCCTCGCAGGCCGCCGCGAAGGCATCACTGCCCGCAGCCACGCGGCTCGCAGCGATGCCCGCCAGCACGTCCCCGGTGCCCGCGACCGACAGCCAGCTCGGAGCCGGCGGGGCGAGCGCCAGGCGGCCGTCGGGGGCCGCGACGCAGGTGTCGGGGCCCTTGGCGAGCACCACCATGCCGCTGACCCTTGCGAGGGCCAGCGCCCGCGTGCGGCGTCCTTCGGCGATCACCCCGAAGCTGCGGCACAGGACCTCCAGCTCGCCATCATGGGGCGTGGCGAGGATCGGCTTGCCGTCCGGCAGCAGCGCCGGGGCAAGCAGCACCAGCGCATCGGCGTCGATCACCACCGCCCGCGCGCGGCGCAAGGCCGCCGCAAGGGCATCGCGCGCGGCATCGTCCCGGCCCAGTCCCGGCCCGACCAGCACCGCCGCCATGCGGGAATCGGCAAGTGCCTCCGCCAGCGGGGCGCTGTCGGTCACCACGTCGGGCGGCGTGCGGGAGTCAGGCGCGGCGGCAAGGAGCTTCACATAGCCCGCCCCTGCATGCTGCGCCGCCATCGCCGCCAACAGGCTCGCCCCCGGCATCGCTCCCGCCACGATGCCGAGCAATCCGCGGCGGTACTTGTGACTGTCGACGGCAGGCGCGGCGAGGCGCGGCCGCCCGACCAGCTGCGCCGCGCCCTCGACGCCCGCGATCCCGATCGGCACAAGCCGCATCTGCCCCATCAACACTCGGCCCGGCAGGCTCCAGTGAGCGAACTTCCAAGCCCCGAGCGCGAGGGTCAGATCGAAGGCCGGCAGCCGCTCGCCCAGCACCGCGCCGCTGTCGCTGGCGATGCCCGAAGGCACGTCCACCGCGACCCGGAACCGGTGGCGCGCGGCGAGGTCGCGTAGCAGCAGCGCGTGTTCCGGGATCAGGGGGCGGGCGAGCCCGGAGCCGAACAGGCAGTCGACGAAGACGTCGCCCGGTCCCTTCCCCGCTCCGCTCGCGACTGGTCCGCCCCAGCGGCGGCGCGCCTCGCGGGCGGCATCTGTGGCAGGCTCGAGCGGGGCTATGACGGTGACGGCATTGCCGCTCTCACGCAGGCGCCGGGCGATGACGTAGCCGTCGCCGCCGTTGTTGCCGGGGCCGCACAGCACGGTGACGCTCCGGCCCGCAGCGAGGCGGCGGATCCACTCGGCCGCACCGCCCGCGGCGATCTCCATCAGCTCGGAAACGCTCGTGCCGGCATCGAACAGCGCCTGCTCGGCGGCGCGCATCTGGGAGGCGGTGAGGACCTGCGCGACGCTCACGAGGCGTTGAGGAGCGCGAGCGGGATGCGGTAGCGGTCGCCCGCGATGCTGAACTGCACCGCATCCTGCCCGCCCTGCTCCATCACCAACTGATCGGCCCCGTCGCGGGTGGCGAGCGCGCCGCTGGCGGGATCGCGGGTCAGCCGCCGGAAACCGCCGTCGGGATGGTAGAGGATGATCTCGGAGGTCCCCGCGATGCGCTCGACGAAGCAGCCCGGGGACAGTGAGGCACCCGCCCCGATGGCGCAGGTCATCACCGCGCCCGAGGGCGAGGCCGAGGCGGAGGCCGCCGGCGAAGGAGGGGCGTCGCTGTCGGACCCGCAGGCCGCGAGCAGCGCCGCCAGTGGCAGGACAGTCGCGCTAGATGTCCGCAAACACATGGGTCTCCGCCTTCGCGCCCGGATGCGTGATCGCCCCGTAACGCGCCTTTCCGACCACCTGTTGATAGCGCCAAAGCGCGCCCGATTGATAGTCGTTGGTGCGGGGCTGCCACGATTCGAGACGCCTGGCGAGCACCTCTGCGGGTACTTCGAGCTCGATGCTGCCGGTTTCGGCGTCGATGCTGATGATGTCGCCGTTCTCGACCAGCGCGATCGGGCCGCCGTCGGCGGCTTCGGGGCAGACATGGCCGATGCAGAAGCCCCGCGTCGCGCCGGAGAAGCGCCCGTCGGTGATCAGCGCGACCTTCTCGCCCATGCCCTGCCCGTAAAGCGCGGCGGTGGTGGAGAGCATCTCGCGCATCCCGGGACCGCCCTTGGGCCCTTCGTAGCGGATGACGATGACGCAGCCTTCGGCGATGTCGCGGCCTTCGACGGCGGCGAAGGCGTCCTCCTCGCAGTCGAACACCCGCGCCGGGCCGGAGAACTGGAGCCGCGCCATCCCGGCGACCTTCACGATCGCGCCGTCGGGGGCGAGCGAGCCCTTGAGGCCGACCACGCCGCCGGTGGGGGTGATGGGGCTCTTCACGTCGTAGAAGACCTTCTGGTCGGGGTTCCAGGTGATCTCCTCGAGGTTCTCGCCGATGGTCTTGCCGGT
This sequence comes from Porphyrobacter sp. CACIAM 03H1, assembly GCF_002215495.1. Lineage (NCBI taxonomy): Bacteria > Pseudomonadati > Pseudomonadota > Alphaproteobacteria > Sphingomonadales > Erythrobacteraceae > Porphyrobacter > Porphyrobacter sp. CACIAM 03H1. Next base: position 2,365,478 of record NZ_CP021378.1, read on the forward strand.
GACGGTGATCGGGTTGGGATCGATGAACCCGCCATCGAGCAGCGTTTTCATCGCCATGTAGACCCCGCCCGCCTCGTGCATGTCCTTGGCGACATACTTGCCGCCGGGCTTGAGGTCCGCGATGTAAGGCGTTGATTTGAAGACCTCGGCGACGTCGAACAGATCGAAGTCGATGCCGCATTCATTCGCCATCGCTGGCAGGTGCAGCGCGGCGTTGGTCGAACCACCGGTGGCCGCGACGACGCGGGCGGCGTTCATGAAGGCCTCGCGGGTGCAGATGTCGCGGGGGCGCAGGTTGCGGGCGACGAGCTCCATGACCTGCTTGCCCGCGGCCACGGCGATATCGTCACGCGACCTGTAAGGAGCAGGCGCCATGTTGCTGTTCGGCAGGGACAATCCGATCGCCTCGCCGACGCAGGCCATGGTGTTGGCGGTGAACTGGCCGCCGCAGGCGCCGTGGCCGGGGCAGGCGACCTTCTCGAGCGCGATCAATTCGGTCAGCGGGCAATTGCCGGCGGCGAACTGTCCCACGGCCTCGAACACGTCGACCACAGTCACGTCGTTGCCGCGGTGGGTGCCGGGGAGGATCGATCCGCCATAGACGAAAATCGAGGGCACGTTCAGCCGCAACATCGCCATCATCATGCCGGGCAGGCTCTTGTCGCAGCCGGCAAAGCCGACAAGAGCGTCATAACAATGGCCTCGGACCGAAACCTCGATAGAGTCCGCGATGATCTCGCGGCTGATAAGCGAGGATTTCATGCCCTGGTGACCCATCGCGATCCCGTCGGTCACGGTGATGGTGTTGAAACGGCGCGGGGTGCCGCCGCCCGCGATCACGCCCTCGCGGCAAATATCGGCCTGCGCGTTGAGGGTGGTGTTGCACGGCGCCGAATCGTTCCCCGCGCTGACCACCCCCACGAAGGGCGCGGCGATCTCCTCCTCGGTCATGCCCATCGCGTAGTAGTACGAGCGGTGCGGCGCGCGCTCAGGGCCGACCGAAACGTGGCGGCTGGGGAGCTTCGACTTGTCAAAGGTGTGCGACATAAGATTTCCCGATTGCGGCGATTTGCGACACGCCCTTGCCTTCAGGTGAGCGCCGACGCAACCCTTTGCGCAATTTTCGCCAACAGCGCGGCCCACCGGGCGTGGTCGGCGGGGGTGGCGGTCAGGTCCTGCCTGAGCTCGATGCCGAGGTAGGCGCAGCCCTCGGCCTCGGCGTGGCGGTTCATGGTGTAGTTGAGATCGCGGCCCGAATAGGGGAGGTTGTCGCCGACGTTCAGCCCCTCAGCTTCGAGCAGCGGAATCGCGATGCGCGCGGCGCGCTCGTCGCGGTTGTAGAGCACCCCCACCTCCCACGGCCGCGCGGCATCCGAGGTTTCGAGCCGCGGGGTGAAGGAGTGGAGCGAGAGGATCAGCGCGGGTTCGCTTCGCTCCAGCCACGCGGCCAGCGCCGTGTGATAGGGGCGATGGAAGCGGGCGAGACGCGCTTCCCGGTCCGCGCCGATATTGCCGGGGATGAGGTGCCCGTCGCTCGCTTCGGGAACGAGGCCGGGCGCGTCCTCCTCGCGGTTGAGGTCGCAGACCAGGCGGCTGACGGCGGCGATGTGGGCGGGGATGGCGTGATCGCGGGCGAGGATTTCGGCGATCGCCTCGGTGCCGATGTCGAGGGGGATGTGCTCGCCCATCAGGTGCGCGGGGATGCCGAGGGTGATGTCGGCGGGCACGGTATTGGAGGCATGGTCGGCGATGAGCACGATGCCGCCGGGGACGGGCGTGCCGAGCTGGCGGAAGACTTCGTTCATGCCCCCACTTCCGTTCGCCTCGAGCGAAGTCGAGAGGTCTGTCCGGGGTGTCTCGAGTTCGCTCGACACGAACGGGACTCAGGACAGATCACCGCAGCCGCCCCGCCATCGTCCACCATTCGCGCGGTAAGGCCGCCGCCGCCGCGTCGCGGGCTTCGGGCGTATCGTAAAGCGCGAAGCAAGTCGCGCCGGAGCCGGACATGCGGGCGAGCCACGGGTTGGTGTCGGCCAGCGCGGCCAGCACCTCGGCGATCACCGGGCAGAGCGAAATGGCAGGGGCTTCGAGGTCGTTGCGCCCTTCCCGCGCAATCCGGCTGGCGGGGCCTTCGGGGAGCCCACCGCGATCCGCGCCGTCCCACGCCTTGAACACCGGGCCGGTCGAGAGCGGCACGCGCGGGTTGACCAGCAACACGGGGGTGCCGGCGAGGTCGTCCTCGACGTCCTCCTGCTCGGTGCCGGTGCCGAGGCCGATATGGGTGCGGCTGCGCACGCAGGCGGGCACATCCGCACCGAGCTTGGCCGCGCGCGCGGGCCAGTCATCGGGCAGACCGTGGAGCGCCTCGACGATCCGGAACACCGCCCCCGCATCCGCCGACCCGCCGCCAAGGCCAGCCGCGACGGGGAGGTTTTTTTCGAGGGTCACCGCCAGCCCCTTCGGACGCGGGAGGGCGTTCAGGGCCTTCGCCACCAGATTGTCGAAGGGATTGTCGAGCCCGCCCGCGAACTCGCCCAGCGTGGTGACGCTGTCGGCCGCGGCCGGTGTCGCCGTCAGCACATCGCCCGCATCGACGAAGGCGAAGAGGGTCTCGAGCTCGTGATACCCGTCCTCCCGCCGCCTGCGGACATGCAGCGCGAGGTTGATCTTGGCGTAGGCGGTTTCAGTGAGGGTCATGCGCGCAGCTTACCGCTTCCGAGGTGGCGCACTGAGCCATTGGCAATCCAGCGCGAAGCGGCGCCAGCGCCCAGAATGAACCCAATCAGCAGTACCGCACGATCGAAGCCGGTAAGCACTTGCTTGACCTGCTCATTGGCGAAACCGGCGAACACGCAGGCAAATAGAAATGCCAGCACAGCAAAGGCGGCACGGAATCGCTTGATTGAAAGCATGCCGCCCCGTCCGATCACATATTCGGATAATTCGGCCCGCCGCCACCCTCAGGCGTCACCCAGTTGATGTTCTGGTTGGGGTCCTTGATGTCGCAGGTCTTGCAGTGGACGCAGTTCTGCGAGTTGATCTGGAACCTGGGCTCGCCGGACTTCTCGTCGATCAGCCACTCGTAGACCCCCGCCGGGCAATAGCGCTGCGAGGGGCCGCCGAAGACGTCGTATTCGCTGCGCTTCTGCAGCTCCCAGTCCTTCACCTGAAGGTGGCAGGGCTGGTCCTCGGCATGGTTGGTGTAGCTGTAGGCGACGTTGGTGAGCTTGTCGAAGCTGATCACCCCGTCGGGCTTGGGATAGGCGATGGGCGGGTAGAGATCGGCACGGCCGGTCATCTCGTAGTCGCGATGGTGCTTCATGCTGATCGGCAAGCCGATCTTGAGAGTGCGCATCCACATGTCGATGCCCGCAAGCGCGGTGCCGATGTCGCCGCCGTACTTGGCGACCGCGGGCTGGGCGTTCTGGACCAGCTTCAGCTCGGTCGCGATCCAGCTGGAGCGCACCGCGGCGTCATAGTCCATCAGCTCGGTCTTTTCGTGACCGGCAGCAATCGCCGCCGCGATGCTCTCGGCTGCCAGCATCCCGCTCTTCATCGCGGTGTGGCTGCCCTTGATGCGCGGCACGTTGACGAAGCCCGCCGCGCAGCCGATCAGCGCGCCGCCGGGGAAGGCGAGCTTGGGCACCGACTGCCAGCCGCCCTCGTTGATTGCGCGGGCGCCATAGCTCACCCGCTTGCCGCCCTCGAGATATTCGCGGATCGCCGGGTGCTGCTTCCAGCGCTGGAATTCCTGATAGGGCGAGACCCAGGGGTTCTTGTAATCAAGCGCGGTCACGAAGCCCAAGGCCACCTGCCCGTTTGCCTGGTGGTAGAGGAAGCCCCCGCCCCAGCTCTCGCTTTCCGAGAGCGGCCAGCCCTGCGTGTGGATCACGCGGCCCGGCTTGTGCTTCTTGGGATCGATGTCCCACAGTTCCTTGATGCCGAGGCCGTAGACCTGCGGCTGGCAGTTCGCCTCGAGGTCGAACTTCGCCTTCATCCGCTTGGTGAGGTTGCCGCGCGCGCCCTCGGCGAAGAGGGTGTACTTGGCGTGGATCTCCATGCCGGGCTGGTAGTCGCCCTTGTGGCTGCCGTCCGCCGCCACGCCCATGTCCTGGGTGATGACGCCCGCGACCGCGCCGTTCTCGTCGATCATCACGTCCGCCGCCGGGAAGCCGGGGAAGACCATCACGCCCAGCCCCTCGGCCTGCTCCGCCAGCCAGCGGGTGAGGTTGCCGAGCGAGCCGGTGTAGCAGCCGTGGTTGCTCATCAGCGGCGGCATGATCGCGTGGGGAAGCGAGGTCTTGCCGGTCTTCGAGAGCACCCAGTGCCAGTTGTCGGTCACCGGGGTCTCGGCCATCGGGCAGCCCTGCTCGCGCCATTCGGGCAGCAGCTCGTCGAGCGCCTTGGGATCGACCACCGCGCCCGACAGGATGTGCGCACCGATCTCCGAGCCCTTCTCGAGCACGATCACTTCCAGTTCCGGATTGATCTGCTTCAGCCGGATCGCCGCCGACAGACCCGCCGGACCGCCGCCGACGATGACGACGTCGCAGGGCATCGATTCACGTTCGCTCATGGGGATTCCTGATCCTTGTTGGTTTTTGCCGCGCGGGCCGCACAGTCTGGCGATATGCCTTGTCCGTCCACTTGCTAACGGGGACAGGGACAGTCAAGACCCGCATTGGATAGCAAGACCCCCCGATGAGTTGGCCAGACCCCTCCCTAGCGCGCGAATGCGAAGCGGCGCTCGCCTGGTGGCACATGGCCGGGGTCGACCACGACTTCGCCGATGACGCTACGGCGTGGTTGGGAGAACCCGCCCCCGCCGCACCCGGGCAGGCCGCAGGCGCGGGTCAGGTTACCGGGGCGCGGGCCGCCACGGGCGATCACCGCCCGGTTGCGGACAAGCCGGTCCGCCGCTCCGCAGCCCTGCCGGAAACGCCCCCCGCTCGCGCCGCGACGCGCCGCAACCCACTGGGCGATTCGCCCCCGGGCGACCTTGCCGCCTTCCGTGAGTGGTGGATGGAGGCACCCGAAGCGGGCCTCGCGCGCGGTGCCCTTCGTGTGCCGCCGCGCGGGAATGCCGGCGCGACGCTGATGGTGCTCGTCCCCCAGCCCGAGGAAGGCGACCGCGAGGTGCTGATGAACGGGCCGCAGGGGCGGCTGCTCGCCAACATCCTCGCCGCGATGGGTCTGGACGAGAGCGCGGTCTACATCGCCTCGGCCCTTCCCTCGGTCATGCCGATGGCTGACTTCGCGGCGCTGGCTGCGGGCGGGATGGACATGGTCACCGCCCATCATGTCGCCCTTGTCGCCCCGGCCCGGGTGCTCGCCTTCGGCACGGGCCTCGCGCCGATGCTGGGATTTGTTAACCGTGATGATTCAAGCGGGAATAACCATGGCAATGTTAACCGCCCGGTCATCATGAGCGAAACGCTCGAAGCCCTCATGGAAAGCCCCCGGCTCAAGGCCCGGTTCTGGCGGAGATGGATGGAATGGTCGGCCACACATTGATGCGCAAGGCAGTGCTTCTGGCAGGGCTGGCGCTGGCGACGACGACCGTGGCGTCGCCGTCGGCGGCGCAATCGGGCGATCTCGTGGCGCGCTGGAACGGCGCGGTGCCGGGCGAGCGCGCGCTCTCCGCCGTGCTCGCGCCCGACGAGCGTGAACATTACCGCCAGCTCTTCGCCGCGATCGACACCGAGCAATGGGGCCTCGTCGAGAGCCTGCTGGCCCAGCGACCCGCCGGCGTGCTGACTCAGGTCGCCCGCGCCGAATACTACACCCACGCCAAGAGCCCCAGGATCGCCGCCGAGCAGATCTCCGCATGGTTCGCCGCCGGCGGCACCGATCTGCCCCAGGCCGAACAGCTCGCCCGCATGGGCGCCAAGCGTGGCCTGACCACCCTGCCGCCGATCCCGGGCGAACAGGGCTTCGCGCGCCAGCCCTATGCCCCCAAGCGCATCCTGCCGCGCACCGTGAACGACGGCACCATGCCGCCCGCCACCGCGACCGCGATCCTCGCGGCGATCAAGGCAGACAACCCGGGCGAGGCCCAGCGCCTGCTCGCCGAGGTCGACTGGCAGCTTTCGGGCGATGCCCGCGCCGAATGGCGCCAGCGCGTGGCGTGGAGCCACTATATCGAGAACAACGACAACGCCGCGCTCGAACTGGCGCGGACCGTCGCCGAAGGCACCGGCGCCTGGGTCGCCGAGGGCGCATGGGTCGAGGGGCTTGCCGCATGGCGCATGGGCCACTGCTCGCTCGCGGGCGAGGCCTTCGCGCGGGTCGCCGGGATCGCATCCAACGTCGAACTCGCCGCCGCCGGGCACTACTGGGCCGCGCGCGCGGCGGTGCGCTGCCGCGAGCCGGGGCAGGCGCAGCAGCACCTTTCCGCCGCGGCGCGGATGGACGAGACGCTCTACGGGATGCTCGCCGCCGACCAGCTCGGGATCGAGCTGCCAGCCCATGCCCCCCTTGCGCCGATGAGCCGCGAGGACTGGAACCAGCTTCAGCAGCGCCCCAATGTCCGCGTCGCCGCCGCGCTGATCGAGATCGGCCGGCCTTCGCTTGCCGACGAGGTGCTGCGCCACGAGGCGAAGATCGGTCCGGCCTACCAGTATGGCGCCCTCGCCCGCCTCGCGCGCGAACTCGGCCTGCCCTCGACCCAGCTGTTCATGGCGCACAACGCGCCCTACGGCACCAGCAGCGACCCCTCGCTGCGCTTTCCGGTGGCCTATTGGCAGCCGGTGGGCGGATGGCAGGTCGATCCGGCGCTGGCCTTCGCCCATGCGCTCCAGGAATCGAACTTCCGCGCCGCCGCCGTCAGCCCCGCAAATGCCCGGGGCCTGATGCAGATCATGCCGGCGGCTGCGAAGGATCATTCCGGGCGCCTCAACCTCGGGATGAGTTATGCGGACCTCAACGATCCGCAGGTCAATCTCGCCTATGGGCAGCGCCACCTCGAGATGCTGCGCGACCATCCCGCCACGGGCGGCGCGCTGCCCAAGATCATGGCGGCCTACAACGCGGGCCTCGTGCCGGTCGGGCGCTGGAATGGCGAGATCAACGATCAGGGCGATCCGCTGCTGTGGATGGAATCGATCCCCTATTGGGAAACCCGCGGCTATGTCGCGATCGTGATGCGCAATTACTGGATGTACGAGCGCGCCGCCGGTGTTCCCTCGCAGAGCCGCCGCGCGCTCGCGCAAGGGCGCTGGCCGGAATTCCCGCGGGCTGCTACGACCCGTTCGGCACGGTTGGAGCCGTAGCGGGGAGCGGGCAAAGTGGCGATTGACGAAACGCGCGAATTCAAACCGATACACATCGCTGTTCTCACCGTTTCCGACACCCGCACGCCCGAGACCGACACCTCGGGCGACATTCTCGCCGCACGGGTGACAGGCGCCGGACATCATCTCGCAGCGCGCATGATCGTGAAGGACGACGCCGCGCTGCTCGCCACCCAGTTCGAGGCATGGATCGAGGATCCCTCCGTCGATGCCGTGGTCTCGACCGGCGGCACCGGTCTCACCGGCCGCGACGTGACCCCGGAGGCGCTCGCCCGGATCGAGGGCGCGCGCGAGATCCCCGGCTTCGGCGAGCTGTTCCGCTGGCTGAGCTTCAAGTCCATCGGCACCAGCACTGTGCAATCGCGCGCGATGGCCGTGGTGGCACGGGGGACCTACATCTTCGCCCTCCCCGGCTCGAACGGGGCGGTGAAGGACGGCTGGGACGGGATCCTCGCCGAACAACTCGACAGCCGCAACCGGCCCTGCAACTTCGTCGAGCTGATGCCGCGGCTGCGGGAAGTCTGAACCGGGGTCGTCGCGCTCTCGTCGCAATGTCATCGTCAGGTCGTAGCGCGGCACTTGCCGGTCAGCGCGGTGGACATGGGGCTTGGCAGACGGACATTTGTTCCGTAAATGTTCCACGTGAAACATTCGCCGATCAAGGGGCGCGGTGCGCAATCGGGGCAGATCCCCACCCGCTTCGGCCTGGCCGAGCGCGAGGTCGATGGCGACTGGCGCGATCATGTCGAAGCGCTGGACGGCCCGCCGGTGAAACTGCGCACCACCGTGACCGAGGAGCGCCCGAAGTCGATCCTCACCTTCAACCAGTCCCCCGACGTGCCCTTCGACCGCTCGATCAACGCTTATCGCGGCTGCGAGCACGGCTGCGTCTACTGCTTCGCGCGGCCGACCCATGCCTATCACGATCTGTCACCCGGCCTCGACTTCGAGACGAAGCTTTTCGCCAAGCCGGAAGCGGCCGCTCTGCTCCGCAAGACACTGGCGAAGAGGGGTTATTCCCCGAGACCCATCGCCATGGGGACCAATACCGACCCCTATCAGCCGATCGAGCGAGACTGGCGGATCACGCGCCAGATTCTCGAAGTGTGCCTCGAAGCCCGCCATCCGGTGACGATCACCACCAAGTCCGACCGGGTGATGGACGATGCCGACCTGCTGGCGGAGCTGGCGCGCGAAAAACTGGTGGCGGTGTCGATCTCGGTGACGAGCCTCGATCCGGTGCTGTCGGCAAAGCTCGAACCGCGCTGTGCCGCGCCTGCCAAGCGGCTGGCGGCGCTAGGGAAACTCGCCGAGCTGGGCGTCCCGGTGCATTGTTCGATCTCGCCGATCATCCCGGCGATCACCGACACGTTTCTTGAAAGCATCATCGCCCGCCTCGGCGAGATCGGGGTGCGCAGCGCCAACTGGATCCCATTGCGCCTGCCCCACGAAGTCGCCCCGCTGTTCCGCGAATGGCTCGCCGTCCACTACCCGGAGCGCGCGGGCAAGGTGATGAGCATCGTCAGACAGATGCGCGGCGGGCGGGACAATGATCCGAATTTCCACAGCCGCTTCAACCCGCAAGGCGTATGGGCCGACCTGATCCGCGCGCGCTTTGCCGTCGCCTGCCGCAAGGCCGGGATCGGCAAGGCGCGGTTCGTGCTTGATTGCTCGCGGTTCCAGCCTCCTCAAGCCGGCGGGCAACTGCGGTTATTGTAACTTGATGACAAGCGGTTAGGCTGTCGTCCCGACCAGCACACACCGGATCGAGGAACGACCCATGCCACCAATCCGGCGCGCCCTTCTGCTCGCTGCCCCGGCGATCCTCGTGCTCGGGGGATGTTCTTCGGGGCTGCCCGATCCCGATCACGCGGATGTGGCCTATGCGACCCTGTCGCCGGCGCAGACCCTCGATCTCTATCTGCCCGATGGCACCGGCCCCTTCCCGCTGGTGATCAACATCCACGGCGGCGGTTTCAGGATGGGCGACAAGGACATGCTGGATGCGCCCATTGCCGAGGCGCTGCTGGCTAGGGGCATCGCGGTCGCCTCGATCGACTACCGCCTGTCGGACGAAGCCAAGTTCCCCGCAGCGATAGAGGATGCCAAGGCTGCGGTGCGGTATCTGCGGGCGAACGCTGGCCGCTATCGTCTTGATCCCGAACGTTTCCTCGTCTTCGGTCAGTCGGCTGGCGGCAACCTTGCCTCGCTCGTCGGGACAACCGGAAATGCAGCGGTGTTCGACAATCACGCACTTGGCAATCCGGGCGTCTCGAGCAAGGTCAATGCCGTGATCGACTGGTTCGGCCCGACCGAATTCCTGCAGATGGACCCGCAGGCGCGCGAGCAGGGCTGCCCGCCCGAACACGGAGCGGCGGATTCACCGGAGTCCGCCTATCTGGGTGCACCGATCGCCTCCGTGCCCGAAAAGGTCAGGGCGGCCAGCCCGATGACCTATATCGACCGCGAGGATCCCCCCTTCCTACTCCAGAAGGGCAGCGAGGACTGCCTTGTGCCGGTGGGCCAGTCGAAGCTTCTGAAACAGGCGCTCGCCACGGCGGGCGTGCCTGTGGAGCTCGATCTGCTGGAGGGGGCAGGCCACGGCGACATGGGCGTGTCGACGCCGATATTCCTCAGCCAGTCCAATGTGGAGCGGGTGGTCGCCTTCGCCGAAAGGCACCTCAAGCAGGCGCCGTGAGGCGGTCTAGCCGAACCCTTCGCCGACCTCGCCCGGAGCGAAGCGCACCAACCGGCTGTCCATCAGCGCAGCGGTGCGGTTGACGACGGCCTTCTGGTAATCCGGGTCCTTGATCATCGCGAAGAAGGCGCCCGCATTGGGGTATTGCGCGATGAAGGCGTCGTGCCAGCGTTCGCCCTCGGGGCCGGTCACGACCGTCTCGAACCGCCCGCGCCACAGGATCTGCCCGCCGAGCCGCCGGAAGATCGGGCCGCTGGTGATGCCGTATTCCTCATAGGCCCGCCGCCCGCTCCAGCCCTTGCCGGCGTGCTCGTGGCCCTCGGGATATTCGGCGAGATCGCGATAGAGCAGCAGGTTGAGCATGTTGATCGGCGTGTCGCGCGGCAGGTCCTTGAAGGCCTGGAAGTTGACGGGCGACGGGTCGATATAGGTTTCGCAGGTCACGGGTTCTGGTCCTCCCTGAGGTCGCGTTGCATATAGACGGTATCGAGCAAACGCCCGAATTTGCTCCCGACATTGCGCATCCGCCCGGCGTGGACGAAGCCGCAGCGGGCGTGGAGCGCGACCGAGGCCGGCTCGCCGCCGCCGATGACGGCGATCATCTGCTGGAACCCGCTCGCCCGTGCCGCCTCGATCAGCGCGGGGAGCAGCACGCTGCCGATCCCTCCCCCCCGCGCCTCGTGGGCGACGTAGATGCTGTCCTCGCAGGTGTGGGCATAGGCGGCGCGATCGCGGAAGCGGGCGGCATAGGCATAGGCGACGATCCCGCCCTCCCGCTCGGCGGCGAGGAAGGGGAAGCCGCGCGCGGCGAAGTCCGCGATCTTCGCCGCCCAAGCGCCGGTGTCCGGCGCCTCGGTATCGAAGGTCGCGGTGCCGTTCGCCACGTGCCATGCGTAGATCGCGGCGATGGCCTGCGCGTCACCGTCACGCGCAGGCCGGATCGACACGTCAGGCAAGCGTGTAGTCCGCAAAGCGGTCGCGCAGGTCCTTCTTGCTGATCTTGCCCGTGGCGGTGTGGGGAATGTCGTCGACGAATTCGACGGCATCGGGCAGCCACCACTTCGCGATCTGGGGCCTCAGGTGCTCGATAATATCCTCGGACGTCACCTCGGCACCCGCCTTCTTGACCACGAACAGCACCGGGCGCTCGTCCCACTTGGGGTGATAGATGCCGATGCAGGCGGCTTCGGCCACGGCGGGGTGCCCGCAGGCGGCGTTTTCCAGCTCGACCGAACTGATCCACTCTCCGCCCGACTTGATCACGTCCTTGGTGCGGTCGGTGAGTTGCAGCGTGCCGTCGGGGTGGAGGATGCCGACATCGCCGGTGTCGAACCAGCCGTCATTGCCGACCGCGTCCTGCTCCGCCTTGAAATAGCGCCTGATGATCCACGGCCCCCGGATCTGGAGCGCACCGGAGGTCTTGCCGTCGCGCGGCAGCTCGGTGGTCATGTCGTCGAGCGCCACGGTGCGCAGCTGCACGCCGAAGATCGGGCGGCCCTGCATGGCGGTCTTCTCGACCTTCTCCTCGAGCGTGAGCTGGTCCCAGTCCCAGGTCGGCCCGCCAACGGTGCCGATGGGCGAGGTCTCGGTCATGCCCCATGCGTGCTGGACGCGGGTGCCGTTCTTCAGCAGCCGCTCGATCATGAAGCGCGGCGCGGCCGAGCCGCCGATGGTCGCGGCCTTCAATGGCGGCAGGTCGAGCCCGTTCGCGTCGCAATACTGGAAGTGTGCCAGCCACACGGTCGGCACGCCCGCCGAATCCGTCACGCCCTCGCGGATCATCAGGTCGTGCAGCACCGCCGGATCGTTGACCGCCGAGAACACGAACTTGATCCCCGCCATCGCGCCCGCATAGGGCAGACCCCAGCTCGCCGCGTGGAACATGGGCACGACCGGGAGCATCACCGAAGCGCTCGAGAAGTTGAAGGCCGCGGATTGCAGCCCGGCGAGCGCATGGAGCACGGTCGAGCGGTGCTCGTATTGCACGCCCTTGGGATTGCCGGTGGTGCCCGAGGTGTAGCAGATCATGCAGGGGTCGGTTTCGCCCCCGGTCACCCACTCGAAATCGCCGTCCTCGGCCGCGATCCAGTCCTCGAAGGCCGGGGCATGGGCGCCGCTATCGTAGCAGATGTAGTGCTCGACCGTCGGCCAGCGGCTCTTCATGCGGTCGACGATCGGCTGGAAGGCCGCGTCGTAGCACAGCACGCGGTCCTCGGCGTGGTTGACGATATATTCGAGCTGGTCGTCGAACAGGCGCGGGTTCACCGTGTGGAGCACCCCGCCCATCCCTGCCACGCCATACCAGCTGACGAGATGGCGCGAATGGTTCATCGCGAGGCTCGCGACCTTGTCGCCCGGCTTGAGGCCAAGTCGCTGCAAGGCCTGCGCCATCTTCAGCGCATCGCGGCGGATGCCTGCCCAGTCGGTGCGCGTCTCGCTGCCGTCGGCCCAGCGGCTGACGATCTCGCGCCCGCCCGCCTCGCGCGCGGCGTGATCGATCACTGCGGTGACCCGCATCGTCCAGTCCTGCATTGCCCCGAGCTTGCCTGCGGCCATGTTTCTCTCTCCTGCGATTGCGTGTGTTTCCGCCGCAGTCGTGCCGGGCGGTTCGGCCCGTTCATGCCTCTGGCGAAAACGATTGGCAATCGCTTCGCCCAACGGCGGGCACGTTTCGCCGCGAGCCGTTGAACTATTTGCACCTTCCGAGGCTTGGGCCTCCGGTCAACGGACCGGACCTTCGGTCGGTCCGGCGACGCCACGGCTCGCTGAACCAGCGGGCGAACACGAATGCAGGGAAAACAAGAAATGAGAAAAGCAGCATTTCTGCTCGTCAGCGCCGCGACGATCCTCGCAGTGCCTGCCCAGGCGCGCGACGGCCGGGTCTATGCCGGCATCAACGGCGGGATCGTCTTCGAGGACCAGGTGGAGATCGAGAGCGAACCCTTCCGCAGCGACACGCCCGGCAACCGCGCGCTTGCCAATACCGGCACGGGCTGGGAAGTGGACGGCGTCCTCGGCTACGATTTCGGCTGGTTCCGGATCGAGGGGGAAGCGGCCTTCAAGAACCAGGACCACGACACGCTCATCATCACCAGCAACAACAGCCTTCCCGGCCTTGTGCCGGGCCGCCGTTTCGGTCCGGACAGCACCCAGAAGACCTATAGCGGGATGGTCAACGCCCTGCTCGACTTCGGCAACGAGGATGGCCTGCAGTTCTTCGTTGGCGGCGGTGCGGGGATCGCCCATGTCGATTTCCAGCTGAGCACGCCGGAAACGGGCCTGCTTGCCGACGACAGCGACACGACCTTTGCCTATCAGGGCCTCGCCGGGGTGCGCTACGCGCTCAGCGACACTGTCGATCTGGGCGTGAAGTACCGTTATTTCAGGGCCGACAACGTCAATGTCGACGGCTTCGGCGGCAATCCTCTCGAGATCGCGCTGGAATCGCATTCGGTGCTCGGGAGCCTGATCTTCAATTTCGGCGGGCGCACCGAGCCGGAGCCCGCCGCGGCGCCGCCCCCGCCGCCGCCTCCCCCGCCCCCTCCGCCGCCACCGCCTCCTCCGCCGCCGCCGCCGCCGCAGGCGCAGTGCAACACCGGCCCCTACATCATCTTCTTCGACTTCGACCGGTCGGACATCGGCGCCGAGGCCGCCAGCGTCCTCAACAGTGCCGTCACCGCCTATGCCAATTGCGGCAATGCACGGGTGATGCTCGCCGGGCACACCGACAAGGCGGGCAGCGCGCAGTACAACATGGCGCTCGCCGGGCGCCGCAACGAGGCGGTGCGCAACTACCTGACCGGGCGCGGCGTTCCGGCAGGGCAGATCAGCGGCGAGGCCTTCGGCGAGAGCCAGCCGCGTGTGCCGACCGCCGATGGCGTGCGCGAGGCGCAGAACCGCCGGGTCGAAGTGACCTACGGTCCCGGCGCGGGGATGTAAGAGGGGGCCGCGAGCCCCGCCTTCCCGGACAGGCTCCGGCACCATCCGCCGCCGATCCCCACCTAGGTTGGGGTCGGCGCGGGCCGGGCCTGTCACACGCGCGAAACAGGATGTGGCTAGCTGCATCCCGTACCCAGAAAAGAGGGACAAGACCCATGAAAAGAACAGCAATTTTGCTCTGCGGCGCTGCCGCAGTCGTTGCCGTGCCAGCACAGGCACGCGAAGGCCAGCCCTATATCGGCATCAACGGCGGCGTCAGCCTCGAGGATCAGGTGACGCTCGACATCGACAACGACCGCGCCGACGGCCGCCTGGAAAATGCCGCCATTGCCGACACCAAGCTCGGGATCGATGCCGATATCGTGGTCGGCTACGATTTCGGCGCCTTCCGGCTCGAAGCCGAGGGTGGCTACAAGCGCAACGGCTATGACCGCCTGACCGTGGTGAATTCCGCCATCCTCCCCGGCGGCCTCACGGTTGCGCCGGGCACCGTCGTCCAGAACGAGGAAGACCTCGAGATCTGGAGCGGCATGATCAACGGCCTCGTGGAGTTCGGCAGCGATGACGGCTTCCAGGTCTTCGGCGGCGGCGGGGTCGGCATCGCCCGGCTCAATCTCCCCGTCGAGGTCGCGGGCGTGGGGACCGTGATCGATGATGGCACCACCGACTTCGCGTGGCAGCTGCTCGCCGGTGCGCGGGTCGCACTGTCGCGCAGCGTCGATCTCGGGGTGAAGTACCGCTACTTCGTGATCGACAACTTCGAGATCGAGGCCGCCAACGGCCGCGATCTGCGCGCGGACTATTCGTCACACTCGATCCTCGCGAGCCTGACCTACAACTTCGGCGGACAGGCGGAGCCCGCACCGGTTGCGGCACCCCCGCCGCCGCCCCCGCCGCCCCCGCCGCCCCCGCCGCCGCCTCCCCCGCCGCCGCCCCCGCCTCCGCCGCCGCAGGCGCAGTGCAACACCGGGCCCTATATCGTGTTCTTCGACTTCGATCGTTCGGACATCAGCCCCGAAGCGGCGAGCATCCTCAACAATGCCGTCACCGCCTATGCCAATTGCGGCACGGCGCGGGTGATGCTGGCGGGCCACACCGACAAGGCGGGCAGCGCCCAGTACAACATGGCGCTGGCCGGTCGCCGCAATGAAGCAGTGCGCGGCTACATGGTCTCGCGCGGGGTTCCGGCGGGCCAGATCAGCGGCGAAGCCTTCGGCGAAAGCCAGCCGCGCGTGCCGACCGCCGATGGCGTGCGCGAGGCGCAGAACCGCCGCGTCGAAGTGACCTACGGCCCGGGTTCGGGGATGTAAGGCTCCCCGCCCGACGCAATGAAAAGGAGGGGCCGGAGCAATCCGGCCCCTTTTTCCGTGGGCCTCAGGCAACCAGCCTGAGATTGCCGCGCTTCTTGAGGGGCACCAGCGCGACCCGCGAGATGCCCTCGACCGCCGCGAGCCGCTCGGCGAGTTCGCCGGTCAGCACGAAGCTGCGGCCCAGCCGCATCTCGGCCTGCCCGCCATCGGCCAGCGCCAGCCGCACCACCACCTCGCCCGCTCCGGTGGGCCGCTCGCCGCGCGCCGCCGAAAGCTCGATCTCGAGTTCACGCAGGGCCTCTGCATGGGCGATGTCGGCGGTCAGTTCCATTGCCGTCGACCCGCTGACCGCCGCCAGCGGCCGCGCGCCGCGCACGGTGAGGCGCGGCGGTTCGTCGGGATTGGGCGAATCCAGCTCGACCGTCAGCAGCAGGCACTCGCCCGCCTGGGCCCAGCGCTCGAAATCGGGCACCAGTGCCTCCTCGAAGCAGGCGGCGGAGAACTGCCCCGATGCGTCCGAGAAATCCGCCCGCACGAAGGTGCCGCCCTTGCGGGTGCGCGCCTTGGTGATGCCTTCGACCAGCACCGCCATCACCGCCGAGCCGCGCCCGCCAACCGGCGCGCCCGCCTCCATCAGGCTCTGATAGGTGCGCGCGCCGTTGGCCGAGGCGACATCGCGGTATTGCGCCACCGGATGGGCGGAGAAGTAGAAGCCGAAATTCTCGCGCTCCCTGGCCATGCGGTCGGTGCGCGACCACGGATCGCAGGGCTGGAGGCGCAGGTCCTCGGCAGGTCCGGCATCCCCGCCGAACAGGCCCGCCTGCCCGCTGCTGCGTTCACGGATCGCGGCATCCGCCACCGCCATCAGGTGCTCGGCATTGGCAAACAGCAGCGCGCGGTCGGGCTCGAGCGCATCGAGGGCGCCGGCGCAGATCAGCCCTTCGAGCTGGCGGCGGTTCATGGTGCCCTGCGGCAGCCGCTCGAACAGGTCCTTGAGGCTGGCGAAGGGCCCGTTCGCCTCGCGCTCGGCGACGATCGCCTCCATCGCCTTCTCGCCGACATTGCGGATGCCGGCGAGCGCATAGCGCACGGCATAGCCGGTGTCTGTCTGCTCGACGGTGAATTCGGCCTCGGAGGCGTTGATGCAGGGTGCCAGCACCTCGACCCCGCCGTGCCCGTTCGGATAGCGGCGCGCATCGTCGACGAAGACGTTGAGCTTCTCCGACTGGTGCATGTCGAAGCACATCGACGCGGCGTAGAACTCTTCCGGATAATGCGCCTTCATCCACGCGGTCTGGTAGGCAAGCAGCGCATAGGCCGCCGCGTGCGACTTGTTGAAGCCGTAGCCAGCGAACTTGTCGATCAAGTCGAACAGCTCGTTGGCGCGCTTGGGTTCGATGTCGGAGACCGCCTTGCAGCCTTCGACGAAACGCCCGCGCTGGGCGTCCATCTCGGCCTGCACCTTCTTGCCCATCGCGCGGCGCAGCAGGTCCGCGTCCCCAAGCGAGTAACCGGCGAGCACCTGCGCGGCCTGCATCACCTGTTCCTGGTAGACGAAGATCCCGTAGGTCTCGGCAAGGATGCCTTCCAGCTTGGGGTGCGGATATTCGATCGGCACCTGCCCCGCCTTGCGCTGGCCGAACAACGGGATGTTGTCCATCGGGCCGGGGCGGTAGAGCGAGACGAGCGCGATGATGTCCCCGAAATTGGTCGGCTTCACCGCCTTGAGCGTCCGGCGCATGCCTTCCGATTCCAACTGGAACACCCCCACGGTGTTGCCCGCCTGCATGAGGTGATAGACCTGCGCATCATCGAGCGGCAGCGCGCCGAGGTCGATGGCGATCCCGCGCTTCTCCAGCAGATCGACGGCCTTCCTCAGCACCGACAGGGTCTTGAGGCCGAGGAAGTCGAATTTCACGAGGCCAGAGCTTTCGACATATTTCATGTCGAACTGCGTCACCGGCATGTCCGAGCGCGGGTCGCGGTAGAGCGGCACGAGCTTCGCGAGCGGCCGGTCGCCGATCACCACGCCCGCGGCATGGGTGGAGGAATTGCGGGGCAGGCCCTCCAATTGCATTGCGAGGTCGACGAGGCGCTTCACTTCCTTGTCGTTGTCGTATTCGCGCTTGAAATCCGCCGCGCCGTTCAATGAGCGCGGCAGGGTCCAGGGGTCGGTCGGATGGTTGGGCACCATCTTGCACAGCCGGTCGACCTGCCCGTAGCTCATCTGCAGGATACGCCCGCAGTCGCGCAGCACGGCGCGGGCCTTCAGCTTTCCGAAGGTGATGATCTGCGCGACGTGATCGCCGCCATACTTGCGCTGGACGTAGCGGATCACCTCGCCGCGGCGGGTTTCGCAGAAGTCGATGTCGAAGTCGGGCATCGAGACGCGTTCCGGGTTGAGGAAGCGCTCGAACAGCAGGCCCAGTTTGATCGGATCGAGATCGGTGATGGTCAGCGCCCAGGCGACCGCCGAGCCCGCGCCGGACCCGCGCCCGGGCCCCACCGGAATGCCCTGTTCCTTGGCCCACTTGATGAAGTCGGCAACGATCAGGAAGTAGCCGGGAAAACCCATCTTCACGATCACGTCGATCTCGAATTCGAGGCGACGCTTGTAGGTGAGAACCTCGTCCCACACCCCGTTCATCCTGAGCGCGTCGAAAGACTGTTCCTGCTCTTCCATCGCTTCGGCCGAAGGCAAGAGCAGGGCTTCGACAAGCTCAGCCCGAACGGTGTCAGGGTAGTAAGCGGCCAGCCGTTCGACGAGACCCTTGCGCGAATCCTCCGCCAGCATCCGCGCCTCGCCGGCAAGGTCGCCCGCGAGGCTCGGCAGGATCGGCTTGCGATAGGGCGGCGCGAAGGCGCAGCGCTGGGCGATGACGAGGGTGTTGGCGGTCGCCTCGGTGAGATCCGCGAATGCCTCCTCCATCATGCTCGCGGATTTGACGAAAGCCTGAGGGTTGGAGCGCGGACGGTCCTCCGCCTCGATCTGGGTCGAATGGGCGATGCACAGCATGGCGTCATGCGCCTTGTGCATGTGCGGTTCGGCGAAGTTCGCGGGGTTGGTGGCGACCAGCGGCAGATCGCGGGCATAGGCGAGATCGACCAGCGCATCCTCGGCCCGCTCGCAGACCGGATCGCCCGTGCGCGCCAGTTCGATGTAGAGGCGCCCGGGGAACAGCGCCTCCAGCCGCTCGGCCAGACGCTCGGCGGCCTCCTGCTGCCCCTCGGCGAGTAGCCGCGTCAGTCCCCCCTCGCCCGCGCCGGTGAGCGCGATCAAGCCATCGGTGCGGCCCTCCAGATCGGCGAGGGTAACGTGCGGATCGCGCTCCAGCGGACGATCGAGATGCGCTGCCGAGACGAGATGGCACAGGTTGTCGTAGCCCGCATCGTCCTGTGCGAAGAGCGGCAGGTAGTCGACCACCCCGCGGGTCTCGTCCCGCGCGACGCCCAGCAAGGCGCCGATGATCGGCTGCACGCCCTCACCCTTGCACGCCGCAGCGAAGGCCATGATGCCGTAGAGCCCGTTGCGGTCGCAGATCGCGATCGCCGGAAAGCCGCGCTCCTTGGCCAGCTTGGCGATTTCCTTCGGGTCGATCGCCCCTTCGAGCATCGAATAGGACGACATCACGCGCAGGGGAACGAAGGGGGCAAAGGGCATGGGCGCGAATATGCGCACATGGCCCGTCAGCGCCAAGAGGCGCTTCCACAGGAAAGTCGGCTAGAGCAGCGCCTCGATGTCTCTGGCGATCGCCGCGGGCGTGTCGGTCGGGCCGTAACGCTTCACCACCTTGCCGTCGCGGCCGATCAGAAACTTGGTGAAGTTCCACTTGATCGAGGTCGAGCCCATCAGCCCCTTCTTCTCCGACTTCATCCAATCGTAGAGCGGCGAGGCATTGGCGCCGTTGACGTCGATCTTGGCCATCAGCGGGAAGGTGACGCCAAAATTGACCTTGCAGAACTCGGCGATCTCGTCGGCATTGCCCGGCTCCTGCGCGCCGAACTGGTTGCAGGGGAAGCCGAGCACCTCGAAGCCGCGGTCCTTGTAGGTCTGGTAGAGCTTCTCCAGCCCGTCATATTGCGGGGTGAAGCCGCACTTGCTGGCGGTATTGACCACCAGCAGCACTGTGCCGAGCTTGTCCGCGAGATCGAGCGTCTCGCCCCGGTTGGTGGTGACGGTGAAATCGGCAATCGTGGTCATGCAGCCCCCGCTGGTTGGATCAACCGGGGTCTTGTGCGGGAAAATCGGGGCGGCTGGCAAGCGCCATCGCTTCCTCGGCGCTGTAGGTGCGGTCGCCGGCCTTCTCGATGACATAGCCGGCACGGTCCTCCTCGGCGAGCAGGGAGATGCGGCGGATCATCTCGGCGAAGGTCCCGCGCAGCAGCGGTACGCCTCCGCCGTCGAGCCTGTCGCTCTGGTCGGCGGACACGATCCGCGCGCGGTCGTCCCAGGCGTGTTCGCCCGAAGGATTGGTTTCGCTGCCGAAAGTGCTGGGGTGGTCTGACATTCCTGTGGTCTCCTCTCGCGCCATCCTGCGTTGTGAGGGACCTCGGCGACCTATCCTAGATCAGCACGCCGTCCTTCAGCCGCACCACGCGATCCATCCGCGCCGCGAGGCGTTCGTTGTGCGTGGCGACCAGCGCGGCGCTGCCCTCGCCCCGCACAAGCTCGAGGAACTGGGCGAGCACCGCATCCGAGGTATGCTCGTCGAGATTGCCGGTAGGCTCGTCGGCCAGCACCAGGGTCGGCCGGTTGGCGAGCGCGCGCGCGACCGCGACGCGCTGCTGCTCCCCGCCCGAGAGCTGGCTCGGACGGTGGGTCAGGCGGGCGCCAAGGCCGAGGCTCGACAGCAGGCTGTCCGCCCGCGCCTCCGCCTCCGAGCGGGGCGTGCCGAGGATCATCTGCGGCATCACCACGTTCTCGCGCGCGTCGAAATCGGGCAGGAGATGGTGGAACTGGTAGACAAAGCCGAGATGCTCGCGCCGAAGCTGCGTGCGCGCATCCCCGGCGAGGTGCTCGGCCTGCTGGCCGGCAATGGTGATCGAACCCTCGAACCCGCCCTCGAGCAGCCCGATCGCCTGAAGCATGGTCGACTTGCCCGAACCCGAAGGCCCTAGCAGCGCGACGATCTCGCCCGGCATGATCGCCAGATCGACCCCGCGCAGCACGTCGATGCGTTGTCCGCCCTGTTCGAAGGAACGTCTCAGGCCCTGAAGGCTGACGATCGGCCCACTATTCATAACGCAGCACCTGCACGGGATCGGTATTGGCCGCCTTGAAGGCCGGGTAGAGCGTGGCGAGGAAGCTCATCGTCAGCGCCAGCATCACGATCCCGAACACCTCCCACGGATCGGTGCGCGAGGGCAGCGTGGAGAGGAAGCGCACCTGGGGATCCCAGATCTCCTGTCCGGTGGCGAAGGCGATGAAATCGACGATCGGTTCGCGGAAGAACAGCACCACCGCGCCGAGCAGAAGGCCCGCCATCGTCCCGATCGCGCCCACCGTGGTGCCGGTGGTGACGAAGATCTTGAGCAGGGACCGCCGCGTCGCGCCCATCGTGCGCATGATCGCGATGTCGCGGGTCTTGGCGCGCACCAGCATGACGAGGCTCGAGAGGATGTTGAAGGCAGCGACCAGCACCATGAAGCTGAGCGCGAAGAACATCGCCACGCGCTCGACCTGCAAGGCCTCGAACAGCGCCGAGTTCATCGTCTTCCAGTCGGCGATCACCGCGCGGCCCGTCAGCCGCTCGGCGACGGGGGCGAGGATCTCGCCGACGCGGTCGGGATCGGTCACGGTGACCTCGATCTGCGCCACCGAATCTCCCATCAGCAGAAGCTGCTGCGCATCGGCGAGCGGGAGCATCACGAACTTCTCGTCGAAGGTGAAGATGCCGACCTCGAAGATCGCGCCGACCTCGTAGGGCACCTGGCGGATTGTGGTGCCGAAGGGGGTGGAGCGGCCCGCGGGATTGATGATCGTGATCGTGTCGCCGACACGGATGCCGAGGTTCTGCGCCAGCCGGCTGCCGATCGCGACCTTGCCCGATCCCCTGCCGAGCGTGCGGATGTCGCCGAGCAGCACCTTCTCGCCCAGCCCGGCGATGTCCTTGTCGGACTGGCCGCGCAGGAAGATCGCCTCGACGTTGCCGTTGAAGCTCACCAGCAGCGGCTTTTCGATTATCGGCGAGGCTTCGACGACGCCTTCGGTCTTCTCGAGATTGGCGAGCACGCTCTGCCAGTTCTCCAGCCGGCCGCCATAGGCCTGCACCACGGCATGGCCGTTGAGGCCCGTGATCTTGTCGAGCAGCTCCCCGCGAAAGCCGTTCATCACGCTCATCACCACCACCAGCAGCGCGACGGAGAGCGCCACCACGCCCACCGAGATGCCGGCGACAAGCGCGATGAAGGCCTCCCCCTTGCCGGGCCAGAGGTAACGCTTGGCGATCATCCATTCGAAGGGGGAGAGCATGGGTGCTAGGAGGTGCCCGTTGTTGGCTGAATGCCGCCTGTAGTGCGGCAATGCCGCCCCCGCAATAGCGCCGCCCGCGACCGCCTGTCACACTTCGGTCGGCAAAAAGGCGGGCACGCGAGACCTGCTTGCCCTTGTAATTGATCCGTCACATCGCCATTGGGGCGGTGCACCGCAGGGGCCAACTTTCCGGGAATAGTCTGGTGATGCCGACGACACCGCTCAATGTGACCCACCCCTTCCTCGATGCCGATGGCGACAAGCTGCGGGAGGAATGCGGAATCTTCGGCGCGATCCGCGCCAACGACGCCGCCGCCACCACCGCGCTCGGGCTCCACGCGCTTCAGCACCGCGGGCAGGAAGCGGCAGGAATCGTAAGCTTCGACGGGCAGGAATTCTACGCCAGCCGCGGCCTCGGCCATGTCGCCGAGAACTTCTCCTCCTCCGAGGCGATCGCCGCCTTGCCCGGCCACATGGCGGCCGGCCACGTGCGCTATTCGACCACCGGTGGCTCGGGCCTCAGGAACGTCCAGCCGCTCTATGCCGATCTCGCCAGCGGCGGCTTCGCCGTGGCGCACAACGGCAACATCTCGAACGCGATGGCGTTGCGGGCGGACCTCGTCAGCAAGGGCTCGATCTTCCAGTCGACCTCCGACACCGAGGTGATCATCCACCTCGTCGCAACCTCGCGCTATCCCACCATCGCCGACCGGCTGGTGGACGCGCTGCGGCTGGTCGAGGGCGCCTATGCGCTCATCGTCATGACGCCCGAGGGCATGATCGCCTGCCGCGACCCGCTCGGCATCCGGCCGCTGGTGATGGGCCGGATGGGCCCCGAGAACGGCGGTGCGATCCTGTTCGCCTCTGAAACCGTCGCCTTCGACGTCGTCGGTGCCGAGTTGATCCGCGAAGTCGAGCCGGGCGAGCTGGTGCTGGTCGACTTCGCCGGCGAGGTCCGCTCGGTCCGCCCCTTCGGCAGCCCGGCCCCGCGGCCCTGCATCTTCGAACACGTCTATTTCAGCCGCCCCGATAGCGTCTTCGCCGGCCGCTCGGTCTACGAGGCGCGCAAGGCCATCGGCACACAGCTCGCCATCGAGGCGCCGTGCGAGGCCGATCTCGTCGTGCCCGTGCCCGACAGCGGCGTGCCCGCGGCGATCGGCTTTGCCCAGCAATCCGGCCTGCCGTTCGAGCTCGGCATCATCCGCTCGCACTATGTCGGGCGCACCTTCATCCAGCCGGGCGACGGCGCGCGCCATTCCAGCGTCAAGCGCAAGCACAACGCCAACCGCGCGCTCGTCGAGGGCAAGCGGATCGTGCTGATCGACGATTCGATCGTGCGCGGCACCACCAGCCTCAAGATCGTGGAAATGATGCGCGAGGCGGGCGCCAAGGAAGTGCACTTCCGCGTCGCCAGCCCCCCCACGGCCCATTCCTGCTTCTACGGGGTCGACACGCCCGAACGCTCCAAGCTTCTCGCCGCGCGCATGGACCTCGAGCCGATGCGGGAGTTCATCAAGGCCGACAGCCTCGCCTTCATCTCGATCGACGGGCTCTACCGCGCGGTCGGCAAGGAGAAACGCGACAAGGCCTGCCCGCAGTTCTGCGACGCCTGCTTCACGGGCGAATATCCGACCTCGCTCACCGACCTCGCGCTAGCCGAGGCAAAGAGCGCCCAGCTTCCTTTCGCTGACCCCAAGGCCGCCTGACACGCCATGACCGATACCACCGCCAAGCCGCTTTCCGGCCAGACCGCGCTCGTCACCGGTGCCAGCCGCGGCATCGGTGCCGCCACCGCCAAGGCGCTCGCCGCGGCGGGCGCGCACGTCATTCTCGTGGCGCGCAAGGTCAAGGCGCTGGAGGCGGTGGAGGACGAGATCCACGGACTTGGCGGCACCTCGACCATCGCGCCGATCGACCTGACCGAGCCCGACGCCGTCACCCGCCTCGCGGGCGCGATCGCGGGGCGCTGGCAGACGCTCGACATCATGGTGCTTGCCGCGGCCTACCTGCCCGAACTGACCCCGGCCTCGCAGATGGAGCCCAAGCAGTTCAACCAGGCGCTGCTCACGAATGTCGTGGCGACCCAGGCACTGATCGCCGGGTTCGACCCGCTGCTTCGCCGTGCGGCGGCGGGGCGGATCATCGGCCTCACCAGCTCGGTCGGCGCCAACCCGCGGCCCTATTGGGGTGCCTACAGCGCGACCAAAGCCGCCTTCGAGAACCTGCTGGCGACCTACGCCGCCGAGGTCGAGCGCCTCTCGCCCTTGCGCGTCGCGATCATCGATCCCGGCGCGACCCGCACCGAGATGCGCGCGCGCGCCTATCCGGGCGAGGATCCCGAGACGGTCAAGGCACCCGAGGTTGTGGCCGACCGGATCGTGGCGCTCCTCGCGCAAGGCTACGACGGGCTGCACCGCGAACGCATCGGCTGACCGGCGCAAGGCAAGGTTGCCGGGCCGTTTACCTTCTTCGCAAACCTGCCCTTAAGGCTCGCGGGCGCAAACCTGCGGGCGGACCAATCCGCCCCCGTGAGACCGCAGGCTTCGATTTCAAGGTAGACAGCGATGCCGCTGAATTCTGATCCCTATCGCGCCGCCGCGCAGGAAGACCGTTGCAGCCCGCGCACGCGGCTGACGATCCCCGCGACGCTGCGCGCCTCGGGGGGCCGCGCCTTCCAGAGCGTGGTCCACGACCTGTCGATCTCGGGCTTCTCGGCCGCCTCGATCAACCGCATGCACGAAGGCCAGATGTGCTGGCTGACCCTGCCCGGCCTCGAATCGCTCCAGGCCGAGGTGGTGTGGTGGGACAACTGCATCGTGGGATGCGCCTTCTCGGAGCTGCTGAGCCCGATCGTGCACGACAACATCCTGCAGCGTTACAGCAATGTCGGGGTGTACCGGCAGGTGATCTGAGGCGAGGCAGGCGCGCCGCGAGGTCTATTTGACCTCGGCGGCGACCTTGCGGCTCAGATCGAGGAACTGGCCCCGCATCGGGCCGCCGCTCGCCTGTGCCCAGTTGCCGACATAGGCGAAGACCACCTTCTTGTCGGGGAAGATCGTGATCCCCTGCCCGAAGATCCCCTGCGCACCATAGGTGCCCTGCGGGTAGGTCCACCACTGGTAGCCATAGCCGAAGCCGCTGTCGCCGAAATCGACCGCGCTGTCCGTCGCCTCGGCGAACCAGCCCTCGGGCACCGCGCCCTTGCCGCCCTCGAGCGCAAACTGGCCCATGCGGGCATAGTCCGCCAGCGTGATGGACAGACAGCACCCGCCGATGTTCCCGCCGCGCGGATCGACCATCCAGAACAGGTCGCCGGCAAAGCCCGCCGGATCGACGATCTTGGCCTTGGCATATTCGGCGAGCGGCTTGCCCACCGCATTCTCTACCAGCAGGCCGATGAGATTGGTCTCGCCAGTCTTGTAGACCCACTTCGCCCCCGGCTCCGCCTCGCGCGGCAGAGCCTTCATCTGGGCGACGATCGCCTCGGGTCCATACTCGACCACGAAGCGGTTCATCTGGGCCACGTCGGACTTGGGATCGGTGTAGTCCTCGTTCCACTTCACCCCGCTCGTCATGGTGGCGAGCTGCTTCACCGTCACGCCTTCATAGGCCGACCCGGCAAGGCCCGGGATATACTTCGTCACCGGATCATCGAGGCTGGCGATGTGCCCGTCCTTCACCGCCGCGCCGAGCAGGGTCGAGGTGAAGCTCTTGGCGACCGAGAAGCTGGTCCAGCGGTCCTTTGGCCCCAGCCCGAGACCATATTCCTCGTGCACCACCTTGCCATCGACCAGCACCATCACCCCGGCGGTGCCGGTGGATTTCATCAGCGCGGCGATCTCGGCCTGCAATCCGGCCGAGAGCGCCTTGCCCTTGGGAAGCGCGCGCGGGGTGGCGGCGGCGGGAACCTCGTGGCCGGCGAACCACTGCTCCATCGCCCGGAACCGTTCGACCCGCTGGGCATCGGTCCAGAACAGCACCTGGAGTTCGGCCTGATCGCGCGCAGGAGGCTGGGTCAGCCGTGCGGCGGGTTTTTCGGGATATTGCGGCGGCACTGCCAGCGCCGGCGCCTGCCGCTCCGCTTGCGCGTGGAGCGGCATGATGCCCCCAAGCGCCAGCGCCCATGCCGCACCCGCCAGGATGCCGTGTTTCAACCCCATGATGTCACCCTCTCGTCTTGTGTCGTTGCGGGTGCATAGGCCTGCGAAGACCGCCGGAGCAAGCCTTGGCTATGCCGATTTGATCGTCCTGAGCGCCGCCAGCGCCCGCTCGCGCGCGGCCTTGTGGGGGACGATCTTGCGCGGATAGCCTGCGGGCCTGCGGCCGAACTCCTCGGGATCGTGGACGTAGGGTTCGTCGATGCCTTTCAGTTCGGGCACCCAGGTGCGGATGTAGCGCGCCGCGTCGAACTTCTCCGACTGCGAGAGCGGGGCCATGATCCGGCTGAACATGTTGCTGTCCACCCCCGTACCCGCCGTCCACTGCCAGTTGGTGGCGTTGGAGGCGTAGTCGGCATCGCAAAGGCAGTCCCAGAACCACTTTTCCCCTTCGCGCCAGTCGATCAGCAGGTGCTTGATGAGGAAGCTCGCGGTGATCATCCGCACGCGGTTGTGCATCCACCCGGTCTGCCACAGCTGGCGCATCCCGGCATCGACGATCGGGT
Source organism: Porphyrobacter sp. CACIAM 03H1 (assembly GCF_002215495.1). Classification (NCBI taxonomy): domain Bacteria; kingdom Pseudomonadati; phylum Pseudomonadota; class Alphaproteobacteria; order Sphingomonadales; family Erythrobacteraceae; genus Porphyrobacter; species Porphyrobacter sp. CACIAM 03H1. The sequence continues at coordinate 2,391,852 of NZ_CP021378.1, forward strand.
AGCCGGTGCGGCCCTGCTGCCATGCCTTGAGATCGCGCGCAGCGGCTTCGTCGGTGGCCGGATCGCGCCACGGGAAGCGGTCGAAATCCTCGCGGTAGTTCTTCGTGGCATAGGCGGGGAATTGCAGCACCGCATTGGCGGAATAGTCGCGCCAGATCAGCTCGCCCTCGAAGGTGCGCCAGCCGACAGATGAGCGGTCCTTGAAGCGGTGCCAGATCTGGATCGGCGAGATCTCGCCGAAATGCAGATGCGGCGAGAGGTGCGAGACCTTGTCGAGGCTCGGCAGGTTCCGCTTGTCGTCGTAGTCGTCGACATCGGCTTCCCATGCTTCGAGGCGCCGGTGCGCCGCCGCCTCGCCGACCTCCCAGAAAGCGCGCATTCCGCCGGCCCAGTCGGGCTTGGTGGGGAGCAGGTTCCACGCGGCGAGATCGTCCGAGGCGGGGCAGCTGGCGGGGGCTTCCAGCTTTTCGGGCGCGGGGAGTTCGGGGCGCGGCGGGAATTCGGCCCGCACGGCGCGGCTGAAGGGGGTGTAGATCTTGTACTGCCCGCCGGTGCCGGTTGTGATGGAGCCGGGGGGCATAAGGTAATTGCCGTGGTGGAGTTGCAGGTCGAGGCTCTTGGCAAGCTTGCGCTCGGCATTGAGCCACCAGGGTTCATAATGGCAATTGGCGTGGATGGTGCGCGCGCCGGTTTCGACCGCCAGCCTGGTCAGCTCAGCCACCGCTTCCCCCCGCCGCAGGATCAGCCTGTTGCCCCTTGCCTCAAGGGACTTTGCCAGGCTCGACAGGGAATGATGCAGCCACCATCGCGAGGCGCCGCCATAGGCGTGGTGCCTGGGGCTTTCGTCGTCGAGGACAAAGACCGCGATGACGGGGCCAGCCTTGGCGGCGTGGTAGAGCGCGGGGTTATCGGCAAGGCGCAGGTCGCGGCGCAGCCAGATGATTTGGGTTTGGAGCATAAGAAGCTGAATTACTCTCGTCATTGCGAGGAGCCGGAGGCGACGAAGCAATCCATGACCTCACGGTTCCGCCTTGGATTGCCGCGGCGACTTTGTCGCCTCGCAATGACGAATTAGGGGCTGGGAAGTTCCTCGCATTTCACATCCGGCAGCGCGACCGAGAACCGGTCCCGCGCGCGCGGATCGTAGAAGCGGGCGTCGTAGAGGATCACCGAGCCGTCCGGCGCACGGGTCGCAAAGGGCGCGCGCGACCAAAACAGGAAGGCGTCGAGCTGGGAATTTGTGCGGCGGAGGGCGGTGAAGTCGGGCCACGCGCAAGGCGCCTCACCTTGCGCGACTTCGCCGCGAAGGCCTTCAGTGGGTGTCCAGCGACCAAAGCGATAGACCGGCCCGACGCTGGGAGGCTCCCCGCCAGCGAGCGCCGTGCGGATCGTCTCCCTCTCCCAGAACGCGAGCGGAACGGGGCTCGCAATCACGGGGGCGTTATGGTGACCATCCGAGAACTGGCGGCCTACCTGATCGCGCGCTGCGTGGGAGATCGCCCCATTCACCCCGACATAGGCCAGCATCGCCGCTACGCCGAGCTGTCCCGCGCGCGCCCAATTACCACCCGCCTTCTCCCGCCGCCGCGACCACCACACGCTGCCGATCAGCAGCGCCCACAGCCACGGGTCGATGATGAACAGGGTGTCGCCGTAGAACCATTGCGAGGAAAACGGCTCCAGCAGCCGGATGCCGTAGACGTTGAGCCAGTCGAAGAAGGGGTGGCTCAGACAGCCGATGAAGGCCATCGCGTAAAGCCACCCGAAGCGCACCGGCAGCCGCGCCTCGGGCCGCGCCCCGCGTTTCGTTTGCCAGCGGTCCCAGCCCCACAGCAGCCCCGCCAGCATCAGGGGCAGCAGCACCAGCGCGGGCGGGCCGTGGGTGATGCCGCGGCGGAAGGCGAGGTGCTCGGTGCCCTCGAGCCAGAAGAAGCACGCTGCGTCCACATCCGGCAGGTTCGCGCCGATGACCAGCGCAGGCATGGCGAGCCCCGTGGTGCGCTTCAGCCCCGCCTGCCCCAGCACCGCGCCGACAAGGCTATGTGTCAGATTGTCCATGACTTCGCTGGCTAGCGCGGCGCCTGCAATCTAGCGAGTGGAAATCGGCCCCGCCCTCGCCTATCGCATCGCCCCAAGACCAAGGGAGAGAACCACGATGACCGACGCGCCCTACATCCGCCCCGACATGAAGGCCTTCCTCGACATGATGGCGCAGGTGAACGGGCCCAAGCTCGCCGACATGACCCTCGAGGAGGCGCGTGCGTCATACGTGGCGATGCACAACCTCGCCGACCGCCCGGCGCGCGACCTCGCCGTGATCCGCGACCTCGCCTGCCCCGGCCCGGCGGGGGAAATCCCGCTGAGGCTCTACGACGCGCGCGGGACCCGCGAAGGGCCGACGCCGGTGATCGTCTTCTACCATGGCGGCGGCTTCGTGATCGGCGATCTCGACACGCACCATGCCCTGTGCACCGAGATCGCCGCGCTGATGGATCTGCCGCTGGTCGCGGTGCACTATGCCCGCGCGCCCGAGGCGCCCTTCCCAGCCGCGATCCTCGATTGCGAGGCGGCGACGCGCTGGGTGGCCTCCAGCCCCGCCGAGCTCGGGCTGACCGCCAGCGGCATCGTCACCATCGGCGACAGTGCCGGGGGCAATGCCACGGTGGTCGTCAGCCAGATGCTGGGTGCCGAACCCGCCGCCGTGCCGGTGATCCTGCAAGTCCCGATCTTCCCGCTGGTCGAGGACGCCATCGGCTCGGCGAGCATGGCGGTCTTCTCGGAAGGCTTCCTGCTCACCGCCGACACGATGGGCTTCTTCGATGCGGCCTATGGCGCCGACCGCGCCGACCCGCGCGGGTTCCCGATCCTTGCCGATCACAGCAACGCCCCGCCCACCATCGTCGTCACCGCCAGCCTCGATCCGATCCGCGATTCGGGCCGCGCCTATGCCCGCGCGCTGGTCGATGCCGGGCGCGACGTGGTGTTCATCGAGATGCGCGGAGTCACCCACTCCTTCACCAACCTCAGGCAGATGGTGCCGAGCACCCAGAAGGACCTCGAACGCGTGATCGCCGCGATGCGCTTCATGCTGGAGAACCCCGCATGATCGATCCCGAAACTCTCCCCTACCGCCCCTGCGCGGGCTTCATGCTGGTGAATGCCGAGGGCCTCGTCTTCGTCGGCCAGCGCATCGACCCCACCGCGCACGGCTACTGGCAGATGCCGCAGGGTGGGATCGACAAGGGCGAGGACATCCGCGCCGCCGCGCTGCGCGAGCTCGAGGAGGAGACCGGGATCGGCGCGCATCTGGTCGAAGTCATCGCCCCCGCCTCGCGCCCGATCGCCTACGACCTTCCGCCCGAGCTGCTGGGCAAGGTGTGGAAGGGGAAATATCGGGGGCAGGCGCAGCACTGGTTCCTCGGGCGCTTCCTCGGCGAGGACGCCGACGTGAACCTCGAGGCGCACCATCCGCCCGAATTCAATGCATGGCGCTGGATCGATCCGGGCCTGCTGCCCGAGGTGATCGTGCCCTTCAAGCGGGCGGTCTACGAGGCGGTGCTGGCGGAGTTCAGGGACCTGATCTGAGCGGTCAGTTCGAGGTCGGCCCGCCGTCGGCCTTGCTCTCGACCGCCAGACGCGCCGGAACGCCGCGCGCGATAGTGCTCTGCAGCGCCACCGTCTCGGGGCACTGGTCGCCGCACAGCGATTGCAGCTTGGCGAGGTTGCGCTTGGCCTTCTCGACCGCGCCCTTCTCGACCAGCGCCGCGCCCTCGCCCGAGATCGCGGCGAAGTTGCCCGGATCGCGCTCCAGCGCCTCGCGGTAATAGCGGATCGCCTTGCCCTGCAGCCCGCTCTGGCGCGCGGCTTCGGCGAGGTCGATGAAGATCGGCGTGTAGCCCGGATCGACTGCCAGCGCGGCCTCGAAGGCGTCGACGGCCGCCTGGGTCTCGCCCGCGGTCAGTGCCGCCTGCCCCTGCGCGATCAGCGCCGCCGCGCGCGGATCGGGCTTTCCGACAGCGCCTGCGCTGGTGATGCTCGCGGTAATCGCAAGACACAGCGAGAGAGCGACGGCAGGGGCTGCGAAACGCATCAGGAGCTCCTTCAGGGCGTGAGTCCGGGAACCGGCAGGCTCTTGCATATCATGCGAAGCTATCATGGTGAACGCAAGCACGCGACGAAAAAACCGTCCGTGCCGTCGCGGAGCGGTTCGAGCCGGATCCCTGCCCCCCGCGGCGCGCCGAGCGGAAGCGCTAGGGGCTCGGCTCTCCAGCCGGGATAGCGCGCGAGGAACGCGGCGATGCGGTCGGGCCCTTCGGCATCGAGCACCGAGCAGGTGACGAAGGCAATGCTGCCGCCGGGCCGCACGAGCTGCTCCGCCACGTCCAGGACGTGATCCTGCAAGGCATTGAGCCGGGCGAGTTCCGGCGGGTCGAGCCGCCAGCGTCCCTCCGGGCTGCGGCGCCATGTCCCGCTGCCCGAACAGGGCGCGTCGACCAGCACGTGATCGGCCTTGCCCGCGAAGGGTTGGAGTGCGCGCATCTCGCGGCCCGGATCGAGCAGCACGGTGTGGTCAACCGCCGCCCCGGCGCGCGCGGCGCGGGGGGCGAGATTGCCGAGGCGGCGCTTGTCGGTGTCGGCGGCGACGAGGCTCCCCCCGTTGCCGAGGCGGGCGGCGAGCGCAAGCGTCTTGCCCCCGCCGCCTGCGCACAGGTCGATGATGGTGTCGCCGGGGGAGACAGGCAGCGCCTCGACGATCAGCTGGCTGCCGAGGTCCTGGATCTCGACAAGGCCCTGATCATAGGCCTCCCACTGCTCGACCGGCGTGCCCGAGGCGAAGCGCAGGCCCTGTGCACTGGCGAGGGGTTCGCCCGGTTCGGGGAGCGACAATCCTTCGCGGTCGGCCTTGAGCGCATTGACCCGCAAATCGAGCGGCGCGCGGTCGAGCAGCGCGGCAATCTCCCGCCCGCCCAGCCCCGAGGCGCGCAATGCGGCGGCGAGCCACTTGGGGGCGAGGCCCGTATTGGCCGCTTTCTCGCCCTCCCCACGCGGTGCAGGGCCGTGGGAGGAACCGTCGAACAGCGCGGCCACCGCGGCGTCCTGCCCCGCCACCGCCAACATCGCCGCCCGGCCGCTAGCAGGCACCGGCCCGCATAGACGGATGGCGCGATAGACCAGATCGCGCACCGCGCGGCGGTCCTTGGAGCCCGCATAGCGGCGCGCGCGGAAATAGTCGGCGATCAGCCGGTCGGCAGGCGCGCCCTTGCTGCGCGCGGCGGCAATGATCGCATCGAGCACCTCGATCGCCGCCTGGACACGCGCGGCGGGGGTCACGCCCCCACCTCAGCGCGTCGGATAATTGGGGGCCTCGCGGGTGATCGCGACATCGTGGACGTGGCTTTCGGAAAGCCCGGCGTTGGTGATCCGCACGAACTGCGCGCGGGCCTGGAGGTCGCCGATCGTGGCCGAGCCGGTATAGCCCATCGCCGCCTTGATCCCGCCAACGAGCTGGTGAACGACGTCGGCGGCGGGGCCCTTGAACGGCACCTGACCCTCAATCCCCTCGGGGACGAGCTTCATTGCGCTGACGTCCTGCTGGAAATAGCGGTCGGCCGAGCCGCGCGCCATCGCGCCGACGCTCCCCATGCCGCGGTACGCCTTGTAGGAGCGGCCCTGGTAGAGGAACACCTCGCCCGGGCTTTCGGCCGTGCCGGCGAGCATCGATCCGATCATCACGCTGGAGGCCCCTGCCGCCAGCGCCTTGGCGGCATCGCCCGAGGTGCGCAGGCCGCCATCGGCGATCACCGGCACGCCCGACTTGGCGGCCTCGGCGGCGCTCTCCATGATCGCGGTCAATTGCGGCACGCCGACGCCGGCGACGACGCGGGTGGTGCAGATCGAACCCGGGCCGATCCCGACCTTGACCGCGTCCGCCCCGGCATCGACCAGCGCGCGGGTCGCCTCGGCGGTGGCGACATTGCCCGCGACGACCTGCACCGCGTTCGAGAGCTTCTTCACGCGTTCGACCGCGCGGGCGACCTCGATGTTGTGGCCGTGGGCGGTGTCGATCACGATGACGTCGACCTCGGCATCGACCAGCGCCTCGGTGCGGGCGAAGCCCGCGTCGCCCACGGTCGTGGCGGCGGCAACGCGCAGCCGGCCCGCGCCGTCCTTGGTCGCGTGGGGGTAGTTCACCGCCTTCTCGATGTCCTTCACCGTGATCAGGCCGATGCAGCGATAGGCCTCGTCGACCACCAGCAGCTTCTCGATCCGGCGGGCATGGAGCAGGCGGCGCGCCTCCTCCTGCCCGGTGCCGAGGGGCACGGTGGCGAGGTTCTCGGTGGTCATCAGCTCGCGCACCGGCTGGAGCGGGTTCTCGGCAAAGCGCACGTCGCGGTTGGTGAGGATTCCGACCAGCTTGCCGGCCGCGTCGGTGACGGGGATGCCGCTGATCCGGTGCGCCTGCATCAGCGCCTGCGCCTCGCCCAGCGTCGCATCAGGCTGGATCGTGATCGGGTTCACCACCATCCCGCTCTCGTAGCGCTTGACCGCGCGCACGGCGGCGCACTGCGCCTCGATGTCGAGATTGCGGTGGAGCACACCGATGCCGCCCAGCTGCGCCATAGCGATCGCCATGTCGGCCTCGGTCACGGTGTCCATCGCCGCCGAGAGGACGGGGATGTTCAGCCGGATGTCGCGCGTCAGCCGGGTCGAGGTATCCGCCATGCTCGGCAGCACGCTGCTTTCCGCGGGGCGGAGCAGCACGTCGTCGAAGGTCAAGCCGAGCGGGATATCCATGAGCGCCACTTCCTGATCAGAGAGGGTTCTCCTCTGGCGGGAGAATCGTGGCGGCCCATGTAACCGCAGTTGCCGCGCAGCGCTAGGGCCGCGCGGGAACGGGTGCCGGATAGCGCGCGGGATCGGCGATCCGGCGGACCAGTGCCTCGTGGAGCAGCAGGTCCTCGATCGCCCCGCCAAGCTCGATCGCGTCCGTCTCGTCGCCCGGCTTGTGGTAGCGGGCGACGAGGAAGGGATCGAGCACAGCGCGGCTGCCGTAGGTCCCCGAAAGCAGCACCGCCGGCACCCCGGCCTGCACCAGCGCCCAGCCGTCCTGCCTTTGCAGGAAGCCGTCGGCGAGCGCCTGGTCGCCGATGCGCCGTCCGCTCGCCGCCACCGCCTCGAGGATTGCGGCATCGAGCGCCGGGTTCTGCCCGCGCCCGATGAAGCCGACCGGGCTGCCCGCCGGGGCAACGGCCATCATGTCGAGATTGAAGGCGGCGACGATGCTGCCGAGCGGCATCGGCGGATCGCGCACGAAGGACAATGCGCCGAGCAGCCCGGGCTCCTCGGCGGTGGTGGCGAGGAAGTAGATGTCGCGCGCCATCGGCGGCCCGGCCTTGAGGCGCCGTGCCAGTTCGAGCAGCATGGCGATGCCACTGGCATTGTCGGCCGCGCCGTTGCAAATCCGGTCCGCCGCTGAAGGGGCGCCGCATTCGCCGAGATGGTCCCAATGCGCCAGCAGCAGCACCGCGCCCGAACCCGGCACGCTGCCGGGGATCCTGCCGATGATGTTCTGGCTCGGGAACTCGCGCCGGTCGGAGGTCGCCTCGAGACTGACCGATAGATTGAGCTCGAGCGGGGCGAAGGCGCCGTCCTCGGCCTCGGTGCGCAGGGCCTTCCAGCGCCGTGCGCCGATGAGGTCGGCAAAGGCCTTGTCGGTGATGTAGGCGGCGAGATGGTCCTTCTCGTCGCTGGCGAGCTGGAGCCGCGGGCGTTCCTCCTGACGGCGCACCCGCGCGAGTTCCTCGGCATCCGGCACGACGGTCAGCACCGCTGTCGCGCGCTGGCGGAACAGGGCATCGCGCCGCGCGCCGTCGCGCCCCGGATCGGCGAGCATCACCGCCACCGCGCCCGCCAGCGCATCGCCGAGCACCGACCCGTCGCCATAGCCGACGAAGACCACCGGCACGCCGGTGCCCGGTCCGCCGATCGCGAGCGCGCGGCGACGCGGGGTGTAGACCGCCGCGTCGCTCTCGGGCACCACCACCCGACGCCGACCCTGCGCCAGCACCAGCTGCGCGCTCTGCGGCTCGGTCTCGAGCAGGTCGACCGGCAGGCGCCAGTAGGACCCCGGATCGTTGGTGCCCGACACGAGCCCCACCTCGCCCATGCGCTGCTCGATGTAGGAATAGGTCGCGCGTCCCCCCGCCGTGCCCGGCTTGCGGCCCATCATTCCATCGTCGGCAAGGGCCGCAATGTCGGCCCTGAGCCGCGCGGCGATCTCGGCGCTGTCGTCGACCGGCACGCTGAGTGCCGGCGGGCGCGCGCAGCCGGCCAGCATCAGGCTCGCCAGCAGCAGTGCCAGCAGGGGCCGCCGGAACAGGATCATTCGGCGGTCCAGCCCCCGTCGATCGCATAGTTGGCGCCGGTGATGCCGCGCGCGGCCGGGCTGCACAGGAACACCGCCAGCGCGGCCACGTCGTCGGGCTGGACGAACTGCTTGGTCGGCTGCTTGGCGAGCAGCACGTCGTTCATCACCTGATCGCGCGTCATCCCGCGCGCGGCCATGGTGTCGGGGATCTGGTTCTCGACCAGCGGGGTCCAGACATAGCCGGGCGAAATGCAGTTGGCGGTGATGCCGTGGGTGGCCAGTTCCAGCGCGATGGTCTTGGTGAAGCCGGCCAGCCCGTGCTTGGCCGCGACATAGGCGCTCTTGAACGGCGAGGCGACCTGCGAATGGGCGCTCGCGGTGTTGATGATCCGCCCCCAGCCGCGCGCCTTCATCCCCGGCACCGCAAGGCGCGTGGTGTGGAACGCCGCCGACAGGTTGAGCGCAAGGATCGCGTCCCACTTCGCGGCCGGGAAATCCTCGATCGGGGCGACGTGCTGCATCCCGGCATTGTTGACGAGGATGTCGACCGGGCCGACCTCGTCCATCATCGCGGCGATGGCCGCAGGGTCCATCAGGTCGGCCCCGTTGTAGGTCGCGCCGAGCTCGTCGCACAGGGCGGCGATGGTGTCGGCATCGCCCAGCCCGTTGAGAATCACCGTCGCCCCTTCGGCCGCCAGCGCGCGCGCAATCGCAAGGCCGATGCCCGAGGTCGAACCCGTGACCAGAGCACGCTTGTCCTTGAGCATTCGCCGCATCTCCTGCACGTTCGGGCTATTGGCGTTCGCTTTTGCCGTGGCAAACGCGGCTGTCCAGCAAATTGCTTTGGGAAACGGGACGGCAGGGGGAGAATTTTTCATGCGTCTGGGGCCGTTCGACACCTCGCGGATCAATGTCCGTTCCAGCGCCGACGGCGGCGGGGGCGGCGGCGGGATCGGCGCGGGCGGGATCGGCTGCGGGACGCTGGTGATCGCGCTGATCGGTGCGCTCGTCTTCGGGATCGATCCGATGCAGACCATCGGCATGGTCGAGAGCGTCCAGCAGCAGTCGGCGCCGTCCGGCGGCGGCGCGGGCGGCGGGCGGGAACTGTCGGAGGAGGAGATCTGCACCAGCAGCGCCTATGCGACCGAGGCCTGCAATGCGCTCACCAGCCTCGATGCGACATGGGAGGCGAGCTTCGCGCGCGCCGGCATTCCCTTCGAACAGCCCTTCCTCAACCTCTACCGCACCGGCGTGGTCCGCACCGAGGGCTGCGGCAGCGCATCCTCGGCGGCGGGGCCGTTCTACTGCCCGGCCGACAAGGGCATCTACATCGACACGACCTTCTACGACCAGCTCGCCCAGATGGCGGGCACCGGCGGGGATTTTGCGCGGCTTTACGTGATCGCCCATGAATACGGGCACCACATCCAGAACCTCACCGGCCTCGCCCGGCAGGTGCGGGCCGCGCAGCAGCGCAACCCGTCGCAGGCCAACGGGCTGCAGGTCGCGATGGAACTTCAAGCAGATTGCTATGCCGGGATGTGGGCGGGCAAGAACCGCCAGCTTATCGAACCGGGCGATCTCGAGGAGGGTCTGCAAGCCGCCAGCGCGATCGGCGACGATACGCTGATGCGCAATGCCGGCCAGTCGATCAATCCCGAGAGCTTCACCCACGGCACCAGCCGCCAGCGCATGGCCGCGCTCAGGCTGGGACTGGAAGCACGCGACGACAACGCGTGCGACGTTTTCTTCGAAGGAGGCTGACCCGATGCGATCCCTGTCTCTCGCCATTGCGGCCCTTGCAGGCTGGGGCGCGCTTGCCGCGCCGCTCGCCGCGCAGGTCATGCCCGAACCCGATGCCGAGGAGGTCGCCAAGACCCCCTTGCGCGATCTCAACATCGACGGGCGCGACATTCCCGAAGTGCTCAAGGTCGCCGCCGCCGATCCCTACGCCACGGCAGGGCTCGGTCGGTGCAATGCGCTGGTCACCGCGATCGCCGAGCTCGATACGGTGCTGGGCGCCGATTACGACATTGCCGTGGACGATGGCGAGAAGCGCCTCAGCGAGGGGCGGATCGGGCAGAGCGTGGTCGGATCGGTGATCCCCTTCCGGGGCATCCTGCGCGAGGTGACGGGCGCGGCCGGTAACGACCGCGCCCTGCGCGCCGCCTATACTGCGGGGATGGTCAGACGCGCATTCCTGAAAGGCTGGGGCCTCGGACGGGGATGTGCCTACCCGGCGCGGCCCAAGGCGGCGACGGCGGCGGCGGGCCGGAAATAACGCCCCGGCCCGCGCGCCGCCTCCCGATCAAACTTCCTTGTCGCGCCAGCGCTCGAGCTGGCGGTCGAAGTGGCGCAGCATCTCCTTGCGGGTGTCCTCGGGGATATCCTTGTCGCGCGCGATCTCCTCGCGCGCTTCCTCGAGGCCCTTGCGGGCCGAGGCCATGATCCGGCGCTGGCAGATGCGGACGACTTGGGTGCCGTCCTTGCCGGTGGTCTCGCTGACCTCCTCGCCGCCGGGCGCGCAGCCATGCTTGACCACGACGCGCTGGCGCCCTGCCTCATCGCGCCAGGCATTGCTCTCGAGCATCGCCTCGTCGATGATGCGCGGCAGATCGGCAAGCGCACGGTCGGCCTCGGCGAGACTGGTGCGCAGCGCGGCGAGCATCTCGGCGCGCTGGGCCGCGTCGGCGGCGTGGACGCCTTCGAGCCGGCGCGAGAGCACCTTGGCATCGGGGGCGTCGCGAAACACCATGCGCACGCGCCGTTCCTTGCCCTCGCCATCGCGCCAGACGTGCTCGGTGACTTCGGTGCCGCTCTCGCCCTTGCGCTCGAGCATAACGATCGTCGGCGGCTCGGGGGCTTCGGGCGGCTCGGGCGCTTCGGGAGCCTCGGGTGCGAGCGGCGGCGACGGGGGGACAGGCGGAGCGGGCGGAGCCGGGGGCGCGGGCGGCTCGGGCGCTTCCTGCACGCTCTCGGTCGCGGCATAGGTGATGCTCGCGGTCAGCGGCAGCGCCAGCAGCCCTGCGCCGAGGAGCGCACGGCCCGCCAGGCGGCGGCGGGGGGACAGATCGGACATGGACAGACTCCTCAGGCGGTGAATGATCGACTTCTCGCCCAGCACCGGACACGCCATCGGCGCGGTGAGAGCGGCATGGTGGGCGGTCCCCGGCGCGGCGGCGAAGCGGGCGATGAGCGCGGCATAGGCGGCGCGCTCGTGAGCGGTGCGGCGGGCCATGACCCGCGCATCGCAGGCCGCTTCCTGGTCGCGCCGCAGCGCCAGCCAGCCATAGCGGCCGAGCGGGTTCCACCAGTGCAGCGCGAAGAGCGGCTGCACCAGCACGTTGACCAGCAGATCCCCGCCGCGGTGATGCGCCAGCTCGTGCGCCAGCGCGAGATCGCGCGCCTCGCGGTCGTGGAGCGCGAGGAAGCCCGGCGGCAGCGCGATCACCGGATCGAGCACGCCCATGGCCAGCGGGGCATTGGTGGCCGGGGTCTCGATCAGGCGCACCTTGCCGAACAGGCCCGGGATGCGCCCGACCTCGCGGCCCTCGGCCAGCAACTGGTCGCGCAAGGTGAAATAGGCGGCAAAGCGCAGCGCGAGGAACACCCCTGCCCCGCCCAGCCAGAGCAGCAGCAGGGTCTCGGCGATGGGCCATGCGGCGAGCGCGGCGAAGAGATCGAACCCGGCAGGCTCGACCGGCGCAGGCGGTATCGACGGCGCGGCGACCGCTTCCCACACGACAGCGTCGGCAGGCGCGGCGGCCTGAAGCGCAGGCAACTCGGGCGCAGCGGCAGGCGCCGTCTTGGGCGCCATCCACGCGGGCAGCACCAGCGGCGGCACGATCAGGCGCAGCAGCGGCAGCGCCCAGAGGGCATAGGCCGCCTCGGGGCCGAAATGGCGCGACACGGGACGACGCAGCACCAGCACGACGGCGATCAGCACGCCGGTCCAGGCCAGCGTCTGGAGCAGCACCGCGCTCATGGCCGCAGCTCCTTCAGCAGGGCCTCGATCTCGGCGAGATCGTCCTCGGTCAGCGCCTCGGTCTCGGCGAGATGCGCCACCAGCGAGGCCGCGCGCCCGCCGAACAGGCGATCGACCAGCCGGCGGCTCTCGCCCTCGACATAGTCCTCGCGCGCGATCACCGGGGTGTAGAGGAAGCGCCGCCCGTCCGGCTCGGCGGCGAGCGCGCCCTTCTGGACGAGGCGGGAGAGCAGGGTCTTGACCGTCGCAAGGCTCCAGCCGCGATTGCCGCAGACTTCCTCGCACACCTCGGCGGCGGTCTGGCGCGGGCGATCCCACAGCACTTCCATCACCGCGTGCTCGGCATCGGTGATGCGTTCGCCGGGGCGGTCGGCAGGATTGTCGTCGGGCGGATTCACGGGGCGTCTCCCTCGCTCATGATTACACCTGTAGTCATGGCGATTACATCTGTAAACCTTGCCCGTGGCTGAACGGGTGCCTCGGCGCTTGCGCTTCGTCGAAGCGGCTATACACCCGGACGAATGACATGGATGCGCGCTCCCCTCGCCACTGGCCTCGCTCTTGCCGCCCTGCTGCTCCCGGCCCCGCTTGCCGCACAGGCCGATGATGCCTTCCTGCCGATGACCGAAACCGTGGCGCTGGCCGAGGGCGAGCCGGACGTGAAAGTGGGCGAACTGGTGTTTCGCGGCGGGGTGGAGATCGCCCCCGACAAGGCCGACATCGGCGGCATATCGAGCCTCCACTGGCACGAGGGCGCGCTGTTCGCGGTGGCCGACGACGGACGCTGGCTGGAGATGAGTCTTAGCGAGGTCGGCATCAGGCTGGTCGATGTCAACGGCGTGCGGCTCGGCCCCTTGCGCGATGCGGGCGGCAAGACGCTCGATGCCAAGAAGCGCGGCGATGCGGAAGCCTTGACCCGGCTGCCCTCGGGCGAATGGCTGGTCGCCTTCGAGCAGGAGCATCGCATCTGGCGCTATGCCGACCTCGAAGGCCCCGCAACCGGCGAGGAGACGCGCGCCGCCGCGCTCGTCGCCGGGGCCGCGGCCAATGCGGGGATCGAGACCCTCGCCGCCTACGAGGGCGGCCTCCTGGCCTGCGGCGAATGGGCCGATCCGGCGCGGCCAAACTGCCTGCGGATCACCGATGCGGGCAGCGAAAGCTTCCACCTTGCCCCGCCCGAAGGCATCGCCGCTTCCGGCGGGGTGCCGACCGACGCCGCCTGCAAGGCCGAGGGCACCTGCTTCGTCCTGTTCCGCAGCTTCACGCCGGGGCAAGGCAACCGCGCCGCCGTGGTCGAGGTCGATCCGGACGGGACAAGCCGCACCCTCGCCCTCCTTGCGCCGCCGCTCAGGCTCGACAATTTCGAGGGGCTGGCCCTGCGCGAGGAACCGGGGCGGACCTTTCTCTACCTCGCCTCGGACGACAATTTCCGCAATTGCGAGACCGTGAAGCGCGCCGATTGCCAGCGGACCGTCGTGATGAAGTTCGAGCTGCCCCGCCCGCCCGAGGCCGCACCTCCTGCGCCGGCGGAGTTCGCCAACGCCCCCACGGGGCGCCCCGGCATCCGCCCCTTCCCCGAGGCCGCCCATGTCGATGTCGTGCTCGAGACCGATCTCGGCCGCGTCACCATCGCGCTCGAAACCGAACGCGCGCCGGTCACCGCGGGCAATTTCCTGCGCTATGTCGACGAGAAGCGGTTCGACGGGGTGACCTTCTACCGCGCGATGGAACTGGGCGGGGAGCGCCAGCCTTCGGGACTGGTGCAGGCCGGCGTGATCAACGATCCCAAGCGCGTCCTGCCCAAGATCGCGCACGAGCCGACCACCGCCACGGGACTCACCCACACCCACGGCGCGCTGTCGATGGCGATGCTGGCGCCGGGCGATGCGGACGGCGATTTCTTCATCCTCGTCGAGGACCAGACCGGCTTCAACGCCGATCCCGCCGCGACGGACCCGGCATGGCAGGCGGGCTATGCCGCCTTCGGCTACGTCACCGAAGGGATGGACGTGATCGCCGCGATCCTCGCCAGTCCGCGCGATCCGCAGGGCGGCGAAGGGGTGATGAAGGGGCAGATGATCGACAAGCCGGTGAAGATCCGCTCCGCCCGCCGCCTGGAGCCGAAGCCCTAGAGCACCAGCTGGGTCTGGATCACCACCGCGACCGCCTTGCCCTCGGCGGTGGTGATGGTGGTCTGCCACACCGACATGCGCCGCCCGGTCTTGAGCGGCCTTGCCACGCCCCTGACCGTGCTGCCCACCGGCGCCGCGCCGAGGAAATTGGTCTTGCTCTCGATCGTGGTCGTGCCCTTCGCGCCTTCCGGCAGGCAGGCCACCGCCCCGACCGCGCCGAGCGCGTCGGCGAAGGCCATGATCGCCCCGCCATGCATGATGCCGCCCGCGGTGCACAGGTCCTCGCGCACGGTGATCTCACCCTCGACCGCCTCGGCCGAGGTGGCGGTGACGGTCACGCCCATGAGCTTCGAAAACGGCATGGCATCGGCAGGGTTCATGGGCGTGTCTCCTTGATCGGCGCGAGGCCTGCGATGTGCAGGATCTCCTCGGCGAAATCGCTGTCGCTGCGCAGGCGGAGCATTCCCGCCCGGTGCAGCCCGATGCCCCCGTGGGCTAGCATCCACACCCGCATCACCGCGCGGCGGCGGGTGTCCTCGTCGGTGCCGGGCACCGCCAGCACGCCGAGCGCGATGGCGATCACCCGGTCGATCGCGCTGCGCAGATCGGGGCTGGCGTTGATCTGTTCGTAGGACCGCTTGGTCATCACGTCGTAGAGCCCCGGCCGGGCAAGGGCGAAGCGGACATAGGCGCCGAGGAAGGCCGCCGGATCGGGCGCGGGCGCGAGCGCCTCGGCCAGCTGCGCAAAGCCGCGCGCGGCGATGGCGGCGAGCAGCGCCTCGCGGGTCGCGAAGTGGTTGTAGAGCGCACGGTGCGCCACCCCGAGCCGCTCGGCCAGCGCGCGCAAGCTGAAGCCCGCACCCTCGCCGCTCTCGACGAGGCGCAGCGCCTCATCGATCGCGGCTGCCGCCAGATCGCCATGATGATAGCCAGCCCGTCTCGCCATGCGGCCGGTCTAGGCGGCGCGGGCCAGCGCCGCAACGTGCCAGTCGACCGTCATGCGCGCGACTTCGCGGCCCTCGGCATCCTCGATCCGCACCGTGACGGCGAAGCGCACCTTGCCCTCGGAATCGAGCGCGGCGAACAGCGTGTCCCTGCCCTCGTCGACACTCGCACGCGCGGTGACGGCGCCGCGCGCAGGCTTGACGTAGTCGATGGTCGCGCTCGCCGCGACGGGGCGCAGGGCCGCGAGGCGTTCGAGGAACATCCCCGCCATTGCCGCGCCCGAGGCGGCTTCGGCCAGCGTGAACAGCGCGCCGGCGTGGAGCGTGGCGATGTGGTTGCTGGTGCTGTGCGACTGGTCGAGCGTGGCGGTGGCGGTGCCCGCGCCGATTTCCTGCAGCGCGACGCCGACATGGGCGGCGAAGGGGACGGCGACGGAAAGCTGGGCCTTGAGAGCGTCGAAGGGGGTCATGTGCGAATCCTTGTGTCGTTCAATGTATCCATTGGATACATTGCCCTCGCACGGCGTCAATCCCGGCTACGCCGCGATCGCGTGACGCCTAGTTTGCTGCTGCCCTGAGCGCCGCCTCGTCGAAGGCCGGACGGCCCACCGAGGCGCTGGCGATGCGCGGCATCCCGGCTTCGATCTGCGGCAGCCAGCCCCGCGCGCCCGCGCCGATGCTGACCTGCGGCAGCGAGGCGAGGAAGCGCGCACGCGTCTCCCATTCCGCGACCGAGCGCCCCGCCATCCTCGCCGCGTCCTCGAGTGCGACAGGCTGACGCAACGCGCGGTTGATCAGCGCGTCGCCGTAGAAGGTCCAGTCGTTCTCCGCCACGCAGCCGAAGGACGAACGCGTGCTCGCCGCGGCGGTGAGGATCGCGGTGTCGGGGCTGGCGAGTACGGGCACGAAGACCCCGGAATAGCACGCCGAGATGATCAAGACCCGCCGCGCGATCCCCGCCTCCTCCAGCGCCGCCTTGAGCCGCTGGGGGGAGAGGATGCCATAGCCGGTGTCGCCGTAATGATAGGCCAGCCCGATGTCGCTGCCGTGGCTGGTGGTGTAGAGCACCAGCACGTCCTCGCGGCCGTCCATCACCGTTCCGAGATGGGCAATCGCCAGCAGCAGCGCGCTGATCGAGCCGTGGGGCGCATCGTCGCGGGTGCCGTCGGGCCCGGCAAGGGTCAGGGTGCGCGCGCCGGCCCCGTAGCGCGCGGCCAGCACCCGCGCCGCCTCGCGCGCCTCGCGGGCGAAGACGGGATCGCTGTCGAGCGCGACGGTGAGGACATAGGCCTCGGCCACGCCCGGCGTATGCCCGGGCAGCGCCCCCAGCGCGGCATCGAGCCGCCGCTGCTGGGCGCGCACCTCGGCCGCGCTCACCCCGCGCCGCAGCTCGGGTGAAAGCTCGTAGCTGCGGCTGCGCTCGGCCGGGGTCTTGCCGCTGGCGAGTTCGGGCCAGGGCGCGGTGTGCGGCGGGGGTTGGAAGGGGTTGGCGGGGGCGGACTGCGAAAGCGCAGGCACGGCAAGCAGCGCCGCCAAGGCTCCAGCGATGATCCTGCCCCTGTTCATGCAGGGGGCAAGCTGCCGTGCCGCCTTGCAAGGGTCAAGCAGGCATCGCGCCGCGCCCGCCACAAAAGGAAAGGCCCGGTCCTTGCGGGACCGGGCCTTCGTGTCAGCCTCGCCTTGCGGCGCCGATCAGTACACCCGCGCCTTGGGCTCGATATACGCGATGTCGTCGGTCAGCGTGTATTCGTGGACCGGGCGGTAATCGATGCGGATGTTGCTGCCGCGACCGCCCCAGCCGTCGAACCAGGCGATGGTGTGCTTCATCCATTCCTTGTCGTTGCGCTCGGGGTAGTCCTCGTGCGCATGGGCGCCGCGGCTTTCCTTGCGGTTGGCGGCCGACGCCATGGTGACGTTGGCCTGCGCCATGAGGTTGTCGAGCTCGAGCGTCTCGATCAGGTCGCTGTTCCAGATCAGCGACTTGTCGGTGACGTGGATATCCTCCATCCGCTTGTTCTGCTCGGCGAGCTTGGCGACGCCCTCGTCCATCAGCTTCTGGTCGCGGAACACGGCGCAGTGCTTCTGCATCGCCTTCTGCATCTCCGCACGGATCTGCGCGGTCGGCGAGCCGCCGCTGGCGTAGCGGAAGTGGTCGAGCCGGGTCAGGGCGAAGTCCGCGCTGTCGGCGGGCAGCTCGGGCTGCTTCGCGCCGGGCTTCAGGTTGTCGCGCAGGTGGTGGCCGGTCGCGCGGCCGAACACCACGAGGTCGATCAGCGAGTTCGAGCCGAGGCGGTTCGCCCCGTGCACCGACACGCAGGCCGCCTCGCCCACGGCATAGAGGCCCGGGATGACCTGATCGGGGTTGCCGTCCGGCCCGAGGGTGACGACCTGCCCGTGGTAGTTACACGGGATGCCGCCCATGTTGTAATGCACCGTCGGGGTGACGGGCAGCGGCTGGCGGGTGAGGTCGACGCCCGCGAAGATCTTGCCGCTCTCGGTGATGCCCGGCAGGCGCTCGGCGAGCACCTTGGGATCGATGTGGTCGAGGTGGAGGTAGATGTGATCGCCCTCCGGCCCGACGCCGCGGCCCTCGCGCATCTCGAGCGCCATCGAACGGCTGACCACGTCACGCGAGGCGAGGTCCTTGGCGCTAGGCGCGTAACGCTCCATGAAGCGCTCGCCTTCCGAGTTGGTGAGGTAGCCGCCCTCGCCGCGCGCGCCCTCGGTGATGAGCACGCCCGCGCCGTAGATGCCGGTCGGATGGAACTGCACGAACTCCATGTCCTGCAGCGGCAGGCCGGCGCGCAGCACCATCCCGCCGCCGTCGCCGGTGCAGGTGTGGGCCGATGTGGCGGTGTAGTAGCAGCGGCCATAGCCGCCCGTTGCCAGCACCACGGACTGCGCGCGGAAACGGTGGATCTTCCCGTCGTCGAGGCACATCGCCATCACGCCGACGCACTGCTTCACCCCGTCCCGCTCGGCCATGATGAGGTCGAGCGCGAAGTATTCGATGAAGAAGTCCGCGTCATACTTCAGCGACTGCTGATAGAGCGCGTGGAGCATGGCGTGGCCGGTGCGGTCGGCTGCGGCGCAGGTGCGCTGCACCGGCGGGCCGGCGCCCATGTTCTGCATGTGCCCGCCGAAGGGTCGCTGGTAGATCGTGCCGTCGGCATTGCGGCTGAAGGGCACGCCCGCGTGCTCCAGTTCGTAGACCGCTGCCGGAGCCTCGCGCGCGAGATATTCGATCGCGTCCTGGTCGCCCAGCCAGTCCGACCCCTTGACGGTGTCGTACATGTGCCAGGTCCAGTGGTCGGGCGAATTGTTGCCGAGCGAGGCGGCAATCCCGCCCTGCGCCGCCACGGTGTGCGAGCGGGTGGGGAAGACCTTGGAGATGTTCGCGGTGCGAAGGCCCGCTTCCGCGGCGCCCATCGTCGCGCGCAGGCCCGATCCGCCCGCACCGACCACGACGACGTCATAGGTGTGGTCGACGATGGTATAGGCACCCTTCAGGTGGGCGCCCCCCACATCGTTGGCGGTTCCGTGTGCTGCCGACGTTGCCATCAGGCGTTACCTCCGAATGCGAGCGCGGCGACGCTGAAAATCCCGAAGGCGCCGCCGCCGATGGTTGCAAGATTGAGCGCGGCGAGCGCGCCGAACTTGGTGCCGGCTTCGTGGACATAGTCCTCGATCAGCACCTGCAGCCCGAGCCGCGCGTGCCAGAACAGGCTGATGACCAGCAGGATCATCGCCGTCGCGTTGACCGGGTGGCTGAGCCACTTGACCACGTTGGCGTGGCCGAAATCGCCGAGCATGACGAGGCTGACCAGCAGCCAGCTCATCAGCACCACGTTGCCGATCGCGGTGAAGCGCTGGAGCAGCCAGTGGTGCGGGCCTTCATGCGCGGCACCAAGCCCGCGCACGCGTCCGATGGAAGTTCCGTTACCCATGTCCCGTCCCCCCTCAGCGCGTCAGGATCAGGGCCCAGAAGGCCGCGGTCAGGACGATGGCGATGATCGGCGATGCCACCGACCACAGGCGGTTGGTGTCGAGCTCGTAGCCCGCACCGATATCGAGCACGAAGTGGCGAAGGCCGCTCATGAGGTGGGTGAAGAAGGCCCACGACAGGCCCACCAGCACCACCATCCCCAGCGGCGAACCCATGACCGACTGGAAGCTCGCATAGGCTGCCGGCCCGCTCGCCAGCGCGCCCAGCCACCAGACCAGCACGGCCAGCCCCACCAGCGCCATGCCGTCGCCGGTCGCGCGGTGGAGGATCGATACGAGCATGTGCGGTCCCCAGCGCCAGATCTGGAGATGGGGAGAAAGCGGTCTTTGGTTCATGGTGATCCCGTCTGGTCCCTTTTTTCGTGGCTCCCACTTAACGCCGCTGGCGCATGAGGCAAGCGGCGAGCAGTGGACATGGCTTGCAAAGTTTCGGATAGCGACTTGCATGGGACACATTCTCGTAACCGGATCAAGCCGCGGAATTGGCAGTGCGGCGCTTGCGGCCCTCGCGGCGCGGGGGGCGAAGGTCATCGGCCATGCCTCGCGCGGAGGGCTCGAAGGCCCGGGCGGCGCGCCCGTGATCGCCGCCGATTTCGGGGATCCGCTCTCGGTGCAATCGCTGTGGGACCAGGCGCTCGACATCGCGCAGGGCGAAATCGACGTGGTGGTGAACAATGCCGGGCGGTTCGAGGCGAACCGGCTCGACCGGTCGGACATCGAATGGCTCGATGCCTGGGAAGACACCATGCGGGTGAACCTCACCAGTGCCGCCCAGCTCTCGCGCTTTGCCGTGCTGCACTGGCAGGAGCGCGACTTTGCGGGGCGGCTGGTGCACGTCGCGAGCCGCGCGGCCTATCGGGGGGACAGCCCGGCGCACTGGCATTACGCGGCGGCCAAGAGCGGCATGGTGGGGATGCACAAGACGATTGCCCGCGCCTATGCGAAGGACGGCATCCTGAGCTTTGCCGTGACCCCCGGCTTCACCGACACCAGCATGGCGGGCGATTACCTCGCCAGCCGCGGCGGGCCGGGGCTGCTCGCCGACATCCCGCTGGGCCGGGTGGCGACCCCCGAGGAAATCGCCGCCATCATCGCCTTCTGCGCGCTCGATGCGCCGCCCAGCATGACCGGCGCGGTGATCGACGCCAACGGAGCGAGCTTTGTCCGATAGCACCACGTGGAAACTGTCCGCCTTCGCCCCCAAGCCGGTGGTGCAGGCGGCGCTGCTCGCCCATGACCTGATCGACGACTGGGATCACGAGCTCGTCATCGCCGGGCGCGAGGTGGCCGAGGATCAGCCCGAGGACTGGGTGCTCGAAGGCTGGTATCCGCGAAAGCCCGGCAAGGCCGAGAAAGCGGCGCTCGCAGGCCTGTTCGAGGGAACGGCACCGAAGATCACCGCCGAGGAGCTCCCGCCCGCCGACTGGGTGACGCTGAGCCAGCACAACGCGCCGCCGATCCGCGCCGGGCGCTTCCATGTCCACACGCCGGACTATCCCGCCGATCCCGACCTGATCGACTTCACCATTCCCGCCTCGCAGGCCTTCGGCACCGGCCAGCACAAGACCACCGCCGGCTGCCTCGAGATGCTGGGGCACATGAAGGCGAGCGGCGTGGTGGCGCGCAATATCGCCGACATCGGCACCGGCACCGGACTGCTCGGTTTCGCGGCGCTGGCCCTGTGGCCGCACGCGCTCTGCACCCTCACCGACATCGACCCGGTGTGCACCGGCGTGGTCGAGGAGAACGCGCGCCTCAACGGCGTGCCGATGGGCCCCGGCCCGGGCGCGGCGGTGATGATCGTCGCCGACGGGATGGACGACCCGCTGCTGCGCCTGCGCGGGCCCTATGACCTGCTGATCGCCAACATCCTCGCAGGGCCGCTCGTCAGCCTCGCCCCCGACTTCGCCCGGGCCGTGCCGGCCGGCGGGAACCTGCTGCTCGCCGGTCTGCTGGCGGGCGAGCAGGAGGCGGCGGTCAAGCGCGCGATGCATCTGGCCGGCTTCCGCATGGCCGCCCGCCTCCAGCGCGGCGACTGGGCGATCCTGTGGCTGCGGCGGCGGCGCGTGCGCTAAACTACTCCCCTCCCGCTTGCGGGAGGGGCCGGGGTGGGCCTTTGCAAGGGCCCGCTTCGCTCGCTCCCACCCCTAACCCCTCCCGCAAGCGGGAGGGGGACTATTCCAGCCCGGCGCGCCATTTCTCCAGCCACAGCCGCTCGGCGCGCGGCGGATCGAGCGCCAGCGCGGCATCGAGCGCGGCGACGGCCTCTCCTGCCCGACCCGCCTTCGCCAGCAGATCGGCGCGGGCGACATGGAACGGCCGCGCCAGCGCCAGCCGGTCGGCAGGAAGCGCCGCGAGCGCGGCAAGCCCCGCCTCGGCTCCCTCGACCTGTGCCAGCGCCAGCGCCCGGTTCACCGCCACCATCGGCGAGGGGCGCAGGACCACCAGCACGTCGTAAAGCCGCAGCACAGCGTGCCAGTCCACCACCCCGTCGAAGGCGCGGCGCGCATGGGTCAGCTGGATCGCGGCCATCACCTGATAGGGCCCGGACCGGCCCAGCCGCCCGGCCCGCACCATGAAGGTCTGCGCCAGTTCGATCCGGGAGCGGTTCCAGCGGCCCGTGTCCTGCTGCGAGAGTGGCACCATCGCCCCCTCCCCATCCAGCCGCGCCCCCTTGCGCGAGCGCGCCAACATCACCAGCGCGGCAAGGCCCAGCGCTTCGGGCTCCTGCGGCAGGAGTTCGGCGACCAGCAGCGCCAGCCGCTCGACCTCTCCGCCAAGATCCGCATCCATGTCCTCCGGCAGCGCCGCCGACAGCTCCCCGCCCGCGTCGGAATAGGCGGCCGTGTAAGCCAGTTCGAGCGCCAGCAGCACCGCCTCGAGCCGCTCGGGCCAATGGCGACGGGGCGGAAGCTCGAAGGCGATCCCCGCCTCGCGCACCTTGGCCTTGGCGCGGGTGATGCGCTGGAACATCGTGGGCTCGCTCACCACGAAGAGCCGCGCGATCGCCGCGACCGGCAGGCCGCAGATCACCTTGAGCGCCAGCGCCGCGCGCACCTCCGCCCCGAGCGCCGGGTGGCAACAAATGAACAGGAGCCGCAGCCGTTCCTCGGGGATCGCTTCGGGAAGCGGGATGACATTGGTCATGTCGGCAACCTCCGCCAGCGCGTCCGCCGCGCGCGCCTCGGAGCGGGCCTTGCGCAACCCATCGAGCGCGCGGCGGCGGGCGGCCACGAACAGCCAGGCGGCGACATCGCGCGGAGGCTCGGCCAGCGCGAGGCAGCGCGCCGCGCTATCTGCAAAGGCCTCCTCCGCCGCATCGAGATCGCGAAAGCGCGCGGCGAGCGCGGCCACCACCCGGGGCCGCGCCGCCATGATCGCCAGCGCCGTCTCGCGCGCGGCGGCGGAGGCCGGCGACGTCATCCCTCCATCGGCCAGACGGGACGAACCTCGATCCCGCCCTTGGGCACCGGAATGCGCTTTGCCCATTCGAGCGCCTCGTCGAGCCCCGCGACATCGATGATGTAGAAGCCGCCCAGTTCCTCGTGGGTCTCGGCGAAGGGACCGTCGTGGATCGTCGCCGTGCCATTGTCGAACCGGATGGTGGTGGCGGTCGCGGCGGGCTTGAGCCGCTCGCCCGAGAACCGCACGTTGGCGGCGGCAAGGTCCTCGGCGAGCTTCATGTGCCCCGCGATCACCTGCTCCATCAGCTTCGCGCCCTCGGGGCCGGCATAGGCGCTTTCGTCCTCGTAGATCATCAGCATGAATTGCATGGGTGCATCTCCGTCATCGGCCCGGCCGGAATGGCGAGGCTCCGACAGGAAGACGCGCTTGCCAAGCCGGATTCGACAGGCCCTCCGCGAAATTGCGCCGCGACCCGCGCCTAACTCACGTTAATGCGGGAACGCCGCAAGCCATCACTTCATCGCACGTCGAAACGACGGGGGGATGCGACAAGATGCGATACCGCAGCATAGCGGACATGACCGACCTGATCAGGCGCAGCCTGCATCTGGTCCCGAGCGATGTGGATCTGATCGTCGGCGTGCCGCGCAGCGGAATCCTGCCGGCGATCACCCTGGCGCTGCTGCTCAACCTGCGCTTCGCCGATTTCGACAGCCTGTGCGAAGGGCGCCTGCCGGGCGCGGGATCGACCAAGCCGGGCACGCGGCTGATCGCCAATCTTTCCGAGGCGCGCCACGTGCTGGTCGTCGACGACAGCCTCAACCGCGGCTACGCGATGCGCGAGGTGCGCGAGAAACTGGCGCGCGCCGGGGTCACCGCGAGGGTCTCGCTGGCCGCGATCTACGTGGTGCCCGACGGTGTCGAGGAGGTCGACATCGCCTTCGAGGTCCTGCCGCTGCCGCGCATTTTCGAGTGGAACTTCTTCCACCACACCTACCTCTCGCGCGCCTGCATCAGCGTCGAGGGGGTGCTCTGCCCCGCCCCGTCCGAGACCGAGCGGCAGAGCGCGACGGACTATGCCGCCTTTCTGGAAAACGCACCGGCGCTGTGCCGCCCGACCCAGACGGCCGCCTGCCTGCTCTCCACCCAGCCGGAATCGTGCCGCCCCGCGCTCGAGGCCTGGCTCGCCCGCCACGGCATCGGGTGCGAGCGGCTGGTGATGCTCGATTGCGCCGGCCAGCCGACCCCTGCCGAGATCAAGGGCCGCTTCTACCGCGAAGCGCGGGAGATGCTGCTGGTCGAGGAAGACCCCGCGCAAAGCGCCGCCATCGCGCAGATCGCGGGCAAGCCGGTGTTCTGCACGGACCTTCAGGAGATGGTGAGCCCCGGCGCCTGGACCGGCACCGCCGCGCTCCAGCGGCTGCGGGGGATGCGCCGTCACGCCGCGATGAGCGATTCGCCGCTGCTGAGCCGGCACGCCCTCAAGCGCAGGCTGCGCCGGCTGCTGCCGCAATGGGCCTATCGCGCGATGAACCGGATGGTCGCGCTGATAAAGGGCAGCGACGGCGCCGGGGCCGGGGAACGGCCAGCCGCGCCCGATCAGGTCGCGCCGCCGCAGAAGCAGGACGCCAGCCCCCATCCCGCCGAGTGATCGCGGCAAGGCCCGCCCGCACCTAGCCCGCCAGCACGTCCTCCAGCAGCGCGAGCGCGTTGCGGGTGAAGGCGGCCATGTTGGCGATCCGGTCGTCGGAGGCGGTCTCGAGCAGGCGGGTATGCTCCCCGCCCGGCCCTGCCAGCGCCGCGACACTGCGGCCCGCAGGCGCGCCGCTCGGATGGCTGGAGCCGCCGACGGAACCGCTCTCGGCCAGCCCCCAGTCGGCCCCGAAATTGTCGCGGATCGCGCGGGCCTGAAGCAGGGCGTAATCCTCGCTCGCCCCGCGCATCCCCTTGTAGGCCTCGCGCGGGAGGGCGAACAGGACGTCGCGGGCGCGGAAGGAATAAACCACGCCGCCGCCCACGAAGAAATCAAGCGCGCCGGGCACGGTCAGCAGGGTTGCGGCAATGAGGCCTCCGGTCGCCCCGTCTGCCACGACCACCTTCTCGCCCCGGTCGCGCAGCAGAGCGGCGATGCGCAAGGCCTGTGGGTGGAGTTCGTGCAGCAGGTCCATCAAACCGCGCCGCCGCCCAGCGCCTCTGCCACGATCGCCGCCCAGCCCGCCTCGTCGGTGGTCTCGATCCCGAGTTCGGCGGCCTTCTTGAGCTTCGATCCAGCCCCCGGCCCTGCGACCAGAAGGTCGGTCTTGGCGCTGACGCTGCCGGCCGCCTTCGCGCCGAGGCGTTCGGCCTGGGCCTTGGCCTCGTCGCGGCTCATGGTTTCGAGCTTGCCGGTGAAGACGACCGTCTTGCCTGCAACGCGGGATGCGACGGTCCGCACCTCGTAGCGCGGCGGGCTGACCTCGTTCAGCAGGTCCTCCCACACCGCAACATTGTGCGGTTCGTGGAAGAAGTCGCCGAGCGCCTCGACCACCGAGGGGCCGATGCCGTCGATGGCGGTGAGTTCGGCGCGGGCCTGCGCCGCGATGTCTCCGTTCCCGTCGAGCGCAGTCGAGACACTGTGCATCTGCCTCTCGACTTCGCTCGAGGCGAACGGGAGGCGATCCGCGTTGGCGAGCGTCGCCATCGCCCGCAGCGCCGGAAGCTCGTGGACATGCTTCATCAGGTCGCGCGCGGTCACCTCGCCGACATGGCGGATGCCGAGCGCGAAGAGCAGCCGCGCGGCATCGGGGGCGCGCTTGGCCTCGATCGCGGCGAGGAGGTTGTCGACCGACTTTTCCTGCCAGCCCTCCAGCGCAAGAATGTCGGCGCGGCGCCTTCTCAGGCGGTAGATGTCGGCGGGGCTTTCGAGCCAGCCGAGCGCGAAGAACTGGGCGATGGTCTTCTCGCCCAGACCCTCGATATCGAGCGCCTTGCGGCTGACAAAATGTTCGAGCCGCTGGGTGCGCTGCGCCGGGCAGATGAGGCCTGCGGTGCAGCGCACATCGACCTCGCCCTCCTCCGCCACCGCCTCGCTGCCGCAATCGGGGCAGTGGTCGGGGAAGGCGAAGGCGGGGCGATCTTCCTCGCGGGTGAGGTTCTCGACCACCTGCGGGATAACGTCGCCGGCGCGCTGGATCACCACGCGGTCGCCGACGCGAAGCCCGAGCCGCGCGATCTCGTCGCGGTTGTGGAGCGTGACGTTGGTTACGGTGACGCCGCCGACCAGCACCGGGGCGAGGCGACCCACAGGCGTCAGCTTGCCGGTGCGTCCGACCTGGATGTCGATGCCCTGCACGATGGTTTCGGCACGCTCCGCCGGGAACTTGTGCGCCAGCGCCCAGCGCGGGGCCTTGGCGACGAAGCCGAGGCGCTCCTGCCAGTCGAGCCGATCGAGCTTGTAGACCACCCCGTCGATGTCATAGGCGAGGCTCGGCCGCGCGGCGCCGATGGCATCGAAATGGGCGATCAGCGCGTCGGCATCGCCCTCGATGCGGGTGAACAGCGGCGAGACCGGGAAACCCCACTCCCGCAGCTTCGCCACAACCTCGCTCTGGGTCGCCCCCGGCACCTCGGAGGCCGCACCCCAGCCATGCGCCCAGAAGCGCAGGGGGCGCTTGGCGGTGACGCCGGCATCCTTCTGGCGGAGGCTTCCGGCGGCGGCATTGCGGGGGTTTGCGAAGATCTTCCCGCCCGCTTCATGCTGCGCAGCATTGAGTGCGGTAAAGGCCTGTTTTTCCATATAGACCTCTCCGCGCACCTCGAAGATGGCGGGGACGCCCGCGGGGAGCTGCTGCGGAATGTCGGGGATGTGCGCGACATTGGCCGTCACGTCCTCGCCCACCTGCCCGTCACCGCGCGTCGCGGCGCGCACCAGCCTGCCGTTCTCGTAGCGCAGCGAGCAGGACAGCCCGTCGATCTTGTCCTCGGCGGTACAGGCCAGCGGCGCGTCGTCCGGCAGGTTAAGGAACCGCCGCATCCGCGCCAGCCACTCGGCGACCTCCTCGGGGGAGAAGGCGTTGTCGAGGCTCATCATGCGAACCTCGTGCGTCACCTTGCCGAGCGGCGAGGCGCCGATGGCGTGGCCGACCTTCCGCGAGGGGCTGTCCTCGCGCACCAGATGCGGGAAGGCCGCCTCGATCTCCGCATTGCGTCGCACCAGCGCGTCGTATTCCGCGTCGGTGATCTCGGGCGAGTCCTCGGCGTGATAGAGCCGGTCATGCCGCGCAATGGCCCGCGCGAGGCGCATCAGCTCGTTGGCGGCTTCGGCTTCCGAGAGGGTCTGAACGTCGGTCATGGGGTGGGTTACCGGCCCTTCAGCACCGCCAGCATGGCAGGCTCGTTCGCGTCGTGGATGGGGTTGCCCGGCGTGATGATCGCGAAGTGGCTTTGCCCGATGTTCTCGCGGACGGTCACCTTCGCCCCGCCCGCACCGAGCGCCGAAAGCGTGGCGGCAGAGGGAGCGGGGAGCCTCGCCTGCACGAAGAGGATCTGCGCGAGCTGCGGTGCATGGGCGGCGGGAGATATCGCGCCGTATCGTGAAGGGTTCGCAGCCGGCGCCGCACCCATGAAGGGCTCCACGGCCGAGAACTGGCACAGCGCATCGAAGGCGGGCTGCTCGGCGCCGACATCGCCCGGCCCGTCGAGCACGATCGCCGCGCGCGCCTTGAGAGCCTCACGTTTGCCGGTCGGACCGGTTTCACCGCTCGCGCGCGCCAGCCACACGGCCGGCAATCCGCCCGCCGAATGGCCGACCAGCGTGACGCGGGCGCGGTCGATGGGGTGCTTCGCTGCCACCTCGTCGATCAGCCGCGTCGAAGCGGCCCAGTCGACGAAGGAGCCCGGCCACCCGCCCCCGTCCCCGACCTCGCGGTAATCGACATTGAGCGTCGCGATGCCCTCCTGCTGCCAGCGCGTGGCGAGCGGGGCCATGTAGGCCTGCGAGGCGATGCCGGTCTTCCAGCACCCGCCGTGATAGATCACCGCCAGCGGGAACGGACCCTCCCCTTGCGGCAGCCGCAGCTCGGCAAAGCCGCGCGGATGGTGGGCATAGCGCAGCACCGCATCCGGAGCGGAGGCGGCGAGGTTCGCATCGGTGCCGTAGGTCGAATGGTTGGGCTTCACGCTCGTCGATGCCTCCTCGGACGCGGAGATGGCAGGCGCGCAGGCAGCTGCCGTGAGCAGCAGGAGCAGGAGATGCCTCACACCCCCTCCAGCAGCCGGTCGGCCTGCGCGCGGGCCTCGGGGGTCACCTCGGCGCCGGAGAGCATCCGGGCGATCTCCTCCTGCCGCCCGGCATGGTCGAGCAGCACCACGCTGGTCCGCGTCACCGTGCCGCTCGAGGCCTTGGCGATGAAGTAGTGCCGCTGCCCCCGCGCCGCGACCTGGGGCGAGTGCGTCACCGCCAGCAATTGCCCCTCGTCCGCCGCCAGCCTTGCCAGCCGCTCGCCGATGGCCGAGGCGACCGCGCCGCCCACGCCGCGGTCGATCTCGTCGAAGATGATCGTCGCCGCCCCGCCCTTCTCCGCCAGCGCGACCTTGAGCGCGAGGATGAAGCGCGACAATTCCCCGCCGCTCGCGATCTTGGCGAGCGGGGCGAAATCCGCGCCCGGGTTGGTCGAGATCAGGAACTCCACCGCATCCATCCCCTGCGCGCCCCAGCGGTCCTCGGGCAGCGGGGTGACGGCGGTACGGAACTTCGCGGCATCGAGCTTGAGCGGCGCAAGCTCCGCCGCCACCGCCGCATCGAGCCGCCCGGCCCCGGCCAAGCGCGCCGCGCGCGCGGCCTCGGCGGCGGTGACATAGGCGGCGCGGGCTTCCCTGGCCGCCGCCTCGAGCGCATCGAGCTGCGCCTCCCCGCCCTCGATCGCATCGAGCCGGGCGCGCATGGTGCGCATCAGCTCGGGCAGGTCATCGACATCGCAGCGGTGTTTCCGCGCCGCGGCGCGCAGCTCGAACAGCCGGGTCTCGGCGCGCTCCAGCTCCATCGGGTCGTGCACCAGCGCCTCGGCGGCCTTGGCCAGCTTGTCCTCGGCCTCGCTCGCCTCGATCACCGCGCGGTCGAGCGCCGCCAGCGCCTCGGCCAGCAGGGGATGCTGCTCGGCGATCCGGTCCAGACGCCGCGCCGCGACGCGCAGGGCCGCAAGCGGCGAATCCGAACCCTCCCACAGGTGCCGCAGGTCCTCGAGGTCGCCCGAGAGCTTCTCGCCCTTCTGCATGTCCGCACGGGCCAGCGCGAGGCGTTCCTCCTCGCCCGCCACCGGCTCCAGCGCCGAAAGCTCGGCGAGATGGGCAATCAGCAGGTCCTGATCGGCCCTCGCCTGCTCCACCGCATCGCGCGCCTCGGACAGCTGCGCCTCGGCGCGCGCCCATTCGGCATAGGCGCGCTCGAGCCCCGCCACGTCGGTCCCGGCATAGCGGTCGAGCAGCATCCGGTGCCCGCGCGGGTTCACCAGCCCGCGATCGTCGTGCTGGCCGTGAAGCTCGACCAGTGCGGGCGCGAGTTCGCGCAGCAGGGCGACGCTCGCCGGCTGGTCGTTGATGAAGGCCTTGGAGCCGCCGTCGGCGCGCACCTGCCGACGGATCATCAGCGGCTCGCCCGGTTCGATGGCGATCTCCGCCTCGTCGAGCGCGGCGGCAATGGCGCGCGGCAGGCTCGCGAATTCGAAGCTGGCGGTGACGCTCGCCCGCTCCTCCCCGGCGCGCACCAGCGAAGTTTCCGCCCGGTCGCCCAGCACCAGCCCGAGCGCATCGAGCAGGATCGACTTGCCCGCCCCCGTCTCCCCCGTCAGCACGCCCAGCCCGCGCGCGAAATCGAGATCGAGCGCTTCGATGAGGACGATGTTGCGGATCGACAGGCGGGTCAGCATGGGCGGGGGAACAGATAGCGCACGGCCTTTCGCGCGTCACCTGCGGATGATCGGCCAATCCCCAAGGGTCAGCGCCCTGCAAGCCCCGTCAGGCCGAGCGGGGCGTAATCGCCAATCGCCAGCTGTTCGAACACCCCCATGCCATTTTCGCCCTCGGGCCCGGTGACGCGGCAAAGCATCTGGACGTGAAGGTTGTCCGGCCGTGCCGGGTCGATGTCGGCAAGAACGATGTCCTCGCGCTCCACCTCCAGCGTGCCGTGATCGAGCCCGTGGCCCCATCTGGGCGAGGTGTAGCCAAGGCCGCGCATCTGGAAGCGGGAAAGCGGCGCGATGCGGAAGGTTTCCGCACCGATCGCAAGCACGCTTGCCGCAGGCCAGCGGGTGCCTTCCTCCAGCGCACTCGCCATGTGCGGGGCGTGGTGTTCGGCGAGGCCCTGCGCGCCTGCGCCATCGGGGACGATCACCGCGCGAGTGTTCCATGGGGTGCCATCGGCATGGGCGTTGAGGTGAAAGAAGATGCTGCGCGCGCCCATGTTGATCGGGGTCCATTGCCAGAAGAACTGCGGCACGCTGCGCCCGGCAAATTGCGGGTCGGCCGCGCCAATCGGCCGCACACCCCAGCTGCGGTCGCGCGTGCCCATGCTGCCAGAGGGAAGCGCCTCGCGCGCGCCATCGACTTCGATCCAGCCGTCGTAATGGCCGTTCTGCGTAAGCCGGGTGTAATCCATCACCGTGCGCGGCCCCACGCGCCAGGTGAAGCGCGGCTCCTCGATCGGGAAGGCGCGGCCGGTGAAGGTGATGTCGGCGGCGATCCCCTCGCCATCGACGATCACGCGAAGCTGTTGGAGCGGCTGGATTATCTCGATCCTGATGGGGCCGCATTCCAGCGCCATGCGCTCCATGCCGAGGTGGCGGCTGGCGTGGAGACAGTGCTGCACGCCGTTCCTCACCACGCAGAAATGCGCATCCGCCACGTCGAGATGGGGATAGACCCCGAAGGCCGCGGCAAAGAACCCGCTGCCGTCGGGCGCGTAGCCGTTGAAGAAATAGCGATCGTAGAAATTGCGATCGGTGCCCGCATAGGCGACCGGATCAGGGGTCTGGTGGATCGGGTAATCATCGCCCCGGCTCAAAGCCATGGTGCTATCCTTTCTTCAGGAGATCGAGGCTGCCGTACTGATGCGCCAGTGCGCAGGCGCCGCGCGCCATCGACAGGAAGTTGGCATCGCCGCGCTCGGTGCGCACCACGAAGGCGCTGGAAAACACCGCGGTCGAGACCCCGTGGAGCGCGCCAAGCACGTAATCCTCCCAGATCGCCTCGCGCGTCAACGGCACGCCGCGCGCAGTCATGGCGGCGCAGTAGAGATCGAGCAACTCGCACTCGTGCTGGCGGCGCAGGGCATCGCCGATGCCGCAGCCGAGGAAATAGCCGATGTCGGTCAGGCCATTGCCGATGGTCAGCGTCTGCCAATCCAGCACCGCCACGGCTTCCGCGCCGGCCTTGATGTCGAACAGCACATTGTCGAGCCGGAAGTCGCCATGGACGAGGCTGATGCGCTCCTGCTTGCGGTCGGTGGCGGCGGTGATTTCGGCGAGTTCGTCGCACAGGGTCATGAATTCGGGTTCGAGGATGCCCTGGTAACGCTCCCGGAAGATCGCCTGCGCCTGGGGATAGAGCGCCTTGACCTTGGCAGCTGCGGCAGGATCGGGCTGGAGCCAGTCGAGGGCGAGGATCGACTCGTTGCGCCAGCTGGGCGCGTGGAGCGCAGCGGCCTGTGTCACCACGGCGCGGGCGTCCTCTACCGAGCACCCCGCGATCTGGTTGCCCCCGCGCGCCGGGCCGAGGTCTTCGAACAAAAGGCAGAAGCTGGCGCCGTCATCGGCGATCTCGGCGCACAAGGTGCGGGGTGTGCGGATCGGCAGCTGCGAGGCGAGGTCGCGGTAGAAGCGCACCTCCTTGACATAGAGTCCCAGCATCGCCGCCGTGCCGCGGCTGGTGGGATCGGCGGCGGCGAACTTGCCGGCCAGCGTGACCGGGGCCGTCTCGCCTGCGAATTGCAGGGTGAAGCGCACGCTATCGCCCACCTGCCCCGTGCCGATCGGCTCCCAGCGCCACTTTTCGGGCACACGGCCGAGCCGCTCTGCCCACCAGTCATCGGTTATATCATCCGGATGTGCCGGAAATGCCCTCATCATGCCCTCTCCCGTCACCGGGATAGGCAGCACCGCGCGGGCGGGCAACGGGTTTTCGGCGGCCCCTGACGCTCAGCTCGCGGTGACGCCCTCGGCGTGCTTGCCGACGAGCTTGTAGGCCCGCTCGTACCACTCGCTGCCCGGGTAGTTCGCGCCGAGCACCGCGGCATATTTCACCGCCTCCTGCGGCACGCCGAGGGCAAGGCTGCTCTCGGTCAGGCGGTAGAGCGCCTCGGGAGTGTGGCTGGTGGTGTCGAACTTCTCCACCACGTTCCTGAACCGCATGTCCGCCGCCAGCCACAGGCCCATGCGCTGGTAGTGGCGGCCGATCTCCATCTCCTTGCCCGCGAGGTGATCCGCCACCAGATCGAGCTTCAGCCGCGCGTCGGCGGCATATTCGCTCTGGGGGAAGCGCCGGTTGACCTCGCGCAGCGCGGTCTGCGCCTGCTCGGTGATCTTCTGGTCGCGGTTCACGTCGCTGATCTGCTCGTAATAGCTGAGCGCGATCAGGTAGTAGGCATAGGGCGCGTCCTTGTTCCCCGGATGGATCGACAGGAACCGCTGCGCATTCTGGATCGCCTTGTTGTAATCGCGCGCGATGTAATAGCTGAAGGCGCTCATCAGCTGCGCGCGGCGGGCCCAGGGCGAATAGGGGTGCTGGCGCTCCACCTCGTCGAACAGCGCCGCGGCCTGCAGCGTGTTCCCCCGGTCGAGCCGCCGCTGCGCCTCGGCATAGAGCGTTTCGACATCGCGCGCGACATAGGCGACGTCCTTGCCCTTGGAGCTGCCGGCACAGGCCGGGAGCGTGAGCAGCGTGGCGGCGGCGAGCGCGGCGCCGAGGGTCCGGGTGGTGAGCTTCTTCGACATGGGCCGGACCTATAACGGGGCCTCCGGTGAATGGGAAGTGAAGCCGCGCGCGCCCTCCCCCGCGTCTGCGCATTTTCCTACCCGGGAAAAATATGTTCCCTTCCGCCCATGACCAAGCCCAGCACCCCCGCCGCGCCCGCCCCCGACCCGGCCGATCCGCTCGCCTTCACCCCCGTCCCGCGCAAGCGCATGCGCCGCCGCGGGTGGAGCGCCGCCCGCCAGCGCGAATTCATCGAACACCTCGCCGAAACCGGCTCCGTGCGCGCCGCCTGCCGCCGCATGGGCGTGGGCGAGCACCAGGTCTATGTCCTGCGCAACCATCCCGAGGGAGCCTCCTTCCGCAAGGCCTGGGAGGCCGCGCTCGACATGGGCATCCAGCGGATCGAGGACGTGGCGATGGACCGCGCCCTCAACGGGGTCGACCAGCCCGTCTTCTATCACGGCGAGGCGGTCGGCGAGCGGAAGGTCTACAACGACCGGCTCCTGATGTTCCTGCTCAGCAACCGCGCCCCCGAACGCTTCGCCGCCGGTGGAGGCCCGCGCGGATTGAACGCGGTCGGCCAGATGGAGCTCGAGCGGCTCAGGAAACAGTGGCGCAAGGAATGGGAGGCCGAAATGGGCTTCGTCTCCGCCGCCGAGATCAAGGCGAGCATCGACCGCAAGATCGAGAACATCCGCCGCACGATGGAGCCGCGCCGCATCGCCCGCTGGGCCGCCATGTCCGAGGAAACCCGCGAGGCCTTCGCCCGCTTTATCGCGCTGCGCGACCGCGACCTCGCCGCGATGAAGGCCGACGAGGCCACCCGCGCGCTGATGGCGGTCGACTACGACACCCCCGCCACCTGCTTCGAGGCAACCGGCCCGATCTCCGAAACCCTGCTGCGCGCCGAGATGAACCGGGACGAGGCGCCCGCCGGGAGGGAGATCGTGGTTCCTTGTGGCAGAAGCCGGAGCCGGAACCGGAGCGGGAGGCGAAGACGGTGTGGACGTTGAAGGATGAGAGCTTTGATCCGTAGGGCGGTGAAGGTGTGGCAATCCTCCCCTGCAAGCGAAGGGGCCTACGTGGAAATCGAGAATTCGCTTGGCACATGCGACTTCATCATTGTCTTTGGCCTGCATTGTGATCATTAATTTAGCACCATCAATGCTTTAGGATGCGGAAATTTGAGGCTGATTTATCTTGACGAGGCTGGGATCTCCGCATCGGAGCCGGTAGCCGTTGTCGTTGGCATCATCATTGACCCGGACAAAGACTGGAGAAGTCTCGAAACCTATCTTCGAGGGGTTGCACATTCATATATGCCAGAAGATGAACGTGAGGGATTCGTTTTTCACGCGAAAGATATATCCGCAGGAAACAAAAATTTCAGTAATAACAAAAATTGGCCGAAAGAGCGCCGTCAAGATTTCATCAAAGAAATCTTGTATGCAAGAACTTTTCTCGGATTTTCATTATGTGTCGGATTGTGCAGAAAGCACGCCCATCACACTGGACATTCCGCCGCGTTAATCCGCCATTTAATGGCATACTCATTCTGCGTCATTGGTTGTGAATATTATATAAGAACGTACGGAGACATCAACGAACTTGGCATGGTAATAGCCGAAGATACTCCTACTGCACGCAAGAAAATAAAGGATATCCACACCGAATTAACTTCAAAAAAATCGACCTTTCCTGTTTACAGAGATTTTCTTCCCCTGCAGAGAATCATTGATACTGTTCATTTTGCCTCAAAGGCCGATTCACCCCTGCTTCAATTCGCAGATGCTTGTGCATTCGCATTTCGAAGGTATTTTGCAGGTTATAACGATGCAGAACCGTACGTTGATGCTTTATATGGGCCAGCTAGCTCCTCGATCAGAGTGCCGGTTGATCTAGGCGACGGCTACTTTACCTGCGCTTCCATAGAAGCAGTTGGTGTATAAAGCTTCGCAAACTCAGCTCCCTCCGGCCGCCGCGGTAGCACCTCCAATGGTTAAGAGCAGCTTCGTCACTTACGGCGCCAGAGGGCCATCAGTCCCGCGATCGTGTTCGACCGGCTGGCCGCATGAACCGAACCATTCGGAGGATAAGCTGGCGAAAAGCCACCTCGCGGTCGCGACGTCGCCATGGCTGGCTTCAATCCTTCAACGAACGAGATGGCGGGAACAGCAGGAGGAGAAGGTCGCCGCGCATCTTCAAATTTTGGTGAAAGCCTTGACAATCCAATCGTTACGCGCAGCCTCAGCTGCTGTGGCGAAAGTGGGCATCAACCTGACGTCACTAACGCCGTAAAGAGCAAGCAGCTCCTGTAAATCACGCGAATACTCGCGGCGTAGTACATACTTACGCAGTACGCGGTCGCCTGGCGAAATCGACTGAAGGCTCTCTAATGATGGATAAACTCCGACGTTTGCGAAGTATTCGCTCGACGCATCTTCACCTAAAACAGTAAAAACGCTCATTTGTGCACGAGCGTGCACGTTTATTTTTATACTTGGGTGGAACATTTGAACGGATAAGCGATATACCTTATCAAATTCATCAGTGAACTCTAATGTATTGCTCCGTGGACTCATCGCCCAAACCGCAATTTCACCTTCGGATTCGCCATTCCACCAGTCTCGCGATGCAAAATGCAACGCAAAGAGAGGATTCGTCGTCCAATCAAGCAAGTGAGTGGGCAAGCCGTAGTGTTGAGCCAATTCATATATAAACCTCAGCCTGAGATTCTGATGAACATCGCCGAACGAATTTGTAAAACAATGATGAACTCTTTGCGGACTGAAAAATCGTTCACCAGATTGAATTAATCCTTCATATACATCCAACATGTCAATCTCACCTATCTCGTGGCATTTTTTGCAGAACTCGCTGATTGACCACATCAATATGTGAGAATTTATAAAGTATTCGGCTTGCCCAGAATTCAAATTACTCCAATCGCGCGTTTCCAAAACCCGCTTCTCGTATCTAGAAACTGCATCTAGCAATCCAGCGTAACGCGAGGAAAGAGGCCGGAATGCTGAGGGAAGTAGCGGCCAACTCGCGTCTGAATGTCCCCGAAACAGCCAGGGACTATACCCCGGAGCGCGCGCGAAGCGTCGCTTACGCGGTTCGAACACGTCAAAAAACGTTGCTGCGGTGAATTGCCTGCCAAACGGGTCGCTATCGATTGTCTCGAAGTGTTTGCTCGAATCCATGCTTCAGACCTGCCATGCTCAATCTACTCGCGTGCATTATACATCAGTTACTTCGAGACAGAAAATTGATATCGCTTCGAAAGTATGTCTATCAAAAATTGCCGGAAGACTGATCTTCTTCTCCTCTTGTTTTGCGCAATCGCATGAAAGTGCAGCCCTTGGACAAACTCAAGGCAAACGGAGGGTGGGGTTACTCCTCACCCACCCTCAGCGCAGCGATAACCGCCTCGTGCGGAATGGAAACATTCCCATACTCACGCATCCGCGCCTTCCCCCTCTTCTGCTTCTCCAGCAGCTTCCTCGTCCGGGAGATATACCCGCCATAGCACTTCGCGGGCACGGCCTTGCGCCGGGCTTAATTCCCATCAACCACGCCCCGCCACGCCCGCTCAACCTTTCGCACTCACCTTCGCGCAAGCATCTGAAGGGGAAGCGCAATGTGGGCACGGTTGATCGGGGACGAGGCGGGTGCGACCGCGATCGAGTATGGGCTGATCGCCGCGCTCATCGCGCTGGCGGCGGTGATTGCGTTCCAGCAGCTCGGGCTGACGCTCGAGGGGGTGTTCAACACGATCAACGCGGCGATGTCGGGCGGGTCGGCGTGAGGCGGGATCTTCGCGGCTTCGCATGACACGTTCGGAACGCGGCGCCCGCCCCTCCGCCACCTTCGGCGGTCCCCCTCCCCTGAAGGGGAGGATTGCGGGTTAGGCAGTCAGACCCGTTCGTCCTGAACTTGCCGGAAGCGAAGCTGACCCGAAGGGTCAACGACTGTTCTTCCCTTCTGCTGCTGTGCGCGGCTCAAGAAAGTGCAGTGCTTCGACAAGCTCAGCACGAACGGGAATCAGGAAGGTTAGCCGCGGCAAAGCCGCGGCCTGCGTCGAACGGGTTGGCCTGCGGCGACCCGCCGGCCGGAATGCGGCCTCTGGCTTCTAGCTTGCCGTTCGCTGCGCGAACGTCTGCGCTAGGCGCTGGGCCTTATTCTTCCCCCATCCGCAACGCCGCAATGAACGCCTCCTGCGGGATGGAGACATTGCCATACTCCCGCATCCGCGCCTTGCCCTTCTTCTGCTTCTCGAGCAGCTTCTTCTTGCGGGTGATGTCGCCGCCGTAGCACTTGGCGGTGACGTCCTTGCGCAGGGCGGCGATGGTCTCGCGGGCGATCACCTTGCCGCCGATCGCGGCCTGGATCGGAATCTTGAAAAGATGCCGCGGAATCAAGTCTTTAAGCCGCTCGCACATGCCGCGGCCGCGCTCCTCGGCGTTGGCGCGGTGGACGATCAGGCTGAGGGCGTCGACCGGCTCGTTGTTGACGAGGATGTTCATCTTCACAAGGTCGTCCTCGCGGGTGCCGATCTGTTCGTAGTCGAAAGAGGCGTAGCCGCGCGAGATCGACTTCAGGCGGTCGTAGAAGTCGAACACCACCTCGTTGAGCGGCAGCTCGTAGGTCACCTGCGCGCGGCCGCCGACATAGGTGAGTTCGGTCTGGATGCCGCGGCGGTCCTGGCACAGCTTGAGGATTGCGCCGAGATATTCGTCGGGGGTGTAGATCACCGCCTTGATCCACGGCTCCTCGATCGACTCGATCCGGTTGGTGTCGGGCCAGTCGGCGGGGTTGTGGATGTCGATGGTCTTGGCGTCCTCGGTCTTCGAATGGCCGAGGTGGATGCGGTAGACCACCGAAGGCGCGGTGGTGATGAGGTCGAGATCGTATTCGCGGCTGAGGCGTTCCTGGATGATTTCCAGATGCAGCAGGCCGAGGAAGCCGCAGCGGAAGCCGAAGCCCAGCGCGGCGCTCGATTCCATCTCGAAGCTGAAGCTTGCATCGTTGAGGCGTAATTTGGCGATGCTCTCGCGCAGCTTCTCGAAATCGGCGGCGTCGACCGGGAAGAGCCCGCAGAACACCACCGGCTGGACTTCCTTGTAGCCCGGCAGCGCCTCGGTCGCCCCGCCCTTCACCGTGGTGATGGTGTCGCCGACGCGGGCCTGTTCGACTTCCTTGATCTGCGCGGTGATGAAGCCGATCTCGCCGGGGCCGAGTTCGGTGAGGTCGGTGCGCTTGGGGGTGAAGCAGCCGACGCGGTCAACGAGGTGCTGGGTGCCGCCCTGCATGAACTTGATGTTGAGGCCCTTGGTGAGCTTGCCGTCGATCACGCGCACGAGGATGACGACGCCGAGGTACGGGTCGTACCAGCTATCGACGAGGCTGGCCTTGAGCGGGGCTTCGGTCGTGCCCTTGGGCGGCGGGATGCGGGCGACGACGGCCTCGAGCACTTCCTCGATGCCGATGCCCGATTTGGCGGAGGCGAGCACGGCGTCCGAGGCGTCGAGCCCGATGATGTCCTCGATCTCGGCCTTGACCTTGTCGGGCTCGGCGGCGGGCAGATCGATCTTGTTGATGACGGGGACGATCTCGTGATCGTGCTCGATCGACTGGTAGACGTTGGCAAGGGTCTGGGCTTCGACCCCCTGCGCGGCGTCGACCACGAGCAGCGCGCCCTCGCAGGCGGCGAGGCTGCGGCTGACTTCGTAGGCGAAGTCGACGTGGCCTGGGGTGTCCATCAGGTTGAGCTGATAGGTCTCGCCGTTCTTGGCCTGGTAAGTGAGGCGCACGGTCTGCGCCTTAATGGTGATGCCGCGCTCCTTCTCGATGTCCATGTTGTCGAGCACCTGCTCGGACATCTCGCGCGCGGAGAGGCCTCCGGTGAACTGGATCAGCCGATCGGCTAGGGTCGACTTGCCGTGGTCGATATGCGCGATGATGGAGAAATTGCGGATGTGGGAGAGGTCGGTCATCGCCGCGCGATGTAGCGCCGGGTCACCGCATTGTCATTCGCCAAAATCGCAACACCCCCGGTGCCTCTCAGCCCCCTTCGCGAGCCGGTGCCGCGTAGCCGAACTTGGGCACCGCTCCGCCCTGGTCCATGCCGAGGAACTTGCCCGCCCCCAGAGGAGCAAGCGGCGCTCCCGCGGCGGCCAGAGCATAGGGCGAGACGCGGTTGCGGGTGCACAGCCCGCCAGAACCGTCCTCGACCAGCGACTGCTCGAACTCGAGGCCCTGCACATCGCCGTTGGAGCGGGTCACCGTCGCGACCGCGAGCTGCCCGCCGCCCAGATCGACCACGAACTGCGTGCCCTTGGGCACATCGGCCAGCCCCTGGATCAACGCCCCTGTCTTGGAGAGGTTGCGCAGCGTGACCTCGTAGGCGTAGTCGTCGTGGATCACCTGGATCTTGCGGAATACCGTGCGCCGGCGGGCACGGCGCGTGCGCTCGGCGCCGGGGTCGATCTTCCATGCACCGCCGGCCATTTCCTGATCGAGCGTACCTTCGTCCAACGGCTCGCTGAAAATCGGGCCTTCGAGATAGCGCACCCCGCAATCGGTGAGCGCGGCAAGCAGGCCCGCGCTCTCTATGCCGCCCGCCATCGTGTCCATTTGCAGAGCGCCTGCCAGCGCGACGATCGCGCGCACCAGCCCCAGTTCGCGGCCATCGTGGCGCTCGGCCTCGGCGACCAGCTTCTGGTCGATCTTGATCGCGTCGAACGGCGCGCGGCGCAGATAGGCGAGCGAGGAATAGCCGCTGCCGAACTCGTCGAGCGTCAGGCGCACCCCGAGCTTGAACAGCGCCGCCAGCGTGCGGTCAACGACGCTCGTATCGCCGAAGAACACCGCCTCGCTGATCTCGAGCTCGAGACGCGCGGGCGCAACGCCGGCGGCCTCTATGGCGGCCGCCACGATCTCGACGAAGTCGTCGGCGAGGAACAGCACGACCGGCACGTTGACCGCGATCCGGACACTCTCCGGCCATAGCGCAGCTCGCGCGCAGGCGG
The DNA here is from genome assembly GCF_002215495.1 of Porphyrobacter sp. CACIAM 03H1. NCBI lineage: Bacteria > Pseudomonadati > Pseudomonadota > Alphaproteobacteria > Sphingomonadales > Erythrobacteraceae > Porphyrobacter > Porphyrobacter sp. CACIAM 03H1. The sequence continues at coordinate 2,431,667 of NZ_CP021378.1, forward strand.
CGGCGATCGCCCAGCGGCCGACATCGCCGAGCAGCGCCGAGCCCTCGACGATCTGGGCAAACTCCTCCTCGTCGATCACGCCGCGGTCGGCATGGTTCCAGCACACATGCGCCTCGAGCGAGGCGACCGCGCCACCCGTCGCCTCCACGATCGGTTCGAAGCGCAGGAACAGCTGCTGCTCGCGCAGCGCGGTCCCGAGGTCCTGTTCGAGCCGGCGGCGGAAGATCGTCTCGTTCTCGAGATCGCCCGAGAAGAAGCGGTACTGCGCCCGCCCGCCGTTCTTGGCGGCATAGAGCGCGAGGTCGGCCGCTCGCACGATCTGATCGCGGGTGACGCCGTCATGCGGGGCGATGGCAATCCCGACCGAAGCGCCGATCACGCAGCGCCCGTCCTCGAGACTGTAGGGTTGGCGCAGCATGGTGATGATCTTCGTCGCCAGCTCGCCCAGCACCCCGCGGTCGTCGATGTCGGGGAGCATCACCTGGAACTCGTCACCGCCCAGCCGTCCGATCTCGCATTCGCGGTCGATCGCGCGCGTGAGGCGGCTTGCCACCTGCTTGAGCAGGGCATCGCCCGCCGCATGGCCGAGCGTGTCGTTGACGTGCTTGAAGCGGTCGAGATCGATCATCATCACCGCGCAGTTGCGCCGCGCCGCCTTGAAGGCGGTCAGGGTCGCCTCGATCTGGTGCGCCATGCGGTGCCGGTTGGAGAGGCCCGTGAGCGAATCATAGCGCGCCAGCCGCGCGGTCTCCTCCTCGCGGTGGTACTCCTCGGTGATGTCGGCGCCGGTCCCGCGGAAGCCGAGGAACTCGCCGGTCGTGCCGGTCACCGGCTGGCCGGACAGGCGCAGCACCGCGCCCTCGGGCCGACGCGCCGCCCGCACCGCCATGCCCGCAAAGGCCTTGTGCGCACCCAGCATCAACGCAAGCGACTTGCCGCGTTCCTCTCGGTCTGCGGCGGCGAAGATGGTGGTGAGCGGTTGACCGATCAGCTCCTCGAGCGGCAAGTCGAGCCGCGTCGCGATTGCGCCGGAAAGGTAGGTCAGCTGCCCGCTCGCATTGCTCGCCCAGAACCAGCCGAGGCCCGACTGCTCGAGATCGTCGAGCATGGCGAGCCGCTCCCCGTCGGACAGTGACGAGACGGCAATCGGCGAACCCCCGCGCACGGCGGCGGGGCTGCGGGAAGACAAGAGACCCTTAAGGGACATCTCGCGGTCGAACCTCCAAACCTCGGGCGGCAGGCGCTGACACGCCGCCGCACCGTGTTTGCCAAGGCCTAAACCCCGATGGTTATTATTCCGCTAAAGCGGCTCGCTAACGCGGCGCTAACCGCAGGGGTTACCAGCCGCCGGTGCCGGTGGCCTGGGTGGCCGGCCCCTTGAGCACGGCGAAGCTGCCGTCGGCGCGGCGCTTCAGCGGAGCATGGAATTCGATCCCCACGCGGTTCTCACGCGACCAGCGCACCTGCGCCGTGACCGACTTTTCGGCCGAGAACTCGACCCGCACCGTGCTGCCTGCGGGCATGTTCCACAGACCCTCGATCATAGCCCCGCTTTCCGAGATGTTGCGCAGCGTCGCGTTGAGGCGGTTGCCGTTGTGGACCACCACCACCCGGCGCAGCAGGTTCTGGCGCGGCGCACGGGCCGATTGCGGACCATCGGCCTCGGCGATGAGATCGCCCGAGACCAGCGCGGTCGCATCGGAGGCGTTCATCGGCTTGAAGTAGATGTAGCCCTGGATGTGGCTGCACCCGAGCAGGCGGACGAGCTCGAGCTCGTCGAGCGTCTCCACGCCTTCCGCCGTGGTATCCATGTGCAGCGCCTCGGCCAGTGAGGTGATCGAGGCGATGATCGCGCCGTTGCGGCTGCCCTCTTCGGTCGCGCCCTGCACGAAGCTGCGGTCGATCTTGATCTTGTCGAACGGCGCCTTCTTCAGATAGCCGAGCGAGGAATAGCCGGTGCCGAAGTCATCGAGCGCAAGCCGCACGCCGACGCGCTTCAGGGCCTTGAACATCGCGTCCGTGCCCTGGCTGTCGTTGAGGAACACGCTTTCGGTGATTTCCAGCTCGAGCCGGGAAGGCGCGACGCCGCTGTGCGCCAGCGCATTGGCGACGATGGTCGGCAGGTCAGGGTTGGCGAACTGGAGCGCCGAGACGTTGACCGCGCAGCGGATCGCGCGCGGCCAGCGGGCAAGGTCGGCGCAGGCCGTGCGCAGCGCCCATTGACCGATGCGGTCAATGAGCCCTGCATCCTCGGCAATCGGCACGAACTTGGCCGGGCTGATCCAGCCGCGCTTGGGGTGGTTCCAGCGCATCAGCGCCTCGAAGCCGACGATCTTCTCGTTCGCGGCATAGACGACAGGCTGGTAGTAGAGCTCGAGCTCGCCCTTGGCGATCGCCTCGCGCAGGTCCTGTTCGAGCTCGGCGCGTTCTTCGGCGGCGGCGTGGAGGTCCTCGGCGTAGAAGCGGAACACCCCGCGCCCGGCATCCTTGGCGGCGTAAAGCGCGAGGTCGACGTTGCGGATCAGCTCGTCGCTGTTGGCACCATGCTCAGGCGCAAGCGCGATGCCGACCGATGCGCCGATCACCACGCTCTGGCCCTGGATCGAATAGGGCTGCGAAAGCGAGGCGATGATTTCCTGCGCCATGTTGCCCAGCGCGTTGCGGCTCTGATGGCCGGGAACGATCACCTGGAACTCGTCGCCGCCCAGACGTCCGCAGCGCCCCGCCCCGCCGATGGCCCGCTCTAGGCGCTGGGCGACCTGCTTGAGCAGGGCATCGCCCGCCGGGTGGCCGAGGGTATCGTTGACGTGCTTGAAGCGGTCGAGATCGAGCATCAGCACTGCGCAGGCGCGTTCGCGTCCGCTCGGGGCCGCGAGGATCTGTTCGAGCGCCTGGCTCATCTGCACGCGGTTGGCGAGGCCGGTGAGCGAATCGTAATGCGCGAGGCGCGAGACCTGCTGCTCGGAACGGCGCTTCTCGGTCAGGTCGGTGCCGTGGCCGCGGAAGCCGCAGAAGTTCTTGTAGCTGTCGTAGACCGGTCGGCCCGCGAGCGCCCACCAGCGTTCATCGCCCGTCGTCGCGGCGCGCACCTCGACATCGTGGAAGGCCGAACGGGCGGACAGATGGAAGGCCAGCGTGCGCTCGGCATCGGCGGCGCCCTGGGAGGGGTCGACGATCTCGCTCAGCGGGCAGCCGACCACTTCGTCGGCCGTCTTGCCCAGCACCAGCGCGGCCTTGGGCGAGATGTAGGTGATGAGCCCGCGGCGGTCGGTTTCCCAGAACCAGCCCTGCCCGGTCTCCTCGAAGCTGCGCAGGATGTCCTCGGCGCGGGCGGCAACGCGCTCGCGGGCCTCGCGAGCGAGGCGGCGGCGCTGTGCGGCTTTCCATTCGAGCCGTGCGATCAGCGCGAGAGTCAGCGCGGCGGCGAAAACGGCAGCGAGGGTGACTGCCTCGGGCACGAGCAGCGCAAAGCCCGCCCAACTCGCGATCTTGGCGCAGAACAGCGAGATGATACGCATGTCGAACAGGGCGGCGGCGGCGGCGTTGATGCATACCAGCGTGCCGATCGCCCATTGCCAGGGCAGCCCCTCGCTCACCCACATCGCGAGCGCGATCCCCGCGCATGCCATCGGCAGCACGATCCCCACCCCCACGATGCCGAGGCGCAGCGCGCTGGCCTTCTCGGCCTGCCGCTCGGTCGCGGCAAAGAGCGAGCCGCAGGCGAACAGCGCCGCCGAGGCGAGCGCGAAGCTGAGCGTGATGGTGGAGGGAAGACCCTGGTGCACCACCAGCGCCATCCCGAAGGCGGCAAGCAGGAACATGGTCATGCCGCCCGCCTCGCGCGGAAGGAAGAAGTTCTGCTCGCTTGCGGGTTCGTCGATCGCCTGCTGGAGGCCGCCTGCGCGTTCCGCTTTCAGGCGCTCCGGACCGCGACGCTCCCCGCGGCCGCGCTGGTCCGAGCTTGCAGCCTCGCCCGCGGCCTGCCGCGCGGTGGCGACAGACCGCAGATCGCGTCCCGAACCGAGCGGGCGCGGATTGTGCGTTGCGAATTTGCGGATTGGTTCCCCGGCCATCACCCTTCCATGCCATGGGTTCGCCTAGAAAATCGTTAATGGCGATCGGTGATTCCGGCCGCTTTCGCACCTTTCCCGGGACCGCGATCCGCGCCCTCGCCCGCTTGCAACTTGGGTCGCCGCGATGCATTCTGAGCTCCGAGACCGCGTTAACCCGGTGCCGCTCAGGACGGGTGAAACGCAAGGTCGTGAGAAAAGGGGATCCCATGGCAAGCAGCAAAGTGAAGCTCGAGAACGAGGCAGCCCAGTCCACCAATGCGCTGGGGCCGCTGATCGGCGTGGCGCGGGAGGATTTCGTCAGCGCCGTCGCCCTGCTCCTGCGCGAGACCGCCTCCGATCCTTCGCGCTTCATCCGCCATTCCACCGCGATGGCGCAGGACATGGTCAAGATCATGACCGGCAAGAGCGACCTTGCCCCGGACCCCAAGGACAAGCGGTTCATGGATCCGGCCTGGCAGTACAACCCCTTCTTCCGCGCCGGCGCGCAATATTACCTCGCCGTGCAGAAGGGGATGAAGAACTGGCTCGAGGACCTCGAGCTCGACGAGCTCGAGCGCAACCGCGCGAACTTCATCGCCAACATCATCCTCGACGGCCTCGCCCCCACCAACACGCTGGTCGGCAACCCCACGGCGCAGAAGCAGATCATCAATTCGGGCGGCCTCAGCCTCATCAAGGGCCTGCAGAACGCCTATAACGACATCGTCCACAACAAGGGGATGGTGAGCCAGGTCGACAAGCGCCCGTTCAAGCTGGGCGAGAACGTCGCGACCTCGAAGGGCGCGGTGGTCTATCGCGACGAGATGATGGAGCTGATCCAGTATGCCCCCTCGACCGAGGAGGTTTACGAGGTCCCGCAGCTGACCATTCCGCCGCAGATCAACAAGATGTATATCAACGACTTGAGCCCCGACAAATCGGTGGTCAAGTGGCAGGTCGACAACGGCATCCAGACCTTCGTGATCTCGTGGCGCAACCCCAGCAAGGATCAGGGCCACTGGGGCATGGACGAATATATCGCCGCCTGCGAGAAGGCGCTTGAGGTGGTGTCCTCGATCACCGGCTCGAAGAAGGTCAACGTCTCGGCCGGGTGCTCGGGCGGGCAGACCGCCTCGGTGCTCGCCTCGAAGCTCGCCGCGACGGGCAATCCGATCCTCGGAACGCTGACGCTGATGGTCTGCGTGCTCCACCCCAAGCCCACCGACATCGAGGCCGGCTCGCTCGTCTCCGAGAACGGGATGCAGCTCGCCCGCCAGCGCGCGATGAAGCAGGGCGTGATCAAGGCCGACGACCTCGCGCGCGGCTTTGCCTGGCTGCGCCCGAACGACCTCATCTGGAACTACGTCATCAACAACTACCTGCTGGGTCAGGATCCGCCGGCCTTCGACGTGCTGTTCTGGAACGCGGACGCGACCAACCTGTCTTCCAGCCTGATGGGCGACTTCCTCACGCTGTTCGAAACCCTCGCCTTCACCAAGAAGGGCGAAGTCGAGATGGCCGGGCACAAGATCGATCTTTCCAAGGTCACCGCTGACCTGTTCATCCTCGGCGGGGTGACCGACCACATCACCCCGTGGAAGGCGACCTACCGTTCGACCCAGCTGTTCGGATCGAAGGACGTGACCTACGTGCTCTCGCAAAGCGGCCACATGCAGGCGATCCTCAACCCGCCGACCAACCCCAAGGCGAAGTATTTCGTCCAGAAGAAGGCCGGCAAGCTCCCCGCCACCGCCGACGAGTGGCTGGCCGGGGTCGAGGAGGTCAAGGGCAGCTGGTGGCCGTTGTGGATGGAATGGGTGCAGAAGCGTTCGGGCAAGAAGAAACCCGCCCCCGCCGCTCTCGGCAACGACACGTTCCAGCCCGGCGACCCGGCCCCGGGACTCTACGTCGTCGAAGAAGTCTGATAGAGGAGCCTCGCGCCGGGGCCGTTCCCACAGCGGAACGGCGGCGCACCATTTGTGGGCGCGCGCGCTATGGGATCGGTGTGCGCGCCCAACCCGTCCCCTCTCCCGGGGGCGCAGAAAGGACGTGAATACGTGACCAATCCCATGGACGATGCCATCGTCACGATGGAGCAAGTGGGCGGCCGGACGCTACGGACTGCGGCCTGGCGGCTCGACATGCCCTCCGATCACCTGCCGGTGCTGTTCTTCAACGGCATCGGGGCGAATATCGAGGCCGTGGCCCCGCTCGCCGCCTCCCTGCCCGAGCGCGGGTTCCTGATGTTCGACATGCCGGGGACGGGCGAATCGCCCGATCCGCTGATCCCCTACAACCCCTTCACCATGAGCTGGACCGCCGCCGAGCTGCTCGGCAAGTACGGGCTCGATGAGGTCGACGTGATGGGCGTCTCGTGGGGCGGCGCGATGGCGCAGCACTTCGCGCTCCAGCACCCCAAGCGCACCCGGCGGCTCACGCTGATCGCGACCACCCCGGGGATGCTGATGGTGCCGGGCAATCCGGCTGCCTTCACCAAGATGGCCGACCCGCGCCGCTACATCGATCCCGAGTTCATGAACGAGCATTTCGCCACGCTCTACGGCGGGGTGGACCGGGACGGCGCCAGCCACCAGAAGGACAGCCACATCGGGCGGCTGAAGCCCCCTTCCCCGCGCGGCTACATGTATCAGCTGATGTGCATGATGGGCTGGACCAGCCTGCCCGCCCTGCCCTTCATGAAGAAGGAAACCCTGATCATGATGGGCGAGGACGACAAGATCGTCCCCGTCATCAACGGCCGGATCCTGAAGGCGATGATCCCCAATTCGCGGCTCGTCACCTTCGCCGGCGGCGGGCACCTGTTCCTTCTGACCCATGCCGACGAGAGCGTCGCCGCGATCCGCGAATTCCTGGATGCGCCGGAGACCGCGAAGGAAGCGAAACGCGCAGCCGCCTGACGCTGCGTGCGGGCTTCGGTCAGCCCACCACCACCCCGCGCCAGAAGGCGACGTGGTTCTTGATCCGGGCGGCAGCGTCCTTCGGTTCGGGATAGTACCACGCGGCGTCGGGGTTGGTCGCCCCGTGCACGACGATGCTGTGGTAATGCGCGGTGCCCTTCCACGGGCAGACCGTCATCGTGGCGCTTGGGGCGAGCACGGCGGGATCGACGGCTTCCCGCGGGAAGTAGTGGTTGCCTTCGACCACGATGGTCGCGTCGCTCTCGGCAATCACCGCACCGTTCCAGATTGCCTTGACCATTGCCCGTTCTCCCCTTGCGCCTTATTCGCCCCGGCTGACCCCGCACTGCCCTGCCTTGGGCAGCCGCCCCGCCTCGGCAAGCGCTGCAGCGGCCTCGCGCGGGCGGTCGGTGGCGAGGATGTCGACACCCTCCTTGCCGAGTTCGGCATAGCGTTCTTCCATGCCCAGCCGCGCGATCACCGCGTCGATCGAACGCGGCGGGCGGCCCAGGGTGCCGAAGATCACCTCGATATCGGCCTTGTCGAGTTCGCTGTAGAGCTCCGGCCGCGGCAGGCGCGTCCCGGTGAAGGCGACCATGCGCTCCTCGGGGATGCCCGCCGCCGCCAGCGCGGCGACATCGCCGGGCTCGTCGATCGAGACCGACAGCAGCATTTCGGGCGCGGCTCGGTGCAAGGCGGCGGCCTGTTCGACTGAATAGGCGATCAGGATCACGCCGCGCTCCATCCCCGCCGCGCGGATCGCGGCGACGACCTTGCCGTAATCGGCAGAGCGCTTGAAATCGATCTGGAGCACGGTGCGCCCCTTCGCCCATTGCAGCGCCTCGGCAAGAGTCGGGATGGCGTAGGGCGTGACCCAGCCCCAATTGTCCTTCAGCTTCAGCTGGCTGAGCGTCGCCCAGCTTTGCGCCGCCGCCTCGCCCGTGCCGGTGGTGGTGCGATCGAGCCGGTCGTCGTGCAGCAGGAACAGCACGCCGTCGGCGCTTTGTCCGACATCGACTTCCATGATCGCGGGCGCGGCCATCAGCAGCGCGTCCATCGTCGGGATGGCATTTTCCGGCAGTCCCGGCGTCGGCCCGCCGCGATGGCCGGACACCAGCGTCTGCCCGGCGGCCTCGAAGCAATCGAGCATGGCCGAAAGATCGCTCTCCGGCGCCAGCCGCCATGCGCCCGTATCCTGCGCGGCGAGCGGCGCCGAGAGTGCGGCCCATGCCGCAAGTCCTGCAAATCCGATGCGAAAAACCCGTTTGCGACCCATCTCGTCACCCTTGTCTCACGATGCACTTCGTCCGCTGGCGCGAGGCCCTCTTGCCGGGCCGCCCGCTTTGCGACATCCTCGCCCCATAAGGGAGAGACAGAATGGCGCAATACGACCTGATCATCCGGGGCGGCACGATCGTGGACGGGACAGGCAGCCCCTCCTTCACCGGCGATGTGGCAGTGAAGGACGGGCTGATCGCGGCGGTGGGGCGGATTATCGGGAGCGCGCCCGATGAGATCGACGCCACCGGCATGATCGTCGCCCCCGGCTTCGTCGACATCCACACCCATTATGACGGGCAGGCGACCTGGGATCAGGAGATGGCGCCATCGAGCTGGCACGGGGTGACGACGGTCGTCATGGGCAATTGCGGCGTCGGCTTCGCCCCGGCGCGCCCCGACCGCCACGATTGGCTGATCAGCCTGATGGAAGGCGTGGAGGACATCCCCGGCACGGCGCTCGCCGAAGGGATCACCTGGGACTGGGAGACTTTCCCCGAATATCTCGATGCGCTGGAGAAGCTCCCCCGCACGGTCGATGTCGGCACCCATGTGCCCCACGGGGCGGTGCGCGCCTATGTGCTGGGGGACCGCGAGCAGCCCGGCGCGGTGCCCACGGCGGAGGACATCGCCGAGATGAGCCGGATCGTCGAGGAGGGTGTGCGCGCGGGCGCGCTCGGCTTCTCGACCTCCCGCACGGTGCTCCACAAGTCGGTCGATGGCGAGCTCGTCCCCGGCACCACCGCCACGGCCGAGGAACTGATCGCCATCGGCCGCGCAATGGGCCGCGCCCGGGCGGCAGGCGGCCATGCGGTGTTCGAGATCGCCAGCGACCTGAAGCGCGAGTGGAACGAATTCGGCTGGATGGGGCAATTGAGCCGCGAGGCGGGCATCCCCGTCACCTTCGCTGCGCTGCAATCTATCGCCAAGGAGATGTCGCTGGGCGAGCAGATCGACGCCATGCGCGCCGAGAACGACAATGGTGCGAACATCGTCGCCCAGATAGCACTTCGTGGCAATGGCATTGTCATGGCATGGCAAGGTACTGTCCACCCCTTCCGCTTCCGGCCGAGCTGGATGGCGATCGCCGACCTGCCGTGGGAGGAACAGAAGGCAATGCTCCTCGACCCCGTCTTCAAGGCGCAGATGCTCGCCGAGCCGAACGACTACGCCGATGCCCCCAAGGACATCGGCGGGGTGGTGATGGCGATCAGCATGGGCTGGACGCTGCAATACGAGATGGATCCCGATTTCGACTACGAACCGGGCCCCGAGGCGAGCATCAACGCCCGCGCCGCGGCGGCGGGGGTGTCGCCGCAGGAGTATGCCTACGACCTGCTCTGCCGCGACGATGGCAGGGGTTTCATCTACCTGCCGATCCTCAACTACGCCGACGGTAATCTCGATTTCCTGCACCCGCTCCAGCATGCCGACGACACGGTGAACTCGCTCTCGGACGGCGGCGCACATTGCGGGACGATCTGCGATGCCGCCTCGCCGACCTTCATGCTCGAACACTGGGTGAAGGGCCGCAGGCGGGGCGCGCGGATTGCCCTTGAACAGGCGATCAAGCGCCAGTGCCGCGACACGGCAGTGCTCTACGGGCTCGAGGATCGCGGGCTGATCCAGCCGGGCTATCTCGCCGATATCAACGTGATTGATCTGGAGCGATTGAAGCTCGGCAAGCCGTGGCTCGCCTTCGACCTGCCGGCGGGCGGCAAGCGCCTGCTCCAGAAGGCGGAAGGCTATGTCGCCACGATCAAGAGCGGTGTCGTCACCTTCCGGCGCGGGCAGTGGACGGGCGCGACCCCCGGCGGCGTGATCCGCGGGCCGCAGCGGATGGATCTGGCCGAGGCGGCGGAGTAGGCCGCGTCAGGGTTCGATCACGATGCCCTTGGCCGGGTCGATCTGCCCGGCCGCCATCGTGGTGAACACGTCACGCGCCGATTCCAAGCCGGCGTGCCGCTCGATCGCGATCGTGCCCTCGGCGGCCTCGAGGAAATCGCGCCAGGCGGCCGCGACCAGCCTGCCGCCTTCATCGGCCCCGTGCGCCTTGAAGAAGGCGACCGCGTGGTCGGGCGCGAAGAACAGCTGCGGCTTGGGTCCGGGCAGCGGCTCGTGCTTGCCGAACACCGAGCGCGCCTCGATGTGGGTCGCGCCGACCAGCACCGACTGCGCCAGCGCGTCCTCGAAATGGCGATGGATGCGGGCGAGGAGATCGGCATTCCCCGCAAAGTCGACACTGACGCTGCGCAGAACCGCAAGCTTGTCGAGATCGTCATAGGCGAGCACCTCGTCATACAGCCCGCTCGCTTCGACGAAGCCGACATTGCCCTTCGAGGTCAGCCCGATCCGCCTGATCTGCGGCGAGGATTGGCGCGCGACGCTCGCCAGCCCCATCGCGGTCTTCGACGAGGCGCTGGTGACCACCAGCTGTTCGGCCCCGAACCACCCTTCTCCGCGCAGGAAGTATTCGATCAGGAACCCGGTGCGGAACAGCGGCCCGAAGATCATCCGCTCCGCCTCACGCGCAGGATCGTGCTCCGGGTCGGCAGCGAGGCGGGTGTAGCTGTTGTAGACCGGGCTCATCGGCTGGCGATGCTCCGCGGTGTCGGAAAACCCGCCCGGCGTGACGCGGCCGGGGATCACGTCGAGGTGGCTCGCCATCGGCAGGTAGCCATAGACCCGCTCGCCCACCGCGATCTCGGGGTGGCGGCTCTCGATCACCCGGGCATGGCCCCACATCGGGACGATGCCGAAGCCTTCGGGAGCGGAGAAGAAGTCCCAATATTTGAACCCGTCGCCAACCACCGCATAGGTGACGTTGTTGGCGGTGACCGAGAAGCTCTCGATCGCCAGCCTCACGGCGCCTTCGGCGAGCGGGCCGAGCGGCACCTCGGCGAGCGCCGCCTGCGTCAACGCGGCCTTGCGGACATGGACTTGCGTGATGTTCATGGCATTTCTCCCTCTTCCCCGCCCTAGCCGCTCAGGGCTCGCTTTCCCAGCGTGTCGCGGCGATCGACGGACGCGCGCGGCACATCTCGAGCCACGCCAGCAACCGGTCGCATTGCGAAATTCCCGCCTGCCCCTGCGGCGTCAGCTCGACCGAGCGCACCATCGGATAGAGGAACACGTCGGCGAGCGTGAAGCCGTGGCGGGTCCATGCCCCGTCCGCCGCCAGCTCGCCCTCGAGGAAGCCGAGCGCCCGGCTGATCGCGGGAAGCGCGCGCTCGATGGTCTCGCGCTCGAGCGGGAAACCGGCGACGCGGTGCATCACCCAGGGCATCACCAGTCCGCGCTCGAACAGCGGGAAGAGGTAGTTGTTGGCGACGGCGATCCACTTGTCGGTCATCGCCCGCGCCGCCGGATTGGCGGGCTGGAGCGCGCCGGCGTTGTGGGCATTGTCGATGTATTGGGTGATCGCGACGCTCTCGATGAGTTCCAAGCCGTCGATCTCGACAACCGGAACCTTGCCGAAAGGGTGGCGGTTGGCAGGCGAATGGGCGGCGGTGGCGATCACCTCATGCGACAGCCCCGCCTCCTCGCAGGCGATCTGGCAGATGCGGGTATAGGTCGAGATGACCGTCCCGAAGATGCGGACCTGTGCGGGCGCCGTCACACCCGCATCGGCATCAGCACATAGAGCGCCCGGGCCTGTTCGTTCTCGCGGATCAGGGTCGGCGCGCCGGCGTCGGCAAGGTGCAGTTCCACGGTGTCGCTGTCGATCTGGCCGAGGATGTCCTTGAGGTAATTGGCGTTGAAGCCGATCTCGAGCCCTTCGGCCTTGTAGTCGGCCATCAGTTCCTCGGCCGCCGTGCCGTTGTCGGGCGAAGTGACCGAGAGCGTAACGCGGTCATTGTCGAGCCCGATCTTGACTGCGCGGGTCTTCTCCGTGGCGATGGTGGCGACGCGGTCGACGCCCGAATAGAACAGCTTGGGATCGACCTTGAGGAGCTTGTCGTTCGCGGTCGGAATCACGCGGCTGTAATCGGGGAAGGTCCCGTCGATCAGCTTCGAGGTCAGCACCACGCCGCCCTCGCCGCCTAACGTGAAGCGGATCTTGCTGGCGGAAAGGTCGACCAGCACGTTACCGTCCAGTGCCTCTTCGAGCAGCTTGCGCAGTTCGCCCACGGCCTTTCGCGGCACGATCACGTCAGGCATCCCGGCAGCGCCTTCAGGGCGCGGCAGGGTGAACCGCGCGAGACGGTGGCCGTCCGTGGCGGCGGCCTTCAGGAGCGGCTCGTCCTCGTCGGTGACGTGCAGGAAGATGCCGTTGAGGTAATAGCGGGTTTCCTCGGTCGAGATCGCGAAACGGGTGCGGTCGATCAGTTCGGCCAGCATCCGCGCGGGCAATTCGAAGCTGGTCGGCAGGTCGCCCTCGACGATCACCGGGAAATCGTCGCGCGGCAAGGTTGGCAGCTTGAAGTTCGAGCGGCCCGCCTTGACTTCCAGACGGTTGTCGTTGGTCGTGAGGCTGACCTGGCTCCCCTCGGGCAGCTTGCGGGCAATGTCGAACAGCAGGTGCGCCGAGACGGTGATCGCGCCGGGCTGGTCGATCGAGGAGGCGGCCATGGTCTCCACGACCTGAAGATCGAGGTCGGTCGCCATCACCCGCACGCTGCCGCCGTCGCTTGCGTCGATCAGCACGTTCGACAGGATCGGGATGGTGTTGCGGCGCTCCACCACGGATTGAACGTGGGAAAGGCACCGCAGCAGCGTCGCGCGTTCGATCGTGGCCTTCATCGCTTGTCCCTATCGGTCTACGGGTCTTGCGCGGAGAGACGAGGAATCGCCCCCAAGCGCCGGAAAGTGCGCAAAACCTTAGCGCGCGCGACAATACGGGCAAGGAGGCGCAATTGCGAGGGGCGACTCCGTTGGGGATAAGGGCGCCGGGGAGGCCCCCGCCCGGCTCAGAGCATCGCCATTCCGCCGTTCACGTGCAGGGTTTCGCCGGTCACGTAGGCCGCCTCGCGGCTGGCGAGAAAGGCGACCGCGGCGCCGATTTCCGCGCCCTCGCCCATCCGGCCCATCGGGATGCGGCCATTGATCGCGGCCTGCTGCTTCTCGTCCAAGGCGGCAGTCATGGCGGTGCGGATGAAGCCTGGGGCGACGCAGTTGGCGGTGATCCCGCGGCTGGCGACTTCCTGCGCGAAGGCCTTGGTCATGCCGGTGAGGCCGGCCTTGGCGGCGCAGTAGTTCATCTGGCCCGGATTGCCGGTCGCGCCGACCACCGAGGTGATGTTGACGATCCGCCCGAAGCGCGCCTTCATCATTGGCTTGGCAGCAGCCCGCATAAGGCGGAAGGCGGCTTCGAGGTTGATGCGGATCACCTGATCCCATTCCTCGTCCTTCATCCGCATCCCGAGGTTGTCGCGGGTGATGCCGGCGTTGTTCACCAGGATGTCCATGCTGCCGAGCGTGTCGAGCATCGCCGGCACGAGTTCCTCGACCTGCGTGGTGTTTCCGAGGTCGCAGGTGATCTCGACATGGCCGTCATGATCGTGATGCGGATAGGTCTCGTTCAGTTCGTCGCGGAAGGCGCGCAGCTTCGCCGCGTTCGACCCCGACAACGCGAGGCGTGCGCCCTGCGAGGCCAGCGCATGGGCGATGCTCGACCCGATCCCCCCGCTCGCGCCGGTGACCAGCGCATTCATGCCCTTCAACGAAAACATCACAGGGTCTCCTTCGCGAAGGCCTCGAGGTCCTGCATGGTCACGAGGCTGGTCACTTGCGCCTCTCGGTCGGTGCGACTGACCATCGGGCCGACCACCTTTCCGCCAAGCTCGACGAAGCTTTCTACCCCGTCCGCCCGCATGGCAAGCACGCTTTCGCGCCAGCGCACGCGGCCGGTGACCTGCTCGACCAGCAAGGCGCGCTCCTCCTCGGGGTCGGTGACGGGCGCGGCGGTGACGTTGGCGTAGAGCGGCAGGGCAAGCGGCCCGGGCGGGGTCGCGGCAAGGGCATGGGCCATCCGCTCAGCGGCGGGGCCCATCAGCGAGGAGTGGAAGGGCGCAGAAACGTTGAGGATCATGCCGCGCTTGATCCCGTGCTCCTTGGTCAGCGCCACGGCGCGCTCGATCGCGCCGGTGTGGCCGGAAAGAACGACCTGCGAGGGATCGTTGTCGTTGGCGACCTCGCACACCTCGCCTTGCGCGGCGGCTTCGGCGAGTGCCTTCGCCTGTTCGATATCGGCGCCCAGCAGCACCGCCATCGTGCCCTCGCCCACCGGCACCGCCGCCTGCATCGCCCAGCCGCGCAACTTGAGAAGGCGCGCGGTGTCGGCGAGCTTGAAGGCGCCGATCGCGGCAAGCGCGGTGTATTCGCCGAGCGAATGGCCGGCGACGCAGTGCCCGTGCTCGGCAAGCTTCACGCCGAAGTCCTTCTCCAGCACCCGCAGGGTGGCGATGGCATTAGCCATGATCGCCGGCTGCGCGTTCTCGGTGAGCGTCAGCCGATCCTCCGGCCCGTCGCGCATCAGGGCAAAGAGGTTCTGCCTCAGCGCCTCGTCGACCTCGCCGAAGACGTCGCGGGCGGCTGCACTCGCGGCAGCGAGCTCCGTGCCCATGCCGACCTTCTGGCTGCCCTGCCCCGGAAAAAGAAACGCGCGCATGTCTGGCCCCGTCCGTTGTCGTTTTGTGGGGCGCGCCGTTACGTCCGCGCGGGCGGACTGGCAAGGCCGAAGGGCACAACCCTGTTGGCAGAGGTGTGGCCGATCAGCGCCCGCCCGAGATAGGGAATGCCGGCGCGCGCGCACCAATAGCGGGCGATGTCTTCCTCGCTCTGGCCGAATTCGACGTAGTTTTCCGGCACATCGGTGACCGAGCCGAGCCTGAGGCCAGCGATCCGCGGGAGCGTTCCGGCGAGGTGGAAGAACAGGCGGTCGACCGAATAGAGATGTTCGCTCACCTCCTCGACCATCAGCACATGGCCGGTGAGGTCGGGCATCATCGGGGTGCCGGTCAGCATCGCGAGGGTGATGAGGTTGAAGGCGGCCGCCGGCGTCGTCCCGTCGAGGCTGGGCTCGACCCCGCTGGTGTCGCCTTCGAGCCAGCGCAGCACGCGCCTGATCGCTTCCTTCCCGCCTTCCGAACGCGCGCTGACGGGCATGTGGCCGTGGACGCATTGCCCGATCCGGTCGCGATAGAGCGCGGCGAGCAGGTAACCGGCGTCCGAGAAGCCGATATAGGTCTTGGTCCGCGCCGCGCGGTTCATCTGGCGGGTCGCGGCCTCGGCGATGCGGTTGGAGCCATAGCCGCCCTTGGCGAACCACACGACATCGAAGGCCGGATCGTTGGCACATTCGAGCAGCGCGGTCAGCCGCAGCAGATCGTCGCCTGCGAAGTGCCCCGCGCGCTCGAAGCATTGCTCGTGAAAAGTTACGCGGTGGCCCGGGAATTCGGCTGCGACCAGCGCCTCCAGCGCGGCCTGGTGCTCGCGGTCGATCGGGGTTGCCGGGGCGCAGATGGCGATATTCGTCATGGCACCGCAGCCTATGGCGCTTGTCAGGCGGGGCGCAAGCCAATAACCAAGCCGGATATGGATAACGGGGTCGAAACCGGGTCGCTGGCAGGGCGGCCGCTGTTCTTCTGCGGCATCGGCGGGTCCGGGATGCTGCCGCTCGCGCAGATCGCGCGCGGGCTCGGCCATCCGGTCGCCGGGTCCGACCGCAGCCGCGATCAGGGCCGCACGCCCGACAAGTTCGTCTGGCTCGAGGCCAACGGCTTTGCACTCCACCCGCAGGACGGCAGCGGAGTGACCTCGCCCGATCAGGTGCTCATCGCCTCGGCGGCGATCGAGGACACCGTGCCCGAGGTCGCCCGCGCCAAGGAGCTGGGATGCGCGCGCCTGAGCCGCGCGGAACTGCTCTCGCGCCTGTTCAACGCTGCCGATTTCTCCGTTGCGATCGGCGGCACCTCGGGCAAATCGACTGTCACCGGCATGATCGCCTGGATCCTGACCGAGGCAGGCCACGATCCCACCGTGATGAACGGCGCGGTGATGAAGAACTTCGCCGGCCCGCAGAACCCCTTCGCCAGCGCGCGGGTCGGCGGCGGCAAGGTCTTCGTCAGCGAGGTCGACGAGAGCGACGGCTCGATCGCGCTCTACCGCCCGACCGTGGGTGTGCTGCTCAATGTCAGCCTAGACCACAAGAGCATCGAGGAATTGCGCGTCCTGTTCGGCGATTACGTCGCCACAGCGGGAACGGCGGTGATCAACATGGACAGTCCGGAAGCGGCCTATCTCGTCCAGCGCACCGAGGGCGCCGTCACCTTCGGGATCAGGGCGCCGGAGGCCGACATCACGGTCGATCCGGACAGTGTCGAGCAGGTCGAGCGCGGGATTCGGGCGGCGGTCATCGATAATCGCGCGCGCGAGGCCTACCCGCTGATCCTGCCCATGCCGGGCCTGCACAATCTCTCGAACGCCCTGGCAGCGATCGCGGCGGCGAGTGCGGCGGGGATCGGGGTCGGGCATGCCGCCTATGCGCTGCGCAGTTTCGCCGGGCTGGCGCGGCGCTTCGACGTGATCGGCACCTCTGCAAGCGGGATCACGGTTATCGACGACTTCGGCCACAATCCGGAGAAGTGCGCCGCCACCTTGCGCACCCTCAAGGCGACGCCGGGGCGGGTGATCGCCTTCTTCCAGCCCCACGGCTACGGGCCGCTGCGCCAGATGGGCACGGAGCTGGCGCAGACATTCGCGCGGGAGCTGGGGCCGGATGACCTGACGATCCTGTGCGATCCGGTCTATTTCGGCGGCACGGTCGACCGCAGCGAGGGTAGCGGGCGGATCGTCGATCTCATCAACGCCGCGGGCGGCAAGGCCGAACATGTCGCCAGCCGCGAGGCCTGCGGCGAGCGGATCGCCGCCCTCGCCCGACCCGGCGACCGGATAGCGGTGATGGGCGCCCGCGACGACACGCTCACGGAGTTCGCACGATCGATCCTCGCCCGCCTGCCCTGACGCTCTACCGCCGCGCCGCGCGCCATGCCTGGCGGATGATGGGCGTCCTGGCGTTCGCGGTGATGCTTGTGCTGGCGGTCGACCGCTTCCACGGCCATTCGAGCCTCGCCTTCGCGGCGGCGATCATGCTGCTCATATTCGCCAATGCGCCGATGACGCGCTTCAACTGTCCGCAATGCGGCAAGAACGCCTTTCTCCGGGGCGTGTTCGTCTTCCCCTGGCCGAACCGGATCTGCACCCGTTGTGGGACGGATCTGGACGGACCGCTTGCCAAAAACGCTGATGGCTGAGGGCCCTGTCCCGCGCTAGCCTGTCGCCATGCATCCCCGCGACTTCTCGCTCGACACGCTGCTGGCGAACTGCGCCGCGCGCCACGCCCACCGGCTTGCCACCGTCGACGGCAGCCAGCGGCTGACGTGGGCGGAGCTCGACGTGCGCGTGACAAATCTCGCGCGATGGATGCTCGCGCGCGGGATCGCCCCCGGCGACCGGATCGCCCTGCTGCTGACAGACGGCGCGCCGTTCCTCACCGTTCTGCTGGCCTGCGGCAGGATCGGAGCCATCGCAGTCCTGCTCAACTGGCGCCTCGCCCCGGCCGAAATCGCCTGGATCTGCGGCAATGCCGAGCCGGCGATGACCTTCGCCAACCCCCGTTTCGCCGCGCTCTTGTCGGAGGCGGAGGCGGGCGAAGTGCACATGGTGGACGAAGCCCACGCCGCCGACGGCCTGTTCGAGACTGCCGCCACCACCGCACACGGACCGGTTCCCCATGCCTACGACCTAGGCCTCGGCCTTGCCCCCGACCGGCCGCTCTACATGATGTACACCAGCGGCACGACCGGACGGCCCAAGGGCTGCCTGCAAGCGGGCAGCGCGGTCGCGGCAAGCGCACTCGGCTTCGCGCAGCACCGGCGGTTCACCCACGAGGAGGTGCTGCTTTCGGTCAATCCGCTGTTCCATGTCGTCGGGATGCAGCAGGTCGCCGCCATGCTCGCCTGCGGGGGCACATCGGTCTTCGCCGGACGCGACGACGACAGTGCCGCGATCCTCGACCTGCTCCACCGCGAGGGCTGCACCACCACCAGCGCCTTCCCCACCATCTCCTTCCTGTGGCAGGCGATGAACCCCGTGCGCGACGGGCGAATGCCGCTCACCAACTATACCGGCGGGGCAGGCATGGGCCGGCCGCAGATGTACGAATTCATCGAGAAGGAGTGGGACGCGCGCGTCGTCGGCGGCTACGGCCAGACCGAGATCTGCGGCTTTGCGACCTTCATCGACTATCCCGACATGCTCGAGGCCCCGCGCTCGATCGGCTGGACGCTGCCGCATGTGACCATGACGGTGCTGGATCCCGAGGGGAACCACCTGCCCCCCGGCGAGGAAGGCGAGCTTTGCCTGCGCGGCCCATCGGTGATGCTCGGCTACTGGCGCAATCCCGAGGCGACCGAGGCGGCACTGGGCCACGGCTGGCTGCGCACCGGCGATCTCGGCACGATGGACGAACGCGGGCGCGGCTACCTGCTCGGCCGCGCCAAGGAACTGATCAAGACCGGCGGCGAAAACGTCTACCCCGCCGAGGTCGATGCAGTCTTTGCCGCCATGCCCGAAGTCGCTGACGCGGGCTGCTGCGGGGTGCCTGACAAGCAGTGGGGCGAGGCGGTCAAGGCCTTTGTCGTGTTGAAGCCGGGCGCGCAGCTCACCCGCGAGGAGATAACGCAGCGCTTCAAGGGCCAGATCGCCGGCTACAAGCGCCCGCGCTATATCGAATTCGTCGATCAGCTGCCCCGCGACCCCATCGGCAAGCTGCTGCGGCGCGAGCTTTCGGCGCGGCCCGTGACTCCCGATCAGGCGGCATAGCTTCGCCAAGCGGACAAAGCGGACACCCTGTCCGGCTCGACTACATCCGAATAACGATTGAAATTCAACTTTCTACATCCGTTCCGCAAGCCGGACGGACACGGGAATGCGCGCGAAAACTGCGGAACACGCGGCCTCGCTGGCCGCCCCCGATAACGATGCGAAAGAGCCGGCGAGCAGGATAGCGACAGGAGGAGGCGTAGGAAACCTGCGCCTCCCTCAGCCAGCGAGGACCCCGACCGAGACGCTCTGGCTTCGCAGGAACAGTGGGCCGAAGCCGGTCAGGAAAGCCACATCGCCGCTGTCGCGGCCAATGCCGATCTTGGCCATCTCCGCCTCCCTCGCCATGCCGGTCGCATCGACGAGGTGCCATTCCCCGCCGAGAAACACTTCGGCCACGGCATGGAAATCGGGCGGCTTCACCCCCGGCGCATAGACGCTTGCATAGCGCGCCGGTATCTCGCCTGCGCGCGCCAGCGTGATGAGGAGATGCGCATAGTCGCGGCACACGCCCCTACCGGAATGGAAAGTGTCGACGGCGCTGGTCTCCGAATCGCTTGAGCCCGGCGTGTAGGTCATGTGTCCGGTCACCCAGTCACGCATCGCAGCGAGCTTCGCCCCGCCTGCGAGATGCCCGAAGCGCTCGTTCACGAAGTCGGTGAACTGGTGCGAGGCACAGTAGCGCGAGGGCAGGAGATACTGCACCGTTTCGCCCGGCAACCGATGCGGCGGGAGCGCCGGGAGCGTGGCGACGTCGCGCAGGATCCGCTCGATGCCGACGGTGGCGCGGTAATGGACTTCGATCCGGTCGGTTGCCCTCAGCCAGATGCGCTCGCCGATGTGGTCCTGCGCCGGCACGCGGGCGAAGTGCTCGCAGGGCGACAATCCGAGGTGCGCCGCCTCGATGCGCTGTTCGGGGATCGCTGCTGCCTCGATCTGCAACAGGAGGTCGCAGGCGCGCGAAAGGCCGTAATCGAGCTCGACGTTGATCTGGAGGCGCAAGGGGACGGGGTTCCGATTCGCGTGAAGGCAGCCGGGAGGTCGGCGGTACGGCGATAGCCGTCCTGCCACAGCTTTGCTTCAAGAGATATGGCGCAGCGGTCGCAGCGAAGCCCCGTCATGCCGGACCGCGCTCGCGCTGGCGTCAATGGCATTCAAGGTGGACGTCGGCCCTGTCGAAATTGCCCGCCGCCAGATCCGAGGGGGAGATGAAGGCATAGATCGCGCCGCAATCGCCCCAGATCATCTCGAGGTTGTAGTCACACGCCATCTGCAGCAGCAACAGCTTGCCTTGCGGATGTGGAGCGACGTCGTGCTGTACGCCGTCGCTGTAGCCGCCCATGCGGCACGGGCGATTGCTGTCGAGGCTGCGTAGATGAGCCTCCAGTCCGGGTAGGGCATCGGCCGGGATCAGCCCGCGCAGGCGCTCATCGAGATAGCAACGCTTGGCCTCGTCGGCGCAGGCGGAAGTCATATGGTGATCGAGACGTTCGATAATGCTGAGCTTGCGCTGCACCACAGTCACCGGTAGCCCGCGCGGACTGCTGTGCGCCCAGCCCATCGTCCAGATGGTCTTGTCGTGGCCGGCGAGTTGTTCGCAGACCGTCTGCCACTCCGCCTCGCCCAGCGGGTGATCGCGGCCCGTTTCCTCGGCATATTCGGCGAGCACGACGAGCATGGAGCGGGTCTCGGCGCGCCAGGTCTCCTCGCCCTCCTTCTCGAGGAAGGCCAGCAACGCCTCGGGATCGGGATAGCGTTCGAGCAGGGTCTTGGTCGCCGCCAGCGCCTCGCGCTGCGTCTCGAGATAGGCGAGCCGCTTGCGTCCGGTCTCGTCGAGCGTGGCAGGGTCGGCAGCGAGGATCGCGTCCATGCCGTTCGCGGCCATCACGCGGTCCACATCGGCCTGCTTGTCGGGGATGATCCCTTCGAACCCGCCGGGGGCGACCAGCTTTTCGCGCATGCTCGCCCGGTAGCGCTCGGAATTCGCCTGCGCGCGCGTATCGTCCATCGCGGCGATGGCGGCGCGTGCGGCCAGCGCGACGCAGCCCCAGGTGAAGGGCTGCTTGAGCCCGCGATAGGGCCCGTTGTCGCCAACGGTCTGGCCCTCGTAGAGCAGCCGGTCGAGGTTTTCGGGCGAGGCGTGGATCACGCCGTCGCGCTCGTAGGTGCGGTTGGGCATGCTCACGAGGTCGACCGGGAAACGCGGATAGACGCTCTCGCGCGCAACCCACGTGGTCTGTCCGGTGTAGGTGCCGTCATGGATCGGGCCGATATCGGCCGGCGGCGTGCGTTCGGGGCCGAGTTCGCGGGTGTAGATGAACTTGTAATGGCCCTCGCAGTCGTTGCTGTTGGCGAACAGCAGCAGCCAGCCCTCGCGCGGGCCGAGGCCGCCCCACAGGTCGGGGTGGCAATCGGCGAGCGCGATTTGGCAGATGAAATGACAGGGCTCCTCCTCGTCACCGCCCTTGTCGTCGTTGACCCAGCGCGGCCAGGCGATGTCCTCGGGCATCATCGGCAAGCCGCCGATCCACGAGCGCGGCGGTTCGTCGCGCGGGGGGATCTGCTTGCGCAGCACCACGGTCGCGCGCTCCTCCACCCGAACAGGCTCGGGCCGCGTGTTCCAGCGGTTGCGATAGTCTTCCGATCGTTCCTCGTGCTTGCTCCTGGCATCGTCACGGGCGGCAGCGCCGTGCGCGACATCCTCGGCAAACTCGGCTCGGGCGGCGGCGGCGCGGATGACTTTGACGAGGGGCTCGGGCCGCAGCCATTCGCTCTCGGGCGGCTCGGGCGAAGCGCGGTCGCGGAAATCGGTCTGCCGAACATGCGGCGCCGCGGTCGCGGGCCGGCGTCGGCCGCCCGATGCAGCCATGGTACGGACGATGACCGCGAGAAGGCGCAGGGCCAGCATGAACGCGACCGCAACGAGACCGACAAGGCTCCAGAAACTCATGTGGCAACGCCTCCTTGACGCCACCTCTAGAAGATATTCCTTAAATAACTGAGAATGTTGTCGCTCCCCGACCCGGCCAGAGCGCTGTCTTGGCGGAACGAAGGGGCAACCCTTCCGTCGGTCAGCGATGCGGCGCCACATTAACCGGTTCTTTGTGCTTCACCTTGTAGAGAGCCCCTGAAATTACAGGGGAAACCGTCATGCAGCAGCCTGCCACCGCACCCGCTGGAAGCTTTTCGGAGGACACCCGCCTCTACGAACGCTCGGTCGATTCGACCAATTTCCTGCTCGACCTGTGGTGGCTGTGGCTGATCATCGCGGTGGTGACGGTCGCGGTTGTCACGATCATGGGCATGCGCCGCAAGATGGCGGCGCTCGAGGCGCGCTGTGCTGCGGCATTCGGCGATGTCGACGCGCTGCTGGCCGAACGCCACGCCCTGATCCCCAACCTGGTGGCGGTGACAAAGGAACACATCGGCCACGAGATCGCCGTGCTCGACCGCCTGCTCGAGGCGCAGCAGAACGCGCTCGAGACCTTCGGCCGCAACCGCATGACCGCCGAGACCGAGGTCGGCAATGCCGTCAACCAGCTCGTCAACATCGCCGGATCGATGCCCAAGCTCGCCAGCTCAAGCCAGTTCCCCGAACTGCGGCTCGAACTGTCGCGGATCGAGGAGCGGGTGACTGCGGCGCGGCGCTACTACAATACCACGGTCGCCGAATATGACGCCGCGCGCGGCGGGTTCGTCTCGGGGCTGCTGGCGCGCTTTGCGCCCCTGCCCGAGCATGACCGCTTCGATCTGGGCGAACAGCGCGCCGAGATCGCCGCCCCGCAGCGCGTCGCCTTCGGCTGAGGGCGCGCGAGATGGCCGCGCGCGGCTTTGCCGCCCACGCCGCGCACAACCGGCGCAAGGGGCTGATGTTCGTCGGGCTCTATGCCCTTACCTTCGCCCCGGTCGCACTGCTGTTGCTGGGTATCGTCCCGCTGGTGCTGGGCAATGCGATGGGATCGGTTTTCGTCGATCCCCTGGGCTTTGCACTGCGCTATGCGCCGCTCGCGACGGTAATGGTGCTGGCGCTGCTGGCGAGGAGCTATTTCGGCTTCCGCCGCGAGGTCGCCGAGGCGCTGTCGATCCGCGAGGTGAGCGCGAAAAGCGAACCGCGCCTGGTGCGGATCGGCGAGGAGCAGGCGATCCTCCAGGGCCTTGCGCGGCCGCGCTTCGGCGTGATCGAGACCCGCGCGCGCAATGCCCTGTCGATCGGTGCCACTCCTGGTCAGCGCATGATCGCAGTGACGCGCGGCCTGCTCGACGCGCTCGACGACGACGAGATCGCGGCGGTGATCGCGCATGAGCTCGCCCATTTCCGCGCCGGCGATGCCGCCTTCCTCTCGCTCAACCACGCGCTGTTCCGGACCGCGGCGTGGCTGCAGACCAACAACCCGCTCAAGATCGACAAGAACGTCCACGAGAAGGTGCAGTGGCACATGGTGGTGGGGGTCGTGCTGCCGATCTTCCTGATCGTGATGGGGATCGGCGGGATGATCACCGCGCTCGCCTGGCGTCTCGTGCGCCATGCAGACGCGAGCGTGCGCGCGGCCCGCGATCTGGTCGCCGATGCAGAGGCGCTCAGGATCACCCATTTCCCCGAGGCGCTGCAATCGGCAATCGCGAAGTGCGAGGGCCAGGGCTACTTCAAGGGAGCCGAACGCTACGAGGCGCTGCTGTTTTCCGGCAATCCGGCGGCGCAGGGGGGCACCCATCCCCCGGCGCAGGAGCGGATCGACGCGATGGCCGGGGTGGCAAGCGAGCTCTTCATGCCCGGCCGCCAGCGCCGCGACACCCGCGATGCCATCACGCGCGCCGCGAGCGCGCCGGTGGCGAGCGGGGGCTTCGGGCGGCGGGGCCTGCAAGCGGGCCTTGCCACCGCCGCTGCCAAAGCCGGCCCCAACGGCTTCGTCCTCGCCGACCGCCGGTCGCAGGAGGTGCCACCGCGTCCCGGGCTGTGGCTGCTCTGGGCTCAGGTCTTCGACCGCGAGGCGGCGCGCGCCTGGCAGCGCGGGATGTATGACCAGCTGCGCTGGCGGGTCGAGGACGACCGCAACATCCTCGGCGCGACCGACGAGATGACGCTGTGGTATGCAGGCGCGCTCGCGGCGGGGCTGCTGTTCTACGCCTCGATCAGCAATTCACCGGGAGAATTCCTCGACAAGCTCTCGGGCCGGGAATGGCTCCGGCAATCGGATGCGGCTGCGGGCGAGATCTTCTGCAGCCCCACCACCCCCGGTTGCCGCCCCGACGGGACGATGAACCTCAGCGGCAAGTGACCTTGCGCTTGCGGCTCAGGCGGGAAGCGCCCTGCGCCCCTCCTCCTCGCGCGCGAAGGCCCGCCGGTAGGCCGGGCGCGCGGTCAGTCGCTCGCGATAGGCCTTGAGACTGTCGGGCACGCCCTCGTCGAGTCCTACGCTCTGGGCGAGGATCAGTGCATAGCCGACACAGATGTCGGCTACGGTGAAGCGGTCGGCGCACAGGTATTCGCGGTCCTCGAGGCGCTGCTCAACCTTGATCAGGCGCTTGTGGAACCACTTGGCATAGGCGTGACCCGCTTCCTCGAGCCCCTTGTCCTTCTCGAACAGGCAGAAGCGCATGTAGACCGTCTGCGGGAAGGTGATCGTGGCATCGGCGTGGTAGGTGTAGTCGCAATATTCGCCGTAATCGCGCTCGCCCGGGGCCACCGCGAGGTCGGTGTAGCCGCTGCGAGTGGCGAGATAATGCGCGATGGCGCAGCTTTCGGTCAGCTTCGTCTCGCCATCGACCAGCATCGGCACCGTGCCGAGCGGATTGATCGCCATGTATTCGGGCGCGAGGTAGCGCGGCGGAAAGGGAAGAATGCGCAGGTCGATGTCGACCCCCGCTTCCTCCGCCGCCCAGGTTGCGCGCAGGCCGCGCGAGCGGGCGCAGGTGTAGAGAACGGGTCTGGTCATGGCCGAAGGCTTAGTGCCCCTCGCCCTCGCCCACACCCAGCACTTTGTGCAGGACCAGGGCGATGATGCCGCCAAGGATCAGGCCGAAAATCGCCGATAGCGTTGTCGCGGTCAGCCAGCCGAGCACACCGCCCGCCGCTCCTGCCATTTCATGGACGGCATGCTCGGCGGCGTGGATCGGGCCGTAGAGCCCGTCCCAACCAAGCTTGTGCAGGCTGTCGACAACGATGTGACCGCCCACCCACAGCATGGCGATGGTGCCGATGATCGAGAGCGCGGTGAGCAGCTTGGGCACGAAGCGCAGCAGAAACCGCCCGAAGGCCTGCGCCGAGGTGCTCGCCCTGCGTGTTAGATTCAGGCCGATATCGTCGAGCTTCACGATGAGCCCGACCGCACCGTAGACCGCGACCGTCACGGCCACCGCCACCAGCGCCAGCACCGCCCCGCGCATAACCAGGCTCTCGTCCGCGACCTCGGCCAGCGCGATTGCCATGATCTCGGCCGAGAGGATGAAATCGGTGCGGATCGCCCCGCCCACGCGCTCGTTCTCGAAGGCGACAGGATCGGTGATCTCGTCCTCGAGCGTCTCGCCGTGCTTGCCGAAGCCGAGCTTCTCCATCACCTTTTCCGCGCCCTCGTAGCACAGGAAGGCACCGCCGATGATGAGCAGATAGGTGATCGCCTGAGGCAGGAACTCCGACAGGAGCAGCGCGCCCGGCAGCAGGAAGATCAGCTTGTTCCTGAGGCTGCCCTTGGTGATCTTCCAGATGATCGGCAACTCGCGCGCCGGAGAAAGGCCGGTGACATAGCTGGGCGTCACCGCCGCATCGTCGATCACCACGCCGGCCGTCTTCGTCCCCGCCCGCCCTGCGGCCACCGCCACATCGTCGATCGAGGCCGAGGCCGCCTTCGCGATAACCGAAATGTCGTCGAGCAGTGCGACCAGTCCTGACGGCACAGCCATCCCCCCTTTAGCGAATCGTGCAAGCACCCAAACCGAGCGCCTGCCCTTCCGGTTCCCGACGGACAAGACTTGCAATTGCCCGGCAAAGCTGTAAGGGGCCGCGCTTCGCTTGGGATGCGCCCATGCGGATATGGAAGAAAGCCGGAGGGGCCCTGGACGCGTCATGCGTCGGATCAGCCAGCGATCGGCAGGAAGTGAAAGGACGCAAGATGGCGCTCTACGAGCACGTCTTTCTTGCGCGTCAGGATCTGAGCCAGGCTCAGGTTGACGCGCTGGCGGCGCAAGCCACCGAAATCGTTGAGGCCGGCAACGGCAAGGTCACCAAGACCGAAACCTGGGGTCTCAAGTCGCTCGCCTACAAGATCGAGCGCAACCGCAAGGCGCATTTCGTGCTGCTCAACATCGATGCCCCCGGCTCGGTGGTCGCCGAGCTCGAGCGCCAGACCCGCATCAACGAAGACATCATTCGCTACATGACCATCCGCGTGGAAGAGCACGAGGAAGGCCCGAGCGTGATGATGCGCAAGAACGAACGCGAGCGGAAGCGCCGCGAAACCCGTGAGGAGCGCGACTGATGGCCCGCCCGTTTTTCCGCCGCCGCAAGTCCTGCCCGTTCGCGGCCAAGGACGCCCCCAAGATCGATTACAAGGACGTGCGCCTGCTGCAGGGCTTCATGTCCGAGCGTGGCAAGATCGTGCCGTCGCGCATCACCGCCGTCTCGGCGAAGAAGCAGCGTGAACTGGCCCAGGCGATCAAGCGTGCGCGCCAGATCGGCCTGCTGCCGTTCATCGTGAAGTAAGAGGAGAAAGAGACATGGACATCATTCTCCTTGAGCGCATCGAGAAGCTCGGCTCGATCGGTGACGTCGTCACCGTGAAGGACGGCTATGCGCGCAACTTCCTGCTGCCGCAGAAGAAGGCTCTCCGCGCCAACGAAGCCAACAAGAAGGTCTTCGAAGCCAACCGCGAGCGGCTCGAGAAGGAAAACGCCGAGCGTCGCACCGTGGCCGAAGGCCTGGGTGAAAAGGTCGCGGGCGCTGAAGTGGTGCTGATCCGCGCCGCCTCGAACGCCGGCCAGCTCTACGGTTCGGTCAGCGTGCGCGACATCGTCGCCGGGCTCGCCGATCAGGGCCACTCGGTCGACAAGCGCATGGTCATCATGGGCTCGCCCATCAAGACCATCGGCATGCACGACGTGACCATCGCCCTGCACCCCGAAGTGCGCGTGACCGTGAAGGCCAACGTCGCCCGCTCGGACGACGAAGCCAAGCTGCAGAGCGAAGGCGTCGACGTGCTGGCCCAGATGTTCGCCGACGAACAGCGCGAGATCGAAGAGCAGGCCGAAGCGACCCGCATCGACACCAGCCTCGAGCCCGGCGAAATCCCGGCCGAACTGCTCGAGGGCGGCGACGAGGCGTAAGCCATCCGGCCCTCACCAGCCTGAAACACAGCAGGGCGCGAAGATCACCTCGATCTTCGCGCCCTTCTTGTAAACAGCGCCCGCACGCGCAAAGGTGCTGCCATACAACGATAACAACAAAGGAGCAGAACAACTGCCATGATCGACATCCCAGCCATTCTCGACCAGCTTCAGCAGCATTACGACGAAGCGGTTCGCACCCTGCGCGACGACGTGATCGCCTTCGGACGCGACGGCACCCTGCCCGCGCCTTCCAAGCGGGCCGATGGGTCCTACGCCTATCCGCAGATCACCCTGCGCTACAACGGCGTGGGCGCGCCGCGCGATCGCAGCCGCGCCTTCGGGCGGCTCGAGATGCCGGGCACCTACACCACCACCGTCACCCGCCCGGACCGCTTCGCGCAATATCTCACCGAACAGCTCCAGCTGATCGCCGCCGAATACGAGGTCGATGTCACGGTCAGCCGGTCGCGCCAGGAAATCCCCTTCCCCTATGTGCTCGACGGCGAGGCCGGAGCGGCGATGGTCGGGATCGCGCCGCAGGACATCGCCGCGCACTTCCCCTCGACCGACCTCGCCCTGATCGGTGACGAACTCGCCGACGGGATCGAGATCGACGGCGAGCACGCCATGCCGCTCTCGCTGTTCGACGGCCTTCGCACCGATTATTCGCTGGCGCGGCTCAAGCACTACACGGGTAGCGAGGTCAGCGACTTTCAGGACTTCATCCTGTTCACGAACTATCACCGCTATGTCGATGAATTCGTGAACTGGGGTGCGGCGCAGATCGGCAAGGACGGCTATGTCGCCCTGACCGGTGCCGCCGGGCTCGACATCCGCGAGCCGACCACGCACGCGCAGGACCAGCTCAACGACACCGCCTGGCGGCGCCACCAGATGCCCGCCTACCACCTGATCCGCGAGGACGGGCGCGGGATCACCCTTGTCAACATCGGCGTCGGCCCGTCCAACGCCAAGACAATCTGCGATCACCTCGCGGTGCTGCGCCCGCACGCGTGGCTGATGATCGGGCACTGCGGCGGCCTGCGCTCGACCCAGAAGATCGGCGACTTCGTGCTCGCCCACGCCTATCTGCGGGACGATCACGTGCTCGATCCGGTCCTCCCGCCAGAGGTGCCGATCCCGCCGATTGCCGAAGTTCAGCAGGCCATGGCCAGCGCGGCGGAGGCGGTGAGCGGCGTTCAGGGCGCGAACCTCAAGCAGCGGATGCGCACCGGCACGGTCGTCACCACCGACGATCGCAACTGGGAGCTGCGCTATTCCTCCTCGGCCAAGCGCTTCTCGCAGAGCCGCGCCATCGCCATCGACATGGAAAGCGCGACCATCGCCACGCAGGGCTACCGTTTCCGGGTGCCTTACGGCACGCTGCTGTGCGTCTCGGACAAGCCCTTGCACGGCGAGATCAAGCTGCCCGGCCAGGCCAACAAGTTCTACGAGGAGGCCATCGCCGCCCACCTCCAGATCGGCCTCGTCGCCTGCGCGATGCTGCGGGATGAGGGCGACCGGCTGCACAGCCGCAAGCTGCGCGCGTTCAACGAACCTCCGTTCCGGTGAGTCTCTCGCGCTCCATCGCGGGCCGCGTCGCCATCGTCACCGGCGCGGCGAGCGGCATGGGCCGGGCGACTGCGCGGCTGTTTGCCGCCGAGGGCGCTCAGGTGGCGGTGATCGACCTTGATCGGGCTGCCTGCGAGGCGGTGGCGGCGGAATGCGGCAGTGGCGCGCGGGCCTATGCGCTCGATGTGTCGGACGGGGAAGCCATCATCCGAACGGTCGCGCGGATCGCCGAGGACTTTGAGGGAATCGACATTCTGGTGAACAATGCCGGGGTGTCGAGCTTCTGCGGGCTCGATGATCCCGCCTACGACGATGTCTGGCACCGCGCCATCGCGGTGATGCTGACCGCCCACCAGCGGATGGTGCGAGCGGCCCTGCCGTGGCTGCGGCGGAGCGATGCGGCGCGGATCGTCAACATCGCCTCGACCGAAGGGCTGGGCGCGACCCCGGGCGATACGCCTTACGTGGCGGCAAAGACGGGCGTCATCGGCCTTACACGCGGGCTTGCGGTCGATCTCGGCCCTGAAGGCATCACCGTGAACTGCATCTGCCCCGGCCCGATCCGCACCGCGATGACCGACGCCGTGGCGGAGGAGCACAAGACGATCTTCGCCAAGCGCCGCACCGCGCTCAAACGCTACGGCGAGCCCGAGGAGGTCGCCCACATCACCCTGTCGCTGGTGCTTCCCGCCGCGAGTTACATCACCGGCGCAGCGATCCCGGTCGATGGCGGACTGATGGCGCGGAACGCCTAGCCCCGACCCTTGGTCTTGGTCGCCCCGCCCTTGGCGTTGGCGGCGATGAAATCGATGATCTGGCCTGCAACGTCCTTGCCGGTCGCGCTTTCGATGCCTTCGAGGCCGGGGGAGGAATTGACCTCCATGATCACGGGACCGTGATTGCTGCGCAGCATGTCGACGCCGCACACGTTGAGCCCCATGCGCCTGGCGGCGCGCACGGCGGTGGAGCGTTCCTCGGGCGTGATCTTGATCACTTGCGCGCTGCCGCCGCGGTGGAGGTTGGAGCGGAACTCGTCCGGCGCGCCGGTGCGCTTCATCGCCGCAACCACCTTGCCACCCACCACCAGCGCGCGGATATCGGTGCCGCCGGCCTCCTTGATGAACTCCTGCACAAGGATGTTGACGTTGGCCCCACGGAAGGCCTCGATCACCGACTTGGCGCTCGACATGGTCTCGGCGAGCACCACGCCGATCCCCTGCGTCCCCTCGATCAGCTTGATCACCACCGGCGGGCCCTTCACCGCCTTGATGATCTCCTCGGCCGCCTTGGGATCGTTGGCATAGGCCGTCAGCGGCAGGCCGAGCCCGTGCTTGGCGAGGATCTGCAAGGACCGCAGCTTGTCACGACTGCGGCCGATGGCGACGCTTTCGTTGAGCGACCAGATGCCCGCCATTTCGAACTGCCGGAGGATCGCAAGGCCGTAATTCGTGATAGAGGCGCCGATCCTCGGAATCACCGCGTCATAGGAAGCAATGGGCGCTCCATTGTAGAACACCTGCGGGCGGTGGCTGGCGATGTGCACCGTGCAGCGCAGCGTATTGAGGATGTCGAGCGTGTGCCCCCGCGCCTCGGCGGCCTCTTTCAGCCGCTGGTGCGAGTAGAGGTTGGCGTTGCGCGCCAGCATCGCGATTTTCATGAAGACCCTTTCAAGACCGGCATTTTACCGGCGGAGGCGCCCCATATGCGACATCGCAGGTGATTGCAGCCAAGAATGGCCACTATCCACCACCATCCGCCGCCTGAGCGCGGTGCGCCCGATCAGCATCGGGAACTGCATCTGGGACCGGTCCGCCAGGCTGATTTCCGCCCGGAAGGTGAGATTACCGATGGTGAGAGGCGTCTTTATGACAAAGCGGGTCTGCTGTTCGCCGTTCGAGGAGGTTATGCCGCGCACGTCGACATGGATGGCCTCGCAGAAGTGCCGCTGGCCGCCCCAGTCGACCGCGAAGCGCACGAATCGCTCGCCTTCGCGGCGGAAATCCTCGAGCACGTCGGCATGAAGCGAGGAGGTGCGCGCGCCGGTGTCGATCTTGGCGGGAATCCCGGCGAGGCCCAGTCCGGGTAGGTCGACCAGTTCGCGCCAGCCGACCACCATCGCGGGCCTCGGTTCCTTCAAGGCAGGATCGCCATCCCGTCGCCGCCCTCGCCCACCTTCAGGCGGCGCAGCACGGTACCGCCGGCATAATCGACCTCGGCCACGGTGTCGCTGGCGGTCTCGGCGACGTAGATGCGCTTGCCGTCGGCGGACCACAGGATCGTCACCTGAAACCGCGCTTCGGCCTCGGCGGGGCCGGAGACGGTGATGGTGCGGATCACTTTTGCCGAGGCGGTGTCGATCACGCTGAGGCTGCCTTCCTGAAGATCGGAGGTGATGGCGACATCGCCCTGCGGGCGCACCGCGATGCGCAGCGGGAACCTGCCTGTCGCCACGGTGGAGCGCACCTCCATCGTTTGCGGATCAAGCGCGAAGGCCTGATTTGAACCCCGCGCCGAGACCCAAAGGTCGGTGCCGTCGGGCGAAAGCGAGATGCCCTCCGGCTCCTCGCCGACCGTCACCGAAAGCGGCGCGCGGCGGGTGACGAGGTCGAGCCGGGTGACTGTTCGCGAGCCGAGATCGGTCGTCCATGCCGTGCGCGCATCCGGGCTCACGGCGAGCATGTGGCTGCCCTGCTTGCCGGTCCCGAACTCGAACAGCTGGCGGGCGGCGGCGAGGGGCGTGGCGATCCGGAAGATCGACTTGCGGCCTTCCGCCGTGACGAAAAGGTCGCCCTGCGTGTGCCAGACGATCCCGTGCGGGCGCGCGTTCTCGCCGAGGTCGATGCTGGCGACCTTTTCGAGGCTGCCGGTCGAGAAGATGTCGACCGTCGTCCCGCCATAGCAGGCGAGCGCCACGTGCTGCCCGTCGGGCGAGGTCGCCAGTTCGTGCGGGTTGGTGCAGCTCGGCAGGCGCAGCACTTCCCTTCCGGTGGCCAGATCGACCTTGGACAGGGTGTTGCCGCGCTTGGCCGCGACGAACAGGGTCGGCGGCATCGCCGCGCCCGCAGACGCCTCCGGTTCCGCGGTCGGCGCGCAGGCGGACAGCACCATCAGTGCCGCCGCCCCCGCCGCGATGCGCCCCCCGCGGCCCATCACCAGCCCGCCTTCTCGCCCTTGTTCTGCTGGTCGAGCCACTTCTTGAGCGGCGCGAAGTATTCGACCATCGCCTTGCCGCTCATCTGCCGCTCGCCGGTGAAGGCCTCGAGCGCGTCGGGCCAGGGCTTGGAAGCCCCCATTTCGAGCATCGCATTGAGCTTCGCTCCGACGTCCTTGTTGCCGTAGAACGAGCAGCGGTGGAGCGGCCCCTTCCAGCCCGCGGTGTCGCAGGCGGCCTTGTAGAACTGGAACTGGAGCAGCCGCGCCAGGAAGTAGCGGGTGTAGCTGACATTGCCGGGGATGTGATACTTCGCCCCCGCGTCGAAACCGGCCGGATCGCGCGGCACCGGCGGGACGATGCCCTGGTAGTCGCGGCGCAGGTCGTTCCAGCCGGTGTTGATCGCGCCTTCCGGGATCGAGCCGTCATAGAGGCCCCAGCGGTAGCGGTCGAGCAGCAGGCCGAAGGGCAGGAAGGCGACCTTGTCCATCGCTTGGCGCAGCAGCAGGCCGATGTCCTTGTCGGCGCTCGGCACCTGCGCGGGATCGAGCATGTCGATCTGCACGAGGTATTCGGGCGTGATCGACAGGGCGATCATGTCGCCGATCGCCTCGTGGAACCCGTCATTCGCGCCGGTCAGGTGCAGCGTGTCCTGCTTGTTGTAGGCGCGCTGGTAGTAATTGTGGCCGAGTTCGTGGTGGATGGTCACGAAGTCGTCGGCATTGGGCTTGATACACATCTTAATGCGCAGGTCGTCGACATTGTCGATGTTCCAGGCCGAGGCGTGGCACACCACTTCGCGGTCGGCAGGCTTCACGAACTGGCTGCGCTCCCAGAAGGTTCCGGGCAGCGGCTCGAACCCGAGAGAGGAGAAGAACTGCTCGCCGACCTTGACCATGCCGACCGGATCGAGGCCCTTCTTGGCGATCAGGTCGGTGAGGTCATAGCCGATGTCGCCCGCGCCTGCCGGAGCGACCAGCGGGTAGATGTTGCCCCATTCCTGCGCCCACATGTTGCCGAGCAGGTCGGCGCGGATCGGGCCGGTGCGCGGCTGGACGGCATCGCCGTATTTCTCGTTGAGCTTGCGCCGGACATAGGTGTGGAGCGCGATGTAGAGCGGCTTCACCTCCTGCCACATCCGCTCGGTCTCGGCGGCGAACTGTTCGGGCGGCATGTCGTAGCCCGACCGCCACATCGCGCCGTAATCGGCAAAACCCAGTTCCTTGGCGCCCTCGTTGGCGAGCGCGGTCATGCGGGCGTAATCCTCGCGCATCGGCGCGCCGACATTGTCGTGCCAGCTCGCCCACATTTCCTTGAGCTCGTCCGGCGTGCGTTCGAGGTTGCCCATCTCGGCCTCGATGTCGCTGCCGTTGATCGGCTGGCCGTTGAGGGTGCCCTTGCCCCGCCCGTAGGCCGAATTGAGGCGCGTCGCGATTGCGTTCAGTTCCTCGGCCGCGCCGGGGCGGTTCGGGGCCGGCAGCGAGATGCTGTTGCGCAGCATGTCGAGCTTGCGGACGGTTTCCGCATCGAGCCCAGGGATCTTGGCATAGCGCGCCGCCTCGTTGGCCCAGCCGACCTGCTTCAGCGTCAGCTCCGCGCCGTATCGCGCCGCGAGCGTGTCGCTGTCGTGGTTGATGTAGGTGGCGTTGAGCCAGGAGACGTGGCCGTATTCCTTCGAGAAGGCCGCCAGTTCGGCCTCGACGGCGGCGATCCACGCCTTGGCGCCCTCGGGCGTGGCGGGATAGGCGGCGGCGCTATCGGCGGCAGCGGGCGCGGCGTCCTGCGCCGCGAGCGGGGCGGCAACGGCGATGGCGAGGGCGGCGGCGGCACCCTTCAGAAGGGGGGCGGCAAGTTTCATTGTGAGGGGTTCCCGTCAGTCATGTGACAATGTTTGCAGATTTGAACGTTGAGGCCGCGGGAATCAACCCGCGAGGAAATCGGCAATCGCCATGCCGAGTTCCGGCCGGGTCACACTGTTCATGTGAGTGCCGGGCACCTCGATGTAGCGCGCATCGGGCAGCCGCGCCGCGAGCGCCGTCGCCGAGCCGTTGTCATCGTCCGCATCGCCGCAGATCACCGCGGTCGGCATGGTCACGGCGGCGAGGCGCGCGAGGTCGAAATCGTCCATCGCATCGAGCAGCAGCCGCGCGGCGACGCGGTCCACGCCTTGCGACTTCAGGAAGGTGCGCGCGGTGTAGGCCGGATCGCCCGGGCGGATCGTGTCGAACTCGTCGATCACGCGCTTGAAGAACCCCGCCCGGCGCTCCCATCCGGCAAGCCCCTCCACCCCCATCCCGCACACGCACAGGCGGCGCGGCTCGAGGATGCCGTGGGCGACGGTGTGGATCGCGGTGCGGGCGCCCAGCGAGAAGCCGACGAGGTCGAATGCACCCGGCTCGAGCGCGAGGTGCTCGGCCAGCGCCGCCACGTCGCGCACCAGCACGCCAGGGGGATAGGCAGCTGGGTCTTGCGGCGCATCGCTCTGGCCGTGGACTCGGAAGTCCAGCATGATCGCCCGGAACCCCGCCGCCGCCAGCCGCGCGCCGTGGCCCCACTTGATCCAGTTCATGTCGGCAGAGGAGAACAGCCCGTGCAGCAGGATCACCGGGTGCCCCTCCCCCTCGGTGTGGACCGCAAGGCGCGTGCCGTCGAAGCTGGCAAAGTGTTCAAGCATCGCGGCGCAACAGCCCCTTCTGCTCCATGCGCCATTGCGCCATCGCGATGCGGTCCTGCCCGAAGAAGGGCTCGCCCTCGAAAACGAGGGTCGGCACGCCCCAGTGGCCCGCCGCCTCGAGCGCGGCCTGGTTGGCGGCGATCTCCGCGTCGAGCGCGGCGGCATCGTCCTGCGCCTCGGCATCGAGGTCGGCAAGGTCGAGCCCCGCACGGGTCGCAGCCTCGCGCAGGTGATCGCCCTCGTGCCAGTCATCGACCGTGCCGGACCAGATCACCCGGCTGACCTCGTCGGCGAAGGCCAGCCCCCTCCCCCGCCGCTCGGCGGCCTGTCCCATGCGGCACAGCCGATGGATGTAAGGCTGCTCCTGCGCGATCTCGCGCGTGGCGAGGTTCTGCACCACCGGATCGGGGCGCGGCCAGCGATAGGGGATGCCGAGCATCTGCGCCGAACGGGCGGCATCAATGAAGATGTAGCGCCCGACATTGGGGCTGCCGGTGAACAGGATCGAAGGATCGCGGATCGCGATCGGCAGGACCGTGCGCAAGGCGATCGTCAGATCGTATTCCGCCGACAGCGCGCGGTATCGCCCGACGGCGAGATAGGAATAGGGGGAGCGGAAGCTGAAGAACAGGTCGGCATGGAGTGTCATGCCCCCGTGCTACCGCGCCCGGCGCCTTCGGGCCAGCCCCTTGCGGCACTGCGGGCGCTTGTCGATAGTAAGCCTGCTTATTATAAGTGCACGCATGAGCATCGAGACCGGCTACCGACTCGCCGACAATTCGCGCCAGCTGCGCCGCCTGTTCGACGAGCGGGTGCGCGGCCTCGGGATCACCGGTCCCCAGGCGCGGCTGCTGCTCTCCCTCGAACGCCACCCCGACCAGAACCAGGCCTTCTATGCCGAGCGACTGGAGATCGAGCCGATCACCCTCACCCGCATTGTCGACCGTCTGGAGGATGCCGGCTGGGTCGAACGCCAGGCCGATCCCGCGGACCGGCGCGCGCGGATCCTCCACCTTACCGACAAGAGCCGCGGGATCGTCACCCGGCTGCGCGTCGGGGTCGAAGGGCTGTTCGAGGACATGCTCGCCGGCTTCGATGCGGGCGAGCGCGCGCTGTTCGCCGCGATGCTGGAGCGCATCGCGCTCAACCTCGCGGCGGCGCGCCAGCCGGAGGCGGTCGATGGCTGAGGCCGATCCTGCCCTCGCCCGCGCCGATGCCGCCGCCGAGGCAGCGCCCCCGGTGCCCGCCCGCCGCGCCTGGGGCCGCTGGGCGCTGATGCTGGTCGTGCCTCTCGCGCTCGCCGTGGGGGCGTGGCTCTACTGGCAGAGCCTTGCGGGCAAGGTCTCGACCGACAACGCCTATATCAAGCAGGACATGGTGGCCGTCAGCGCCGAGGTCGGCGGGCGGATCGTCGAGGTGATGGTCGCCGACGGAACCGATGTGACGGCAGGCCAGCTGCTGTTCCGCATCGACCCCGAGCCCTTCCGCCTCCAGATCGCCGAGGCCGATGCCGCGATCGCCGGGGCGCAGGCCAATGTTATCGCGCTCAGCAACGATGCCGACCTCACCGGCAACGACATCGCCGCCGCCCGCAGCGACGTCGGATTTGCCGAGGCGCGCTTCGAACGGGTGCGGGCGCTGCGCGAGAAGGGCTTTTCGACCAAGGCCGATTACGAGGCCGCAGAGCAGGCCGTGGTGCAGGCGCGCGAGCGGGTGCGCCAGGCCGAGGACCGCCAGCGCGAGGCGCGGGCGCGGCTTGCCAGCGGTCCGGCCGTGCCCGGCGTCAATCCGCAGGTCGCCGCCGCCGAGGCGCGCCGCGCCAATGCCCGGCTCGCCCTCAGCCGCACCGAGGTGCGCGCCCCTGCCGCCGGCCGCATCGCGCAGGCCGAGCGGTTGCAGGTCGGCCAGCAGGCCGTCCCCAACCTCCCCGTGCTGACGCTGGTCCGCTCCGGCTCGACCTATGTCGAGGCCAATTTCAAGGAAACCGACCTTGCCGACATGGCCGTGGGCCAGCACGCCGAAGTCCGCTTCGACGCCTATCCCGATCTGGTGCTGAAGGGCCGGGTTGCCAGCATCGGGGCGGGAACGGGGGCGGAATTCTCGGTGCTTCCGGCGCAGAATGCCACCGGCAACTGGGTCAAGGTCACACAGCGCGTGCCCGTGCGCATCGCGCTCGAGGGCGAGAGCCCGCGGCGCCTGATCGCCGGGCTGTCGAGCGAGGTGACGGTCTTCACCGAAACCGGCAGACGCTGAGATGGCGAGCACCGCCGCGCCCGCAATCGCGGCCCCCTCGCCCCCGCCCCGCGATGTCGCCGAGCTCGAGACAGGCAACTACCCGCTGATGATCGTCGGGGTGATGGCGGCATCGCTCCTCCAGATCCTCGACACCACCATTGCCAACGTTGCCCTGCCGCACATGCAATCCTCGCTGGGCGCGACGGTCGACACGATCACCTGGGTGCTGACGAGCTACATCATCGCCTCGGCCGTGGCCCTGCCGATCACCGGCTGGCTCGCCGACCGGATCGGCGCGCGGCTGCTGTTCATCCTTTCGGTCGCAGGGTTCATCCTCGCCTCGATGCTGTGCGGGATCGCCCAGAACCTCGAGGAGATGGTCGCCTTCCGCGCCTTGCAGGGCGTCGCCGGGGCCTTCATCGCCCCGCTCAGCCAGTCCTTCCTGCTCGATACCACACGCCCTTCGCGCCATCCGCAGATCATGGCGGTGTGGGGCATGGGGATCATGATCGGCCCGATCCTCGGCCCCATTCTGGGGGGCTGGCTGACCGAGACCGCGAACTGGCGCTGGGTATTCTTCGTCAACCTTCCCGTCGGCCTCGCTTCGCTTGCCATCCTGATCGCCTACCTGCCGAAGCGCCCGCGGCGCGAGCGGCGGTTCGACCTGCTGGGCTTCATGCTGCTGGCGGTCGCACTTGCGGCGTTCCAGCTGATGCTCGACCGCGGACAGCAGGAGGACTGGCTCGCCTCGGGCGAGATCTGGGTCTACCTGCTGCTCACCCTGTCTGCGACCTGGATGGTGGTGATCCACTTCGCCACCGCGCGCGCGCCGATGTTCGAGCGTGCGCTCTTCGCCGACCGCAACTTCGCCATCGCGCTCGCCTTCATGGTCGTGATCGGGATCGTCATGTTCGCGGTGATGGCCCTGCTGCCGCCGATGCTCCAGAACCTGTTCGGCTACGGCGTGATCGACACCGGGATCGTGCTGATGCCGCGCGGGGTGGGCGTTCTGGTGTCGATGCAGATCTCGGGCCTGCTGATGCGCCGCGGGGTGGATGCGCGGCCTGTGGTGGCGAGCGGCTTCCTGATCTGCGCCGTCTCGCTGTGGCAGATGGCGCACTGGTCGCTCGAGGTCGACGAGATGCACGTCATCATGAGCGGGCTGTTGCAGGGCCTCGGCATGGGCCTCGTCTTCATCCCCTTGCAGGTGAGTGCCTTCGCCACGCTCAGCCCGGCCTTGCGCACCGACGGATCGAGCCTCCTCAACCTGTTGCGCTCGCTGGGCGCCTCGGCGGGGATCGCGTGGATGACCGTGCTGCTCGCGCGCAACATCCAGACGGCGCACGCCGATCTCGCCACCCATGTCACCGCGGCAACGGCGAGCATGGTCGATTTCTCGACCATCGACCGCTTCCAGGCGCTAGGCGACACCGCGCTGACGGCAATCGACGCGGAGGTGAACCGGCAGGCGGCGATGATCGCCTATGTCGACGATTTCTGGGCGATGATGTGGATCACGCTGGCCGCCGCGCCGCTCGCGCTGCTGATGCGAAAGAATGCGCGGCCTGCGGGCCCGGTGGCGCTTTCGGAATAGCGCCTAGCGGAAGAAGCACTGCGTTCCGGCGTAGAGCATGTCGACCTTGTCGCCTGCTATGAACCCGCCGATCTCGCCGCCGAGCGCGAATTCCTCGCCGAGCGTGCTGCCCTCGACCCGGGCGAAGCCGGGCGCCGCCTCGACGACAGCGCGCGCCGTGCCGAGCTGCACCTTGCCGGGCAGCGTGACGGTACCGGTGGCAGGGGCATCGCCGTCCTGCGGGGCGCGCCAGTTCCAGCCGACGAAGCGGTCGTCCTGGAAATGGACCGTGAGCCCGCCGGCAAAGTCGGTGAAGACCACCGGACCTGCGCCGCATTCGGCATTCTCGCCGGTCCGCAGCACCGGACCGAGCACCCTCGTCAGGGCGGCCTCGACCTCGGCCTTGCCGGCGGCGAAGTAGAAGGCCTCGCCCCCTGCGGCGAGGCCCTCGCTGCGCAGTTCGACGCGGGTCGCGGAGACCGGCGCGGCGGGAGCATCGCCCTGCTGGCGCTCGGCCGGGCTCGGCACTTCGCCGCTGTCGCATCCGGCGAGCGCCAGGGCGCCCGCGAGCACGAGAAGCGAAGGCCGCACCGGCATCAGCCCTTCTTCAGGTGCCGCCGGCCGAGCAGTTCGGCAATCTGCACCGCGTTCAGGGCCGCGCCCTTGCGCAGGTTGTCGGAGACGCACCACAGGGTCAGGCCGTTCTCCACGGTCGGGTCCTCGCGCACGCGGCTGACGAAGGTCGCGGCATCGCCGACGCATTCGATCGGGGTGACGTATCCGCCGTCCTCGCGCTTGTCGACGAGCATCACGCCCGGCGCCTCGCGCAGGATGTCCATTGCCTGTTCGGCACTGATTTCGTTCTCGAACTCGATGTTGACCGCCTCGGAGTGGCCGACGAAGACCGGCACGCGCACGCAGGTTGCGACGAGCTTGATCCTGGGATCGAGGATCTTCTTGGTCTCGACCACCATCTTCCACTCTTCCTTGGTCGAACCGTCGTCGAGGAAGCTGTCGATGTGGGGGATGACGTTGAAGGCGATCTGCTTGGTGAACTTCTGCGGTTCGACCGGATCGCCGACGAAGATCGCGCGGCTCTGGGCGAAGAGCTCGTCCATCCCCGCCTTCCCGGCGCCCGAGGTCGACTGGTAGGTGGCCACCACCACGCGCTTGATCTTCGCGAAGTCATGGAGCGGCTTCAGCGCCACCACCAGCTGCGCAGTCGAGCAGTTGGGGTTCGCGATGATGTTGCGCTTGGTGTAGTCGTCGATCGCATCGGGGTTAACCTCCGGCACGATCAGCGGCACATCGGGGTCCATACGATAGAGCGACGAGTTGTCGATGACTATGCAACCGGCTGCCGCTGCCTTGGGGGCATATTCCTTGGCTGGACCACTCCCGGCCGCGAACAGGGCGATGTCCCAGCCGGCGAAGTCGAAATGCTCGATGTTCTTGCACTTTAGCATCTTGCCCGTGTCGCCGAACTCGACTTCGGTGCCGACCGACCGCGACGAGGCGACCGCGGCGACCTCGTCGCACGGAAACTCGCGCTCGGCGAGGACCTGCATCATCTCGCGCCCGACATTGCCGGTCGCGCCGACCACTGCCACCCGGTAACCCACTTGGCATTCTCCTGTGTTTCGCAGGTGCGAAATAGCGTGCGCTGGCTCCAGCGCAACCGCTAACCGCCCTCCGCAGACCTATTCCTTGGTCGGAGGCGTCACCCCGTGCGCCGCGAGGAAGCGGAAGATCGCGTTCCACATGTGCGGCCCGATCTTCTCGCCCGACACGCGGTGGGTGTAGCCCGGGTAGAGCATCATCTCGAAGGGCGTGTTGCTCTCCTGCATGACGCTGATGAGCTCCGAGGCGTTCTCGAACACCACGTTGTCGTCGGCCATGCCGTGGATCAGCAGCAGCGGATCGGCGATCTTCGCGGCATCGGGGATGGCGCTCGCTGTCTCGTAAGCCTCGGGCACCTCGCGCGGATCGCCCATGTAGCGTTCGGTGTAGTGGGTGTCGTAGAGCTCCCAGCGCGTCACCGGCGCGCCCGCGATACCTGCAGCATAGAGCCCGGGATCAGCCTCGAGCATCTTCAAGGTCATGTAGCCGCCGTAGGACCAGCCATAGGTCGCGATCTTGGCCGGATCGACGAAATCGAGGCTCTTGAGAAAGGTCGCCCCGGCCTTCTGGTCGCGCACCTCGACGCTGCCCATCGCGCGGTGGATCGGCTGTTCGAAATCGACGCCGCGGTTGGCAGAGCCGCGATTGTCGAGCTCGAAGAAGATGTAGCCCCTGTCCACGATCGCCTGCGCCAGCGCGCCGTTCCAGCCCTTCGTCACCGTCTGCGGACCGGGGCCGCCATAGTGCTGGAAGAACACCGGGTAACGCTTGCCGGGCTCCATCGTCGGCTTGAGCATCATCCAGTGCAGCGGCGTGCCGTCGTCGGCGGCGATGGTGCCGAATTCGGGGCTCACATGGCTTGCGAGATAGGGCGCATAGGGATGATCGCCCTCGACCCGGTTCTCCTCGATCCAGGCCACGCGCTTGCCGTCGGGCGTGGCGAGGTAGGACTGCGGCGGCTGGTCCGGCCCCGAGCGGGTGACGTAGAGAAGCCGCCCCGCCCCGTCCATGCTGGCGCTGTTGGTGAAGGCGGGGTCCGTCAGCAGTTCGGGCTCACCCGTCCCGTCCAGCCGCGCGCGGTAGATCTGCTGGGTCAGCACATTGGCGGTCGCCTGATAGGTGAAGGTCCCCGCGGCCTCGTCGACGCCGACCAGCATGGTCGTGGGCGAGGTGCCGCTGGTGAGTTGCTGCCACTGGCCGTCCGCAAAGCGGTAGAAATGGCCGTAGCCGTCGCGCTCGGACCACCACAGCAGGCTGCCGTCGGCGAGGAAGCGGTAGTTGTCCGACAGGTTCACCCAGTAATCGGGCCGCGCCGCGTTCTCGGTAAACCAGACCGTGCTGGCGCCCGTCGCTGGATCGACCCGCAGCATGTCGATCCTGGTCTGCGCGCGGTCCTGCCGCTGGACGTAGATCGCGCTGCCATCGGGCG
The DNA here is from genome assembly GCF_002215495.1 of Porphyrobacter sp. CACIAM 03H1. NCBI lineage: Bacteria > Pseudomonadati > Pseudomonadota > Alphaproteobacteria > Sphingomonadales > Erythrobacteraceae > Porphyrobacter > Porphyrobacter sp. CACIAM 03H1. The sequence continues at coordinate 2,473,312 of NZ_CP021378.1, forward strand.
CCCAGTCGACGCGGGCGACATAGATGTCGATGTTGAGCCCGAGGTCGACCTTGACGCTGCCCGTCCCGTCGGGGTTCATCACGTAGAGCTCGACCACCGCATTGTCGGTGCCCGCGGCGGGGTAGCGCTGCTCGAACACCTTTGTGCCCTTGGCGCCGATCGCCGCGCGGGTGACGATGCCGACGCTCGCCTCGTCGGTGCGCTGCACAACGATCCGGCTGTCGTCGGGGCTCCACCAGTAGCCGGAGAGGCGGTGCATTTCCTCCTGGGCGACGAATTCGGCCTCGCCCCAGCGGATCGTCTCGGCCTCGCCTGCGGGGGTGATCGGCTGCGCCTCGGCCCCCACCGGCCCGACCCACAGGCGCCGGTCTCGCACGAAGCTGACGAAGCCGCCCTTGCTCGAGAGCTTGGGATTGAGTTCGGTGCCCTCGGTGTCGGTCAGCCGCGTCACGGTGCCATCGAGCTTCGCGAGGAACAGGTCGCCGTCGAGCGGCACCAGCACCCCCGCCCCGTCGCTCGCCCACTGGTAGCTGATGATCCCCTTGAGGCTGCCGACGCGGGCGCGCTCGCGCTGCATCTTCTCGTCCTCGGACAATTCGCGCCCGCTGCCGAGCTTTTCGGAATCGACCAGCATCCGCCATTCGCGGGTTTCGATGTCGTAGCCCCACAGGTCGTAACGCTCGCGGTCGTCGGCGCGGTTGCGCAGCAGGGTGAGGAAGCGCCCGTCGGGCGAGAGCTTCACCTGCCGCGGCGCCGGGCCATCGAGGCCGGGCGAGGCGAAAACGCGTTCGAGGGTGAGGATGGGGGCAGCTTCAGCCATTGCGGGCGTCTCCGCCAGCACGGGCGTCGTCAGACAGGTCGAAAGACCGAGCGCAACAGCAGCAATCAGGGAACGCATTCAAGACTCACCTCGTCATTGCGAGCCGCCAAAGGCGGCGCGGCCATCCATGGACGAGCGTTGCGCCATGGATTGCTTCGTCGCTTACGCTCCTCGCAATGACGAACATGGTTGGCAAGAGGTGCAAACGAAAAGGGCGGCCCCTTGCGGAGCCGCCCTTCGTGTTTCGGTGGCCGTGAAGCCTTACGCCTTGGGCGCGGAGGCCTTGCGCTCGACGATGCGCGCGCTCTTGCCGGTGCGGCCGCGCAGGTAATAGAGCTTGGCGCGACGCACCACGCCGCGGCGGACCACGGTGATGCTCTCGACGATCGGCGAGTAGAGCGGGAAGACGCGCTCGACGCCTTCGCCGAAGCTCATCTTGCGAACGGTGAAGTTCGAACCCATGCCGCGGTTCGAACGGGCGATCACGACGCCTTCATAGGCCTGGATACGCTCGCGGTTGCCTTCCTTCACCTTCACGCCGACGCGGACGGTGTCGCCTGCGCGGAATTCGGGGATGTCCTTGCCGGACTTGGCGATTTCTTCGGCTTCGATCTGCTGGATCAGGTTCACTGGTCCGGTTCCTTCGTTTCATGCCGCGCGCCAGAGGCAGGTTGGACCGGATCGCCACGATAGCGTTCCCACAAGTCCGGCCTGCGTGACCGTGTATCAGATTCGCTCCTTGCCTTGCGCCAAGCAGCGATCTTCGCATGATCCCCCGATCGCAGCACTTCGGGGATCGTGCGCCCTTCCCATTCCTGAGGTCGGGTGTAGTGCGGATATTCGAGAAGGCCGTTTTCGTACGACTCCTCGGTCCCGCTGGAAGGCGCGCCCATTACTCCGGGAAGCAGCCGAATGCAAGCGTCAAGGAGGGTGAGCGCCGCCATCTCCCCGCCGGACAGGACGATGTCGGCGAGGGAGACCTGTTCGATTGCGGGCCGCGCCTCGAACAGGCGCTCGTCGAAGCCCTCGAAGCGGCCGCACAGGATGATGACGCCGGGGCCGGCGGCAAGCTCGCGGATGCGCTGCTGGGTGATGGATTTGCCCCGCGGGGTCATGGCGAGGATGGGCACAGAAGAAGAAGCCGTTCGCCCTGAGCTTGTCGAAGGGCCGCCCTTCTCTTCTGCCAAGGGTCCGACAGACAAGGACGGTGCTTCGACAAGCTCAGCACGAACGGAGTGAGTGGCAATGGCGTGATCCAATGCCCGCGCCAGCACGTCGCACTTGAGCACCATCCCCGCCCCGCCGCCCGCGGGCGTGTCATCGACGGTGCGGTGCTTGTCGGTGGCGAAGTCGCGGATCTGCACCGTCTCGCAGGCCCACTTGCCCTCGGCCATGGCGCGCCCCGCGATGGAGTGCCCGAGCGGCCCGGGGAACATCTCCGGGTAAAGCGTGAGGATGGTGGCGGCGAAGGTCATTGCCAGTTCACCCCATCCTTCGCCCGCGTATCCACCATAAGGTCGAACACATCGGGCCGCGCATAGTGCCCGTCGGTATCGAGGTTCGTCAGCCCTTCGGCCACTTCGGCAAGGTCGAGTTCGGCGAAGAGCGTCTCCTCCCCCTCCCCTGCCTGCGCGATCACGCGGGTGTCGGGGGCGGCGATCAGCGAGCCGCCGCGGTTGAGCACCTCGGCGGGGATCGCTTCCAGCAGTTCCCGAGCGGCGGCATCACCGCCAACCCGCTCCAGCCCGCCCAACAGATCGTCGCGCGTCTGCACCAGCCCCGCCGCCAGCACGAAGCAGCGTCCTTCCATCGCATAATGCCGCGAGGCGATCTGGTGGCTCTCGCGAACCGTCGGCCAGGCGGCGATGTGCACGTCCTCGCCAAGGTTGTGCATCGCCGCGCGGGCAAGCGGCATCCAGTGCTCCCAGCAGATCAGCGTGCCGAGCCGGCCCCACTCCGCCTGATGCACGCCGAGGGTGGAACCATCGCCGCGCGCCCAGATCAGGCGCTCGCCGTGGGTCGGCACCAGCTTGCGGTGATCGAGCACCGATGCTCCGGGGCGGAAGGTCAGCTGGTTGTTGACGAGGCTCCTGCGCACCCGCTCGTGCGCGCCGATGGAGATGATCGCCCCGCGCGCATCGGCCAGTTCCTGCAACGGAAGCAGCCGCTCGTCATTGGCGACCACCGCCTGTTCGAGCATGATCCGGTGCAGCGCCTTCGACCCCGGATGATCCCACAAGGCCGCACCCGGCGCCTCGTCGAGCCACAGGGGATAGCCGCCGAGGAAGGTTTCGCCGAAAGCCACCACCTTCGCGCCATTCTCCACCGCTGCCCGGGCGAGGGCCACAGCCTTGTCGATCCCGCCCTGGAAATCGAGCGGGACGGGCGCGGCTTGCACGACAGCGACAGGAAGCTTGGTCATGGCCGCCACTTAGGCGCGGGCCTCAGCCTCCGCAACCGCCGCAGCCGCCGCCGCAGCCCGAGCCGCCGTCGCTGCTGCTGTCGCTGCCGCCGTCGCTCTCCTTCTGGCGCATGGCGTGAACCGGCTCCCAAGGCGTTCCGACCAGCACGCCCGTGCCGAACAGCGCGACGGCCATCGCCGCCTCCTCGGCGCGCGGGGCGCGGGAGAAGCGGCCGTTCTTCGCGCGCAGCTCGCGCACCACCGCGATCCCGGCGGCGGTGCGCGGGTCGCTCTTGGCATAGCGGATCACCGCCAGCACGGCCGTCAGCACCAGCAGGACCGACAGGAATTCGGTCGGCTCGCCCAGCGCGCTCCCGGCGCGGTGGCGGTAGATCCCGAGCACCAGCAGAAAGAGGAACGGCGCGATCGAGAGCCAGCGCAGCCGCGTGTCCGCCCCGCCGCGCATCAGCAGCCCCGCCCGCTGGAGCCGCGCCGCGACCCGATCGGCATGGGTCGCGAGCAGCTTGACCGCCTCACCGAGCGTCAGAGGCGCATCATGGGCGAGCAGGGCCTGCCCCGCAGGGGGCACCGTCAGATCGCGCGCCGCAACGCCCAGCTTGCCCTTGCCCGCCGGTTCCAGCGCACCGCGCACGAACAGATCGGCAAGCAAAGTGTCCGCAAACCGGGCGCGCCCGCCCGCAAGCACGGCGATGCTTTCGAGATCATCGATGCTGCCCCGCCGCCCGGGCTCGCGCAGGCGGGCCGGGATCCACCAGGCCGCAAGGCACGCGAATGCCAGCAGCATGGCGTATAACAGCAGGAAATCGCTGCCCGTCCAGGACGAGAACAGCTGCATCACATCATCCTTCCCGCGAGCCATCCCCCGGCAAGAAGAAGAAGGCCCAGCGCCAGCGCGACCCGGCGTGTGACGAAAATACCATCGGAAAAGTTAACGCGAACTCCACGCAGGTCCACAGCGAAGCGCCGTTGGGCTGCGGGCCAGATGTCCGCCGGCGGCGTCTCGCCGAAGGCGGTCTCGTAGGCGGCAAGGGTTGCGGCATATTGCCGGTAGAAGCGGTCCCGCTCTGCCGTGCCGCCCCTGGTCGGGCCATGATGCAGCTCGGCGCGCAGCACCTCGGGGCAGAACACCTGCCAATAATCGCGCGAATAGGTGAGGTGGAGGTGCCAGGCCTGGTCGACCGCATCCGACGGGGTGACTTCGTGTCCGGCAGTGACGGCGAGATAGCAGAAGCGCCTGTATTCCCCGATCACCCGCTTGGCATGGGCGTCGGTCCAGCGGTTCTCGCGGGCAAGGCGGGCGGCGAAGGAGAGCGATGCGTCCGCAGGGCCGATGCTGTGGTCGGCGAGGCGCTGCCAGAGAGCGGCGTCGGCGGGCGATGGCACGCCTCAATTATCGGCGAAATCGGCGCTGATCACAAGCCGCTTGTCGTCCCACTCGATCACCGCAGCGGGGATCATCGGGACCATGAAGGTCTTGGGGCCCTTAGCGGGCGCGGGGTCGAGGGCAATCTCGACGATGTCGGTCGCGCCGAAATTCTCGATGGCGAGGACGGTGCCGACCGCATCGCCGGCGTCGGTGACGACCGGCAGGCCCAGCAGATCGGCATGGTAGAATTCGCCCTCGGCGAGCGGCGGGAGCGCCTCACGGGGGACGGTCAACACGGTGCCGCGCAACTTCTCGGCATCGGCGCGGGAAGTGCTCTCGGCAAGCCGGGCGATCGCGCCGCCCTTCCCGTCCTCGCGGATCTTCACGAGGGTGAGCGCGCCGTCGTTGAAGCTCTTCTGCTTCGCCAGCGTGGCGATCCCGTCGCCGAACAGCTTCAGGCGCACCTCGCCCGCCACCCCGTGCGCGCCGGCGATGGCGGCAAGGGTGACGGGCTTGGTGGTCGTCATTGCCAATCCCCGTTCGGGCTGAGCTTGTCGAAGCCCTGTTCTTTCTTCGCGGCTACGCAAAAGAAGAAGTGCGGTCCTTCGACAGGCTCAGGACGAACGGAGGAAGGCATCGTGCTTCAGCCTTCGGCCTGCTCTTCGGCAGCGGCTTCTTCAGCAGCCGGAGCTTCCTCGGCGGCAGCTTCTTCAGCGGCCGGCGCTTCCTCAGCCGGGGCAGCGGCAGCAGCCTTGGCTTCTTCCTCGGCAGCGCGCGCGGCCTCCTCGGCCTCGGCGATCTTGGCGGCACGCTCTTCGGCGCGCTCCTTGGCCTTCTCGCCCGGTTCGCCCTTCTTGGGGTTCACGCGGGCCGCACGCTCCTTGATGCCGGCGGCATCGAGGAAGCGGGCGACGCGGTCGGTCGGCTGGGCGCCGACGCCGAGCCAGTAGCGGGCGCGGTCTTCGATCAGCTTCACGCGCTCGGGGCTGTCCTTGGCGAGGAGCGGGTTGTAGGTCCCGATCTGCTCGAGATACTTGCCGTCGCGGGGGCTGCGGCTGTTGGCGACGACGATGCGGTAGTAGGGACGCTTCTTGGCACCGCCGCGCGAGAGCCGGATGGAAATCGACATGAGTAGTTACCTTTCGAGTGAATTGAACTTTTGAACCGAAACTTCTGAACTGAAACTATTTCTTGCGCGGCGGGCCGCCAAGGCCGGGCAGGCCGCCCATTCCGCCGCCCCCGAGGCCGGGGAGCCCGCCGGGACCACCGAGACCACCCATCGGACCGCCCGGGCCACCCATGCCCCCGCCGCCGAACATCGCCGCGAGGCCCTTGAGGCCGCCCATCTTCCTGATCTGCTTCATGGCGCGGGCCATTTCCTGATGCATCTTCAGGAGCTTGTTGACGGTCTGCACGTCGGTGCCGCTGCCCGCCGCCACGCGCTTCTTGCGCTTGGCGTTCATCAGGTCGGGATTGGCGCGCTCCTTGGGGGTCATCGAGGAAATCACCGCCTCGAGGTGGACGAGCACCTTGTCGTCCATCCCGCTCGCGGCCATCGCGGCCTTGGCCTTCTTCATGCCCGGCATCATGCCGGCGAGCATCCCCAGCCCGCCCATGTTGCGCATCTGGCGCAGCTGCATGGCGAGATCGTCGAGGTCGAACTTGCCCTTCTCGAAGTTGCGGGCGAGCTTCTCGGCCTCTTCTTCCTTGATCGTCGCTGCCGCGCGTTCGACGAGGCTGACGACATCGCCCATGCCGAGGATGCGGTCGGCGACGGAACCGGGCCGGAAGGGCTCGATCGCGTCGAGCTTTTCGCCGGTGCCGGCGAACTTGATCGGCTTGCCGGTGACCGCGCGCATCGACAGTGCCGCACCGCCGCGCGCGTCGCCGTCCATGCGGGTGAGGACCACGCCGGTCAGCGGCACTTCATTGGTGAAGCTCTGCGCGACGTTTACCGCGTCCTGGCCGGTGAGCGAATCGACCACCAGCAGCACTTCGTTCGGCGCCGAGACGCTCGCGACGGCCTTCATCTCGGCCATCAGCGCGTCGTCGACGTGGAGGCGGCCCGCGGTGTCGAGGAGGAGGACGTCGAAGTTCTGGAGGCGCGCGGCTTCCATCGCGCGCCGCGCGATATCGACCGGCTGCTGGCCGGCCACGATCGGCAGGGTCGCGACTTCGACCTGCGTGCCCAGCACCGCGAGCTGCTCCTGCGCCGCCGGACGGTTGACGTCGAGCGAGGCCATCAGCGCCTTCTTGCCGTGGCGTTCGCGGATCAGCTTGGCGAGCTTGGCGGTGGTGGTCGTCTTGCCCGAGCCCTGAAGCCCGACCATCATGATCACGACCGGCGGCTTGGCGTCGAGCTTGAGGCCCTCGACCTCCATCCCGCCCAGCGTTGCGACCAGTTCGTCATGGACGATCTTGATGACCATCTGGCCGGGGGTGACCGACTTCAGGACATCCTGACCGACGGCCTTTTCGGTGACGGCATCGATGAAGCGGCGGGCGACGGGGAGCGCGACGTCGGCTTCGAGGAGAGCGATGCGCACCTCGCGCATGGCATCGCGCACGTCCTGCTCGCGCAGCGCACCGCGGCCCTTGAGCTTGTCGAACACCCCGCCAAGGCGGTCGGACAGCGTATCGAACATCGCCAACGTCTCCTGCCGGGAGCCGAAACGCCCGGAAAATGCGAAAAACGCCGGCGGACGAAACCTCGTCGGCCAGCGTTGCGGAAGGTGTCCCCTTAGGGGATGCGCCTTTCGACTTTATCAGTTGGTGACTGGTGGAGCCTAGCGGGATCGAACCGCTGACCTCAACACTGCCAGTGTTGCGCTCTCCCAGCTGAGCTAAGGCCCCGAGCCAGTCATCATGCGAAGCAGAGCGTGGTGCCCTGCTCGCGGGAGGCGGCCATTATAAGGGCCACCTCCCCCTTGCAAGCGAAAAAATCAGTTTTCGTCGTCGTCGTCGTCACCGGTGCCGGTCGAGACGCCCAGATCGTCGTCGCCGCCGAGGTCGACATCGTTGTCGGGCGAATCGCCGTCCTCGTCGATATCCTCGATGTCCTCGAGATCGCCCAGATCATCGTCGCCGCCCAGATCGGCATCGGCTTCGACATCAACCTTCTTCTCGGCTTCCTCGAAGGGAATCGGCTGCTTGGACTTGAGAACGGGCTCGGGCGTCCAGGTCTCGCCGCACTCGATGCAGGAGACGGGGTCCTCCTTGCCGAGATCGTAGAAGCGGGTCCCGCATTTCGGGCAGGTACGCTTGGTACCCCATTCGGGCTTGGCCATGTGTATTCCTCGATTGGGGCCGACCCTTGGCGAAGGGCGGGCCTTGTCAGTGTCACGAAATTCGAAGGGCGATTGATCGCAAAAATTGGGTCCCGGCAAGCTCTTTATCAAGAGCCGGGCGGGCAAACGCGGCGCGCCTTGCCAGAAGCGCGGGGCGCTGTCAAAGACCGCCGCCTTATGACCAGCCACCGCTTCACGTCCATGGGTCCGCTGCGGGGCGCGATCCGCGTTCCGGGCGACAAGTCGATCAGCCACCGTTCGCTGATGTTTGCAGGCCTCGCGGTGGGCCGCAGCACCATCCACGGCTTGCTCGAGGGCGAGGACGTGCTGGCGACCGCGGCGGCGATGCGCGCCTTCGGGGCGCAGATCGCGCGCGGGGAGGACGGCAGCTGGACGGTCGACGGCGTCGGGGTCGGCAGCCTGATCGAACCGAAACAGGCGCTCGACATGGGCAATTCGGGCACCTCGACGCGGCTGCTGATGGGTCTGGTCGCGAGCCATGCCATCACCGCGACCTTCACGGGCGATGCGAGCCTTTCGGGCCGCCCGATGAAGCGCGTCATCGATCCGCTGTCGCTGATGGGCGCCAGTTTCGAGGCGAGCGCGGGGGGCACTCTCCCCCTGATGCTGCGGGGCGCGAGCCCCGCCGTGCCGATCACCTACCGCCTCCCCGTCGCGAGCGCGCAGGTGAAAAGCGCGGTGCTGCTCGCCGGGCTCAACACCCCCGGTATCACCCGCGTGATCGAGCCCGTCCCCACCCGCGACCATACGGAGCGGATGCTGACCGGGTTCGGCGCCAAGCTCGAGGTGGGCGAGGAGAACGGCGAGACAGTTATCGCCATCCACGGCGAGGCGGACCTGCACCCGATGGACGTTGTCGTCCCGGGCGATCCCTCCTCGGCCGCCTTCTTCATGGTCGCGGCCACGCTGGTGCCGGGGAGCGACCTCACGATCATGAACGTCGGCCTCAACCCGACCCGCGCCGGGCTGCTCCATGTGCTGCGCCAGATGGGCGCCGATATCGAGGAGGTGAACCCCCGCGAGGTCGGCGGCGAGCCGGTGGCCGACCTGCGCGTGCGACATGCGGCCCTGACCGGCGTCGAGGTCGATCCGGCCATCGCGCCGAGCATGATCGACGAATTCCCCGTCCTCTTCGTTGCCGCCGCGTTGGCCGGGGGCACCACCCGCACGACGGGCCTCGAGGAACTGCGCGTCAAGGAAAGCGACCGCCTCGCCGCGATGGCCGCCGCGCTGACCGCCGCCGGCGCGCGGGTGGACGAACACGAGGACGGTCTCACCATTCACGGCACCGGCGGCGAGCCTCTGAGGGGCACGGCCAACGGGCGCGTCAAGTCGCTGCTCGATCACCGCATAGCCATGAGCATGGCGGTCGCGGGTCTTGTCAGCGCCGATGGGGTCGAGGTTGACGACATCAGCCCGATCAACACCAGCTTCCCGACCTTCACGGGCCTGCTCGCCGAGGCGACCGCGCGATGAACACCCCGCTCGACTGGCCCAGCATCGTCGGCCTGTGCGGCACGGCCTGCATCATCGGCGCCTATGCCTATCTGACGCTGGCGAAGGCGACCAATCCCTTCCTTCTCCACGGCACCAACCTGCTCGGCGCCGCGCTGCTGACGGTCTCGCTGCTCTACCACACCAACTGGGCGAGCCTCGTGCTGGAGTTCTTCTGGGCCTCCATCGCGCTGCTCGGGCTGGTGAAAGCGTGGCGCGGACGCAAGGAGGCGGCGGAATGATCATCGCGGTCGACGGCCCCACCGCCAGTGGCAAGGGCACCATCGCCAAGGCGCTCGCCGCGCATTTCGGCCTGCCCCATCTCGACACCGGCCTGCTCTACCGCGCGGTCGGACGGCAGGTGCAGATCAACGGCACCGACCCTGACGATCCGCACGCGGCGCTCGCGGCCTGCGACTTCGCCGACGCCCTGCTCGAAGACGACATCCTGCGTTCCGAGGAGGTCGGCGGGTTCGCGAGCCGCGTCTCCGTCCACCCCGACGTGCGCCACGCGCTTTACGAACGCCAGCGCGCCTTCGCGACGCAGGAAGGCGGCGCGGTGCTCGACGGGCGCGACATCGGAACCGTCATCGCGCCCGAGGCGCAGGTGAAGCTGTTCGTCACCGCCAGCGTGGCCGAGCGCGCGCGGCGGCGCTGGCTCGAGATGACGGGTCGCGGGATCGCCGTCGCGCTCCCCGACATCGAACGCGACATCGCCGCCCGCGACGCGCGCGACATGGGCCGCAAGGATGCCCCGCTCATCGCCGCGCCCGATGCGCTCGTGCTCGACACCACCCATTTCGGCCGCGACGCCGCGATCGAGGCGGCGATCGAGGCCGTGCTGGCCCGCGCCGGCTGAGCCGGTTTTCCTTGCTTTTCGCGCAGGCCTCGCCTAGGCGCGGCCCCGTTCTCGCAATCATCCAAGGTTGAAGGAACCCTCGCGTCCGGCATGGGGCCGCGCGGGGAAGTCTGCCTCTTGCCCCGCCAGCCCCGGCAATGGTGCCTGGGAAGCGGAGAAAGACCCCGGAAAAACCGGTGGCCGGTAGCACAACGAAACAGGACCTGCTGACCTTATGGCAACCCAGATGCCCACCCGCGCTGACTTTGAAGCGCTTCTCAACGAACAGCTCGGCGGCGCCGGCGACGAAGGCTTCGAAGGCCGCGTCGTCAAGGGCACCGTCACCGCGATCGAGAACGGCTTCGCCGTGATCGACGTCGGCCTCAAGAGCGAAGGCCGCATCTCCCTCAAGGAATTCTCGCGTGGCGAGGACGACCACGGCCTGACCGTCGGCGGCGAAGTCGAAGTCTTCGTCGACCGCGTCGAGAACGCCGATGGCGAAGCCATGCTCTCGCGTGACCGCGCCCGCCGCGAAGCCGCGTGGGACAAGCTCGAAAGCGAGTTCGGCGAAGGCAAGCGCGTCGAAGGCCGCATCTTCGGCCGCGTCAAGGGCGGCTTCACCGTCGACCTCGATGGCGCCGTGGCGTTCCTCCCCGGCTCGCAGGTCGACATCCGCCCGGTGCGCGACGTCACCCCGCTGATGGACGTGCCGCAGCCCTTCCAGATCCTCAAGATGGACCGTCGCCGGGGCAACATCGTCGTCTCGCGTCGTGCCGTGCTCGAAGAAACCCGCGCCGAACAGCGCAGCGAGCTCATCAATGACCTGGTCGAAGGCCAGATCATCGACGGCGTGGTCAAGAACATCACCGATTACGGCGCCTTCGTCGACCTCGGCGGCATCGACGGCCTGCTCCATGTCACCGACATGAGCTACAAGCGCGTCAACCACCCGAGCGAAGTGATCGCCATCGGCGACACCGTGACCGTGCAGATCGTGCGCATCAACGCCGAAACGCAGCGCATCAGCCTCGGCATGAAGCAGCTGGAGAGCGATCCGTGGGATGGCGTCTCGGCCAAGTATCCGGTCGGCATGAAGCTCACCGGCCAGGTCACCAACATCACCGAATACGGCGCCTTCGTCGAGCTCGAGCCGGGCATCGAAGGCCTCGTCCACGTTTCGGAAATGAGCTGGACCAAGAAGAACGTCCACCCGGGCAAGATCGTCTCGACCTCGCAGGAAGTCGACGTGATGGTGCTGGAAGTTGACAGCGACAAGCGCCGCATCAGCCTCGGCCTCAAGCAGGCCCAGCGCAATCCGTGGGACGAGTTCGCCGAGAAGCACCCGGTCGGCTCGGTCGTCGAAGGCGAAGTCAAGAACGCGACCGAATTCGGCCTGTTCATCGGCCTCGATGGCGACGTCGACGGCATGGTGCACATGTCGGACATCGCCTGGGGCATCTCGGGCGAGGACGCGCTGGCGCTCCACCGCAAGGGCGAGATGGTCAAGGCCGTCGTCCTCGACGTGGACGTCGAGAAGGAGCGCATCAGCCTCGGCATGAAGCAGCTCGAAAAGGGCGCGCCCTCGGCTGAAGGCACCGCCAGCGGCTCGAGCCTGCGCAAGAACCAGACCGTCACTGTCACCGTGCTCGAAGTGCGCGACGGCGGGCTGGAAGTGCAGGTTGGCGAGGACGGCGCGACCGGCTTCATCAAGCGTTCGGACCTCGGCCGCGACCGCGACGAGCAGCGTCCGGACCGCTTCCAGGTCGGCAGCAAGGTCGACGCGATGGTGATCGGCTTCGACCGTTCCAAGAAGCCGAACTTCTCGATCAAGGCGCGTCAGATCGCCGAAGAGAAGGAAGCGGTTGCGCAGTTCGGTTCGTCGGACTCGGGCGCTTCGCTCGGCGACATCCTTGGCGAAGCCCTCAAGCGCAAGGACGACTGATCGGGCAGCGCCCGCCCCGGCGGCGGGCGCCCCTTCCATCCGGCTTGGCCAAGAAACAGGCCCGCTTGCGTTCCGCAGGCGGGCCTTTTCACGCGCCCACAACGCGCGTAAGACCCCCGCCCATGATCCACGTTCACCAGTTCCCCTGCCTCAGCGACAACTACGGCTATCTCGTCCACGACACCGAGAGCCACGAGACGGTGGCCATCGATACGCCCGACGCCAAGCAGTACCTGCTCGAGGCTGACATGAAGGGCTGGAAGATCACCCAGATCTGGAACACCCACTGGCACCCCGATCATGCCGGGGGCAACGCGCATATCCAGGAAGAGACCGGCTGCACCATCCTCGGCCCGGCCGAGGTTTCCGGCAAGTTCCCGCTCGACCGGACGGTGACGCATGGCGAGACCGTGATGATCGGCGGTGTCGAAGCGCACGTGATCGACGTCTCGGGCCACACCAACGGACACATCGCCTTCCACTTGCCCGAGGCCGGGATCGCCTTCGTCGGCGATTCGGTCTTTGCGCTCGGCTGCGGGCGGATGTTCGAGGGAGAGCCCGGGCAGTTCTGGGACAGCCTGTCACGCATCAAGGCTCTGCCCCCCGAAACCCTGCTCTACTGCGCGCACGAATACACCGCGTCGAACGCGAAGTTCGCGGCCCATGCCGATCCCGGCAATGTCGCGCTGCAGGACTATATCGACGAGATCACCGCCAAGCGCGCCAAGGACGAACCCACCGTTCCCACCACGCTGCGCCGGGAGCTTGCCACCAACCCCTTCCTGCGCGCCGACGATCCCGACATGATGGCGCGCTGGGGCGGCAGCACCCCGGCCGAGACCTTCGCGGCGCTGCGCGCGGCCAAGGACAACTTCTAGCCTCATGCAGGCCCTCAGGGTCGAGCGGCTCTCGTCCGATCTCTCGGGCGTGACCCTGACAGACGTGCCCACGCCGGAGCGCCGCGCGGGTGAGGTCCGGGTGGCCGTGCGCGCCGCTTCGCTCAACTACCCCGACCTGCTGATGACCCGCGGCGAATACCAGTTCAGGCCCGAGGTGCCCTTCACCAGCGGCCTCGAATTCGCCGGCGAGGTGCTGGAGGCCGACCCGGGCAGCGACTTCGCGCCCGGCGACAGGGTCATGGGCGGCAACAAGACCGGCGCCTTTGCCGCGCAGGCCTGCGTCCCCGCCGAGAGGCTCTCGCCCATGCCCGCGGGGCTCGACTTTCCTGCCGCCGCCGCGATGGGTGCGGCCTATTCCACGGCCTTCACTGGTCTGGTCGAGCTGGCCGACCTCAGTGAGGGCCAGTGGGTGCTGGTCCACGGCGCTAGCGGCGGGGTGGGCCTTGCCGCCTGCGACCTCGCGCGGGCGCTCGGCGCGCGGGTGATCGCCACCACCGGATCGCCCGACAAGGCGGAGCGCATCGCCGCCCTCGCCCGCCCCGAGGCCGTGATCGCCGCCGAGGGGCGCTTCCGCGAACAGGTCGCCGACCTGACGGGCGGCCACCTCGCGGACATCGTCTTCGACCCGGTCGGCGGCGACGTGTTCGACGAGTCGACCCGCTGCGTGGCTTTCGGCGGCAAGCTGGTGGTGGTCGGCTTCACGAGCGGGCGGATCGCCGACATCTCCACCAACATCCCGCTGATCAAGGGCTTCAGCATCGTCGGACTGCGCGCGGGCGAATACGCACGCCGCTTCCCCGAGCAAGGACGCGCCATCAACCGTGCGATTGCGAAGCTTGCCGAAGCGGGCGCAATCACCCCCGCGATCGACCGCATCCTGCCGCTGTCGCGCTGGCGCGAGGGCTTCGACGCGATGGCGCGGCGCGAACTGGTGGGCAAGGTGGTGTTTCAGCCCGGATAGGGCGCATCCTTGAGCAGCCGCGCGAGGTGCGCGGCATTGCCGGCGACCATCGCGGCGGTCTTGGCGACCTTCTCAGGCACCTCGTCCAGATCCTTGAAGTCGGTGCTCCCCATCGCCTCGCCCACCCAGTAGCACGCTGCCACGGCGGGTATGGTCCAGCCCAGGTCGTTCAAGGACTGGAAGAGCTGCGAGGAGGCCCAGTGCGCCCCGTCCTCGTTCCCCACGATCGCCGCCACCGCGACCTTGCCGTAGCTCGGCATACGGCCCTGGTCGTCGGTCTCGGAAAGGAAGGCGTCCATCCGCTCGAGCACCCGCTTGGCGACGGACGACGCCTGCCCGAGCCAGATCGGGGTGCCGAACACGAGGACGTCGGCGGCGAGAATCTGCTTGCGGATCGTGGGCCAATCGTCGCCCTCGCCCTCGTCCGACGTCACCCCCGGCCTGACGTTGTGGTCGGCAATGCGGATCGGCTTACCGAGCGTCACGTCATGCTTCTCGAAGGCCTCGCGCAGCACGGCGATCATCGCGTCCGTCGAACTTTCGCGGGCGTCCGATGCGGCAAGCGAGCAATTGATGGCGCAGGCGGTGAGCGGCATGGGGCGGGTCTCCTTCGCAAAGGAAGAAGAAGCTGCTTCCCGGCGCCTTTGTTTCGCCGGGACCGCCTGCCCGCCCCGCCGGCGCGGCAGGCCGTGCGCCACGAAAAAAGGGCGGCCCCGCAGGACCGCCCTTCGATGTTACTTCGAACGCGCCGCTCAGAGCGAGGCGATCACCTCGTCGGCGAGCCGCTTGTCGGCGGCACCATCATGCGCACGCGCGATCAGGACCTTCGAGGCCGCGGCGGCGGCGGTCACGGCCTTGGCCTTGACCTCGGCAACCGCAGCGCGCTCAGCGGCGGCGATCTTGTCTTCGGCCATGCGCTGGCGACGGGCGACCATCACCTCGCTGTCGGCTTCGGCCTTGGCGAGGATCGCGTCGGCTTCCTCGCGCGCGCCTGCCAGCATCGCCTCGGCGTCCTTCTCGGCCGATGCGATCTTGGCGGCGTATTCGGCGCGCAGGGCCTCGGCCTCGGCGCGCAGGGTCTTGGCTTCATCGAGCGCGGCACGGATCGCGGCGATCTTGGAATCGAGCCCGCCGGTGATGAGGCCGGGGACCTTCTTCCACAGGAAGACGCCGATCAGCACGGTCATCGCGAGGGCGACCCACTGGTACGAATCGAGGCCCAGCACCCCCGGTTCGGCGTGACCTTCGGCCCCGCTGGCGAGCAGCATCAGAATGTCAGCCATGCGCCATCACCTCCTTGACCGCAGCCTCGGCGGCGGCGGGTTCGACTTCGGCGCCAGCAACACGGGCGACGATGTCGCGTGCGGCTTCGGCGGCGACGCCCTCGATCTCGGCCATCGCGCTGCTGCGCGCGGCTTCGATCGCGGCCTCGGCTTCGGCAAGGCGGGCATCGAGCCGGCCCTGCGCCTCGGCAAGCTTGGCTGCACTGGCAGCGGCTGCCTTGGCCTTGGCCGCGCCGATCAGCTCCTGCGCCGCGGCACGGTTGGCATTCTCGCGCGAGCGCCAGGCCGCTTCCTCGGTATCGGCAGCGTCACGCGCCGCCTGCGCCGCGGCGAGATCGCCGGCGATCTGGTTGTCCCGCAGCTCCACCGTGCCGAGGATCTTGGGAACCATCCCGAGACCGACGACCACGAAGGTGAGGCCGAAGAACAGCAGCAGCCAGAACACCTGGCTCGACAGCGTCTCGGCGATTTGTTCAATCTGAGGCATGGTCCGCCCTTGTTACCGGCAGTTCGCGAGAAGGGCGCCGGCACGCAGGCGAGGCATGGCCCCGCCCGCGTCCGGCGCGCCCGATCTTAGCGGAAGATCAGCAGAACGGCGATAACGAAGGCGAGCAGGCCGAGAAGTTCGGCGGCCGCGAAGCCGATGAACAGGCGGCCCTGCTGGCCGTCGGCGGCACCCGGGTTGCGCAGCGCGCCTTCGAGGAACGAGGCGAAGACGTTGCCCACGCCGAGCGCGGCGAGGCCGGCGCCGATAGCGGCGAGACCGGCACCGAGGAGAGCTGCAGCAGTTGCGTCCATGATATCAAACTCCTTGAGTAAAATCTGTGTGATGGTGAGGGTTTCTAAGAGAGCCCGCGGGCTCTCAGTGAAGGTTTTCCGCGTCGTTGATGTAGAGCGAGGTCAGCAGCGCGAAGACATAGGCCTGGATCCCCGCGACGAGGATTTCGAGCGCGCTGATCGCGACCATCAGGACGAAGCTCGGGACGCCAACCAGCACGCCGGTGCCGATCCCGCCGCTGCCGCCGGCGATCACGAAGCTCGCCAGCACCTTGAGCAGGACGTGGCCGGCCATCATCGCGACGAACAGACGCAGCGCGAGGCTGAAGGGGCGGACCATGAAGGACACGAGCTCGATCAGGCTGATCGGCAGCGCGAGGAACGCGGGCGTGTTCGCGGGCCAGAACAGCGAGAAGAAGTGCAGGCCGTGCTTCCAGAAGCCGACGATCAGCACGATCGAGAAGCTCATGATCGCCAGCACGCCGGTCGCGGTGAAGTGGCTCGTGAAGGTGAAGGCGTGCACCCCCGGGATCAGACCGAGCGGCACCAGGCCGAGCAGGTTCCCGAACAGGATGAACATGAAGAGCGTGAAGATGTAGGGCACGTACTTGCGCCCGGCCTGGCCGACATTGGCCTCGAGCAGATCGTCGATGAAGCCGGTCATCGTCTCGACCGCCATCTGCCAGCGGCCCGGCACCAGCTCGCGCTTCATGCCGCCAGCGACGAACACCCAGACGAGGATGGCGGTCACGGCCATCCACAGCGCGGAATTGGTGAACGCGATGTTGATCCCGTCGGCCAGTTGCCAATCGGACCCCAGCAGGGGTTCGATGGTGAACTGCTTCATCGGATCGACCTTGCCTTCTTCGGCTGCCACGATCGAAAGATCCCCAAATGTTTCACATGAAACACGCCCCTTGAACGGGGTCTGGAGGGGATCCGGAGGGGTCTATCCCTCGTCGTCCCGGCTCTGGACCTCATCTGCGGGGCGCGTGTTCGCGCTCAGGATAATGCTTCTGAAAGCCGAGGCCGTTCCGAGGAACAGCCCGCCTAACAGACCCCAGGGCGCGATTCCCAGCAATGCGTCCAGCGCAGAGCCGATCACCAGGCCGCCGATGATCCCGCCCAGGAGACTGGCCAAGGCGCGGTTGCCGCTGCGGTAATTCGCATCGACACCCTTCACCTGTGGCCGGTTGCGCTGCTCTTCGCGCTCGCGTGCGGCCCTGAGCCGCGCTTCGAGCGCGTCGATCCGCGCATCCTCGTGAATGGGTTCTCGGGCGGGTTTCTCGTCGCTCATGCCTTGATCTCCCAAGAGCAAGACCAGCACACGCGCAACCAGGTGCCCGCCGAGGGCGCCGACCCCTTAGAAGGGGGGCACATATGTGTCAACATCGCCCAAGGGCCAGATTGTGCAGGTGCGAAAAAATCAGGGACAGCGCGGATCGCGCAGCGGCGCGGCGGCGGTGCGGGTCTGCCACGAGCCGTCGGGGCCCATGTATTTCTCGCCCGGCTTGGTCGCGGCGATCGCAAGGCAGCCGGAGGTGAAGGCATAGGCTTCGGGCGTCGCCTTGTTCTCCAGCGCCTTCTCGGCATAGACAGCCTTGCGCTTGATGTTGATGTCGTTGACCAGCCGTTGCAGCGCCGGATCGGCATCGCCGACGATCCCGAGATAGCCGTCGGGCTTCTCGCCGACCTTGCCCGCCTCGCGCGCGGCGGCATAGGCGGGATCGCGCTGGGCGAGCGCGGGCCCGGCCACGAGGCCGAGCGCGGCCGTGGCGGCGATCCCGGCGAGAATGGCACTGCGCATCGTGTTTCCTCCTTGTCGCGGCATCAGAAGATGTCCGCGTTTTCCTCGATCGTGTTCTTCGCATCCTCCGCCAGGCGAAGGATCACTTCCTGCCGGATGTTGACGTTGAGCTCGATCACGATCGGCTTGTCCGGGGCGGCGATGTTGATGCAGCCCGCGAGCATTGCCGAAAGGACCAGGCCCGCACCCGCCAACGCCCGGCGCCGGTTGCTGCCTGTCCGCTCCATGGTGCCTGCCCGTGCCCCCTTCATGCCCGGAGGTGTGGCAGCGCGCCGCGGCGCGGTCAATTCGTGGTGCATCATGGCTGGCTTTCGCTTTCGGGAGGTTGAACGGGATCGCGGGGCACGAGCCGCCCGCTCTCGACGCGGTAGCGTTCCTCGAGATTGCCGAGATAGCCGACATCCCAGAACGACCGCACCATGGTGGCGAGCTCGTAGAAATTCTCCGACCGGACATTGACCCGGAACCGGATCGGAAGCTCGGCGAGGCGGCGGGTGATGAAGTTGCGGCTCGTACCCGCCCCCTGCCGCACCCCGTCGAAATTGAAGCTGGTGACGATCTCGCCCGCAAGGTCGCCGCCGAGGCCGACGCTCATCTGGCGGTAATCGAGCGAGCGCAGGGCCGAGAAGGCATAGTTGCCCATCGTGCCGAGGTCCTCGTAGGTGAGCTCGCCGACATAGGCGACATTGCCCCCGCCCTCGCGGGCGATCAGCATCCCGCCCTCGATCCGGCCATTGCCCTGGACATCGAAGACGATCGGCACCGTCCCGTCGAAGATGCCGGTGGCCGAGAGATTGGTGAGCTCCATCTGCGCGACGAACTGCGCGGCATCGAGGCCGACCACCTCGAAGACGTAGCGGCGCTCCTCGGACTTGCCGAAATCCATCTCCAGCGGGCGCAGCAGCAGTGTGCCACCCATCAAGGGGAAGCGCGCATCCTCGACGCTGAGCACCGTGCCGTCGCGCAGCTCGAACTGGAGCGTGCCGGCTAGCACCTCGACCCCGGGGTTGATCGCGGCGACGGTAAGGCGCTGGTCGGGCGCGGTGGTGAGATTGACGAGGTCGGTGAAGACGACCTTGCCGGCAAGGCCCCGCACCGGCCCGAAGGCGGCAGCGAAGTCGAACCCGTCGCTGGCGAAGATGCCCGAACTGGTGATGTCGCCGCCCCGCCAGTCGATCCGGCCGTTGCCGGTGACCGTCCCCTCGGCCAGCGCGATCACGCCCTTGGCGAGATAGGACAGGTCCTCGGGCTGGAGCGCCGCGTCGAAGGCAATGCCGGGCACGGTGAAGCGCGCCCCGCCTGCGGCCGTGTCGAGATCGTGGGTCACTGCGACATCGGCGATCGCGCGCTGCGATGCGGGATGTCGCAGACGGGCATCGGCGGTGATGCGATTGTCGGCGAGCGTCAGGCCCGCGCCTTCCGCCACGAGCGGGGCGAAGCGCGCAGGGGCGCCCGCCTCCGGCCGGTCCAACAGAGTGAAGGCCCCGCCGGTCACCTTGAAAGCGCCCTCGGCGAAAGCCCAGCGCCCGCCCACCGCGTCGAGATCGAAGGGCACCGCCGCGAGCCGCGCCGTGCCGCCCGCGAAGGTCCCGGCAGTCTCGCCCGTCAAGCTGCCCTCAAGGCTGGCAGCGGCAAGGTTCACCGCGTTTTCGCCGCTGCCGATGCTGGCGGCGAGGTTCTCGATGCGGAACGCCCCGGGATAGCGCAGAACCGCGCCCCCCGCCGCAAGGCTTGCGGGGCTTTCGCCCATGGTGCCTTCGAGCCGCAGTGCGCCGGTGCGGGCAGCGAGCTTGAGGCCGTCCCGCCAGGCGAGTATGGGTCCGCCGCGCTCGGGACACAGGGTGATCGCCTGCCCCTCGAGCGCAAGGCCCGAAAGCGCGAGGCTGGCAAAGCGCAGCGGCGTGCAGCGCGTGCCCAGCGCGAGGCCCGCGCCCTGCGACCACGAGCCCTCGAGCGGAAGGGAAAGGTCCTCCACCCCGCCTCCCGGCAGGTCGCCGCTCGCGGTCAACAGGCCGTCGAAGCGCACCGCCCCATTGGCCGCGGCGCGCAGGGTCAGGCTCGGGATCGCGAGGCGGTTGGCGCCCGCCGCATAGTCGGCCATCGCGAGGCGCATGGTCCAGCCGCCGTCCGGCGCTTGCGCGATGCGCGCGTTGATGTCGGGCAGACCCGCGCCGCCGGCGAGCAGGTTGCCGCTGAGGCCGGTGAGCCCGCCCTCGCCCAGCCCCGCGCTCGCCCGCGAGAGCGCCAGCACGCGCGTGCCGCGGCGGGTGGCGAGGCTCGCCTCGGGGATGACCAGCGATGTCTCGGCGCCCCTGTGGCGCAGGGTCGCGTCGACGGCGATGCTCGCTCCGGCAAGACCTGCCTCGAGGCTGGCGCGGACCTTATCGAGCAATGGCGAAGCGAGCGTGCCCTCGGCCCCGCGCGCGGCTTCGGCGAGGCTGGAGGTGAGGCCGGGCGCGGGCGCAAGGCCGGCGGCGCGCAGCGATCCCTCCCACTGGCCGCTCGCCCCGTCCGCCGTGCCGCGCCATGCCCCTTCGGCCGAAAGGCGCGCCAGGCGTCCCTGCGGGGCGGCGATGCCGACGAGCGAAAGGTCATGGGCAAGCGCGACGCGGCCTTCCGACCAGCCCAGCCGCGCCGTCCCTGACAGGCCCTCGCCCGACAGGTCGCCATAGGCCCCGCCCGAGCCCCGGATCGCGAAATCGGCTTCGGCCGCGGCGAAATCGGGCCTGAGGCTGGCCCTGGTGCCGATATCCGCCCGGGCGAGGCGCGCGTCGGCGCATTCCAGCCCGGCAAGGCGCAGCGGGCCGTCGATGGTGGGCGCACCGCCGTTTGTGGTGAGCTTGCCATAAAGCGTCGCCCCGGCGGCGCGGCAGCCCTCGGTGCCGATTCCCGGAGCAGTCGCGGCGAGGATGCCGGCGAATCCGTCATCGAGCCGCCCCGCGCCTTCGAGCTTCACCCCGATCCGACCGTAATCGCTCTCCACCAGCGCGCGGGCATCGCGCAGGGCAAGGTCGATCGCCGGCAGGCGCGGCGGGGCATCGCTCTCGGTGAACACCAACGGATCGAGCGCCCCGAGGCTGACACGCCCGCCGCGGAGGCTGGCATAGAGCCGCGCGCCCTCGACCCACACGGCGCGCACCTCCGGCCCCTGCCAGCCCGCGCCGAGCGTGACCACCATGCGCCTCACCGTCAGATCGGGCCGCGCGGGATCGCCGATGACGAGGTTGGCGATCACCTGTTCGCGCGGGGTGAGGCTGATGATGTCGTAGGTGGCCGGAACGCCGTTGTCGGCAAGATAGCCGTCGATCGCATCGGCGGCGATTCGCTCTCGCGCGAGCCACGCGGTGCTCCCGGCGGCGAGCGCCACCACCGCCACGCCCGCGGCGATGCGCCTCGGCCAGCGGCGCGACCGGGCCTGCCCCGCCTCGCCGCCCTCGGGCCCCTCGATCTGCTGCGCGTCCGCTCCCGGCATCGTCTCCAACCCTTGCGCGCTTCATCGTCCAAAGGCAATGAAGCGCGAGACGCAACGCTTGTCCGGGGGGTCGCATTGCCGGAAGCTGAAGAGGGGTTCGATTTTCTCGACGGGCCCGTGCCCGACTGGGACGCGGGCAAGGCCGCCGGGGACGGGCACCGCGCGCGGCTGCGCCAGCGCCTGCTGACCGGCGGCGCGGAGGCGCTCGCCGATTACGAGGTGCTCGAATATCTCCTCTTCGCGGCCATTCCGCGCGGTAACACCAAGCCGATCGCGAAGGCGTTGCTGGCGCAGTACGGGAGCCTCGCCGGCGTGCTCAACGCCGATCCCAAGGCCTTGCAGCGCGTAAAGGGCGTGGGCGAGAATTCCGCCGCCGCACTGAAGGCTGTCGCCACCGCCGCCCGGCGCATGGCCCGCGGGGAGATCATGGGCAAGCCGGTGCTGGGCAGCTGGCAGGCGCTGATCGACTACCTCACCACCGACATGGCGCACCTGACGGTCGAGCGCGTACGGGTGCTCTATCTCGACACCAAGAACCGCCTGATCGAGGATCATCACGTGGGCGACGGCAGCATCGACGAGGCGGCGATCCACCCGCGCGAGGTGATCCGGCGCGCGATGGACGTGGGCGCCTCTGCCATGATCCTCGTCCACAACCACCCCTCCGGCTCGCCCGAACCCAGCCGCGCCGACATCCAGATCACCCAGCGGATCGCCGAGGCCGGGCGGCACATGGGGGTGACCGTCCACGATCACGTGATCATCGGGCGCGAGGGGCACATCAGCCTCAGGGCCAAGGGCCTGATCTGACGATGCACCCCCTGCCGAAGGAGGCGCGCGCGGAGGCACCCGCCTCCGCCCCTCACCGCCCCGAGATCGACGGACTGCGCGCCGTCGCCATCGCCGCGGTGGTCGTCCATCACGCCTTTCCCGAGGTTCTGCCCGGCGGCTTTGCCGGGGTCGATGTGTTCTTCGTGATCAGCGGCTACCTCATCACCGCGATCATCGCGGGCGAGCTGGCCGCGGGTCGCTTTTCGGTCTGGGCCTTCTGGCAGCGTCGCATCCGCCGGATCGTGCCTGCCCTTGCGGCCATGCTGGCGGTGACGGGTCTGGTGGCCTGGGCGGTGATGACGCCGCTCGACTTCTACCAGTTCGCCAAGGCGCTGGCGGCGGCGGCGCTGTTCGGATCGAACCTGCTGTTCGCCCGCGATGTCGGCTATTTCGACAGCGCCGCCGGGGCCGAGCCGCTTATCCACACCTGGACCCTGGGCGTCGAGGAACAGTTCTACCTCGTCTTCCCGCTGCTGTTGATGGCGGTCTTCCGTTGGCGGCGGGGAGCGCTGGCAGCGGTCGTCACGGGGATCACGCTGGCGAGCTTCGCGCTGGCGCTGTGGCTCGCCCCGCCCTGGCCGCTCGGGGCCTTCTACCTCCTGCCGACGCGGATGTGGGAGCTCGGCCTCGGCGCGCTCTGCGCGCTCGCGCCGCCCGCACGGCAGCCACGTGCGGCGCTGGCGGCGGCGGGGCTGGCGCTGATCGCGGCGGGGCTCGTGCTGATCACCCCCGAAGCTTCCGCCCCCGGCGCATGGTTCTCCCTGCCGACACTCGGGACGGCGCTCGTCATCCGCCATGGCGCGGTCCCCGGCCCGGCGATGCGGGTGCTCGGCTTGCGGGCCCTGACCGGGCTCGGCCTCGTCTCCTTCGGCACCTATCTCTGGCACCAGCCGCTGCTGGCGCTGGGCGAATACCTGTGGCTGGGCGGCCTGCCCGTCTGGACGCGCGTCGTGCTGATCGCGGTCTCGGTCGGGCTCGGCGCGGCATCGTGGCGCTGGATCGAGCAGCCGGTGCGCGCGCGGCGCGCTCTGGCACGGCCCGGCGCGCTGGCGGCCGCGGCCTGCGCGGCGCTGGCCCTGCCGGCGCTGGCGGGTGCGGCAGGCTATGCCGGATGGCTGCTCCCCGCCAGCGGCCCCGAGGCGGCGCGGCTCGACGGGCTGAAGCCGCCCCTCGCCGACGAGAGGACGATTATCCCGCCGCGCGGCCCGCTCGGCTTCGTGCTCTACGGCGACAGTCATGCAAGCCAGTATTACGAGGCCTTCACCGAACGGTTCGGCCCGGGCGCGCTCATCAGCCAGTCGGGCTGCCTTGCGGCAGACGATCTGCGCAACAATCCGCCCTCGTGGATCTACACGGCCCAATGCGACGCCCTGCCCGGCAGGCTCGAGGCGCTGCTGCGCGAACGGGGCGTGCGCACGGTCATCTGGGCCCAGCGGTGGGAGCGCGATCTCTACGTCGCCGGATCGGAAACGTGGCTCGGATCGAGCACCGAGGAGGCGGGCGCTCGAACCCTTCTGGCCGCGATCAGGCGGTTCGCCGCGCGACTGCCCGAGGGCACGCGGATCATCCTCCTCGGCAATTCGCCGACCGCCTGGGCCGCCGGCGATCGGTTCGCCGACGGCTGGCTGCGTTGCCGCGCCGCATGGAACACCGATTGCCCGGCGAGCTACCCCGAGGCGCTGGCCGAGGGACGGGGGATCAGCGCGCGGCTGGCGCAGCTGGCCGCTGGCGACCCCCGCCTCGCCTATGTCGATCCCGCCCCCGCCCTGTGCAGGGAGGGGCGCTGCCTGTTCGTGCAGGACGGCACGCTCAATTACTGGGACGGCAGCCACATGACCCTGTCGGCGGCGCGGCGGGTGGCGGCGAGGATCGATCCCGCGCTGCTGGCGCCGGCGCCCATTCCCCCCGCGACCTTGCCTTGACCGCCGCCCTTCCCTAGGCGCGCGCCAACTGCCCTTTGCCGGAGTCGACGATGGTCCCCCGCTACGCCCGCCCTGCCATGACCGCCCTGTGGGAACCGGAGGCGAAATATCGCATCTGGTTCGAGATCGAGGCGCACGCGACCCAGAAGCTCGCCGATCTCGGCGTCGTGCCGCAATCGGCGGCGAAGGCGCTGTGGGACTGGTGGGCGACCGATCCGAAGATCGACGTGGAAGCCATCGACGCGATCGAGGCGGTGACGAAGCATGACGTGATCGCCTTCCTCGACTGGGTCGCGGAAGCGGTCGGCGAGGAAGCGCGCTTCATGCACCAGGGGATGACGAGCAGCGACGTGCTCGACACCACGCTCTCGGTGCAGCTTGCCCGAGCGAGCGACATCCTGCTCGCAGACATCGACGCCCTGCTCGCCGCGATCCGCACCCGCGCCGAGGAGCACAAGTACACGCCCACCATCGGCCGCAGCCACGGCATCCATGCCGAGCCCGTCACTTTCGGCCTGAAGCTCGCCGAGGCCTATGCCGAGTTCGCCCGCTGCCGCACCCGGCTGGTCGCGGCCCGCGCCGAGATCGCGACCTGCGCCATCTCGGGTGCGGTCGGGACCTTCGCCAATGTCGATCCGCAGGTCGAGGCCTATGTCGCCGAGCAGCTCGGCCTCGAAATCGAGCCGGTCTCGACGCAGGTCATCCCGCGCGATCGCCACGCGATGTTCTTCGCCACCCTCGGCGTGATCGCCAGTTCGATCGAGCGACTCGCCACCGAGATCCGCCACCTCCAGCGCACCGAGGTGCTCGAAGCCGAGGAGTATTTCTCCCCCGGCCAGAAGGGCTCCTCGGCCATGCCGCACAAGCGCAATCCGGTGCTGACCGAGAACCTCACCGGTCTCGCCCGCGTGGTGCGCTCCGCCGTCACCCCGGCGCTGGAGAATGTGGCGCTGTGGCACGAGCGCGACATCTCGCACTCCTCGGTCGAGCGCTACATCGGGCCGGACGCGACCATCACGCTCGATTTCGCGCTCGCGCGGCTGACCGGCGTGGTCGAGAAGCTGCTGGTCTATCCGGCGCGGATGGAGAAGAACATGAACCGCATGGGCGGCCTGATCCATTCGCAGCGGGTGCTGCTGGCGCTGACCCAGGCGGGCCTGACCCGCGACGAGAGCTACCGCCTCGTCCAGAGGAACGCGATGAAGGTGTGGGAATCGGACGGCGCGCTCTCGCTGCTCGACCTGCTCAAGGCCGATCCGGACGTCACCGCCGCGCTCACACCCGAGCAACTCGAGGAGAAGTTCGACCTCGGCTACCACTTCAAGCACGTCGACACGATCTTCGCCCGCGTTTTCGGGTGAGCCCGGCGATGCTGGACAAGGGAGCCGAATTGCTTAGGTTCGCGCAGGGCAACGGCCACCGGGAGAGGGACCGCTCGTGAAGATCCTGCGCACCATTGTCTGGGTTCTGGCGGCCCTCGGCTTCCTCATCTTCGCGATCTACAACTGGCAGCCGGTCGAGCTGAGGCTGTGGCAGAACCTCGTGCTGGAAACCAAGGTGCCGGTGCTGGCGCTGCTGGCCTTCGTCGCCGGGTTCCTGCCGATGTGGGCGGTGCACCGCAGCGTGACCTGGGGGCAGGCCCGCCGCATCCGCACGCTGGAGAACTCGCTCAAGAACACCGCGATGGCGCACCGCGCCGACACCACGGTGGCCGCGAATGCCGCCCACGCGGCGGACAGCCCTGTGGACAAGTCCGGCAAAAGCGCAGGAGAACAGTCGGATTTCTTCGCGCCGGCCGATAGTGGCGGGGGCGAAACAGGGGGCGGCGAATGAGCAATCCGGTCTATCTGGCGCTCGATGTGCCGCAGCTCGAACCGGCAAAGGCGCTGGTCGAGAAGGTCAAGGCCCATGTCGGCGGGGTCAAGCTCGGGCTCGAGTTCTTCTGCGCCCACGGCGCGCACGGAGTCCACGAGATCGCCCATTGCGGTCTGCCGATCTTCCTCGACCTGAAATTTCACGACATCCCCAACACGGTCGCATCGGCGATGCAGGCGATCCACGTCCATGAACCGGCGATCGTCACCGTCCACGCCAGCGGCGGGCGCGCGATGATGGAGGATGCCAAGGCAGCGGCGGCTGCGGGCACGAAGGTGGTCGCGGTGACGATGCTCACCAGCCTCGATGCGAGCGACCTCACTGCGACCGGCGTCTATGGCAGCGCCGAGACGCAGGTGATGCGCCTTGCCGAACTCGCCCATGCGGCGGGGTTGGACGGGATCGTGTGCTCCGGCCAGGAGGTCGGCATGGTGAAGAAGGCATGGCGCGACGGCTTCTTCGTCGTCCCCGGCCTCAGGCCCAGCGGCAATGGCACCGGCGACCAGAAGCGCGTCGTCACCCCGCGCCAGGCCCGCGACAACGGCGCGAGCGTGCTCGTCATCGGCCGCCCGATCAGCCGCGCCGAGGACCCGGCGGCGGCGGCGCGGGCGATCGAGGCGACGCTCTGACGCCCCGGTCGATGACCGACCGCGCCACCCCCAACCTGCCCGCGCGCGATTTCGCCGCGACGGCGGCGTTCTATGCCAGGCTCGGCTTCGAGGAGGACTACCGCTCGTCCGGATGGATGATCCTCTCGCGCGGCGAGGTGACGCTCGAATTCTTCCCCTACCCCGACCTCGATCCCTTCCAGTCGTCCTTCGGCTGCTGCATCCGGCTCGATGATCTCGCTGCGATCATGCGGCAGGTGGAAGCGAGCGGCGTGCCCGATGCGCGCCACGGCATCCCGCGCTATCACCCGGCCGCGCCCGACCCGAGCGGGCTCTCCATCGCCTACCTGATCGACCCGGACGGGACGCTGCTGCGCCTGATCCAGAACGATTGAGCATGTCCGACACACTCGCCATCACCACCGCCACACCCGCCGACGCGCCCGCGCTCAAGGCCTTGCTCGAGGCCGCCTATCGCGGCGATTCGGCACGTCAGGGGTGGAACCACGAGGCCGACATCCTCGACGATGAACGCATCGGGCGCGAAGAACTGGAAGCGATGCTCGCCGATCCGGCGGTGACGATCCTGACGGCGCGGGACGGCGGGGCGCTGATCGGCTGCGTCGCGGTGACGAGGAAGGACGAAAGCCTCGGCTATCTCGGGATGCTGTGCGTCTCGCCCACGCTGCAATCCTCCGGGCTCGGCCGGCGGCTGCTCGATGCGGCGGAGGACCACGGCCGTGCCCTCGGCCTTGCAACGATGGAGATGACGGTGATCGACAGCCGCGAAAGCCTGATCGCGTGGTATGTCCGGCGAGGCTACGCCTTCACCGGCGAGACCCGTCCCTTCCACGCCTTGCGCCCCGCTGATGCCGAAACCGGCCCGCAGATCACCTTCGTGGTGCTGGAAAAGCCGCTCTCGCCCGCGTAAGGCCCGCCGCATGGCAGGCACCCTCGTCAAGATCTGCGGGATTTCGACGCCCGATACCCTCGCTGCGGCGGTCGGTGCGGGGGCGAGCCATGTCGGCTTCGTCCATTTCGCCAAGAGCCCGCGCCACTTGGCGCTCGCCGATGCGGCGGCATTGCGGCGTCAGCTGCCCGCTCACGTCAAGGTGGTGCTGCTGCTGGTGAACGCCGATCCGGCGACCCTTGCCGAAGCGGTGCGCACCGTCGCGCCCGATGTGGTGCAGTTCCACGGCAGCGAGACGCCCGAATCCCTCGCCCGCTTCCGCGCCGAGACCGGCATCGAGGCATGGCGCGCGATGGCCGTGAGGGATGCCGAAAGCCTCGCCGCTGTCGCCGCCTTCCGGGGCGCAGCCGACCGTGTGCTGCTCGATGCCCCTGCCTCGGCCCTTCCCGGCGGCAATGGCACGGCCTTCGACTGGAGCCTCCTTGCCGGCTGGCAGGCCCCGCTCGCCTGGGGCCTTGCCGGCGGCCTCACGCCCGCCAATGTCTCCGAGGCGATCCGGCTGACGGGCGCGCCGCTGGTGGATACTTCAAGCGGGGTCGAGCGTTCCCCCGGCATCAAGGACGTGGACAAGATCACGGCCTTCTGCAAAGCGGCACGCCAAGCATAACCCCTCCCGTTCGCCTCGAGCGAAGTCGAGAGGCCACCCCTGCGGCGCAGAAAAGTGTCTCGACTGCGCTCGACACGAACGGCATTGATGGTCCTATGAACTCTCCCAACTCCTTCCGTACCCAGCCAGACGAGCGCGGCCATTTCGGCCAGTTCGGGGGGCGCTATGTCGCCGAGACGCTGATGCCGCTGGTGCTCGATCTCGAGCGCGAATACCGCAAGGCGCAGGCCGACCCGGCGTTCCAGGCGGAATTCGACGACCTGCTGGAGCATTACGTCGGCCGCCCCTCGCCGCTCTACTTCGCCCCGCGCCTGACCGAGGAACTGGGCGGTGCGCAGGTGTGGTTCAAGCGCGACGAGCTCAATCACACCGGCGCGCACAAGATCAACAATTGCATCGGCCAGATCCTGCTCGCGATCCGCATGGGCAAGACCCGCATCATCGCCGAGACCGGCGCAGGCCAGCACGGGGTCGCGACCGCCACCGTCTGCGCGCGCTTCGGCCTGCCTTGCGTGATCTACATGGGCGCGGAGGATGTGAAGCGCCAATCGCCCAACGTGTTCCGCATGAAGCTGCTGGGCGCGGAAGTCGTACCCGTCACCAGCGGCGGCGCGACGCTCAAGGACGCGATGAATGAGGGCCTGCGCGACTGGGTCGCGAACGTCCACGACACCTTCTACATCATCGGCACCGCGGCAGGCCCGCACCCCTACCCCGAGATGGTCCGCAACTTCCAGAGCGTGATCGGCAAGGAAGCCCGCGCGCAGATGCTGAGCCGCACCGGACGCCTGCCCGACCTGCTGGTAGCAGCCATCGGCGGCGGATCGAACGCGCTGGGGCTGTTCCATCCCTTCCTCGACGACCCGAGCGTGAAGATGCTCGGCGTCGAAGCCGCAGGCCACGGCCTTGACGGCGACGAGCATGCCGCAAGCCTGCTCGGCGGCTCGCCCGGCGTGCTCCACGGCAACCGCACCTATCTGCTGCAGGACGCCGACGGCCAGATCACCGAGGGCCACTCGATCAGCGCCGGGCTCGATTACCCGGGCATCGGCCCCGAGCACGCGTGGCTCAAGGAAAGCGGTCGCGTCGATTACACCGCCGTCACCGACGAGGAGGCGCTGGACGCCTTCCAGCTGCTCTGCGCAACCGAGGGCATCATCCCCGCGCTCGAACCCTCGCACGCCATCGCGGCGGTGAAGAAGGTCGCGCCGACGATGCCGAAGGATAGCATCATCCTCGCCAACCTGTGCGGCCGCGGCGACAAGGACATCTTCACCGTCGCGGAGCGTCTGGGGGTGGAGCTTTGACCACCATTCCTCGTCATTGCGAGGAGCCGAAGGCGACGCGGCAATCCAGAGCTTGCGCGTGCCGCTCTGGATTGCTTCGCTACGCTCGCAATGACGATGCTTTATTGCCTGGGACTGCGCCATGAAGAGAGATCGGAAGTTAGCAATTGTGCTTCTGCTCCAAGTTGTGATGTTTGGTTCGCTGGCAATCCGCCACATCGCAGAAGAAGCCCGGTTCGACAGTGAAAATTTTGCAGATGTGTTTCCATCGGCAACTGAGATTTGGGCGATACTGGTGTTTATCGTTGCTTTCGGGATTTGTATGGTGGTGACTAAATGGGCTTGGTGGAACTCCGCAAAATGACTAACCGCCTCACCACCACCTTCGCCCAGCCCCGCCCCGCGCTCGTCTGCTTCATCACGGCGGGCGACGGCGACACCGCGGCCAATCTCGATGCGCTGGTCGAAGCCGGAGCGGACGTGATCGAATTGGGGATGCCCTTCACCGATCCGATGGCCGATGGCCCCGCGATCCAGAGTGCCAATCTGCGCAGCCTCGGCGCAGGCACGACCACGGCGGACGTGCTGCGCTACGCCACCGACTTCCGCGCCCGGCACCCGCAGGTGCCGCTGGTGCTGATGGGCTATGCCAACCCGATGGTGCGGCGCGGCCCCGAGTGGTTCGCCGAGGCAGCCTCCGCAGCTGGCGTCGACGGCGTCATCTGCGTCGACATTCCCCCCGAGGAGGACGACGCGCTGGGTCCGGCCCTGCGTGCCAAGGGCATCGCCCCGATCCGCCTCGCCACCCCCACGACCGACGCCGCGCGCCTGCCGCAGGTGCTCGAAGGTTCGGAGGGCTTCCTCTACTACGTCTCGGTCGCCGGGATCACCGGCAAGCAGCAGGCGCAGATCGCCAGCATCGAGGCCAATGTCGCGCGCATCAAGCAGTCGACCGACATTCCGGTGGCGGTTGGTTTCGGCGTACGCACCCCCGAACAGGCGGCAGAAATCGCCAAGGTCGCCGACGGCGTCGTCGTCGGCTCGGCGCTGGTGGAAATCTGCGGCCAGTATGGCGCCGCGGCTCCGGCCAAGCTAAGGGAGCTGACCGCCGCCCTCGCCCAGGCGGTCCACACCGCCCGTCAGGAGCAACTGGCATGAACTGGTTCACCCGCGTCCGCAATTCGCTCGGTTTCGCCTCGGAGAAGAAGACCACCGAGAAGGACCTGTGGATCAAGTGCCCCTCGTGCCAGGAGATGCTGTTCGTCGCCGATTACGAGGCGAACCTCTCGGTCTGCCCGAAATGCGAGCATCACGGCCGCATCGGCGCGGACGCGCGCCTCGCGCTGCTGCTCGACCCGGGCTTCGAGGTGCTTCCCCTCCCCAAGGTCACCGAGGACCCGCTGCAGTTCAAGGACACCAAGAAATACACCGACCGCCTCAAGGCCGCGCGCGCCGCGAACCCGCATGAGGATGCCTTCGTGGTCGGCTCGGGCACCATCGACACGCAACCGGCGGTGGTCGGGGTGCAGGACTTCGGCTTCATGGGCGGCTCGATGGGCATGGCCGTGGGGCAGGCCTTCTGCGACGGCGCGCAGAAGGCGCTCGATCGCAGGTGCGCCTATGTCGTCGTGACGGCGGCGGGCGGCGCGCGGATGCAGGAGGGGATCCTTTCCCTGATGCAGATGCCCCGCGCGACGGTGATGACGCGTCGCCTCAAGAATGCCGGCCTGCCCTATATCGTCGTCCTCACCGACCCCACCACCGGCGGCGTGACCGCGAGCTACGCAATGCTCGGCGACATCCACATCGCAGAGCCCGGCGCACTGATCGGCTTTGCCGGCCAGCGGGTGATCCAGGACACGATCCGCGAACAGCTGCCCGAAGGCTTCCAGCGCGCCGAATACCTTCACAAGCACGGCATGGTCGACATGGTCGTGCCGCGCCACGAGCTCAAGGCGACGCTGGCGCAGGTGCTCGACTATCTGGCGCCCGTGAAGGCGGCGTAACGCACCCATGCGCGACTTCGGTCGGTCCGACGACCCGCGCGTTCAGGCCCAGCTCGATCGCCTCGCCCGCCTGAGCCTGCCGCAGGGGCGGCTCGGGCTGGAGACGATCCGCGCCCTGATGGAGCGCCTCGGCAACCCGCACCGCAGGCTGCCGCCGGTGTTCCATGTCGCGGGCACCAACGGCAAGGGATCGACCTGCGCCTTCCTGCGCGCGATGCTGGAGGCCGAGGGCTACCGCGTCCACGTCACCACCAGCCCCCACCTCGTGCGCTACAACGAGCGCATCCGGATTGCCGGACGGCTGATCTCGGATGCCGAGCTGGCCGCGATCCTCCAAGAGGTGCTCGATGCCAGTGAACAGGGGGGCGAGGACCTCGGCCCCAGCTTCTTCGAAGTCACCATCGCCGCCGCCTTCCTCGCCTTCAGCCGCACCCCCGCCGATGCCTGCGTGGTCGAGGTCGGCATGGGCGGGCGCTTCGATGCGACCAACGTGCTCGAACCCGGGGTGCTCGCCGCCTGCGGGATCGCGGCGCTCGGTCTCGATCACGAACGCTTCCTCCTCGCCCCCGAGGACGGCGTGCCAGAAGAGCCGATGGCCCGCATCGCTTTCGAGAAGGCGGGGATCGCCAAGCCGGGCGTGCCGCTCGTCAGCATCGCGCGGTCCCCGCTCGAGGCGCAGTCCATTGCCGCCGTCGCGCGCGAAAAGGGCGCCCCGCTGATCGTTCAGGGCGAGGATTGGCACGCAGGCCCATTCGATGGGGACCTTGGCTATTCGGATCGCACCGGAAAGGACGGCGTGGACAGCATGAACCTCGCCCCGCCTGCCCTGCCCGGCGCGCACCAGTTCCAGAACGCCGCGCTCGCCATCGCGATGCTGCGCCATCAGGACAGGCTCCCCATGCGCTTCGGCGCCTATTCGCTGGGGCTGCAAGCCGCCCGCTGGCCCGCGCGGATGCAGCGTCTGGGCGAAGGGCCGCTGACGGGCAGGCGCGCGGTGTGGCTCGACGGCGGGCACAACCCGCAGGCGGGCGCGATGCTGGGGGCGCATTTTGCAGGCCAGCGCCTGCACCTCGTGATCGGCATGATCGAGGGGAAAGACCCCGCCTCGCTGACCGGGCCGCTGGCAGGCTCGCTCGCCAGTATCACCGCCGTGCCGGTGCCAGGGCATGACTGGCACCCCGCAAGCGCCTTCGGTCCCGCAGCGCGATCCGCACCTGATGTGCCCTCGGCCATGGCGATGATCCCCGACGACGGGTTTCCGGTGCTGATCGCCGGCTCGCTCTACCTCGCGGGCGAGGTGCTGCGGCTCAATGACGAATTGCCGGACTGATCGGGCGATTTCCTACTCTGCCGGCATCCGCTAGTCTCAAGCCGCTCTTTCCCATCGTCGGTCCCGCCAGTGCCGGGCCCAAGGGCCAGAAAACGCCCTGCACAGTGTCAACTTCGGTTTTGCGACGCAACACGCTGAACAAGCAGACGAATTCCTGTAGGAATGCGAAGTTTACAGTGTCAACTTTGTAAACTTCGCCCCCATCCGCAAACCCCGGTCAGACCAACTCCGGCTCTGGCGGCGGGGCGTTCTCCGCCCTCCCCGACCGCGCCTGCCGCACCCACTCGATCAGGCACAGCATCACGGCAAAACCGCCGATTCCGGTGGTCAGCAGGAACACATCGTAATAGCCGCGCTCCTCGATCATCTGGCCGAGCGCCGGGCGACCCAGCGTGCCCACCAGCATCGTCAGCGAGGACAGCAGCGCATATTGCACCGCGCTGTATCCCTTGGCGACGACACTGGAGAGATAGGCGACGAAGGCCGCGCCCGCGATGCCGACAGCGATGTTCTCCATCCCGATGGTCAGCATCAGGCGCGCCATGCGGTCGTCCGCGCCGAACAGTCCGGCAAGCCAGGTGAAGCCGGTCAGATCGCTGGCCATTTGCATCCGCGCCCCACCGACCGCGAGGTCGGCATACAGCAGGTTGGTGAGCGCCGCGATCACCGCGCCCAGCGTCAGCGTCGTCATGCGCCCGATCACGGTGAGCAAGGTGCCGCCCAGCGCCAGTCCAAGGATCAGCGCGCCGACGCCGAAGAACTTGGAGGCAATTGCCACCTCGTCCTTGGTGTATTGCAGTTCGCCGAGATAGAAGGGATAGGCAAAGCTCCCCCAGATCGCATCGGTGATGCGGTAGGACAGCACCAGCGCGATCACCAGCACGGCGGCCCATTTAAGACGCCCGATGATCTCCGCCAGCGGCAGGATCAGCGCGCGGTAGCCATGATCGAGCGCGGTATCGAGCGCGCCGCTTGCAGGGGCATCGGCGGTCAGCACATGGCGGCCCGCCTTGCGCATCGCCTCCAGCCATCCGGCGATAAGGCCGGGTATCACGACCGTCGCAATCACGATCAGCGGGCCCATCTGCGCCACGAAGGCGGTGGAATCGGGCCGGGTTTCGGGCGTGGCGGTGAGGGAACGGACCATGAAATCGAGCACCGTGACCAGTGCCCAGCCCCACAGCAGGGCAACCGCGCCCAGTGCCACCGCGCGGGTGCGCGGCTCGATCTGCCCCGCCTGCCGCAGCGTGCCGAGGTTCGCGCGCTCGTCGGCCAGCGCGGCGGCGCTGCGTTCGGCGTCAGGGGCAAACAGCCCGAGAAAGCCCACGAACAGCAGGATGCCGCCCATGCTGGCGAAGACCGCCGGCCAGCCCATCCGCTCGGCCATGAACAGGGCCAGCGCACCTCCCACCAGCGCGGCAACGCGGTAGCCCATCTGGAACACGGTCGAGAGGATGTCGATCGTCGCCACCTCGTCGGCGACATCCACGCGCCAGGCATCGATCACCACGTCCTGCGTCGCGCTGGCGAAGGCCCCGATCCCGGCGAGCAGCGAGAACAGCCCCAGCGATGTCAGCGGATTGAGCGCCGAGAGCGTCACCAGGATCGCCCCCAGCAGCAATTGCGCGGTGACGATCCACTGCTTGCGCTTGCCGAGCCGCCTCAGGCCCGGAAGGTCGATCCGGTCGAGCGCGGGCGACCACAGGAACTTGAAGGCATAGGCCAGACCCACGAGCGAGAACACGCCCATGGTTTCGACATCGACCTTGGCCTCGGTCAGCCAGGCGTAGAGCGTGCCGAGCAGCAGGGCATAGGGCAACCCGCTCGCAAAACCGAACAGCAGGACATAGCCGGTCTTCGGATGGCGCAGCGCGGCGAGCAGCGAGAGCCAGCGCGACAGGCGGGTGTGTTGATCCAGTGCGGCTTCAGCCATCGATGATCCCATGCTGACAGGGCGGATTTGCGCACGCCCGGTTTCGTGCCACACTAGGCAGGGACGAGAGGATGAGAAAAGAGCGATGAACGCTGCAACAACAGATTTGCCCAGAATGTCGCCGACCCCCGGCCAGTTGGCGCTTGCCGAGGCGATCCGCGAGGGGCGCGCCAAGGTGGCTGGCGGGATCCAGAGGGTGCCGGCGGCGAACTACACCTGCCCCGATCATTTCGCCCGCGAGAAGGCGGGGCTGTTCGACCGCTTGCCGCAGGTGATCGCACCCTCCGCTCTCCTGCCCGATCCCGGCATGGCGGTGCCGCACGATGCCACGGGCCGCCCGCTGATTGTTACCCGCGACGCCGAGGGGCGCGCCCACGTCTTCCTGAATGTCTGCCGCCACCGGGGCACGCGGCTGGTCGAAGGCAACGAAGTGCAATGCGCCAAGCGCCTCGTGTGCCCCTATCACGCGTGGACCTACCGGCTCGATGGCGGGCTGATGGCCCTCCCCCGGCCCGAGACTTTCCCCGGCCTCGACAAGGCGGATTACGGCCTCGTCGAACTGCCCAGTTTCGAGGCAGGGGGCCTTGTCTGGTTCGCGCCTGTCGAAGGTGCAGATTTCGGCGCTGCACAGGAATTGGGCAGGGATCTGGATTCCTTCGGACTGGCGGGCGCGCACCTGTTCCGGCGCAAGCTCCACACGGTAAAGGGCAACTGGAAGCTCATCATGGATGCCTTCCTCGAAAGCTACCACGTCACGCGCCTCCACGCCGCCACCATTGGCCCCTTCTTCAAGGACGGGATCACGGCGGGCGACCAGATCGGCCCGCACCAGCGCAGCGCCGTCGGGCGGCTCGAGGAGATGGAGGGCGTCGACCTCACCGACATGGCGCAGCTTAGGCGGGTGGTGACCTTCGCCTACCAGCTGCTGCCGGCGACGATCATCGTCCCCAGCCCCGACTACGTCAACGTGATGGTGCTTATGCCGCAGGCAGCCGACCTGACGCTCGTCGAGGACTTCATGCTCATTCCGGAGGCACCCGCGACCGAGAAGGCGCTCGCGCATTGGGAAAGGAGCTGGAACCTGCTCGACGGCGGGGTCTTCGCCAGCGAGGATTTCCGCGCGGCGGAGCTCGGCCAGCAGGGGCTTTCCTCGGGTGCGGTCGATCACATCACCCTCGGCACGCTCGAGGGCGGGATCGCGCGCTTCGATGCGATCGTGAGCGAAGCCTTGCGGGCGGCGGGCTGAGCGCCTACTCGCCCCCGCCATGCCCACCCAGCCTCCCCGCTCCGAAGACCGCCCCCAGGGTGACCGCATCGCGAAGCTCCTCGCCCGCGCAGGGATCGCCAGCCGCCGCGAGGTCGAGCGGATGATCGCCGAGGGGCGCGTGGCGCTGGACGGCAAGGTGCTTGAAACCCCCGCGACCATCCTGCCGAACCTCAGGGGCGTGACGGTCGACGGAAGGCCCGTCACCGCCGCCGAGCCGACCCGGCTGTTCGCCTTCCATAAGCCCACCGGCCTCATCACCGCCGAGCGCGATCCGGCAGGCCGGCCGACGATCTACACCGCATTGCGCAATGCCCTGCCGAAGAACGCCGGGCGGGTGATGCCGGTGGGGCGGCTCGACCTCAATACCGAGGGGCTGCTGCTGCTGACCAATGACGGCGCGGTGAAGCGCACGCTCGAACTGCCCGCCAGCCGCGTGCCCCGCACCTACCGCGCCCGTGCTTTCGGGACCGTGACACAGGAACAGCTCGAGGACCTCATCGAAGGCGTCACCATCGACGGGATGCGCTACGGCTCGATCGACGCGAACCTCGAGCGATCGAGCGGGCGGAACCTGTGGATCGAGATGACCATCACCGAGGGCAAGAACCGCGAGGTCCGCCGCGTGCTCGAACATCTGGGCTTGCAGGTGAACCGCCTGATCCGCGTCGGCTACGGCCCCTTCGCGCTCGGCGATCTGCCGCGCGGGCAGGCGGTGGAGCTGAAGGGCAAGCCGGTCGACCGCTTCCTTGCCGATCTGGCGAAGGGTCCGCTCAAGTGAGGATCATCGCCGGGGAATGGCGCGGGAGGAAGCTTGCCGCGCCCAAGGGCGAGGCCACGCGCCCGACAGCCGACCGGGCGCGCGAGACGCTATTTGCGATGCTCACCAGCCGGCTCGGCGATTTCGAGGGGTTGCAGGTCGTCGATCTCTTCGCCGGCTCGGGCGCGCTTGGGCTCGAAGCCCTGTCGCGCGGGGCGGCATCGTGCCTGTTCGTCGAGCAGGACCGCGCCGCGTGCGACGTGATCCGCGCCAATGTCGCGGCGCTCGGTGCGGGTGCCAAGGCGCGAGTGGAGGCGGGCTCGGTCATGGCCTTGCGTGCCTGTCCAAGGCCGCTCGACCTGATCCTCGCCGATCCGCCCTACCAGTCGGGTGCCGGCGAAGTTGCGCTCGACCGGCTGCTGCGGCTGGGATGGATCGGCCCGGAAACCTGGATTGCGCTCGAGACCGCCTTCAACGAGGACGTGGCGGTCAAGGGGCTGGTGCACGACACCGAACGCCGGGTCGGCAAGGGGAAGCTCCACCTCTTGCGGATGGAAGCTTCCGCTGCCGGCCCGGCGACGGTCCGCGACGAAAGTGCGGGTTAGCCCTGCGAGGACTTGATCTGGCTTTCGATCTGGCCCCAGGCCACTTCACGCTGGTCTTCCGGCAGCTGGCTCAGCCGGACCTTGTCCGCATCCGACAGCGCCCAGAACATCTCCTTACGCTCCTCGGTGAGCGACTGGTAATAGGTCTGGGTCTCGGCCGGCCAGGTTGCGACGGCCGCCTGCTGTTCTTCCACCGTCATGGTCTTGGAGGCAGATGCCGGGGGCGGCATCGTGCTGTCGTCCACGGTGCCCTCGGTGGGCTCGGGGAGAGTTTCGGTGGTGGTGTCGGACGGCGCCGTCGGCGGCGTGGTCGTGGTGGTGGTGCCGGTGTCCGGCATGCTCGGCGGCGTGGTGCCGGGCATCGCTTCATCCTGAGCCGAGACGAGGGCGGGAGTCATCGCCAGAGCCGAAGCGGCACCGGCAAGACCGAGAATCTTCAGAGACTTGTGCATGGGTAACTCCATCATTAACTGACCCGAGCACGACGAACGCTGTATTCTGTCCGGCGGCGCGACCCCTGCGAACCGGACATCTCCACATATGGCCACGGTGCTTCCCGGGACAATGCTCCGGCCGACCGGGCAACCCGTCACTGCCCCGTCCGGTCGGCAAATGTGGCTGAAAGACGGCAGGCCGAGGATCCGCTCGTCGCAATGCCTGTGCGGCAAGGCGCCTCGCGGCTTGCTCCGGGGATAATTGTTCCCTACCTGTTCGCACAAGACGATGAGCCCGCCCCTGCCCTCCCCCGCCGCTCCGCCCGAGTCGGTGCCCGCTTATGCCGCGCGGCTGAACCCGCCGCAGCGTGCGGCCGTGCTGGCGACCGAGGGGCCCGTCCTCATGCTTGCCGGCGCGGGAACGGGGAAGACCGCCGCGCTCACCTCGCGCCTCGCGCATCTGGTTGCGACAGGGCGCGCCTGGCCCTCGCAGATCCTGTGCGTCACCTTCACCAACAAGGCAGCGCGCGAAATGCGCGAGCGCGTGGCACACCATCTCGGCCCGGCGGCGGAGGGGCTGCCGTGGCTCGGCACCTTCCATTCGATCTGCGCCAAGATGCTGCGCCGCCATGCCGAGCTGGTCGGCCTGCAGCACAATTTCACGATCATCGACACCGACGACCAGCTGCGGGTGCTGAAGGCGCTGATCACCGAGGCCGATCTCGACGAGAAGCGCTGGCCTGCGCGGCAGCTTGCCGGCCTGATCGACCGCTGGAAGAACCGCGGCCTCAATCCGTCGGACCTGGATGCGGTGGAGAACGAGGCCTATGCCAACGGCCGCGGCGCGGCGCTCTATGGCCGTTATCAGGAGCGCCTCAAGCAACTGAACGCCTGCGATTTCGGCGATCTGATGCTGCACATGCTGAACATCCTGAAGCAGCATCACGACATCCTTGCCGATTACCAGCGCCGCTTCCGCTACATCATGGTGGACGAGTACCAGGACACCAATGCCGTCCAGTACCTGTGGCTGCGGCTCCTCGCCCAAGGGCACAGGAACATCTGTGTGGTCGGGGACGATGACCAGTCGATCTATTCCTGGCGCGGGGCCGAGGTCGCCAACATCCTGCGCTTCGAGAAGGATTTCCCGGGCGCCGAGGTGATCCGGCTCGAACAGAACTACCGCTCCACCCCGCACATCCTCGGCGCGGCATCGGGGCTGATCCGCGCCAATTCGCAGCGCCACGACAAGACCCTGTGGACCGAGGTCAACGGCGGCGACAAGGTCAAGGTCATCGGCGTCTGGGACGCGCCCGAGGAGGCGCGCCGGGTGGGCGAGGCGATCGAGCGGCTCGAGCGCGAAGGTGCAGGCCTCGATCAGGTCGCGATCCTCGTGCGCGCCCAGTACCAGACGCGCGAGTTCGAGGACCGCTTCATCCAGATCGGCGTCGCCTATCGGATCATCGGCGGTTTCCGCTTCTACGAGCGCGCCGAAATCCGCGATGCGCTCGCCTATCTGCGCCTCATCGCCCAGCCGCAGGACGATCTCGCCTTCGAGCGCATCCACAACGTCCCCAAGCGCGGGCTTGGGGCCAAGGCGCTCGAGGCCATGCACTCGCACGCCCGCCGCACCGGCCTGCCGTTGGCGGCGGCCGCGCTGCAACTGGCAGACAGCGACGAGCTGCCGAAGCGCGCCGCGATCACCATCGGCGGGCTGATGCGCCAGTTCCTGCACTGGCGGCAGCAGGCCGAGACGCTCAGCCCCGCAGACCTGCTGCGGCTGGTGATGGAAGAATCCGGCTACAACGCGATGCTCGCCGCCGACCGCTCGCCCGAGAGCGCAGGACGTGCGGAGAACCTCTCCGAACTTGCGCGCGCGATGGAGGAATACGAGACCCTCGGCGATTTTCTCGAGCACGTCAGCCTCGTCATGGACAACGACCGCGCGAACGAGGGCGAGACGGTGACGATCATGACGATCCACGCTGCCAAGGGGTTGGAGTTCGATAACGTCTTCTGCGTCGGCTGGGAGGAAGGCGTCTTCCCCTCGCAGCGCGCGATCGACGAGGGGGGCCTTGCGTCACTGGAGGAGGAGCGCCGCCTCGCCTATGTCGCGATCACCCGCGCGCGGCGGCATTGCACCATCCTCCACGCCGCCAACCGCCGGATCTACGGCCAGTGGACCAGCTCGATCCCTTCGCGCTTCATCGATGAACTGCCGGCCGAGCATATCGAACAGCAAACGACGCTTACAGGCGGCGCCTCGCTGTGGCGGGCGAACTGGAGCGAGCAGGAAGACCCCTTCGCCCACGTCGCCCAGAGCCGTCCCGACCGCGCGCAAGCCCGAGGGCCCGGCTGGCGGCGCGCCATCGCCTCGGGCTACGACACCACGCCTGCCCGGGTGCGCGAGAACACGCGATCCGCCGCAAGCTTCGCCGCCCCCGCCCGCTCCGACATCGCGATCGGTGCGATGGTCACCCACGCCAAGTTCGGCACGGGCTGCGTGATCGACCAAGAGGGCAACAAGCTCACCATCCTGTTCGAGGAAGCGGGCGAGAAGCGGGTGCTCGACAGCTTCGTGACAGTGGTGGGCTGAACGCTAGTCAGGCGGCGGGCTGTTCGGCCACGTCGGCAACGCTTTTGCGCCAGTAGCGCGCCTCGAAGGGTCGCTTGAGTTCGCCCCAGGCGTCGCGGGTGCCTTCGGCGATGCCGGTCTCGCAGTTCACGAAAGGCGCGGGGTCCATGTAGGTGCCGAACACGCGGTCCCACAGCGTCACCGTGTTGCCGAAATTGGTCCCCATCAGCCGTTCGTCGCGGATGTGGTGCAGTCGGTGCGCGGCCGGCGAGATCATCACCCGCCCGACCGGCCCGAGGGTCCAGGGCACGTCGGCGTGAACGAAATAGCCCCACCAGCTGCGCAGCATGAAGGCGATCGCGATCGCCCAGAACGGCAGGCCCAGCAGGATCACCGGCAGGTTGTCGAACAGCAGGCTCAGCGCCTCGCCGAGCGGATGCTTGCGCCGCAGGCTCAGCCAGTTCATCGCCTCGTCGGCATGGTGGGTCGCATGGACCGGCCACAGCGCGCGGGTGTGCTCGAGGCGGTGGCGCCAGTAGCCCGCGAAGTCGATCAGCACGATGGCGACGAACAGCGGGAGCAGGCCCGGCACGCCCTCCCAGAAGGCGACCAGCACCTCGGGACGGGGAAGCAGCGATTTGCCGGTCATCAGCGGGATCGCCAGCAGCGGCACGACCACGACGGCATTGACCAGCAGCAACGCCAGATTGGTGACGATCTCGCCGCGCGCCCGGCGGATGCCGGAGAACACCGCCCCGCGCTTCAGCGCCAGCGCGAGCAGGCCGAACACCACCGCCATCGGCAGCAATTCGACAAGTTCGGTGCGCAGGGCTTCGAGGATGGTGCCGGTCACCAGCGCGTTCTAGCCGGACACCCGCCAACAAAGCGTTAAGCCGCAGCCGCGCTCAGGCGGTGACCTTGCCCCCGGCGGCCTCGATCGCCTTGCGGATATCCTGCACGAAACGCGACCGCCCCACCGCCCACAGGAACAGGTTCTGGATGGCATTGCCGCGCCAGCGGCAGGGGCGCTTGATCTGGATCAGCAGGATGTAGCGATCCTCGTCTGTCTCGTTCCAGACCTCGTGGTTGAACATATCGTCGAAGACGAAGGACTCGCCCTCGTCCCAGTGCAGCACATGCACCGCCTCGCCTTCCTCGAGATGCATCCGGCACTTCGCGCGCTCGGCGGGGGACTTGAGCGCGAGGTGGTAGGTCAGCATCCCCTTGGTCATGCCCCAGTGGCGCGGGATGTGCCCGCCCGCTTCGAGCACTGAGAAGTTGGCGGTGACCAGTCCCGGCACCTTGTCGAGCAGATCGGCGGTGATCGGCGCACGGCGGGCGTTGGATTCCATCCGGTAGCCGTAGCCCTTGATGAAGAACGCCCGCCAGCGCCGGTCGGCGGCGATCCGGCCGTGATCGAAGGAGATGTCGCCGAGCGAGGGAATGTCCTCGGCGCGGATGCGCACGGCTTCGTCGCGTATGTCCTGCCAGCGCGCCTCGAGTGCGGGGATCCACGGAAAGGCGGCCTTGTCCACGATCGCGGTATCGGGAATCTTCGACGCGTTCATGATGATCCGGTCGATCTTGGGTCGCAGGTCCTTGCCGATCTGGAACAGGGACTTGTTGACGAACGGCACCTTCCAGCCGCGCGCATTGACGGTTTGCTGCCAGTTCACTGAAGGGTAATCCTTCGCCGGGGTTGGACGAACCTTGTCCCGTTACCCCAAGGT
Source organism: Porphyrobacter sp. CACIAM 03H1 (assembly GCF_002215495.1). Lineage (NCBI taxonomy): Bacteria > Pseudomonadati > Pseudomonadota > Alphaproteobacteria > Sphingomonadales > Erythrobacteraceae > Porphyrobacter > Porphyrobacter sp. CACIAM 03H1. The sequence goes on from NZ_CP021378.1 coordinate 2,515,437, forward strand.
CTTGCTTCGCGAAAGCCCCTGAAACGCTCTAGCCGAAGCCGACGTCTAGGAAGCTCGGGCGCGGGCCGTTCCATTCGCCGGCGGGCACCGGCTCATCGTCCTCGCGGTGACGGCGGGCGCCGCGCTCGGGCCGCTCGGCGCGCACCGGGCGTTCCTCGCGCTGCTCGTCGCGAGGGCGGCGTTCCTTGCCAGGACGCTCCTCGCGTTCCTCCCGTTCCTGGCGGGCGCGGCGGGGCTTGCGCTCCTCGCGCGGGTCGGCCTCCGCGGCGCCGCGCTCGGTCTTGGCGGCTTCGGCCTTGGCAATCGCCTCGCTGAGATCGACGCGCACATCGGCCTTGCCGAACACCTTGATCGCGCTGCCGGTCAGCTTCTCGACATTGGCGATCGCCTCGGCGTCCTCTTCCGAGACGAAGGTGAAGGCACGGCCCTTGGCCCCTGCGCGGCCCGTGCGGCCGATGCGGTGAACGTAGTCGTCCGGGTGCCAGGGTGTGTCGAAATTGAAAACGTGGGACACGCCCTTGATGTCGAGCCCGCGCGCGGCGACATCGGAGGCGACGAGGATATTGACCTCGCCCTTCTTGAAGCGGTCAAGCTCCTTCAGGCGCGAGGACTGGTCCATGTCGCCGTGGATCTCCGAGGAGCGGAAGCCGTGGCGGTTGAGGCTCTGGTTCAGCTCGCGCACGGTGGTCTTGCGGTTCGCGAAGATGATCGCGGTTTCGACCAGATCGTTCTCGAGGAACCAGCGCAGCGTCTCGCGCTTGGCGCGCGACTTCACCGGCACCTTGAAGGCGGTGATGTCGGCATTGGTCGATGCCGCGCGGCTCACCTCGATGCGCTTGGGATTGGTGAGGAACTTCTTCGCCAGCTTCTCGATCGGCGGCGGCATGGTCGCCGAAAAGAGCATGGTCTGGCGCGTTTCGGGGAGCTTGGAGCAGATGAACTCGATGTCGGGGATGAAGCCCATGTCGAGCATCCGGTCGGCCTCGTCGATGACGAGAAGCTCGCAACCGTTCAGGAGGATCTTGCCGCGCTCGAACAGGTCCATCAGGCGGCCCGGCGTGGCGATCAGCACGTCGACACCGTCGGAAAGGGCCTTGAGCTGGTCGCCCATCTGCACGCCGCCGATCAGCAGCGCCATCTTGAGATCGTGGTTCTTGCCGTACTTCTCGAAGTTCTCGGCCACCTGCGCGGCGAGCTCGCGCGTCGGCTCGAGGATCAGAGAGCGCGGCATCAGCGCGCGGCGGCGGCCCGAGGCCATCACGTCGATCATCGGCAGCACGAAGCTCGCGGTCTTGCCCGTGCCGGTCTGCGCGATGCCGATGAGATCCTTCATCATCAGCACGGTCGGGATCGCCTGCGCCTGGATCGCGGTCGGCGTCGTGTAGCCCGCGTCTTCCACGGCTTTGAGCAATTCGGGCGAAAGGCCGAGATCGGCGAAGGTCATCAGGTGTATGGTGTCCGAGAATAGCGGGCAGGGTCGCTGCCGGAGATTGCAGGCCGGCTCGCGCGTGGACGCGCCGGATCAGGCCGCCGCGCCTTTCCCGCAAATGGCTGCAAAAGTCAAGGAATCGCGCGGGCGCGGCGGTGCGACGTCAACCGTCCGCCAGAACAAGCTGGCGCATCGTCTCCACCTCGCACCGCGCGCCCGTGCGCGACTGGAGCTTGTCGCGATCGACACACAGGCGCCCGTCCTTGTTCTTCTCGACATAGAAGCCGGCGTAGAAGTCGCGGGCACGGCAGGTTTTTTCCAGAGCGACAGACATCATCCGACGGTCGCGCAGGAACAGGACGAGCCGGTTGCCGCTGCCCGTCTGGACCCCGGCGATGCCGTCGAGCGGCACACATTTTTCCTTCCCCCGCTCCTCGAAACGCGGCGGCTGGGGGCGCTGCGGCATCTCGGCAAGCATGTTCTGGCGGACGGCAGACGGCTGGGGAGCGATCCGGACCACGACCCGCTGCTCGATCCGCACCTGGCGGGCGATCGCGGACTCGCGCAAGGCCGAGAGCGGGTTTAGCGCGACCGGCGCGTCGCCGGCCGCAGCCGCAGCGTCGCATTGCGGGGCCGAAGCGCCGGATCGGGGCCGCTCATCGCCCGTCTCCTCGCCACCCGACGCCACCAACGGCAGCAGCAGCGCCAGCGGCGCCGCGAGGGCGAACAGGCTGTCCATGGGAGGATGCACTCTCCTCGTGAGCGGCGGAACGGGCGGGCGTGCCGATGGCGCGACCCCTTGCCAAAGGCCGAAGCGGTTTAGCAGCGATGGTTGAACCGTGGCTTAACTGCCGCGACGCGCGGCACGAAAGCGGTGGCAATTTCCCTGCCGACTGTGGCATGGAAACAACAATGAATCATCCTGCCGCCCCGCCCCTGCCCGCCCCCGACACAGCCGCCTTTCTGGCTGAGGCCACCGAGTTGCTCGGTCCGCGCGGGCTGACCACCGATCCCGAGCGGATGGACATTTGGCTGACCGACTGGCGCGGACGATACACCGGCCGGGCGCTGGCGCTCGCATCCCCGGCCTCTACCGCCGAGGTCGCCGCGCTGGTGAAGCTGTGCGCCGCGCATCGCATTCCGATCGTCCCGCAGGGCGGAAACAGCGGCATGGCCGGGGGCGCGACCCCCGATGCGACCGGCCGCGCCATCCTCATCTCGCTGCGGCGCATGGACCGGATCCGCGCCCTCAGCGCCGAGGCCGGGCAGGCCGAGTGCGAGGCCGGGGTGATCCTCCAGACGTTGCACGAGGCGGCGGAGAATGCCGGGATGCGCTTTCCCCTGACGCTCGGCGGCAAGGGGTCGGCGACTATCGGCGGCCTCGTCTCGACCAATGCGGGGGGCACGCAAGTTCTGCGCCACGGCACGATGCGCGCGCAGGTGCTGGGGCTAGAGGCCGTGCTTGCCTCGGGCGAGGTGCTGGACCTGATGACCCCGCTCAAGAAGGACAATCGCGGCTTCGACCTGAAGCAGTTGCTGATCGGTTCGGAAGGCACGCTCGGTATCGTCACGGCTGCGCGGCTGCGCCTGCTACCCGCCCCCATCGGCCGCGCGACCGCCTGGGTGGGACTCGGCGGGATCGTCGCGGCGGGGACCTTGCTCGGCCGGATGGAGCGCGCGCTCGGCGATGCGCTCGAGGGGTTCGAGGTCGTGCCTGCCCATTGTCTCGAAAGCGTGCTGGCCCACCAGAGCGATGCCCGCTCGCCGCTGGCAGAGGCCCATGCCTGGAACGCGCTTGTCGAATGCGTCTCGCCCGTCCAGGACGATGCTGCCCTGCGCGAGGCGCTCGAGACCGCGCTGGCCGCCGCGCTCGAGGACGGTTTGATCGCCGACGCCGTGATCGCTGCCAGCGACACTCAGGCAGAGGCCTTCTGGCAATTGCGCGACGGCATCTCCGCTGCCGAACGGGCGATCGGCCCGGCGATGCAGCATGATATCTCGGTGCCGGTCGCAGCCATGCCCGAGTTCATCCTCGCCGCCGTGCCCGACGTCGAAGCCGCCTTCCCCGGAACCCGCGCGGTCGCCTTCGGGCATCTGGGGGACGGCAATGTCCATTTCCACGTGCTCGCCCCGCCGGGCGCGGTGCGGGGGCAATGGGAAGAAGCCGAGGGCAAGGTCGTGAGCGCCAAGGTGCACGATCTGGTCACGCAGTGGGGCGGCTCCATCAGTGCCGAGCACGGCATCGGGCAGATGAAAGTGGACGAGCTTGTCCGGCTCCACGATCCGGTGGCGCTGGCGGTGATGGCGCAGGTCAAGCGGGCGCTCGATCCGGCGGGGCTGCTCAATCCGGGGAAACTGCTGCGCACGCCCCCGCAAGCCTGACCCTCGCGGCTTGCGCAGGGGCACGCAAAGCCCTAAGGGCCGCGCTTTCGGCGGGGCGAGAGGTCTTCCGCTGAGGGGATCAACCACCACCGTTTGTCGGAGACTTCGTCATGGCCAGCGCGCCGCAACCGCAACTTCCGCTGTTCTACAAGGACCTTCTGCCGCTCAACAGCCGCGATCACGCCGACTGGAAGGCCGGCACGCTCGAAAGCGCCGCCTATCTTGCCGCGACCCACGCGATCCCGGTGACCTCGGACGAGTTCGTCGACGCCCAGCGCGATTTCCCGATCGTCTTCAGCGCCGGCGAAAACCCGCTTCCGATCGCGCTGTTCGGCCTCAACGAGGGCGTCAACACCTTCGTGGGCGACGACATGAAGATCAACGAGGTGATCTACCTCCCGGCCTATGCGCGCCGCTATCCCTTCATCCTCGCCAAGCTCCAGCCGGGCAGCGACGACATGTCGCTGTGCTTCGATCCGAGCGCCAACCTGCTCGGCAAGTTCGACGAGGGTCTCGCGCTGTTCGACGGCGAGGGCAAGCCGACCGAATACACCGAAGGCGTGCTCGATTTCTGCCGCCGCTTCGAGGAAGCCGGTCAGCGCACCAAGCTGTTCATGGAGGAGCTGGTCAAGCTCGACGTGCTGATGGACGGCGAGATCGCGATCACCCGTAACGACATGCCCGACACCCCGTTCATCTATCGCGGCTTCCGAATGGTCGACGAGAACAAGCTGCGCGAGCTTCCCGCCGCCAAGCTCGAGGAACTGGCCAAGAACGGCATGCTGATGCTGATCTATGCACACCTGTTCTCGCTCAACCTGCTGCGCACCCTGTTCGAGCGCCAGCTTGCCCAGGGCAAGGTGCCGATGACGCCGAACGGCGCTCCGGCTCCGGCGGTCAACTGACCCTGCGATCTGGTCGGGGCGGCGCTCCGGCCTGAGGGAAAGATCAAGCGGGCGGGTGGACCTGGTCTGCCCGCCCGTTTTGCTGCGCGGCGCTATTCCGCCGCCTGCCGCAGCTGCTCGCCACCGCCCAGCAGCGCCGTTTCCGCGCCGAGCTCGCGCACCAGCCCGGCGAGCATCGCGGCGATCGCCGGAAGGCCGGCGCCGGGTTCGGCAAGGTGGCGATCGAGATAGGTCGCGCGGCACACCTCGATCTGAACCGCGTGGATCCCCTCGCGCGGGGCGCCGTGCCGGTCGAGCACATAGCCGCCCGAATAGGGCCGGTTCTGCGAGGCTGGCACACCGCGCGTCTCGAGATGGGCGAGCGCCCGGCCGACCAGCGCGTTGTGGCAGGAGGCGCCGAAGCGGTCGCCGAGCACCACCAGCGGGGCGCGGGTCTCGCCCTCTGCAGGGCGCAGCGGCGGCATGGAATGCAGGTCGACCAGCAAGGCCGCGCCCCATTCGGCGCGGATCCGCGACAGTTCTTCGGCGAGGCTTGCGTGATAGGCGCGGTGGATGCCCTCGATCCGGGCCTCGAGCTCGGCAGGCGCGAGGCGCCCGCGCCAGATTTCACCCGAGCCCGGCAGGCGACGCGGCACCAGCCCGAGGCCGCTCCTCGCCCGCGCGTTGCTGCGCTGGCCCGGTTCTGCCGGCGCGGCATCGGCGGGCCTGCCGCCCTCGATCATATCCCAGTCGACATCGTCCTCGGCGCGGTTGAGATCGAGCAGCGCGCGCGGCGCGTGGGCGACCAGCAGCGCCGCACCGGTCTCGCGCGCGATCGCGACCCCGAGCCGGTCCGCATGGCGATCCTCGAGCCTCAGTTGGGCGAGCGTCGCATCCCGCATCCGCGCCGTCACGGCCTGCGGATAGGCGCGCCCTGCGTGCGGCACGGCCACCAGCACCGGCAGGCGCAGGCGTTCGGGGCGGGTCAGGGTGAAGGCCGGCGCCTCGGCAAGCCCGGGCACCACCCCGCCACTGATCGCGATACGGCGCGGGGCAGGGCCCGGGCGGAGAGGCTTCGGAGGCGATGGCATCGTCACCCTAGCTGAAGCCTTTGGCGCGCAGTGTCAAAGCCTGATCGTCCGCCGGCCCGCCCCTCCGCAGGATCGCGCAGCCTCGGCCTGCCGCAAGCACAAAGATTTCTTAAGCCGGGTCTGCTAACACCCCCGCCATGACAGCGACACGCACCCCCCGCATCCTGCTCGCCGAGGACGAAGAGGCGATGCGCGCCTATCTCGAGCGCGCGCTCACCAATGCCGGCTACTCGGTCAGCGCGGTGGATCGCGGCACCGATGCCGTGCCGCTGCTGGAGACGGGCGACTACGACCTGCTGCTCTCGGACATCGTCATGCCCGAGATGGACGGGATCGAGCTTGCGCAACGCTGCGCCGAGATCTCGCCCCGGACCAAGGTGATGTTCATCACCGGCTTTGCCGCAGTATCCCTGCGTGCGAGCCGCGAGCAGCCCGCCGCCAAGGTGCTCTCGAAGCCCTTCCACCTGCGCGATCTGGTGCTCGAGGTGGAACGCGTGTTCGAGGAAGCGGACGCGGCGCGCGGCTAGACGTTCTCGAATCGCTTGCACCTTCCAGGGTGCTGCGATAAAGGGCCGCTCCGCCCCTAGCCGGGGCCGATCCGATGGTGTGGGCGTATAGCTCAGTGGTAGAGCACTATGTTGACATCGTAGGGGTCGCAAGTTCAATCCTTGCTACGCCCACCATCGGCTGAAAGGCTGACGAGCCCGCCCTCACCGGCGGGCTTTTTCGTGCCCGAATTGCCGGGCGCCGCGCCGCGCAAGGGCTGTTGCGTTTCATTCGCATTTCCCGCGCTTGCAAGCCCCCGTGCCTCTGCTAAAGCCCGCGCGGGATCTTTGGGCCTCGGACGGGCCCACAACAGCTTCCTGTCGATCAAGCACGGCCCCGCGCACGACGGGGCAAGAAGGATAGGGCATAGGCCATGCAGAAAATCAAAGTCGCCAACCCCGTCGTCGAACTCGACGGCGACGAGATGACCCGGATCATCTGGCAGTGGATCCGCGAAAGGCTGATCCTGCCCTATCTCGACATCGACCTGAAGTATTACGACCTGTCGATCGAGAACCGCGATGCGACCGACGACCAGGTCACCGTCGATTCCGCCAATGCCATCAAGCACTATGGCGTCGGCGTGAAGTGCGCGACCATCACCCCCGACGAACAGCGCGTCGAGGAATTCGGCCTCAAGAAGATGTGGAAGTCGCCCAACGGCACGATCCGCAACATCCTCGGCGGCGTGGTCTTCCGCGAGCCGATCGTGATCGACAACGTGCCGCGTCTGGTGCCTGGCTGGACCGATCCGATCGTCGTCGGCCGTCACGCCTTCGGCGACCAGTACCGCGCCACCGACACCCTGATCCCCGGCCCGGGCAAGCTGCGCCTCGTCTTCGACGGCGAGGATGGCACCAAGATCGACCTCGACGTGTTCGATTTCCCGAGCGCCGGCGTCGCGATGGCGATGTACAACCTCGACGATTCGATCCGCGATTTCGCCCGGTCGAGCTTCAACTACGGCCTCAACCTCGGCTGGCCGGTGTACCTCTCCACCAAGAACACGATCATGAAGGCCTATGACGGGCGCTTCAAGGACCTGTTCCAGGAGGTGTTCGACACCGAAGGCTTCGCCGAGCAGTTCAAGGAAAAGGGCATCGTCTACGAACACCGCCTGATCGACGACATGGTCGCCTCAGCCCTGAAGTGGAGCGGCAAGTTCGTCTGGGCCTGCAAGAACTACGACGGCGATGTGCAGTCGGACACCGTGGCGCAGGGCTTCGGCTCGCTCGGCCTGATGACCTCGGTGCTGATGACCCCGGACGGCAAGACCGTCGAAGCCGAAGCCGCACACGGCACCGTCACCCGCCACTACCGCCAGCACCAGCAGGGCAAGGCGACCTCAACCAACCCGATCGCCTCGATCTTCGCTTGGACCCGCGGCCTCATGTACCGCGGCAAGTTCGACAACACGCCAGACGTGGTGCGCTTTGCCGAAACGCTCGAGAAGGTCTGCATCCAGACTGTCGAGAAGGGCTACATGACCAAGGACCTCGCGCTGCTGATCGGCCCGGGCCAGGCTTGGCAGACCACCGAGCAGTTCTTCGAGACGATCGTCCAGAACCTCGAGACCGAAATGGCCTCCTGGTCCTGATCGCTTCTCGATTGCCATGGGCAAAAGCCGGGCGGCCGGATGGCCTGCCCGGCTTTTTTTCTGCACTGCACAAGGGTGACAGCCCCCTTCCGGCCCGTTAAGTCCGTCATGTGGCTGGCGAACTGACCCTTTCCCCCTTTCTGTCCGATGCACTGGTGATCCTCGGCGCGGCGGGGATCGTGATCCCGGTCTTTGCCCGCTTCCGCATCACCCCGATCATCGGTTTCATCGTCATCGGAGTGCTGGTCGGCCCCTATGGCCTCGGCTCGCTGGTCGAGCGAATACCCTGGCTCTACTATATCACGATCAGCGACCCAGGGGCGCTCACGCCCTTCGCCGATTTCGGCATCGTGCTGCTGCTCTTCGCGATCGGGCTGGAGCTGTCGTTCAATCGCCTGTGGCAGCTGCGCAAGCTGGTATTCGGCTTGGGCGCGCTCGAACTGCTGATCATCGGCTCGTCGCTTGCCGCGCTGTTCGGCCTCACCGGCATGCTTGGCTGGACGGCGGCGCTGGCACTGGGCTTCGCGCTCGCCTTCTCCTCGACTGCAATCGTTCTACCGATCTCGGGCACGCGCACGCCGGTGGGCCGCGCTGCGCTGTCGATGCTGCTGTTCGAGGACATCATGATCGTGCCGATCATCTTCATCCTCGGCGCGCTCGCCCCCAATGCGCAGGGCGATGGCTGGAGCGGCCTTGTCGAGACCCTGTGGCAGGGCGGCCTCGTCATCACGGTGCTGCTCGTGGCCGGACGCATCGCCCTCCCCCGCCTCTTCGCCCAGGCTGCGCGCACCAAGAGCCCCGAGCTGTTCCTCTCCGCCTCGCTGCTGGTGGTGATCGGCGCCAGCCTCGCCACCGCGCTCGTCGGACTTTCCCCGATCGTCGGCGCGCTGATCGCGGGGCTGCTGATCGCCGAAACCGAGTATCACACCGAGGTCGAACTGATCATGGAGCCGTTCAAGGGCTTGGCCCTCGGGGTGTTCCTGATCACCATCGGCATGAGCATCGACCTCAGGGAAATCGGCGAGCAGATCGGCATGATCGCGGTGGCAGTCGTGGGCGTTCTGGTGTTCAAGGCGATCGTCACCGGCATCCTCCTGCGCTTGATGGGCGCCCGCCGCAGCACCGCGGCCGAGACCGGCGTGATGATGGCCTCGCCGAGCGAGACGACGCTGATCGTGCTGGCGGCGGCAACCGCCGCGATGGTGGTCGACACCGAAACGGCGCAGTTCTGGCAGACCGTCACCGCCATCGGCCTCACCATCACCCCGCTGCTGGCGAAGCTGGGACAGGTGATCGCCCGCAGGGTCGACGGCGCGCCCGCCCTGCCCGGCGAGGAGGACAGCGCCGAGGAGCGCACCATCATTGTCGGCGGCGGCCGTGTCGGACGTCTGGTGGCCGACATGATGCAGACCCACGGCAAGCCCTATGTCATGATCGACACCAACCCCGATCTGATCGCCCAGGCCAAGCGCGACGGCTATCGGGCCACCTTCGGCGATGCCGCGCGCGGCGATGCGCTGCCGCGGCTGGGGGTCGAGACCGCCCCGGCCGTGGTGCTGACGATGGACGAACCGGTGCTGGCCCAGCGGCTCGTCGCCAAGCTGAGGCAGACTTATCCCGATCTTCTGATTGTCGCCCGCGCGCGCGACACGGATCACGCCGCCGCGCTCTACCGCGCCGGGGCAAGCCATGCCGTGCCCGAGACGTTGGAAAGCTCGCTCCAGCTATCCGAAGCGGTGCTGGTCGATATCGGCGTGGCAATGGGCCCGGTAATCGCCTCGATCCACGCCAAGCGCGACGAGTTCCGCGAGCAACTGGAACGCGACGGGGGCCTCAGCGAAAAGCCGAAGCTGCGCACCAGCACGACGGGCTGAGAAACAATTCGCGCACGCCGCTGGTAAGTCGGGGCAAAGGAGAGCCCCCATGAGCAAGCCCGACACCCCCCAGTCCGAGAACCCGGCCGATCGTCGCCCCGAAACTCTGACCGACGAGAAACACGGCACGGTCAAGGACAAGCAGCTCGAAGGCAATCGCCGCCCGGACACGGATCTCGCGCGCGGCTCCGAGCCCGCGACCCGCGCGGCCTCGACCAAGCGCTAGCGCCAGCGCGGGGTGGTCCCGATCAGCCTTCGAGCACCGCCTTGACCGCCGCAAGGGCGTCGGCGGCCTTGCTGCCGTCGGGTCCGCCGCCCTGCGCCATGTCCGGCCGCCCGCCGCCGCCCTTGCCGCCGAGCGCCTCGACTCCCGCGCGCACCAGATCGACGGCGCTGAACCGCCCGGTCAGATCGTCCGTGACGGCCGCGGCGATGCTTGCCTTGCCCTCGTTGACCGCGATCAGCACCGCGACGCCCGATCCCATGCGCTGCTTGGCCGCATCGAGCAGCGGGCGAAGTTCCTTGGGATCGAGTCCCTCGAGCACCTGACCGCTGAAGGTGACGCCGGCGACGGTCTCGTCGGCGGGAGCGGCCGCCCCGCCTGTTCCGCCGCCGCCCAGTGCGAGCGCCTTCTTGGCCTCGGCCAGCTCCTTCTCGAGCCGCTTGCGCTCGTCGAGCAGCGCGGCGAGGCGCGCGGGCACTTCCTCGGGCGTCGCTCGGATCACGCTGGCGGCCGACTTCAGGGCTTCCTCGCGCGCGACCAGCCACTGGCGCGCGCCCTCGCCGGTCATCGCCTCGATGCGGCGGACGCCCGAGGAAACCGCGCTTTCGGAGACGATCCGGAAGATGCCGATATCGCCGGTGGCGCGCACATGCGTGCCGCCGCACAGCTCGACCGAATAGTTGCGGCCCTCGCTGCCGGCGCGCCCCATCGCGAGCACCCGGACCTCATCGCCGTACTTCTCGCCGAACAGCGCCAGCGCGCCCGCCGCGACGGCATCGTCGGGGGTCATCAGGCGCGTACTGACCGTCTCGTTGGCGCGGATCTCGGCGTTCACCTCGGCTTCGATCGCCGCGATGTCCTCCGGCGTGAGCGCGACGGGGTGCGAGAAATCGAACCGCAGCCGGTCCTCGGCGACCAGCGAACCCTTCTGCGTCACGTGCCCGCCCAGACGGTTGCGCAACGCGGCATGGACGAGATGCGTCGCCGAATGGTTCGCGCGGATGCGGTCGCGGCGCTCGGCATCGACCTTGAGCTCGACCGTGTCACCGACGCTGACAGCGCCCTCGTCGATCCGCACCTGGTGGGCGTGGAGGCGGCCGAGCGGCTTTGCCGTGTCGGTGACGGTCGCGCGCAGGCCCACGAGGCTCGCTATCGTCCCCGCATCGCCGGTCTGGCCGCCGCTCTCGCCGTAAAAGGGGGTCTGGTTGGTGAGGATCACGACCTCGTCGCCCGCAGCCGCGGCGGCGACTTCGGCTCCGCCCCTGACGATCGCGACGACCTTGCCCTCGCCGGTCGTGGCCGCATAGCCGGTGAATTCGGTCGCGCCCTCGCGCTCGGCGATGTCGAACCACACCTCGCCCGAGGCGGCCTCGCCCGAGCCCTTCCAGGCGGCACGCGCGGCGGCCTTCTGGCGCGCCATCGCGGCATCGAAGCCGGCGCGGTCAACCCCGATCCCCCGGGCACGCAGGGCGTCCTCGGTGAGATCGTAGGGGAAGCCGTAAGTGTCGTAGAGGCGGAAGGCCACCTCGCCGTCGAGTTCGCCGCCCTGCGCCAGATCGCCGGTCGCTTCGTCAAGCAGTTTCAGGCCCTTGTCGAGCGTGCGGCGGAACTGGGTTTCCTCGCGCTCGAGCACCTCGGCGATCAGCGCCTGTCCGCGGACGAGCTCGGGGTAGGCCTGCCCCATCTCCCCGACGAGCGCGGGCACAAGGCGGTGCATCAGCGGCTCGGAGGCGCCGAGGAGGTGTGCGTGGCGCATCGCGCGGCGCATGATCCGGCGGAGCACGTAGCCGCGGCCCTCGTTCGAGGGAAGCACCCCGTCGGCCATGAGGAAGCTGGTCGAGCGCAGGTGATCGGCGATGACGCGGTGCGAGGCTGCATGATCCCCCTCCGCAGCAACACCGGTGAGCGATTCCGAAGCCGAAATCAGGGCCTTGAAGGTGTCGGTGTCATAGTTGTCGTGCACGCCCTGGAGCACCGCGGCGATGCGTTCGATGCCCATGCCGGTGTCGATCGAGGGCTTGGGCAGGTCGCGACGCGTACCGTCGGCCTGCTGCTCGTATTGCATGAACACGAGGTTCCAGATCTCGACGAAGCGATCGCCGTCCTCGTCGGGGCTGCCCGGGGGACCGCCGAAGATGTGATCGCCGTGATCGTAGAAGATCTCGGAGCAGGGACCGCAGGGGCCGGTGTCGCCCATCGACCAGAAATTGTCCGAGGTCGGGATGCGGATAATGCGGCTGTCGGGCAGGCCGGCGATCTTCCGCCACAAGGCGTGGGCCTCGTCGTCTGTATGATACACCGTCACCGTGAGCCGGTCGGCGGGCAGGCCCCATTCGCGGGTCAGCAGGGTCCAGGCATGTTCGATCGCCTGTTCCTTGAAGTAGTCGCCGAAGGAAAAATTCCCAAGCATTTCAAAGAACGTGTGATGCCGCGCGGTGTAGCCGACATTGTCGAGGTCGTTGTGCTTGCCGCCGGCGCGGACGCATTTCTGCGAGGACGCGGCGCGGGGGCTGGCGGGGGTTTCGAGGCCCGTGAAGACGTTCTTGAACGGCACCATCCCGGCGTTGACGAACATCAGCGTCGGATCGTTGTAGGGCACGAGCGGCGCGCTCGGCGTGGGCGTGTGCCCGTTCCTACCGAAGTAGTCGAGGAAGGAGCGGCGGATTTCGTTGGTCGACGTCATGGGCGTGCAGTTAGGCAAAGCGCGGGCCGAACGCAATGGAGCGCGCATTGCGAGCGCCCGGACCGGGGTTCAAAGAACAACCGCATCGCGACGACCGTGCAACGACATCGCCACGACAGGCCGAAGACACCGCGACGGCAGAGGGCAGAAGGACCCCCCGAAACGCGAAAGGCCGGTGCGGGCCTGGGGAGGGCTCGCACCGGCGTTCCGCTTGTCCGGGCACCGATGGGGACAGCCGGACCGGAGCGGGACACTCCGGGCTCAGGCAGGCGCCCGCTTGGGAATCACATGTCCGAGTCCGCGTCCGGCCCGGTCATCATCTCCCCGGCGACCTGGTCGGTGCGGCTGCGGATCGCAGCTTCCAACCGGTCGCAAACCTCAGGATTGTCGCGCAGGTAGGTCTTGGCGTTCTCGCGCCCCTGCCCGATGCGGATCGAATCGTAGGAGAACCAGCTCCCCGACTTCTCGACCAGGCCCGCCTTGACCCCGAGATCGAGGATCTCGCCGATCTTGGAGATGCCCTCGCCGTACATGATGTCGAATTCGACCTGCTTGAACGGCGGCGCCACCTTGTTCTTGACCACCTTGACGCGGGTGGTGTTGCCGATGATCTCGTCCCGGTCCTTGATCTGGCCGGTGCGGCGGATGTCGAGACGCACGCTGGCGTAGAACTTGAGCGCATTGCCGCCGGTGGTGGTTTCCGGGTTGCCGTACATCACCCCGATCTTCATGCGCAGCTGGTTGATGAAGATCACCATGCAGCGCGAACGGCTGATCGAGCCGGTGAGCTTGCGCAGCGACTGCGACATGAGACGCGCCTGAAGGCCGACGTGGCTGTCGCCCATCTCGCCCTCGATTTCCGCGCGCGGCACCAGCGCCGCGACCGAATCGACCACCAGCACGTCGATCGCGTTGGAGCGCACCAGCGTGTCGGTGATCTCGAGCGCCTGTTCGCCGGTGTCGGGCTGCGAGACGATCAGCTCGTCGATGTCGACGCCCAGCTTCTTGGCATAGACCGGATCGAGCGCGTGTTCGGCATCGACGAAGGCCGCGGTGCCGCCCATCTTCTGCGCTTCGGCGATGACGTGCAGCGCCAGCGTGGTTTTCCCCGAGCTTTCCGGCCCGTAGACCTCGATCACCCGGCCGCGCGGCAGGCCGCCGATCCCGAGCGCGATGTCCAGACCCAGCGATCCGGTGGAGATCGCTTCGACCTGCATCGTCTCCTTCGAGCCCAGCTTCATCGCCGAACCCTTGCCGAAGGCACGATCGATCTGCGCAAGCGCGGCTTCCAGAGCCTTCTGACGATCCACGGCTTTCCTGTCCTCTTCGACCAATTTCAACTGGGTAGCCATCGCATGCGCTCCTTCGCTTGCCTAGGGGCAAGGCGGAGTTTTCCGCCGCCCGCTGGGGCAGCATGTATCGCATTTGTTCTCATGGAACAAGTAGGGAACGGATAATTTTTCCGCCCTGCCCCGCGCGCCCTTCCCTACCCGCGCCTCAGGGGCGCGTGGCCGAGCGCAGCTGCCAGTCGAAACGCCGTTCGGCATTGGCGGGGATGGTCACTTCGGCCGTCTGCCAGCCGTCCTTCACCACCACCTTCTGCCCCGGAAAGCGGATGTCGAAACCGCTCGTGTAACCCAGTTGCAGCCGGATGGTCACGGGATGGGGGTTGGCGTTGGTGAGGCTGGCGCGCATCGGCACCCATTGCCGCGCGATCTCGCCCGCCCCGCCCGCCTGCTGGGCGGCGCAGCGGGCGAAGACCTGCGCGCTCTCGCCCAGTTCCAGCTCCATTTCCTGACCGCGGGCATAGTCGCGCAGGGTGGTGCGCCCGGCGAGCCGCTCGCCCCCGGCGGCCGGCTCGTAGAGCGTCATCGCCCCCTGCGGCAGCGCGATCCCGAGGCCGCGCGCCTCCTCGTTCCGCGTCGCCAGGAGCAGCTCTGCCGCGAGCGGCTCCTCGGCGCTGTCGGTGTAGGGATCGCAGGTCGTCCGATAGAGCAGCCGCGCCTTCACCCCGTCCTTGTCGAGAAAGGCGACCTGCTTCATCCCCTTGGCCGAGACGTCCACCCGCCCCGGCACCCGGAACAGCTTGAGATCGCCGAGGTTTTCCTCGGATGCCGTCACCACGCCGGCATCGGCAGCCTGCATCCGGGCGCCGGTAACGGTGATCGCCTCAGCCATCATGACGGGCGCAGCCATCGGCGGGGGCGGCGGAGCTGGCGGCGGCGGCGGCGGGGGCGGCGCCGTGCCCGCCGCGGTGCTGCCGATCGGATAGCAGGTCAGGCGCAGCGACTCGGCCACCGGCGGATCGGCGAGTCTGCGGTAATCGCTGGTCAGGTTGAGTCGCCCCGCGACGATCTGGAGGCGCGCGGAATCGAAGCTCTGGCCGTTGTCGTTGACGAGGGTGAGCCAGCTCAGCAGGCCGAGGCTAAGCTCGCCGCCTTTCGCCTGCTCGGAAAGGCTGGCGACGTAATCGGCCTGCCAGTCGAAACCCCAGGCGAGATAGGTCAGCGTCACGTCGAAGGTGCCGCCCTCGGGTGAACGGGTGTCGACCGAGAACACCGGGCGCGCCGACAGACCGGGCGGGACGCGCGCGAAGGAAAGGCTTTCGGGCAGGCCCGAACAGCGCACCGCCTCGAAGCCCTGCGATGTTTCGAGCACGAGCCCCCCGTCGGCGCGGGTGCGCACCACCGCCTGCTCGCTGGTCGCGGCACCCGTCGCGGGGTTGGTGCGGGTGATGGTCACGCGGTTGCCGAGCGTCCCGTCGACCAGCGCGGCGGGCGAGAGGAGCTGCGCGTTGCGGTTCATCTCGATGGTGCCGCCGGGCAGGCCGGTGACGATTGCGGAGACGCCGATCATGCCCTCGGCCACGCCTTCGAAGCGGATCGTCGATTCGCCCGGCGGGAGCGTCACGCGGCGGGTTTCGGAGATCATCGCGATCCCGCCCGGCCGCTCACGCCGCAACCGCTTGTCCGGGTCGCGGTCGGGATCGCGGTAGATCGTCACCGAGAGGTCGGCGGGCGGCGAGGCGTCGACCACCTCGCGCGCGGCGAGCGGCCCGCCGGCCAGCGCGGCGAGCACGAGGCAGGTTGCGGCCAGCCGCATCGCCGCCGCCTCAGTAGCGGGTTTCGTAGGTCACGCGGATCACCCGCTCGCCCTCGGCCGGCACGGGGACCACATATTTGCGCCGGTCGGCATTGAGCTGTTCGCCCTTGATGTCCTCGAGGGTGACGCGGGTGTCGTCGCCCCACCAGCCGCGCGCAAGGCCGGTCTGGGTGAGCTCGACCTCGACCGGGGCCGCCTTCGCATTGGTGAGGGTGTAGCGCATGGTAGTGCGGTAGAAGGTCTTGGGGCGCTCGATGGTGACCTCGCGGGTTTGGCCGCCCTCGAAGATGCGGTAGCGGGCGCTTTTCTCCCACTCCGCGCCGGTGATCGTCTCGCGCTTCTCGATCTCGGCCCTCACCGTGATGTCGAAGGCATCGCCGGTGACGAGCGACAGCTCGCTGCCCATCGGGGTGTGGCCGATGGCGTTCTCGCCGATGAACTGCGGGGTGCCCTCGCGGTCGCGCTGGTAGAAGCGCACCGTGCCCGCGGGCAGCGCATCGCCGAGGCCCTGCTCGCGCGAGGAGGAGAAGGCGATGCGGCTCTGGACGTTGCGGGGCTGTTCGTCGTTCTGCTGCCAGTCGACGCCCGCGGCGTAGATCTTGCGCGCGGGCACGGCCTGCACGTCGAGGAAGCTCACCTGCTTGGTCTGGGCGTTGGCGATCGTGGTGCGGCCCTTGATCGGGTAGAGGTAGAAATCGCCGAGCCGCTCGCGCTCCGCCGCCTGGGTCCCGGCGCGGGTCATGCCGCGCTGGTTGTAACCGTAGCCGCCGCCCCCGCCATTCGGGTTGCCCGCGACCAGCACGGTGTCGGCATTGTGGAAGGTGGTGCCGGTGCCGTTCGTCAGCGTCACCCACCCCTGCATGTCGATGGTGCCCGCGGCCTCGTTGTAGAGCGCGACATAATCGGCGTTCCAGCCGAGGCCGTTCGTCAGGTAGCGCAGGGCGACCGGGCGGGTGCCGCCGCGCGCCGAGTCGAGGTTGACCGAGAGCGTGGGCCGCGCGCGCAGGCCGGGGGGCACGCGGTCGAAGATGACCCGCACCGGCAGGCCGTCGTCGCGCAGCACCTCGATCCGCTCGCCGATCTGGATGACGACGCCCCCGGCGGTGGAGAGCACCTTCGCCCGGTCGCGGGTCTCGGCGCCGGTGGCGGGGTTGGTGCGCAGCAGGGTGACGGTCTGGCCGATGGCCTTCTCCATCAGCTTGCCGGGGGTGAGGAGGTCGTAGTCGAAGTTCTGCTCGATGATCGTGGTGCCCGCCGCCGCAAAGCTCAGCGTCTCGGGCTGGATCCGGGCGGAGACGTCGGGGAACTCGACGCGGCTGCGCCCCTGCGCGATGGCAAGCTGGCGCACGTCCTGCACCAGCGCGAGATCGCTGTTGTAGATCGTGAGGGAGAGATCGCCCTGCGCCGTCGCATCGGGATCGGGGACGCCCTGCGCCAGTGCGCCCGCTGCCAGCAGCGCCGCTGCCGAGATGCCGCACCCGGCGGCGATAGTGCGAAGTCCCATCCTGTCCCCTTCCCTCAAGTGGATGGCAGGATGAACGATGATGCGGCTTTATCCAAGGTGAATGAGGGGGCGCACGCGCCGATTGTCAGGCCCCCGCCCCCGCATTGGCGCGCGCCTCGCGCAGGACCGCACCGACCTTGTCGCCGATCGACGCGACGCTGAAGGGCTTGGCGATGAAGTGCATGTCGGGGATGTCGATGTCGCGGCGCAGCTGCTCCTCGGCATAGCCCGACATGAACAGCACCGGCATCTGCGGCAGGCGCGCGCGGATCGCCCGGACCATCGCCGGGCCGTCCATCCCCGGCATCACCACGTCGCTTACCACCAGATCGAAATCCACCGTCCCCTCGGCGATCGCGGCGAGGCCCTCCTCGCCGTTGGCGCAGGCGGTGACCTCGTAGCCTGCGCGGGTGAGCGCCCGCTCGGCAACGGTGCGGACCATGTCCTCGTCCTCGACCAGCAGCACCTTTCCGCCCGCCGACCAGTCCGAGGACGCCAGCGGCGCCGCCTCGCGCTTCTTCGGCATCTCGCCCCGGTGGACCGGGAGATAGACCGTGAAGCGCGCGCCCACCGGATGCCCGGACTTGTCGGTGACGTTGTCGGCGAAGATGAACCCGCCCGATTGCTTGACGATCCCGTAGGCGGTCGAGAGGCCGAGGCCCGTGCCCCTGCCCTGCTCCTTGGTGGTGAAGAAGGGCTCGAACAGCTTGGGCAGCACGTGGGGCGGGATGCCGCCCCCGGTGTCCTGCACGATCAGCACCGTATAGTCCGCCGCCGGCAGCACCTCGGACCCCAGCTGCACCACCTGCTTGGCCTGCAGCGCGCGGGTGAACAGCGAGATGCGCCCCCGCCCGTCGCCCCGCGCCGGGCCGCCGTTGCCCTGGATCGCGTCGCGGGCATTGACCGCGAGGTTCATGATCACCTGCTCGAGCTGCTGCGGATCGGCGCGCACTGGGCCGAGGTTGCGGTCGTGCTGGACGTAGAAGGTGATCTTCTCGCCGAGCAGCCGCTTGATCAGCGGGCTGACCTCGCTGACCACGTCGGGCAGCTGGATGATCTCGGGCCGCAGGGTCTGCTGGCGCGAGAAGGCGAGCAGTTGCCGCGTCAGTGAGGCGGCGCGGTTCGAATTGGCGCGGATCTGCTGGATGTCGTCATAGTCGCTGTCGCCCGGGATATGGCGCAGCAGCATCAGGTCGCAGGTGCCGATGATCGCGGTCAGCACGTTGTTGAAGTCATGCGCCACCCCGCCCGCGAGCTGGCCAACCGCCTGCATCTTGGTGGCCTGCGCGACCTGACGGCGAAGCTGGTTCTCCTGCGACGTATCCGCGAGGCTGAGCAGCACCGCCGCCTCGCCGAGGCCGCGCACGCCCGCCAGCCCGAGGCTGACCGGCTCCTCGGGCGAATTCGTCAGCCGCACCGCGACATCGCCGCTGGTCGCAGGGCCCCGCCCGTGGCGGCGCACCGCGTCGGAAAGCGCCGCCTTGTCCTCGCGCGTGACGAGGTCGGTCGGGAAGGCCGGCAGCCCCCGCCCCTCGCGGCCGACCGAGCGCAGGAAGGCCTCGTTGCCGAACAGGAAGCGCCCGTCGCGGTCGGTCATGGCAAGGCCCAGCGGCAGTTGCGCGAGCAGCGCGTCGAGCTGCGCCACTCCGGCCTGCGAGGCCCCGTCCCAGCCGCTCCCGATGCCGACGCCCGAATCGATCAGCAGCATCAGCGATGTCGCCTCGTCGGGTCCGGGCGTGGTGACGCGCTCCTCGGGGTCGACCAGCGGAATGTCGACCAGCGTCTGCGGGGTGCCGGCGCGGCCCTCGCGCGCAAAGAAGATGCGGTCGCGCTCGTCGGAGCGCAGGAAAGAGACGAAGTCCTGCCCGATCAGCGTCGCGCGCTCGTCGCCCGCGGCGCGCTCAGCGAAGCCCGCGCTGACGGCGCGGATCACGCCATCGGCGGTGGTTATCGCGGTCTCGATCCCGGCGCGGCTCAGCATCTTGCCGAAGGGCCCCGCCAGATCGAGTGACCCGAGATCGGCACCTTTCGCGCGGGCGATGGGCTTGAGGCGCCAGATCAGGTGATCGTCGCCGCGACCCGCGCGGGTCGCGCTGATCTGCCAGCTGGTCTCGTCCGCCGCCTCGACCGCTTCGAGCGCGGCACTGCCGTCACGCCAGGCGTTGCGGGCAAGCAGCGTCACTTCCTCCAGCCCCTCGCGCCCCAATGGCAGCGCCGGGGGGGCAGCATTGGCACCGAAGCTGTCGAGGAAAAACATGTTGGCGCAGACCATGCGGTTGGCGCGGTCGGTGATCGCGATCGCCTCGCCCGCGCGCTCGATCGCGGCGACGGTCACGCTCCAGTCGGGCGCGGCAGGGGCCTCGGCCGCCGGGGCGCTGCGGACCGCGTCGAGCATCACCACTCCGCCCAAGAGCACGCCCGCGGCAAGCACGAAGGCGAGCGCGACGAGGCCGCTCCCGGTCGCGAACCAGAGCACTGCCGCGCTCGCCGCGAGCGCGCCGCCGAGCGCCGCCAGCAGGCTGGCGGGCGGCAGGCCGCCGCGCGCATTGGCGCCCTCGGGGGCGAGCAGGGCTTGCGGATCTTTGCCGGTGCGGCGGGACAAGACGGGTCGGCTCCTCTGGCATGGTGCGGCGCCCGGGGCGACGCCGGCAAAGGCCTGTCCTACTGCGCGCCGAGCCGCTGGTCGAGCCGCGCTTCCATCGCCTTCAACCGTCTGGCGCGCTTGCGCGACACCACGGCGCGCCACACCCAGCCGGATATCACCCAGCCGAGCGCGGGCGAGACGATCGCCAGCACGAGGCAGCCGACGATCGTGGCCGCGCCGACCTCGTAGACCATCGTCAGCCAGGCCCAGGTCTCGTCACCCGCGGTCGCGCCGGCGAGGCCCACCCCGGCGGCATCGAAGCGCAGCACGAATTCACCGATGCGGTTGGCGACCACCAGCCAGAAGGGCAGCGTGAAGGGATTGGTGACGAAGGTGACGAGCGCCGCCAGCGGCACGTTCGCGCGCGAGGGCAGCGCGAGGAAGGCAGCCAGGAAGATCTGCCCGATCGGCACGATGAAGGCCGCGAACAGCCCGAGCGCCACTCCGCGCGGCACCGAGCGGCGGGTGAAGCGCCACAGTTCCGGCGACAGGAAGCGGTGGGCGATGGGGGCGAGATATTTGTTTGCCGCCATCTCCTCGCGCGTGGGCGTGTTGCGGCGGATCACGTCCATCGCCCAGGTCTTGGAGCGCCCGGCGATGGTCGGTTTGCGGGGCGGCAGCGCGCTCATGCAACAGCGGCTCCGCGGCGGGCGGACATGGCGGTCAGGAAGGGCGAGGACGAGGCCGGCATGGTGGGTGCCCATATGGGTAGCATGGCGATACTGACCAGTGGGTGAATCGACAAATCCGTGACAATTTTCCGCGCGCGCGTTCAACCCCGCTCGCGCATCAGGCGGGCCTTGTCGCGCTTCCAGTCGCGTTCCTTGATGCTGGCGCGCTTGTCGTGGGTCTGCTTGCCCTTGGCGAGCGCGAGTTCGACTTTCGCGCGGCCGGTGCGGTTGAAGTAGATCGACAGCGGCACCAGCGTCATGCCCTTGCGCTCGACTGCGCCGAACAGCTTGTCGATCTCGCGTTCGTGGAGCAGCAGCTTCCTCGGACGGCGCGGTTCGTGGTTGAGGCGGTTGCCGTGGGAGTATTCGGGAATGTTGGCATTCACCAGCCACACCTGCCCGTCCTTCACCTCGGCATAGCTTTCCGCGATGCTGGCCTCCCCTGCCCGCAGCGCCTTGACCTCGGTGCCCTGCAGCATCAGCCCCGCCTCGTAGACGTCCTCGACATGGTAGTCGAAGCGCGCGCGGCGGTTCTCGGCGACGATCTTGAGCTTGTCGAAGGTGACGGGTCTGGGGCGTGTCATAAGGGGCGGCGATGTAGGCGCTGGGGCGGCAAAAAGCGAGGGGCTTTGCGCTTTGCCCGCGCGCGGGCTAGCATCGGCGCGGGGCAGAACGGGGCAGCAGGCAGGCATGACGACAGCGCAACCCTACATCATCGCCGGCGAGACCATCGCGCCGGGCACGATGCGCGATGTCGCATTTCCGGTCACAACGATGGCGACGGGCAATGCGTCATCGCTCGCGCTGAGGGTGCTGCACGGCGCGAAGCCCGGCCCGGCGGTGTTCGTCAGCGCGGCGATCCACGGCGACGAGATCATCGGGACCGCGGTGATCCAGCGTCTCGCGCAGGAGATCGATCCGGCGGCGCTGGCGGGCACGCTGCTGCTGGTGCCGGCCGCCAACATCTTCGGCTTCATCACCCATAATCGCTACCTTCCCGACCGCCGCGATCTCAACCGGAGCTTCCCGGGCAGCGCGGGGGGATCGCTCGCGGGGCAGCTCGCACACATCTTCTACCGCGAGGTGGTGGCGCGCTGCTCGCTGGGGATCGACATCCACTCGGCCGCGGTCCACCGCTACAACCTGCCCCAGATCCGCATCGCCGCCGGCAACCGCCGGCTGGTGGAGCTGGCGATGGCCTTCGGCGCGCCGGTGATCATCGAGAGCCCGCTGCGCGACGGCAGCTTGCGCGATCTCGCCCAGAAGAACGGGGTCGACATGCTGCTTATGGAGGCCGGCGAGGCGCTGCGCTTCGACCGCCTGTCGATCGAGACGGGGGTGGCGGGGGTGAACCGCGTGCTCGCCCATCTAGGTATGACCGAGGCCGACGACGGGCTCAGCGCGGTCGGCATCCCGGCGCGCGCCAACCGCTCGGTGTGGGTGCGCAGCCCTCGCGGGGGCGTGACCCACCGGGTGCGCCGGAGCGGCGATCCGGTGAGGAAGGGCGACCTGCTCGCCTGCGTGGCGGGCCTGTTCGGCGAGGACGCGCAGGAGATCGTCAGCCCCGCCGACGGCATCGTCATCGGCCATGCAACCCTGCCGGTGGTGCACCAGGGCGACGCGCTGTTCCACATCGCGGTGATCGACCATCCCGAGCGGGTCGGCGCGCGGATCGATTCGATCACCGAGGCGATCCTCGCCAGCGAACCCGAAGGCTTCGCCGAGCGTCTGCTCGACGAGGACGAGGTGGTCTAGGCCGTAAGCACCCCGGCGCTCACCAGCGCCTCGTCCACGGCCTTCTTCGCCTCCTCCGAGCATTCCACCAGCGGCAGGCGCACCTCCGGCTCGATCCAGTCGTGGACGCGGCTGAGGGCATATTTCACCGGCGCAGGGCTCGCGTCGGAGAACATCGCGTAGTGCAGCGGGAACAGGCGGTCGTTCAGTTGGCGCGCCTTCTTCAGCTCGTTCGCCGCGATCGCCTCGTGGAATTCGGCGCACAGCTTGGGGGCGACGTTGGCCGTCACCGAGATGCACCCGCGCCCGCCCGCCGCCGCGTGGGGCAGCCACAGTTCGTCATTGCCCGAAAGCTGGCAGAATTCGCGCCCGATGCCCATGCGGTGATCGGCGACCCGCGACAGGTCGCCGCTCGCATCCTTGATGGCGATGATCCGGTCGGGATACTTCCTCACCAGCTCGACCACCGTGTCGTCGAGAATGTCGGTCACGGTGCGCGCCGGCACGTTGTAGAGCACGATCGGCAGATCGCAGTTTTCCGCGAGATAGCTGAAATGGGCGATCAGACCCCGCTGGCTCGGGCGGTTGTAATAGGGGGCAACGCACAGCCCCGCCGCCGCGCCCGCCTTCTTGGCGAAGTTCATGTGGAGCTGGGCATTGCGCGTGTCGTTCGACCCGCAGCCCGCGATCACCGGCACGCGGCCCGCAGCCTGCTCGATGCAGACCTCGATCACGCGGTGATGCTCGGCATTGGAGAGCGTCGAGGCCTCCCCCGTCGTGCCGCAGGGGACGAGCGCGGCGCTGCCGTTCTCGATCTGCCAGTCGACCAGCCGGCGGAAAGCCGCCTCGTCGAACGCTCCGCCGCGAAAAGGAGTCACCAGAGCGGGTATCGATCCGCTGAACATTGCCTTTGTCCTGCCTTCATCTCTAGGTATCGGGGCGGGGGGATCCGATCCCCGTCACCCCATTGTTCAGCGCCTGATAAGGAGCCGATTGGCACTATGTCCAGCATGGTCCGTAAGCTTGTGATTTCCCCGCGGATATGTGCTGTGGCTCTGGCGATGGGTGTGGGGGCCGCGATGGCCGCACCCGCGGCGGCGCAAGGATGGGGCGCGGGCAGCGATCTCGTCGCCCGCCAGCCTGGCGCGGTGGACGCCGCGATTGCCCGCTGGGAGACCTTGCAGGCCAGCCGCACCCACACTTTCGCCGACTATGCCGGCTTCGTCCTCGCATGGCCGACTTTCCCGCGCACCGACATCCTGCGCCTGCGGGCCGAGGCCGCGCTCGAGAACGAGGCCCCGCCGCAGACCGATCTGCTGCGCTATTTCGACGCCAATCCGCCGCTCACCAACCCGGCACGCGCGCGTTATGCGCTCGCGCTGGCCGCGGTGCAGCGCCCCGAGGCCCTGGCCGAGGCTCGCCGCGCCTGGCGCGGGGGGCAGATGAGCGATCCGGTCGAGCTCTATCTGTCCGGCCTCTACGGCGCGCAGTTCACGCCCGAGGACCACGCGGTGCGGATCGATGCGCTGCTGTGGCAGGGCAAGGCCGACGCCGCCTCGCGCCAGCTGATGAACCTCGCCGAAAGCGAGCGGCCGATGGCGCTCGCGCGGCTGTCTCTGCTGCGCGGCGCGCGGCCGGAAAGCGCGGGGATCGCGGTCCCCGCCGGGGCCGGAGCCGATCCGGGCTATGTCTTCAACATGGTCAAGTTCCTGCGCGGCAGCGGCCAGAGTTACGAGGCCGCGCGGGTCTTCACCAGCCGCCCCGATTTCGTGCGGCCGGCGGTCGATCCCGAGGCCTTCGTGGGCGAACTGCTGCGCCTTGCCGGCGATGTCGGCGCGCGCGACGCGGCGAACATCGCCAGCCGCACCGCCGATCTCTTCGCGCCGGGTACCGACCTGTCGGCGACCAGCTTCACCCTGCGCGACCGGCTGACCGACCTGATGTGGCTCGGCGGGACGAAGGCGCTGTGGGACCTCGGCGACGGCGCGACGGCTGCGCCGCTCTTCGCGCGTTACGGCGATGCCGCCAAGACCCCGCTGACCAAGGCCAAGGGCTATTACTGGGCGGGCCGCGCCGCGCGTCAGGCCGGCGACCAGGCGGGTGCGGCGCGCTGGTTCGAGATGGCCGCGCGCTGGCCCGACTACTACTACGGCCAGCTCGCGCTGGCGGCGATGGGCCGGCCGATGCCCGCCTTCGCCGGCCTGCCCCAGCCCGCGATGGACGCCTCCGTCCGCGCCGAGTTCGAGGCGAGCCCCGTCGTCAGGGCGATCCGCGCCCTCGCCAAGAACCGCCGCGACTGGCGCACCGAGCGCCGCTTCTTCGAGGCCCTGGGCGACGAGGCCGACACGCCTGCCGAAATGCTCATGGCGGCGATGCTGGCACGCGAGACCGGGCTCGACGAGATGGCCGTGGTGCTCGGCATGAAGGCTGGCGAGAACGGCATCGCCGGGCTCGAGCGGATCGGTTTTCCGACCGTCTCCACCCCCTCCTTCGTCAATGACTGGACGATGGTCCACGCCATCGCCCGGCAGGAAAGCGAGTTCGACCGCACCCGCGTCTCCCATGCCGGGGCGCGGGGCGTGATGCAGCTGATGCCTGGCACCGCGCGCGAACAGGCGGGCAAGCTCGGCATCAATTACCTGGCCGCCGATCTCACCGCGACACCACATTACAACATCCAACTGGGCGATGCCTATTTCGCGCGGATGATGAACTACTACGGCGGGGCCTATCCGCTGGCTGTGGGGGCCTACAATGCCGGGCCGGGCCGCGTGAACGAATGGCTGCGCCGCAACGGCGATCCGCGCACCGGCGCGATCGACTGGGTGACCTGGGTCGAGAAGATCCCCTCGAACTTCGAGACGCGCTATTACATCATGCGCGTGATCGGCAATGCGGTGACCTATTCGCACATGTATCCCGAACAGGCGGGCATGCCGCGCACGGTCGACAGCTTCCTGCGCTGATCCCGGCGATGAAACCGGCGGGGCCTCCCATCACGCCAGCGGGCATGGCGGCGCTCAAGGCGCGCTACGACCACCTGCTCGGCACCGAGCGGCCGGCGATCGTCGAGATCGTCAGCTGGGCGGCAGGGAACGGCGACCGCTCGGAGAACGGCGACTATCTCTACGGCCGCAAGAAGATGCGCGAGATCGACCGCGAACTGGCGCATCTCGCCCGCCGGATGAAGGTGCTGAGGGTGGTCGATCCGGCAGCGGCAGTGGACCGGACGCGGGTGTTCTTCGGCGCGCGGGTCGAGATCGCCGACGAGGACGACAACCGCCAGATCGTCACGCTGGTGGGCGACGACGAACAGGACGCCGCCAAAGGCCGGATCGGCTGGAACGCCCCCCTCGCCCGCGCGCTGCGGGGCGCAGGCGTCGGCGACCTGCGCACGGTGACGCTCCCCTCGGGCACCCGCGAATGGGAAGTGCTGGCGATCGACTATGACTAGGTCCCTCGCCCTGCTGCCGCTGCTTGCGCTCGCCGCCCCGCTTGCCGCGCGCGAGAGTCTCGGCGTCTATGAGAGCTGGGCCGCGTTCCGCGATCCGAGTCCGCAGCGATGCTATGCCATCGCCAAGGCGGAAGGAAAGCCGCCCGCGCCCGCCTATGCCACGATCTCGCACTGGCCGGAGCGCAAGGTGCGGGGGAGCGTGCATATCGTGCTCTCCCGCGAGGCGGCGGCCAGGGGACCGGTGCGGCTCGCGGTGGGAGACAAGCGTTTCGACCTTGTCGCCAAGGGCCGCAATGCCTGGGCGGCGGATTCGCGGGGTGATGCGGCGATCGTCGCCGCGCTGCGCTCGGCCAGCCGGATGAGCGTTACGGCGACCGGCGCGAAGGGCGGAAGTTTCACCGACCGCTACACCCTCGCGGGCGCCGCCACCGCCATCGATGCTGCCACCGTAGGCTGCGCCAAGCGCTGACTGGTCAAACCGCCGCTTCCCCACTATATGGCCGCCACCCATGGCCGATACCGCACTCATGACCATCCCGGGCCTCGTCGACCCGGTGCCCGCCGCGCGCGACATCACGCCGCGCGCCGACGGGCGCGTCGACCTGATCGGCCTTCCCCGCCCGCGCATCCGCGAGCTGTTCGAGGAAGCCGGCCTTGATGCCAAGGCGGCGAAGCTGCGCGCCAAGCAGGTGTTCCACTGGCTCTACCACCGCGGCGTCACCGATTTCGAGGCGATGACCGACATCGCCAAGCCGATGCGCCCGTGGCTGGCGGAGCGTTTCGTGATCGGCCGCCCCGATGTGGTCGAGGCACAGCATTCGGTCGACGGCACCCGCAAGTGGCTGCTGCGCACCGCCGACGGCCACGATTTCGAGATGGTCTTCATCCCCGACGAGACCCGCGGCACCTTGTGCGTCTCCAGCCAGGTCGGCTGCACTCTCACCTGTTCCTTCTGCCACACCGGCACGATGAAGCTCGTCCGCAACCTCACCCCCGGCGAGATCGTCGGCCAGGTGATGCTCGCCCGCGATGCGCTGGGCGAATGGCCGCGCGGGACGATGGTCTCGGACGCCGACGCCATCGACGAGGATGACGAGGCGGGCCACTACACCGCCGACGGGCGCCTCCTCACCAACATCGTGATGATGGGCATGGGCGAGCCGCTCTACAATTTCGATCACGTGCGCGATGCGCTCAAGCTGGTGATGGACGGGGACGGCCTCGCCCTCTCGAAGCGGCGCATCACGCTCTCGACCAGCGGCGTCATCCCGATGATGGAGCGCTGCGGCGAGGAGATCGGGGTGAACCTTGCCGTCAGCCTCCACGGCGTGCGCAAGGAAGTGCGCGACGAACTGGTGCCGCTCAACAAGAAGTACGGCATCGATCAGCTGCTTCAGGCCTGCGCCGACTACCCCGGCGCCTCGAACGCACGCCGCATCACCTTCGAATACGTGATGATCAAGGACAAGAACGACAGCGACGATGACGCGCGCGAGCTTGTCCGCCTTCTGCGCGAGTACAACCTCCCCGCCAAGGTCAACCTGATCCCGTTCAACCCCTGGCCGGGCGCCGGCTACGAGACCTCGACGCCCGAACGCATCCGGCGCTTCTCCGAGATCGTGTTCGAAGGCGGCTTCTCGGCGCCGGTGCGAACCCCGCGCGGGCGAGACATCGATGCCGCCTGCGGCCAGCTCAAGACCGCTGCCGAGAAGAAGTCCCGCGCCCAGCGCGACCGCGAAGCCGCCGCTGCCGCCGCGGCGCGCGATTGACGCTGGCGCCCCGCAGGCGTAGCCTCGCGGCGCTTCCACCCGGAGGATCGCCGTGGCCTTTTCCGCTACCCGAATCGCGCTCGCCGCCGGGCTGATGGCCGCCATCGCCGCCCCCATCCCGGCCGAGGCCCAGCTCGGCGGGCTGTTCAACAGCACCCGCCGCGGTGCCGAGAAGGCCGACAATTGCGGCAAGGGCAAGAAGGGCGACAAGGGCCGGGGCGCGCTTGGCGGGCTGCTCGGCGGGGCAGTCGACGAACTCGCCCGCAGCGCCGGCCTGCCCTCCTTCCTGCCGGTGCCCGAATTCTCCGACCAGCTCACCGAAAGCATCGCCTGCCGCCTCGACCCCGAGGAGCAGAAGCAGGCTGCCGAGGCGACCCTCGCGGTCACTCGCACCGACGATGCCGAAGCCCAGCCCGAACTCGGCGCCAGCGCGGAATGGACCTCGGCCTCGCGCGCCAATGTCAGCGGCAGCTCGACCGTCACCGGCCGCGACAATGCCGCAGGCCAGCGCGACTGCATCACCGTGACCGACGTCGTCATCATCGAGGGCGAGGAAACCCGCGCCGAGAAGCGGATGTGCCGCGCGCCGGGCTCCGCGCGCTATTCGATCGTCGCCTGATGCGCGCCGGCGGTCGCCCGCTCGCCGCGCTCGCAGCGCTCGCGCTGCTGACGGGGGCGGCGGCGCCGATGGACCCCGACAATCCGACCTGCCCGGCCGAGCCCGATTTCGGCCCCAAGACCGCGATGACCCTCACCCCCGCGGACCGGGGCGGCAAGCGCGTGCTGCTGGCCGAGGGGACGATCGACGCCTCCCTCCCCGAGCGCCTCAAGGCCGCCATCGAGGCCGACGAGCGGATCGAGGAGGTGTGGCTGCGCTCGCGCGGGGGCAATGCCCGCGCCGGGAACGCGGCGGGCAAGGTGATCCGCTCCTATCGGGGAATGCTGACCCGCATCCCTTCCGGCTGGGCCTGCTTTTCGGCCTGCAACTTCGTCTTCATGGGGGGCGACCGCAGGGTCGTCGACGAAGGCGGGGTGTTCATGGTCCACATGTTCACCCACACCGGCGATCGCGCGACAATCGACGAGGTGGTGATCGAGGGCAGCAAGGCCACGACCGAATACATCGCCAGCGTCGAGCAGTCCTCGGCCATGCTGGCGAGCGAGGACAATGATTTCCTCATCCGCATGGGGATCAGCCGCAAGCTGCTGACCGACGTCATGTATCGCCAGCAGGCGGTGAAGAGCGAGGATAATCCCTCGACGCGCTACTGCCTCAGCCAGGCCGAGGTGCGCGAATACAACGTCATGCCGGTCGAGAAACCGGCGCCCTGACGCAGGCATGAGCACCGATCCCGGCACCATCGCCTTCTACCAGGCGCGCGCGCCGCACTATGTGCTGCGCTTCGGCGAGGCCCCGAGCCACCAGCTCGACGCCTTCCTCGACCGCCTGCCGCCCGGCGCGGCGGTGCTGGAACTGGGCTGCGGCAGCGGACGCGATGCGGCGCGGATGAAGGAGCGCGGCTTCGTGGTCGACGCGACCGACGCCACGCCCGCGATGGTCGCCAAGGCCAACGAACGCTGGAACCTCGGCGCAAGGATCATGGCTTTCCACGAGCTCGAGGCCGAGGCCGCGTATGCCGGGGTCTGGGCCCATGCCAGCCTGCTCCATGCCCCGCGCGAGGCCCTGCCGGGAATCCTCGCCCGAATCGACCGCGCGCTGCAACCGGGCGGCTGGTTCTTCGCCAGCTACAAGCTTGGCGAGGCCGAGGGCCGCGATGCCTTCGGGCGGTTCTACAACTTCCCCGATGCCGACTGGCTCGCCGCGCAATATGCCGCGATTCCCGGCTGGCGGATCGTCGCCACCGAACGCTATACGGCCGGCGGGTTCGACAATGTCGAGCGCGACTGGATCGACCTCATCGCGAGCAAGCCGTGAAGCATATCGTCACCGCCGTCTGCACCGGCACCGCCCGCCCCTTCCTCGGCGCTGAGACCAGCGCGATCGCCAAGCGCCCGCGCGAGGGCGCGGTGCAGGTGCTTGCCGAAGGCCTCGCCCCCGACGAACAGGCCGACCGCACGGTTCACGGCGGGCCGGAGATGGCGCTGCATCTCTACCCGCTCGATCACCACGCCTGGTGGCGGACACGGATCGGCGACCACCCCGCACTGGACGAACCCGGCGGCTTCGGCTCGAACCTCGCCGTCGCGGGCCTGACCGAGGACATGGTCCATATCGGCGACCGCTTCCGCCTCGGGACGGCGCTGGTCGAGATCAGCCAGCCGCGCCAGCCGTGCTGGAAGATCGAGCACCGCTTCGGCCACAAGGGCATGGTCGCCGCGATCGTGAAAAGCGGGCGCTGCGGCTGGTATTTCCGCGTGCTCGAAACGGGCGAGGTCGCCGCCGGAGACACGCTCGAACGGGTGGCAACCGGCGCCGCCGAATGGAGCGTCGCGCGGGTGTTCCGCGCGCTGGTGGGGGGCAAGGCAACACCCGAGGAGCTTGGCGAACTTGCGGACCTCGCCGCGCTCACCCCACGTCTGAGGGCCAGGGCGGCAGCCGGGCGCGGGTGAGACACGGTTCATCCCGAAGCCGCCCAAACTGAACAAAAACTGCTGTTTGCTGACAAGGGCGTTCATCCTGCATTCGAGTTAGATGAACGAAAACGGTCGTGCTCCATCGGGGAGCCCTCACAAGGGATACGACCATGAAACACCTCGCCCTCATCGCCGCCGCCGGTTCGATGGCCGCCTTTGCCGTTCCCGCGCAGGCCGCCGAATTAGCTCCCGCTCCTGTCAGCATCGCATATGCTGGCACCTCCTCGCCCTTTGCCGAGGCCGCCGAATACGACCGTCGCTGGGACGACCGCCGCTATCGTGACGATCGCCGCTGGCGCGACAACCGCGGCCGTTGGGACGATCGCCGGGATGACCGTCGCCATGATGCGCGCCGAGGCGATTACTGGCGCGGCAATGACGGGCGCTGGCGCTGCCGCCGTCCCGACGGCACCACCGGCCTCGTGGTCGGCGCTGTCGGCGGGGCCCTGCTGGGCCGCACCATCGACACCCGCGGCGACCGCTCGGTCGGCACCCTGCTCGGCGCCATCGGCGGCGGTCTGCTCGGCCGCGAGATCGAGCGCGGCGGCGCCCGCTGCCGCTGATGCCCGGGCTGACAGGCGGGCACCGGCCTTATGCCGGGCCCGCCTCGTCGCCCCCGCACTTCCCGGGCTGGCGGGACAATGCCAGCCGATGCCTTGATGAAGCAGCCAAACCCAAAAGGAGAAACTGCCATGAAGAAGATCGCACTCGTGCTCGCCGCGGGCGCCATGACGCTGCCGATGGCGGCGCCCGTGCAGGCGGATCCGCCTCCCCATGCCCCGGCCTGGGGCAAGCGCGGCAAGGACCGCATCTATGACAGCCGCGGCCGCTACATCGAGCCGCGCCGCCTGTCGCGCAACGACCGCATCTGGCGCGACGGCGACCGTTACTACTGCCGCCGCGACAACGGGACGACGGGCCTCGTGATCGGCGCCGGTGTCGGCGCGCTGCTCGGGCGCACCATCGACACGCGCGGCGATCGCAGCGTGGGCACCCTGCTCGGCGCCATCGGCGGGGGCCTGCTTGGCCGCGAGATCGACCGCGGCGAGCTGCGCTGCCGCTAGGCGCTAAGGGGCGCGCTGCGCGATTGAAGCGCGCGCCCTGCCCTGTTAGCCGGGTGGTCATGTCCCGCACCACCCCAATGCAACCATGACCCGCCCCGCCGTTCTAGTGACCGGCGGGGCGACCCGTATCGGCGCCGCCATCGTCCGCCGCTTTGCCGCCGCCGGCTGGCACGTGGTGATCCACTACCGCAGTTCGGCCGCGGATGCAGAGGCGCTCGCCGCCACCCTGCCCTCGGCCGAGACGCTCGGCTTCGACCTTGCGGACGACGAGCGCGCGGTCGCCACCGTCACCACGCTCGCCGCGCGCCTCCCCGACTGGCGCTGCCTCGTCAACTCCGCCTCGGTTTTCGATTACGACAGTGTAACCGGTCTCGATCCGGCGACGAACAGGGAGGCGATGCAGGTCAACGCCCTCGCCCCCGCCCGCCTTGCCCAGGCCTTCATCGCCCATGCGGCGAGCGCCGGGGTGCGCAGCGTGATCCACGTCACGGACATGAAAATCGAAAATACGAACCCCGATTTCTTCAGTTACACCATGTCCAAACACGCGCTGGCAGCCACGATCGGGATGCTGGCCAAGGGGAACGGCGCGCACAGCGTGAGGATCTACGGCATCGCGCCCGGCGCGATCCTGGCGAGCCACGACCAGCGCGAGGAGGAAACGGAAATCTCGCACCGGCTCAACCTGCTGCGCCGCAAGACCGGCCCTGACGAAATCGCCGAGGCGGCGCTGTTCCTCAGCAGCGGCGCGCTCGCCAGCGGGCAGAGCCTGTTCGTCGACAGCGGCCAGCACCTGCTTGATCAGCCGCGCGACGTGATCTGGCTGGCGCGCGAGGCCGGCCGCGGGGGCGCGGCATGATCAAGCACGCGCTCTCGACCCGGTTGTGGCACTGGGTGAACGCCGCCGCGATCATCGTGCTGTTCATGACCGGGCTGAACATCTCCAACGCCCACCGCTACCTCTACTGGGGCGATTACGGCTTCGATCCCAAGGACGCATGGCTTTCGGTGATCCGCTTCCCCGGCTGGGCGACGATCCCGCAGCACTACAACCTCGCGATGGCTCGCGACTGGCACATCACCGCAGCCTGGCCCTTTGGCGTCGGGCTGCTGTTCATCTGGATCGCGATGCTGGCGAACGGCCATTTTCGCCGCGACCTGATGACGACCCCGCGCGACTGGACGCCGGGGGCGGTGGTCGCATCGCTCAAGGCCCATTCCGGCGCGGGCGCGGGCGCCGCGCATGGCTACAACCCGGTGCAGCGCATCCTCTACGGCATGGTGTTCGGCGTGCTGCTGCCGCTGATGCTGTTCACCGGCCTTGCCATCAGCCCCGGCTTCCAGGCTGCCGCGCCATGGCTGCTCGAGGTGCTGGGCGGCCGCCAGAGCGCGCGCTCGCTGCATTTCATCGCCGCCTGGGGCATCTTCGGCTTCTTCGTCATCCACATCGTGCTGGCGCTGATCGACTGGCGGCTGATCCTCGAAATGATCACCGGCGGCAGGCGGCCCGAGCCCGAGGCTTCCGCCCCGCCCGCGGCCGAGCCCCTGCCACCCGAAGAGGGAATTCCCGCCCATGGCTGACCTGCCGCGCCGTTCGCTGCTTGCCGGGATCGCCGCGATGGGCGCCTCGGCCTGCGCGAAGATCAACGAGAGCGAGACCACGAAGGGGCTGTTCGAGGCCGCCGAGGACGGGCACCGCGCCGTCCACCGCGCGCTCGCCGGCAAGCAGGGCCTCGCACCCGAATACACCCGCGCCGAACGCTCGCCTACTTTCAAGGGCAACGGCTCGGTGACGGTTGCGGACCCTTTCTACCAGGACCAGCTGGGCAAGGGTTTCCCTGACTGGAAGCTGGCGGTGACGGGCCTCGTCGACAATCCGCTCACCCTTACGTTGGCCGATCTGCGCGCCCTGCCGCAGCGCACCCAGATCACCCGCCACGACTGCGTCGAGGGCTGGAGCGCGATCGGCGAATGGCAGGGACCGCAGCTCGCCGCGCTGCTCGATGCCGCGAAGATCAGGAAAGGCGCGAATTTCATCGTCTTCCGCTGCGCCGATGTGCTGTACGGACGGGACTATTACGAGAGCATCGACATGGTCGATGCCTATCACCCCCAGACGATCATCGCCCACAGCCTCAACGGCGAGCCGCTCCCCGAGAAGAACGGCGCGCCCTTGCGGATGCGGATCGAGCGCCAGCTCGGCTACAAGCAGGCGAAATACGTCAAGGCGATCGAGGCGGTCGCCAGCTTCGCCGACATCGGCCAGGGCAAGGGCGGGTTCTGGGAGGACGTCGCCGGCTACCAGTGGTATGCCGGGGTCTAGCTGTCGGGGAACAGCTGCCGCATCGCCTGCCAGTCGGCCGCGATGATCTCCTCGAGCACGGCGAGATCGATGTCGGCGAGCTTGTTCACGTAGAGGCAGCTCTTGCCGGTCGCATGCTTGCCCAGCCGCTTGAGCTTATCGTCGCGGCCCGATCCGGTCACGGGGTCGCAGTAGCCGCCCATGAAATAGAGCGAATGCTTGGCCTTGCGGGGAGAGAAGCCGCTGCGCATCCAGTGCACGCTGCGACCGCTTTCGTAGACGGTGCGATATTCGCCATAGCCGATGATCGTCGGCCCCCACATCCGCGGGGTCTCGCCCGTGACCTTCCGGAACAGCGCATCGAGCACCCTCGCCTCCTCGCGCTTGGCGGGTGGTTCGACGCTGGCGATGAACGTCTCGACCGCTACATCGGTGATCGTCGTCTTGGCCTCTGCCATGGCCCCCTCCCCCACCAAGCCCATGATATTGCGATAGCCGCAAGTCCGGCTAAAGTTACCATGGCAGCATCCTAGAAAGGAGCCCCATGAGCAAGCCTCTCCTCGACCGCTTCCTCGCCCGCGCCGTGAAGAAGGGCCGCCTCGGCGTGGTCTTCGCCGACGGTAGCGCCAGCACCTACGGCGAGGCTGCCGAGGGCTTTCCCGAGATCGTGCTGCGCTTCACCGATGCCGCCGTGCCGCGCGACATCGTGCTCGATCCGCGTCTCGGCGCGGCGGAGGCCTTCATGGACGGGCGGCTGCTGATCGAGGAAGGGGACGTCATGGGCCTCGTCAGCCTGCTGCGGATGAACGACCCGTGGGAGCGCGGCAACAACAACCTGCGACCCGGGCGGCTCAAGCGCCTCGTCAACCGCGCGAGCTTCGCCGCCGAGCAGATCAACAACCGCGTCGGATCGAAGAAGAACGTCGCGCACCACTACGACATCGGCAACGATCTCTACGCACTGATGCTCGATGCCGAGCACTGGCAGTATTCCTGCGCCTACTGGGCAGACGGCGTCACCACGCTTGCCGAGGCGCAGTTCGCCAAGCTTTCGCACATTGCGAAGAAGCTGCACCTTGCGCCCGGGCAGGAGGTGCTCGACATCGGCTGCGGCTGGGGCGGGATGGCGATCCATCTGGCGCGCCACCACGATGTGCGCGTCACCGGCATCACCCTGTCCGAGGAACAGGCCGCGCTCGCCCGCCAGCGGGTGCGCGAGGCGGGGGTCGCGGACAAGGTGACGATCCTCCTCGAGGATTACCGCGACACCGCCGCCTCCGGCCGCCGCTTCGACCGGATCGTCTCGGTCGGGATGTTCGAGCATGTCGGCCGCGCGCAGTTCGAGACCTTTTTCGAATCCTGCGCGCGCATGCTCGCCGATGACGGGGTGATGCTGCTCCACACCATCGGCCGCTTCGGCTCGCCCGGCACCACCGATGCCTTCACCCGCAAGTACATCTTCCCCGGCGGCTACATCCCCGCGCTTTCGGAAACCCTCGCCGCCTCGGAGAAATTCCGCCTGATCGCGAGCGACATCGAGACACTGCGCCTCCACTACGCGAAGACGATCCGCGCATGGTATGCCAACTGCCTCGCGCACCGCGAGCAGATCGTCGCCCTGCATGACGAGCGCTTCTTCCGGATGTGGACCTTCTACCTCGCCGGCGCCGCGACCGTGTTCGAGCACGGGAGCATGGGCAATTACCAGATCCAGTACATCCGCAACCGCCACGCCCTCCCGGTGACGCGGGACTACCTGTACCGCTGATCAGCGCGCCGCCACGAGCTTCACCGCACCGTGATCGTCGGTGTGGTCGCCGTGACGGTGATGCAGGTGCCCGTCGTGGACGAAGTCCATGTGATCGCCGTGCTGCACGGTCATGTGTTCCTCGCCGGCATGGCCGTGGGCGTGATCGTCGGTGGTGACGCGGCTGACCAGTTCCTCGGCATCGGGATTGCTGTCGGTAACCTCGAGCACATGTTCGTCGACATGGCCATCGTGCGCGCGGTGGAGATGCCCGTCATGCAGATAATCGACATGGCCGTTGTGGTCGATAGCCTGATGGCCGCAGCCCTTGGCGTGGGCATGGCCTTCGTGCCCGCCGTGAATCACCTCGTGCGCCATCGCCGGCGCGGCGAACAGGGGCAGCGCCAGCATGGCGCAGTACAGGGATCGGTTCATTCGCGTGTCCTCCACTTGCGACGATCCCGCCCCTCTCTTACCCTATCCGCTGCGCGACGTCACTCGAAAAACCATGATACATTAGCACATTAGCTCGGCGCCGCAGCTGCTGGCCGATTGCCCGATTGCCCCGCCCCGCGCGCACTGTTAGGGGCGCGCGCGTCAGTCTCCCAAGGAACCCCTCTCCATGGCCCAGCCCCAGAAAGTCGTCCTCGCCTATTCGGGCGGTCTCGATACCAGCGTCATCGCCAAGTGGCTGAGCGTCGAACGGGGCCTCGAGGTCGTCACCTTCACCGCCGATCTGGGGCAAGGCGAGGAGATCGAACCCGCGCGCGCCAAGGCCCGCGCCATGGGCATCCCCGACGAGCACATCTTCATCGAGGACCTGCGCGAGGAATTCGTGCGCGATTTCGTCTTCCCGATGATGCGCGCCAATGCCCGCTACGAGGGCGACTATCTGCTCGGCACCTCGATCGCCCGGCCGCTGATCTCCAAGCGCCTCGTCGAGATCGCCCACGCCACCGGCGCCGACTTCATCGCCCACGGCGCGACCGGCAAAGGCAACGACCAGGTGCGCTTCGAGCTCTCGGCCTATGCGCTCGATCCCAATATCAAGGTGATCGCCCCGTGGCGCGAGTGGGACCTGACCAGCCGCACTGCCCTGATCGCCTGGGCCGAGGCGCACCAGATCCAGGTGCCCAAGGACAAGCGCGGCGACAGCCCCTTCTCGACCGACGCCAACCTCCTGCACACCTCGTCCGAGGGCAAGGTGCTGGAGGACCCGTGGGAGGAAACCCCCGACTACGTCTATTCGCGCACGGTCAATCCCGAGGACGCGCCCGATACGCCCGAATACATCACGGTGGATTTCGAGAAGGGTGACGGCGTGGCGCTGAACGGCGAGGCGATGAGCCCCGCGAACCTACTCGCCGCGCTCAACGACCTCGGCCGCAAGCACGGCATCGGCCGGCTCGATCTCGTCGAGAACCGCTTCGTCGGCATGAAGAGCCGCGGGATGTACGAAACCCCCGGCGGCGAGATCTACGCCCGCGCGCATCGCGGGATCGAACAGATCACCCTCGATCGCGGCGCAGCGCACCTCAAGGACGAGCTGATGCCGCGCTATGCGGAGCTGATCTACAACGGCTTCTGGTTCTCGCCCGAGCGCGAGATGCTGCAAGCCGCCATCGACCACAGCCAGGACAAGGTGACGGGCACGGTGCGGCTGAAGCTCTACAAGGGGCTGGCCAGCGTGGTGGGCCGCAAGTCGCCCTATTCGCTCTATTCGGAAGCCCACGTGACCTTCGAGGACGACGCCGGGGCGTATGACCAGAAGGACGCCGAGGGCTTCATCAAGCTCAACGGCCTGCGCCTGAGGCTCCTGTCGCGCCGCAATCGCGACGCCTGATCCGCGATCCCGAATGGGGAAAACCGAGTCGCGGCGCTCGTCGCAGCGGCACGGCGCCCTTATCGTGACAGTTTGAAGGCAGTTTCGTTCCTGCTTTCCCCTCCGCTTCGCGACAAATGCGACGAAGCGTTGAGTTATCCACTCGTGTCCACAGGCCAGATGGCCCGAAGTGGAAAACTCGCCTGCGGAAATGTTGCCAGAACGCCGATTCAGGCGCACTTTCAACCTGTCTTCGGGATACGAAGCAACCGGACCGGAAGGCCGCAAGGCTCTGAAGAACCGGAGGTTTTTATCCCAAGGATGGCGGTGACATCTGTCCACGCGCCGATCTGGAGACGGCATGCAGGAGGCTTCGGCCAAAGGCAAGTCGGCTCAATTCAAGGGTTGGAGCGACGCGGTGGCACCGGACAGGCCAAGAACCTGGCCGTACGGCGAGTGCAGCGGAAACGGCGAGAGCCCCCAAGCCGCAGTTCTTGCAGACGGTAAAGGGACGCGGTCTCGGCCAGGCGGAAGCGCGCGGCGGCGGAAAGCGGAGGACTTCGGTCCGAGGCGGAACGCCAAGCCAGCCGGAAGCAGGGCCGGATGCCGGCGCGAGCGCCGGTGACAAATCTCTGGCAGGGCCGGCCGCAAGGCGCAGGCAGCGAGAGGCTAGACATCGGGCGCCAAGCATGGCCCCAGGCAAATGAGGCCGAAGGTTCGCCGGAGGCATCACGAGCGGGGTCATCCACACGCCGGTGAGAGTGGGGTCGGCAGCGATGCCGGCCCCATTTGCATTCCGGACTTTCCCCTTGCCCGTTTGCGAGCCTTGAAGCCGATTCGCCGCCCCAGAAGGCTTCTAACCCATGCAATGGACGGCCAGCCGTTCCAACGGTTCGTCGCATCTCCGGTGCGACTCGGGCCCGACTCGAAGCGTCGCAGCGATGAAAGCCTAACCTGGTTTGCCTTTCGCTACGGGCCCGCTGTATCGGCGCCGCCATGCGAACGGGAACGCATTTCGATGGCCGCAGCGCCCGCAGCCTGACCGCGAAGAGCCTTCAGGCTCTCGCTGTCGCTGGCCTGCTCGGCCTCATGCCGCTCGCCGCATCCTCGGCAGCCGCCCCCGACGCGGCCGCCCCGCGGGTCGATGCCGCGACCAGCGCCGCCGTGATCGAGCTCGTGCCGGTCCAGCCCAGCGCCGAAGTGACCGCCCCCGCCCCCGCAATCGAAGAGCGCGCGCCCTCCGCGCCGCAGGACACCGTGATCGGGCGCGGCAGCGCGTCCTACTACGCCGCCAGGTTCCACGGCCAGCGCACCGCCAACGGTGAACGCTTCGACAATACCGACATGACCGCCGCGCACCGCACCCTGCCCTTCGGCAGCCTCGTGCGCGTAACCAACCCGGCCAATGGCCGCAGCGTGGTGGTGCGGATCAACGACCGTGGGCCCTTCACCCGCGGCCGCATGATCGACGTGAGCCGCGCCGCCGCCGAGGAACTCGGGCTCGTCGCGCGCGGCCATGCGACGGTGGAACTCGCCCTCGTCGCCGACTGATCCCGTTCAGGGGTTTTCGGAATAGGTCATTTCCAGCGCCGCCGTATCGCCGGTGATCTTCAGCTTCATGCGCGCCGTCACGCGGTTCGAGGTGTTGCGCAGCAGCGCCTGCTCCCCGGGCGCGAAGCGGGCCTCGACCAGGCCGCCGGGCGCCACCGTCCCCCGCTCCACCGGCTGCGCACCGGGCAGCTTTCCGAGCACCACCACCGCGACCTTGCCCGAATTGCGCCCGGTCACCTCGAATGCGCCGGGCTGCCCGCCGCCGAGCTCGAAGGTCTGGCCGGGCTCGATCTGGAGGCCGGACGTGATCTCGCCCGCCTGCGTGCCTGCGGCCAGCGCAAGGGCGACAGCGACCAGCGGCAGGGCATTTCGTTTGGTGAACAGTCTCATCGGGCGCTCCTTCGCGCTGCCCCGTCCGCTCGGATCTACGCCCTCGGCGCGCCGGCGGATGCATCCGCCTGACGATAGCGCGGAACGCGCCTCTTGTCTGGCGGCACGGCGCGGCTAGGAACGTCGTCCTGCTGTCCGATCCGCGCCGCAAGAGGGGCTTGCGCCGCCGGGGATGCGGCAGCTTGCCGGGGGGTTTTCGCCATCACGCTCACGCTTGCGCTGATCCTCGCCTATGTCGCCGCCCAGGTCTCGCTTGCGCTGTGGGCAGGGCGCGGGGCGAAGTCCGATGCCGACTATCTCGTCGCCGGCCGCTCGCTCGGCCCCTTCGCCGTGGGTATGAGCCTGTTCGCCACATGGTTCGCCTCCGAAAGCCTGATCGCGACCTCGGGCGAGGTGGCGCGCGACGGGCTCGCGGGGGCGCGGGCCGAGCCCTTCGCCTATGCCATCGGCATCCTCGCCATCGCCCTTTTCTTCGCCCATCGCCTCAGGAGCGGGGGCTTCATCACCATCGCCGACTTCCTGCGCGAGCGCTTCGGCGGCCAGACCGAGCGCCTCGCCGCAGGGGTGATCGCGCTTTCGGCCACCACTTGGTCGGCGGCGCAACTCTTTGCTTTCGCGACAATCATCGCGGGCGCATCGGGGCTCGACTTCGCCACCTCGCTGATCGGCGCGACCTTGCTGGTGATGACCTACACCCTGTTCGGCGGCCTGGCCGGCGACGTCGTCACCGACATCGTGCAGGGCGCGATCATCATTGTCGCGATCCTGATCCTGTTCGCCCTGATGGTGGATGCCTCGGGAGGCCTTGCCGCCATGTGGGCCGCAGCCCCCGCCACCGTGTGGAGCTTCACCGCGCCGGGCGAGACCTGGGTGGAACGCCTTGAACTGTGGCTCATTCCCATCGCCGGCACCATGGTCAGCCAGGAGGCGCTCGCCCGCACGCTCGGGGCCCGCTCGCCCGAGGTGGCGCGGCGGGGCGCGCTGCTGGGGGCGGCGATCTATCTCACCGTGGGGCTGATCCCGGTGAGCTTCGGCCTGTTCGGCCCGCAGCTCGGCCTCCCGCTGGGGGCGGACGAGGCCTATCTGCCGAGCCTTGCGGGCGCGCTGTTCCCCGGCTGGCTGATGATCATCTTCACCGGCGCGCTGGTTTCCGCGATCCTCTCCTCGGTCGATTCCGCCCTGCTCGCGGTCTCGGCGGTGATCACCGAAAACGGCTACAAGCGCCTGAATCCGAACGCTTCTCCCCTCCAGCTTCTGCGCGCGGCGCGGACCGCGACCGTGGCTGCGGCGGCGCTCGCGGCGGGGCTGGCGCTGCAGGGGGAGTCCCTGCGCAACCTCGTGCTCGACGCCGGGGCGATCGCGGCGGTGCTGGCGGTGCCGATCATCGTCGGCCTCGCCCGATGGTCGACCAGCGCGCGGGCGGCGGCGGGGGCGATCCTCGTGCAGGCGGCGGTGCTGGGGGTGCTCGACTACGGGTTCGGGATGCCCGGCGCCTTCCTGTGGATGCTGGCGAGCGGCGCGGCGAGTTTCGCCGCCATCACCGCCTGGGAACGCCGCCGCACCGCCCCGCAGGCACCGACCACCCCCTGACGACCGCGCAACGACCGCGCGACGACCTGCACACGACATCGCGATACCCGCGCGCAAAAGCGCCGCCGCGAGGGGGGCGCGGGCGCGCGATGTTCCATGATGTCAGAGCTTTGGCCGCAAGGTCCACGGCTGCGGGGCAAAATGCCGCTCACCAGATGGGCAGCCGCCCGTCCCCGCAGATCAGCCGCTCGTTCGCGAGCACGATGGCGCGCGCCTCCTCGTTGACCGGCGCGGCCTGCCCGATGCGGCCCGCTTCGACATGGGAGAGCCACTCCGCGACGAAGCCCTGCCCCCCGGGATCGCGCCAATCGGTCGGCCCGACGGGGAGTTTTTGCGATGGATCGACGGGCGCGAGCGGGGTGTGGGAAAGCGCAAAGGTTCGGATCATGGGCGCGGGGCTCCTGGCGAGCGGCTGAGCAAAACAGCGCCCGCCCCCCGCAACCTCTCCTCCGCCCTGCCTGCCCGAGCCCCGGCCTGCGCGTTATGCACGGCGCGCCGAGGGGCTGGCGGGACGAGCGCGTGGGGTGGGAGGTTCGCTTGCGCAGGGCCGACGCCTGCGCGGGAGGGTAGAGGGGGTCTGGGGGTGTAGGAAAATGCTGTTTTCGGGTCTAAGGCATGAATCATTGAGAGGAAAAGCAGCGCTGACTTGACATGTTCTCCCTATGTTCCTAAGGAGTGAGATGGAAGGATACATCAAATTCTGCCGCCGCCTCACACTGGTGGGATTGGGCGTGGCTGTTGGGATCATCGCAGCAAGCGAACCGAATGTGTCCTTCGTGGTTTCGACCAACATGAAGTACACAGACCTAGTCGCTGTAATCTTGACAGCACTTGGGGTCATTCTAGCTGCACTTGCAGCAGTAATTGGCCTTTTAGCCTATATAAATTGGCAGAGATTTGAAAATAATGTACAAATTAAAGTTGAAGAGTATTTAAACAACTTTGTTAAACCCACGGAGCGTTATGAAGCCATCCGTGACCTCATTGAGGATCACAAGGAAAAAACTCGTCGGTTATTAGAGGCGGAGAAAGAAATCGAAAACCTAAGCAAATTTGATGAGAATCAAATATGATTACGGACACTCAGCGA
This sequence comes from Porphyrobacter sp. CACIAM 03H1, assembly GCF_002215495.1. Classification (NCBI taxonomy): domain Bacteria; kingdom Pseudomonadati; phylum Pseudomonadota; class Alphaproteobacteria; order Sphingomonadales; family Erythrobacteraceae; genus Porphyrobacter; species Porphyrobacter sp. CACIAM 03H1. Next base: position 2,557,175 of record NZ_CP021378.1, read on the forward strand.
TCGATACTTCAGCGGCATCTTTCTGAGGTGCCAGTTAAACTCGGCGCCCTTGCCAGCGAGCTTGGCTTGGAAGTTTTCAAATCGCCGCTGCGCCCTGGTATATCTGGCCTCATTGAGCCTTCGCATAGTGCGCCGAGTGGATTTCGGATTAAAATCAATCGCCACGAAAGCGTCGAACGCCAACGGTTCACGCTAGCCCATGAGATCTCTCATTTTCTGCTTCATCGAGAGCTGATCAGAAATGGCGTCATTGACGACACGATGTACCGCTCTAACCTGAGCAGCAGGCACGAGATCGAAGCAAATAAGCTTGCATCAAAAATCGTTATGCCGGAGGCTGCGGTTGACATGCTGCGGAGAAAATACTCAGGCCACTCATTCGAGGAAATGACTCACCTCATGGCAAAGGACTTACGCGTCTCTGAACCGGCGATGAGGATTAAGCTTGGAGGGTAGATGCTCAAGGGTCGAGAATACGTACCTTTATTGTACACGCGACTTGCTGAGATTCGCGCGATGCGTGAGCTACCCGAAAGCAGCAAAAACTTGATGGTGCCCGTTTTCAAGTTGCGCCCTTGGCTAAACTCCAAAGAACTAGATCGCGCAGTTGAGGTCGTCGAAGAAGCCGTAGGCAACCGGCTCTACGGACTTGATCTCGATGAGTTCAAGCTCAACTTAAATCCTGACCCGTCGAAAACAGCCGCTACACAGTTCTTGCAGCTGTTTGAAAAAGCCGAGGGATATAAAAATTACTACGACTTGGTCGCATCAGGACCAAATCGAGTGCCCGTCTTTCGAGGCATCAACGATGCGGACTTGGAAATAGAGAAACAGATTGAACATATTCTCCATATCGATCGCGGTGTCTTTGTTCGAGCTAAGGTCGGGGAGCCGGGCTCACTCCTCGAAATAGCGCGAAAATTGGCCGAAAACGATATTGACAACGCAGTCTTTATCATCGACTGCGGCTGGGGTCGAGACTTACTTGTCTCTGCGGCTCTTGCATCTCAGTTCGCTCAAAGACTTGTGAATACTTCCGATAAATTTGAAATTGTCATCGCAGGTAGCAGTTTTCCTGATGACTTCAAAGGACTCGGAGAACGATTTACGATACCAGCTATTGAAAGACAGCTGTATTTTGAGGTACGACGTCAAGTCAACTTCGATGCGCTCTATTATGGAGATTGGGGCAGTACGAGACCACCGACTGACCCGATACCAATGAAGCATGTTCCGCGCATAGATACCGCTAGGTCAACCGACTGGGTTTGCTGGAGAAGTGAAGATGATGAAACTTACGTTGAGGTCGCTCAGCGTGTCATCACAGACCCAGCATGGGACGGAAAGCTGGGAATTTGGGGCGAGTACATGGTTGTTGCAACTGCCGAAGAAGAGGCTGTACGAATAAAGGCTCCTGCCATGGCCGCCGCCGTCCGAGTGAACATCCATCTCCATCAGCAAGCTAACTTCGACAATCCAGGAGGATTGCATGTCGGTGATGAAGCTGTAGGTGACGATCTCTAGCGGTGCTAGGCAAGTTCAGGACTGGTTATGCTTGCCTACTGTTGGAGCAGCGGCTTGAGATACCGCCCCGTAAAGCTCCGCTCCACCTTCACCATCCTTCGACAAGCTCAGGACAGGCTCGGTTGCCGGCTACCCTCGCCCTGCATCAGCGCCGTTCAAGCAGCGGCTTGAGGTAGGCTCCCGTGAACGACCGGGGTTCCTCGGCAACCGCCTCCGGCGTCCCCACCGCCACGATCTCCCCCCCTCGCACGCCGCCCTCGGGGCCGAGGTCGATGATCCAGTCGGCGGTCTTGATCACGTCGAGGTTGTGCTCGATCACCACCACCGAATTGCCCTGCTCCACCAGCCGGTGCAGCACTTCCAGCAATTTTCGGACGTCCTCGAAGTGGAGGCCGGTGGTCGGCTCGTCGAGGATGTAGAGGGTCTGGCCGGTGGAGCGGCGGGCGAGTTCCTTGGCGAGTTTCACGCGCTGGGCCTCGCCGCCGGATAGCGTCGTCGCCTGCTGGCCGACCTTGACGTAGCCGAGGCCGACCTCGTTCAGCATCCGCATCTTCTCGCGGATCGGGGGGACGGCCTTGAAGAATTCCTCGGCGTCCTCGATCGTCATGTCGAGCACGTCGGCGATCGAGTGGCCCTTGAACTTCACCTCGAGCGTCTCGCGGTTGTAGCGCTTGCCGTGGCATTCCTCGCAGGTGACGTAGACGTCGGGGAGGAAGTGCATCTCGATCTTGATGAGGCCGTCGCCCTGGCACTTCTCGCAGCGGCCGCCCTTGACGTTGAAGGAGAAGCGGCCGGGCTTGTAGCCGCGCGCGAGGCTCTCGGGGAGGCCGGCGAACCAGTCGCGGATCTGGGTGAAGGCGCCGGTGTAGGTGGCGGGGTTGGAGCGCGGGGTGCGGCCGATGGGGGACTGGTCGATCTCGATGACCTTGTCGCAGTGGTGGAGGCCGGTGATCTCGTCATGCGCCCCGGCGATGACCCGTGCGCCGTTGAGGACGCGGGCGGCGCCGGCCTGGAGGGTGTCGATGGTGAGCGAGGACTTGCCCGAGCCGCTGACGCCGGTGATGCAGGTGAAGGTGCCGAGCGGGATCTTCGCGGTGACGCCCTTGAGATTGTTGGCGCGGGCGTTCTTGACCTCGATGTGGTGCCCGTTGCCCTTGCGGCGCTTGGCCGGGACGTCGATCTTGCGCTTGCCGGTGAGGTAGTCGGCGGTGAGCGAGCCCTTGGCCTTGAGGATCTGCTTGAGGGTGCCCTCGGCCACCACTTGCCCGCCGTGCACCCCGGCACCGGGGCCGAGGTCGACGATATGGTCGGCGGCGCGGATCGCGTCCTCGTCATGCTCGACGACGATCACGGTGTTGCCGAGGTCGCGCAGGCGCTTGAGGGTTTCCAGCAGCCGGTCGTTGTCGCGCTGGTGGAGGCCGATGGAGGGCTCGTCGAGCACGTAGAGCACGCCGGAGAGGCCGCTGCCGATCTGGCTGGCCAAGCGGATGCGCTGGCTCTCGCCCCCGGAGAGCGTACCGCTTGTGCGGTCGAGGTTGAGGTAGTCGAGCCCCACGTTGTCGAGGAAGCCCAGCCGCTCGTTGATCTCCTTGAGGATCGCGCGGGCGATCTGGCTCTGCTGCGGGGTCAGGTATTGATCGAGGCCGAGGAACCATGCTTTGGCGTCCGCCACGCTCATCTGCACCGGCGTGGCAATGTCGGTCGGCCCGTCGGCGCCGGGGATCTTCACCGATAGCGCCTTCTCGTTGAGCCGCTTGCCGCCACAGGTCTCGCAGGGCTGCGCGGTCTGGTACTTCGACAGCTCCTCCTGCATCCAGGCGCTCTCGGTCTGCATCATGCGGCGATTGAGGTTGCCGATCACGCCCTCGAAGGGCTTGTGAACGGTGTATTCGCGGCGACCGTCCTTGAAGGTCAGCGGCACCGGCATCCCGCCCGTGCCGTGGAGGATGATGAGCTTCTGCTCGGGCGCGAGGTCCTTCCACGGCGTGGTGAGGTCGAAGCCGTAGGCCTTGGCGAGGCTGGCGAGCACCTGCATGTAATAGGGCGAAGGCGGGTTGGACTTGGCCCAGGGCACCACCGCGCCCTGCTTGAGGGTCAGCGCCTCGTTGGGCACCACCAGCTGCGGATCGAACAGCATCTTCTCACCGATCCCGTCGCACGCCGGACACGCGCCTTGCGGGGCGTTGAAGGAGAAGAGGCGCGGCTCGATCTCCTCGATGGTGAAGCCGCTCACCGGGCAGGCGAATTTCTCGGAGAAGACGATGCGGTTGGGCGGCAGGCCCGCCCCCTTCATGGCACCCCCGCCCTGCCCCTCGTTCTCGCGCCCGGGCACCACCCCGTCGGCGAGGTCGACATAGGCCAGGCCTTCGGCAAGCTTCAGCGCCTGTTCGAAGCTGTCGGCGAGCCGCGTCTCGATGCCTTCGCGCACCGCGATGCGATCGACCACCACCTCGATGTCGTGCTTGAACTTCTTGTCGAGCGCAGGCGCCTCCTCGATCGGGTAGATCTCCCCGTCGATCCGCACGCGGGTGAAGCCCGCGCGCTGCCATTCGGCGATTTCCTTGCGGTATTCGCCCTTCCTCCCGCGCACCACGGGGGCGAGCAGATAGGCGCGCGTGCCCTCGGGCAGGGCCATCACCCGGTCGACCATCTGGCTGACGGTCTGGGCGGAGATCGGCTCGCCGGTGGCAGGCGAATAGGGCGTGCCCACCCGCGCCCACAGCAGGCGCATGTAGTCGTAGATCTCGGTAACGGTCGCCACGGTCGAGCGCGGGTTGCGGCTTGTCGTCTTCTGCTCGATCGAGATCGCCGGCGAGAGCCCGTCGATATGCTCGACATCGGGCTTCTGCATCATCTCTAGGAACTGGCGCGCATAGGCCGAAAGGCTTTCGACATAGCGCCGCTGCCCCTCGGCATAGATCGTGTCGAAGGCGAGGCTCGACTTGCCGCTCCCCGACAGCCCGGTGACGACGATCAGCGCATCGCGCGGCAGATCGATGTCGATACCCTTGAGATTATGTTCGCGCGCACCGCGCACGCTGATCGTTGTGAGGCTCATGGAGGAGGTTTGTTCCGGAAATGTTCGCGTGGGTCAAGGGCGCGCGGCAAGGCGGCGCGCCGGTCATCCCCAGATGGAGACGAAGGCGCGGGAGTGCAACGGGCGAGGCGGGGAATGGTGCCCGGCCGGGGGCGGAGATCGAACGATCGAACCCCGGACGCCGGCGGGCTTTTCGCGTCACCGACCTGGCAGTGTGCGGCGCGTTTCAGGACAACGGGGCCGCGCCGATGGCGATCCGCAATTGCCGAAACCCAAGCAATTCCGCCATTTTCACCGCCCTATAGAAAATCTGTAGTCGCCAGTCCGGCCCCCTTCGGCCACAAGGAGGGCCTCTCTGCGGAGCTCCGGCCGGGTCCTTTCAGGGTCGCAACCTGGCCGGTCGGACGGGGCCTGCGGATGGGGGCGGAACTTGGCGGGCGGGCTTTGGGAAGGGCTCCCCGCCGCATGTTCGGCAAGGCGCCTCACTCCGCTCCCGGCAGCGCGCTCGACAGGGCCATCGCGCCCGGCTCGCCCAGCCACCGCGCCTGCACGCCCCACCCCTTGCGGATCACGTCGGGATTGAGCGCCTCGGCGGGCGGGCCCTCGGCGATCAGGCGGCCTTCCTTCAGCACCAGCACGTGATCGGCATGGTTCATCGCCAGCGCGAGATCGTGGAGCACCAGCACCACCCCCTGCCCTGCCGCCGCACAGGCCCTCAGATGGGCGACGAGAGCGAGCTGGTGCGCGAGATCGAGCGCGGCGAGGGGCTCGTCGGCGAGAATCCAGCGCGGGCTCCCCGCCAGCACCCGCGCCAGCAGCGCCCGCGCGCGCTCGCCGCCTGACAGCCGGCTCGCAGGGCGGTGGCGCAGGTCCGCCAGATCGAGCGCCGCCAGCGCCGCTTCCACAGCCCCGGTGCCCCGGTCCCGCCACGGCAGGCGGCCGAGGGCGACGAGGTTCTCGACCGCCACGTCCCAGGCGATATCGGGGGTCTGCGGCAGATAGCCGATCGCCTTCGCCCGCTCGCGCGCCGGAAGGGTGGCGAGCGCGCTCCCCTCCAGCGTCACCGCCCCGGCGGAGGAGGCCAGCAGCCCCGCAAGCCCGAGCAGCAGCGAGGACTTGCCCGCACCGTTGGGGCCGGTGATCGCGGTGATCCGGCCGGACGAGAGCGCGGCGGTCAGGCCCTCCACCACAGTCCGCCCGCCGCGCATCAGGGAAAGGTTCTCGGCTGCCAGCGTCACAGGCGCCCCCGTCGCATCCGCAGCAGCAGCCAGCCGAAGAAGGGCGCGCCGATCAGCGACAGGGCGATGCCCAGCCGCAGCTCGGTGACCAGCGGCAGAATCCGCACGATGCTGTCCGCGGCAAGCACGAGGCAGGCCCCGGCGAGCGCGCTCGGCAGGATCAGGCTGGAGGGCAGGCGGTCGGTCAGCGGGCGGACCAGATGGGGCACGACGAGGCCGACGAAGCCGATGATCCCCGCCACCGCCACGCCCGCGCCCACTGTCATTCCGACGCCCGCGACCAGCAGCAGCAGGAGCCGCGCCGGATCGACCCCGAGCGAGCGCGCCGCTTCCTCCCCGAGCGTCAGGGCATCGAGGCTGCGCGCCGCCAGCGCCAGCACGCCGATCCCGGCGAGCGTGAGCGGCGCGGCGATGGCAACCTCGCGCCACGACCGGTCGGTGAGCGCGCCGTTGAGCCACATGACGATCTCGGACAGGGCGAAGGGATTGGGCGCCAGCGTGATCGCAAGTGCGGTGAGCGCGCCGGCGAGGCTCGCCAGCATCAGGCCGGCGAGCGTGAAGAGCGCGATCCCGCCGCCTGCGCCGCCCGCCGCGTCGGAGGCGGTGCGCCCGGCGATAAGCGCCAGCAGCGCCATGCCGCCGCCCGCCCCCGCCAGCGCGAGCGCCGGCAGGCTCCAGGCGGCAAGGTGCGGCGGCAGGACGGGGACCAGCCAGAAACTCGCCACCGCGCCCAGCGCCGCCATCGGGGCTATGCCGAAGAGGCCCGGGTCTGCGAGCGGGTTCCTGAGATAGCCTTGCATCGCCGCGCCCGCCGCGCCCAGCCCCGCGCCGATCACCACCGCCAGCATCGCGCGGGGCGCGCGCAGTTCGGCGAGGATCAGGCCGGCATTGGCGGGAAGCGCGGGCGCAAAGGGATCGATCCACACGCGGCCGGCCAGCAGCGACAGCGGCAGCAGCACCGCGAGAAGGCCGGCAAAGACGAGGCTCGCCCGGTTCATGCCCCGCGCTCCACCGCCGCGCGGATCGCCCGCAGCCGGGCGCGGGCGCGCGGAATGGTCGGCCCGCCGCACCAGATCAGCGAGGGATCGAAGGCTGCGACCTGCATTCCGGGCACGCCCTGCGCGAGCAGCGGGTGGCGCTGGCCCTCCGCCTCGCCCGCCACCAGCAGCACCTGCGGCGGATCGGCGAGCACGGCCTCGAGGCTCACCCGGTCAGCCTGGCGCAGCCCGCGCGCGGCAGCGTGGCTGACGAAGCCCTCCTCGCGCAGCAGCTCGGCGATCAGCGTCGCCTCGCCCGCGACGATCTCCCCCGGCTGCCACAGCAGCGCGTCGAGGGGCGTATCGGCTGCGGGAGGCGGCGCGGCGATGCGCGCGGCGAGCGCCTCGCCCTCGCGCACGCGTCCGGCGAGCGCGGCCACCTCGCGCACCTGAGCGGCGCTCTCGGCGATCGAGGTGGGGCTGCCGAAGGTCGCCACCCGCAGTCCCGCGCGCTCCAGCGCCTGCCGCGTCGGCTGGGGCAGGAAGATCGAGGCGAGCACCAGATCCGGCTGGCGGGCGATCACCTCCTCGGCCGTGCCGCCCGTCGCGCCATAACGCGCGGCGATGCTTCGCGGGATGGAGCTGGAGCCGGGATCGCGGCTGTAGTGCGACAGCGCCAGCACCTGCTCCGGCCCCGCGATCTCCACGAGGATCGCGTCGAGACAGGGGTTGAGGCTGACGATGGTCGGGTGCGCGGGATCCTCCGGACGCGTGGGCGGAGGGCCGGCGCAGGCCGCAAGGCACAGCAGCGCAAGCAGCGCCCCGCGCCCCCTGCCCCGCCAGCCTGTCGTGATGCGATCCCGCGCCATATCCCTTGCGGCCAAGGCGATAGGCGGGCGCGGGCGTGCAGGCAACGGGTTAAGAACCCGCAGCGCGCCGTCCCGAATCGGGACGCGGGGCCGCCCTGCCCTCGCCCCGCCCCCGGCGCGCGCGTAAGGCGGGGTCCGATCATGGGCACAGCGCACACCCCCTTCGCCTTCAGGGCTCCGGCCTCCCGCCGCCGCTGGAGCCTGCCGGTGGGGCCGTGGCGCAAGCGTCTTGCGGTGCTGGTCGCGGCGATCGCCGTGCCCGCGATGGCGGCAACAGGCGGGGTCGGCACGCTCCCGGGTCCGGCGGTGGAAAGCACCGCCGCGGTTGCCACCCGCAAGGCCGCCGAGGCAGCCCTGCCCTTCGAGCGCCCTGGCATGAGCTTCCCGGGCTCGGCCTTCTACTACATGGCCGATCCCGCCGGCACGGCGCTGGTCGCGCTGCCCGATGCCGACCCCCTGGCCCACGGCGCCGCCGAGGGCGCGCGCGAGCTCGGTGCGCTGATCGATGTCGGCGCTGCGGCCAAGCCCTTCTACTCCCCCGGCACCGGCATCACCCACATGCGCGCGCAGGAATGCCTTGCGCAGGCCGTCTGGTACGAGGCCGCGAGCGAGAGCGAGGCTGGGCAGCGGGCCGTGGCACAGGTGGTGCTCAACCGTGTCGCCCACCCCTCGTGGCCTTCGAGCGTGTGCGGGGTGGTCTACCAGGGGTCGGAGCGCAGCACCGGCTGCCAGTTCACCTTCACCTGCGACGGCAGCCTCGCGCGGCGCCCTTCGGGCGTGAGCTGGGCGCGGGCGCAGCGCATCGCGGCCGAGGCGCTGTCGGGGAGCGTCTATGCCCCGGTCGGCCTTGCGACCCATTACCACACGCTCTGGGTCAATCCTTACTGGGCCGGCACGCTCGACCATATCGGCACGATCGGGGCGCACCGCTTCTACCGCAACCGCGGGACGAGCGGGCAGGCGGCAGCCTTCACCGGAGGCTATGCCGGGCTCGAGCCGGTGGTGAGCGGTCGCACAGCGCCGGCCGCCGCGACGATCGTGCCTGTGGCTTCCGATGCCGTGCCGGGCCGTCCGGTGATCGCCTATGATCTCGGTCCCGTGCCCGCGGCGCGGCAGGCCGCGCGGGCGGCGGGCGTTAAGGCTCCGGCCGATCCCGCCGCCGACGCACCCGCACCCGCCTATGCCGGGACAGGCGCGGTGAAGGCCGAATATGCCCGATCCGGACAGTGGAAAGCGCAGCCGGGCGCGGCCCCGGCCCCTGCTCCCGCGCCCGTTCCTGCCCAGTAGCACCGCCGCGCGGAACAGGGTTAAGGTCCCGGCAACCCTGTTGCCACACCAAGCCTTAGCGGCACCCGGGCTAGGCGGCCTGCAACGCCGGATACCGAAGCCGGCCAAGAACACGGGAACCGCCACACCATGTCCGTCCGCTTCGCCTCCGCCAATCATCCGGCCCGCCGTCTCGGATGGCGTGCTGCAGGGCGCGGGCTGGTGGCCCCGGCCCTGGCGCGGGCGGTCAACGACAATCCGCGCGCGGGCGGCCCTGCCGAGCCGACGGCAGTGCGCTTCGATCCCCTGCTGACCGATGCGCTGAAGCATTTCGCCGTCCACGGCCTTGCATCGGCCGAAGCCGCAGCGGAACTCGCCGCCGAAGCCTCGCAGCGCGACGATGCCGATGCCCGCGATCACTGGCTGGCCGTGACCCGGATGTTCGACCGCCGCCTCGCCGCGCGGGCCGAGCGGGTGCTCGAACCCGCCTGACCACACCTGCCAAGTCCCGCTTCCCTAAGGTCCTGCACCACAGGGCGGTCCGTCTGTGCGTCAACCTGATCCATTAATGCAATTGCGAACTGTTTGCAAAGATAGTTGCCGCATCCGCGCTTTTGCCGGTTGCAATCGCATTTCGAGCGGCCTACCGCGCCTCATGTAACGGGTGCCCAGCCGCTTGGGACGAGGGTTGGCACCGGCGCCTCGCTTGTTCACGCGCGCTTCATCGCTTCGTCCCGAAGGATCAGGGAAGGAAGTCCGAACAATGGCCCGCAAGAAGATCGCCCTCGTCGGCGCCGGCAATATCGGCGGCACGCTCGCTCACCTCGCTGCGCTGAAGGGCCTTGGCGACATCGTCCTGTTCGACGTGGTCGAAGGCGTGCCGCAGGGCAAGGCGCTCGACCTCAGCCAGTGCGGCCCCGTGGAGGGCTTCGACGCCTCGATCACCGGCTCGAACGACTATGCCGACATCGCCGGCGCCGACGTGGTGATCGTCACCGCGGGCGTCGCGCGCAAGCCCGGGATGAGCCGGGATGACCTCCTCGGCATCAACCTCAAGGTGATGAAGGCGGTCGGCGAAGGCATCCGCGACAACTGCCCCGATGCCTTCGTGATCTGCATCACCAACCCGCTCGACGCGATGGTCTGGGCGCTGCGCGAGTTCTCGGGCCTCCCCCACAACAAGGTCGTCGGCATGGCCGGCGTGCTGGACTCGGCGCGGTTCGCGACCTTCCTCGCGTGGGAATTCGGCGTTTCGGTGAAGGACGTGAACGCCTTCGTGCTCGGCGGCCATGGCGACACCATGGTGCCGGTGCTGTCCTACTCGACCATCAACGGCATCCCGGTCGCGGACATGGCCAAGATCAAGGGCATTTCCGAAGCGCGCCTCGGCGAGATCGTCCAGCGCACCCGCTCGGGCGGCGGCGAGATCGTCGCACTGCTCAAGACCGGCTCGGCCTTCTACGCGCCGGCCACCAGCGCGATCGCGATGGCCGAAGCCTATCTCTACGACCAGAAGCGCATCCTGCCCTGCGCGGTGCAGGTTGACGGCAAGTACGGCGTCGACGGGCTCTATGTCGGCGTGCCGGTGGTGATCGGCGCGAACGGCGCGGAAGAGGTGATCGAGATCAACCTTACCGACGAGGAAAAGGCCAACCTCCAGGTAAGCGTCGACGCGGTAAAGGAACTGCTCGAGGCGTGCAAGGCGCTGGATAGCTCGCTCGCCTAATTCTCAACTCCGTCACCCCAGCGAAAGCCGGGGCCTAGGGGCTCTAGGTGCCAGCTTCCGCCGGCATGACGAACAAGGAAAAACCCAATGTCCATCCTCGTAAACAAAGACACCAAGGTCATCACCCAAGGCATGACCGGCAACACCGGCACCTTCCACACCCAGGCCGCGCTCGATTACGGGACGCAGATGGTCGCGGGCGTGACCCCGGGCAAGGGCGGCACCACCCATATCGGCCTGCCGCAGTTCGACACCGTGCGCGAAGCCAAGGCCGCGACCGGCGCGACCGCTTCGTGCATCTACGTGCCCCCGCCGTTCGCCGCCGACGCGATCTGCGAAGCGATCGATGCCGAGATCGAGCTGATCATCTGCATCACCGAGGGCATCCCGGTGCTCGACATGGTCCGCGCCAAGCGCGCGCTCGCGGGCTCGAAGTCGCGCCTCATCGGCCCCAACTGCCCCGGCGTGCTGACCCCGAACGAGTGCAAGATCGGCATCATGCCGGCCAACATCTTCAAGAAGGGCTCGGTCGGCATCGTCTCGCGCTCGGGCACGCTCACTTATGAAGCCGTGCATCAGACCACGATGGCGGGCCTCGGTCAGACCACCGCGGTCGGCATCGGCGGCGATCCGGTCAACGGCACGAACTTCATCGACGTGCTCGACCTGTTCCTCGACGACTCCGAAACCGAGTCCATCATCATGATCGGTGAAATCGGCGGCTCGGCGGAAGAAGAAGCCGCCGCCTTCATCAAGGCCGAGGCCGCCAAGGGCCGCAAGAAGCCGATGGTCGGCTTCATCGCCGGGCGCACCGCCCCTCCGGGCCGCCGCATGGGCCACGCGGGCGCGATCGTCTCGGGCGGCCAGGGCGGCGCCGAGGACAAGATCGCGGCGATGGAAGACGCGGGCATCCGCGTCTCGCCCTCGCCTTCGCTGCTCGGCGAAACGCTGGCCGCGATGCTGAAAGAAAACGCCTGAGTTAACGACTACCGGCCCCTCGCGTTCTAGCGAGGGGCCATCCTTCCTCCTCCCCGGGAGTCCCACGATGGGCAACGAACCGCAGAACTTCATCCCCGCCTTCACCGATCAGGAAGGCCCGCAGCCCGGCCCCTCCTGGGCGAAGCGCGGCTGGCTCGACACGCTCGCGGACAGCGGCGCCGACCTCGTCGCGGCGATGGACCCGACCGAGATGCGCCTCGCCGTGCAGAAGGCGGCGAAGGATGCGGGCAAGCCTGCCGACCCGAAGGCGGTCGAAAAGGCCGCCGCGCTCTCGATCGCGGCGATGACGCTCGTTCGCCTCTACCGCGTGCGCGGGCACATGGCGGCCGACCTCGATCCGCTCGGCCTCTCGAACCGCGAGGGCCCGGCGGACCTCACGCTCGAATGGCACGGCCTTGCGGGCAAGGAGAACGAGGACGTCTATGTCGGCGGCGTGCTCGGCATGGAATGGACCACGGTCGGCAAGCTCCACCAGCGGCTGCGCGAAGTCTACTGCGGCAAGGTCGGCCTGGAATACATGCACATCGCCGATACCGAGGAACGCCGCTTCCTCCAGGACAAGTTCGAGAAGCCCGGCGAGACAATCCAGTTCACCCCCGAGGGCAAGAAGGCGATCCTCGCCGCGGTCCTGCGCGGCGAGCAGTACGAGGAATTCCTCGCCAAGAAATATGTCGGCACCAAGCGCTTCGGCCTTGATGGCGGCGAGTCGATGATCCCGGCGCTGGAAGCCGTGATCAAGCACGGCGGCAGCGCGGGCGTGCGCGAGATCATCTACGGCATGGCGCACCGCGGCCGCCTCAACGTGCTCGCCAACGTCATGGCCAAGCCCTACCGCGTGATCTTCCACGAATTCTCGGGCGGTTCGGCCAACCCCGATGACGTGGGCGGTTCGGGCGACGTGAAGTATCACCTCGGAACCTCGACGGACCGCGAGTTCGACGGCATCAGCGTGCACATGAGCCTCGTGCCCAACCCCTCGCACCTCGAGGCGGTGAACCCGGTGGTGCTCGGCAAGGCGCGCGCGCAGCAGGCGATCCGCGACGACCTCAAGAAGAAGGACCAGGTCCTCCCCGTGCTGATCCACGGCGATGCGGCCTTCGCGGGTCAGGGCGTGGTGTGGGAGAGCCTCTCGCTCTCGGGCGTCCCCGGCTACGACACCGGCGGCTGCATCCACTTCATCATCAACAACCAGATCGGCTTCACCACCTCGCCGAAGTTCGCGCGTTCCTCGCCCTATCCGAGCGATGTGGCAAAGGGCGTGATGGCCCCGATCCTCCACGTCAACGGCGACGATCCGGAAGCCGTGACCTTCGCGTGCAAGCTCGCGGTCGAATACCGTCAGACCTTCCACCGCGACGTGGTGATCGACATGTGGTGCTACCGCCGCTTCGGCCACAACGAGGGCGACGAGCCCAAGTTCACCCAGCCGCTGATGTACGACAAGATCCGCAGCCACCCCAAGGTCTCTGTCTCCTACGAGGCGCGGCTGGTGCGTGAGGGCGTGGTCGAGGCCGGCACCCGCGAGACGATGGCCGCCGATTTCGTCGCCCTGCTCGAGGAGGAGTTCGAGGCCGGCAAGAGCTACAAGGCCAACGAGGCCGACTGGTTCGGCGGCCGCTGGGCCGGGCTCAACAAGCCCGCCGACCCGGAAACCGCGCGCCGCTCGGTCGAAACGGCGATCGAGCCCAAGACGCTCGATGCGCTCGGCCGGGTGCTCACCGAAGTCCCCGCCGATCTGGAAATCCATAAGACCCTCGACCGCGTGCTCGCCGCCAAGCGCGAGATGTTCGCCGCCGGAGAGGGCTTCGACTGGGCGACCGCCGAGGCACTCGCCTTCGGCAGCCTCGTGATGGAAGGCTACGGGGTGCGCCTGTCCGGGCAGGATTCCGGGCGCGGCACCTTCAGCCAGCGCCATGCGGTGTGGATCGACCAGAAGTCGGAGCGCAAATACGTGCCGCTCTCGACCCTGCCCCACGGCAAGTTCGAGGTGCATGACAGCACGCTCTCCGAATATGGCGTTCTCGGCTTCGAATACGGCTTCGCGATGGCCGACCCCAAGAGCCTCGTGCTGTGGGAAGGCCAGTTCGGCGACTTCGCCAACGGCGCGCAGATCATGATCGACCAGTTCGTCGCCAGCGGCGAGAGCAAGTGGCTGCGCGCCAACGGGCTCGTGATGCTGCTGCCGCACGGCTATGAAGGCCAGGGGCCGGAGCACTCCTCCGCGCGTCTGGAGCGCTTCCTCCAGCTGTGCGCCGACGACAATATGTGCGTGTGCAACATCACCACGCCGGCGAACTATTTCCACGTGCTGCGCCGCCAGATGCTCCGCAGCTTCCGCAAGCCGCTCATCATCATGAGCCCCAAGTCGCTACTGCGCCACCCGATGGCCAAGAGCGCCAAGTCCGACTTCCTCGGCGAGAAGCAGTTCCGCCGGATCATGTCGGACACGAAGGAGATCGCGGACGACAAGATCCGCCGCCTCGTGCTGTGTTCGGGCAAGGTCGCCTACGACCTGACCGAGGCGCGCGATGCGGCAGGGATCGACGACATCTCGATCGTGCGCATCGAGCAGCTCTTCCCCTTCCCCGGCGATCCGCTGGCGCTGCGCCTGTCCCGCATGACCAACCTCCAGGAGGTCGTGTGGTGCCAGGAGGAGCCGCGCAACAACGGCGCGTGGTTCTTCGTGAACGAGCGGATCGAGGATGCGCTGACCGCCGCCGGTCACGCCGGCATGCGCCCGACCTATGCGGGGCGCGATGCCGCCGCATCGCCCGCGACCGGTCTCGCCAGCCGCCACAAGGCCCAGCAGGAGGCGCTCGTCGCCGCCGCACTGGGGCTGTAGCTGCAAACACCATCACCCGTTCGTGTCGAGCGAAGTCGAGACACCCCGCACGAATGGTTCTCGACTTCGCTCGAACCGAACGGAACGAAAGTTTAGGAACGCATTGAGATGGCCACCGAAATCAAAGTCCCCGTCCTCGGCGAATCCGTCACCGAAGGCACGATTGCCGAATGGCTCAAGCAGCCCGGCGAAGCGGTCGCGGTTGATGAACCGATCGCCAGTCTCGAGACCGACAAGGTCGCGGTCGATGTGCCCTCGCCGGTCGCGGGCGTGATGAGCCAGCACGTGGTCGCGGTCGGCGACACCGTCGAAGTCGGCGCGGTGATCGCGATCATCGAGGACGGCGCGAGCGCGCCTGCGCCTGCACCCGCCCCCGCCGCTGCTGCCGCCAAGGCCGACCCGGCCCCGGCCCCTGCTGCGAGCGAGGAATTGCTCACCCCCGCCCAGACGATGTCGCCGGCGGTGCGGCGCGCGGTGCTCGAGCACGGTGTCGATCCCTCGACCATCAAGGGCACCGGCAAGGATGGCCGCCTGACCAAGGAAGATGTGCTCGCCGCCGCCGAAGCCAAGGCCAAGGGCCCGGCCACGCCGGCACCCGCTCCGGCCCCGACGCCTGCCCCCGCGCCCGCCCAGACCGGCAGCGCGCGCGGCACCGAGCGGGTCAAGATGACCCGCATGCGTCAGACGATCGCCAAGCGCCTCAAGGCTGCACAGGACAATGCCGCGCTGCTGACGACCTTCAACGACTGCGACATGAGCGCGGTCATCGAGGCGCGCGACAAGTACAAGGACCTGTTCGCCAAGAAGCACGACATCCGTCTAGGCTTCATGGGCTTCTTCGCCAAGGCCGCGTGCCTCGCGCTGAAGGACGTGCCGGCGGTCAACGCCTATATCGACGGCGACGAGATCATCTACCACGACTATGTCGACATCTCGGTCGCCGTTAGTGCGCCGAACGGCCTTGTCGTTCCCGTGATCCGCGACGCCGACAAGAAGGGCTTTGCCCGGATCGAGCAGGACATCGCCGATTTCGGCGCGCGCGCCAAGGCGGGCACGCTGACGATGGAGGACATGACCGGCGGGACCTTCACGATCTCGAACGGCGGCGTGTTCGGATCGTTGATGTCGACTCCGATCATCAACCCGCCGCAGAGCGCCGTGCTGGGCCTCCACCGCATCGAGGACCGCCCGGTCGTCCGTAACGGCGAGATCGTGATCCGTCCGATGATGTATCTCGCGCTTTCGTATGACCACCGCCTGATCGACGGGCGCGAGGCGGTGACCGCGCTCAAGATCATCAAGGAAGCGATCGAGGATCCCACCCGGATGCTGATCGACCTCTAAGGGAGGCTGCCCGAGAATGCTCGTTGCCCTGCGCACCTCCTTGCAGGTCGCAATGGCCCGCCTGCGGACCTTGTGGCTGGCCCGCGTGTGGGGGATGCATATCGGCAGCGACGTGCGCATCTCGGGCAAGGCGCATCTCGATTTCACCAATCCCGGCGGGGTCCATATCGGGGACATGACCCTCATCGCCCCCGGCGCGCGGGTGCTGACCCATGATTTCGTCGGCGGCTATCTGCGCGATACCCGCATCGGGGCGCGCTGCTTCGTCGGGGCCAACGCCACCCTCCTGCCCGGGGTGAACGTGGGCGACCAGTGCATCGTTGCGGCCGGTGCCGTTGTGACGCGGGATGTGCCTGCCCATTCGCTGGTCGCCGGGAACCCGGCACGGGTGCTGCGCTCGGACCTGAGGCTGGGCAGGCACGGACGCACAATGGCCTCGACACTCGAGGCGATCGCGGTTGAAATCACCGCGCGCAAGAACAACTAGACTCCATGCGGAGCAAGAGGAACGGTATCCCCATCATGGCTGACCACAACTACGACTACGACGTCCTCATCATCGGTGCAGGCCCCGGCGGCTATGTCGCGGCGATCCGCGCCGCTCAGCTGGGTCTCAAGACCGCCTGCGTCGAAAGCCGCGGCACTCTGGGCGGCACTTGCCTCAACGTCGGGTGCATTCCTTCCAAGGCGCTGCTGCACGGCTCGGAGCTGTTCGAGGAAGCCGCGGGCGGTCACTTTGCGACCTGGGGCATCACCGCCACGCCCACCCTGGACCTCGGCAAGATGATGGCCGAGAAGACCAAGGCCGTGGGCGAGCTGACCGGCGGGATCGAGTTCCTGTTCAAGAAGAACAAGGTCACATGGCTCAAGGGACACGCGGCATTCGAGGACGCGCACACCGTCACCGTCGCGGGCGAGAAGGTCACCGCCAAGGACATCGTGATCGCCACCGGATCGAGCGTCACCCCGCTCCCCGGCGTGCCGGTCGACAACGCGGGCAAGCGCATCGTGGATTCCACCGGCGCGCTCGATCTTGATGAAGTGCCCGAGCACCTTGTGGTGATCGGCGGCGGCGTGATCGGGCTGGAACTCGGCTCGGTGTGGCGGCGCTTGGGCGCCAAGGTCACCGTGATCGAATTCCTCGACCAGCTGCTCCCCGGCATGGATGGCGAGGTCCGCAAGGAAGCGGGCAAGATCTTCAAGAAGCAGGGCATGGCGATGATGCTCGGCCAGAAGGTCACCGGCGCGAGCGTGGACGGCCTGACCGTCACCCTCACCGTCGAACCGGCCGCGGGCGGCGAGGCGCAGACCATCACCGCCAGTCACGTGCTGGTGGCGATCGGCCGCCGCGCCAACACCGATGGCCTCGCGCTCGAGAAAGCGGGCCTTTCGGTCAACAACCGCGGACAGATCGAGATCGACCACGATTTCCGCACCGCCGTCGAAGGCATCTGGGCCATCGGCGACGTCGTGCCGGGTCCGATGCTCGCCCACAAGGCCGAGGACGAGGGCATCGCGGTAGCCGAGAATATCGCGGGCCTGACCGGGATCGTGAACCACGATGTGATCCCCAGCGTCGTCTACACCGCGCCGGAAATCGCGGGCGTCGGCATCACCGAGGAACAGGCCAAGGAAAAGGGCCTCGCCGTCAAGGTCGGCAAGTTCCCGATGATGGCCAACAGCCGCGCCAAGGCCAACCGCGACACCGACGGCTTCGTGAAGGTGATCGCCGATGCCGAAACCGACCGCGTCCTCGGCGTGTGGATGATCAACAGCCTCGCAGGCACGATGATCGCCCAGGCCGCGCAGGCGATGGAATTCGGCGCCACCTCGGAAGACATCGCCTACACCTGCCACGCCCACCCGACCCACGCCGAAGCCTTCAAGGAAGCGGCGATGGCGGTGACGGGCAAGCCGATCCACATGTGATCCGAACCCGGGGGTGAGCGCGCGCGCGTCCGATCGCTGGCGGCTCGCCCTGCCCCTTGCTATCCCGTCGGTCGGCGGGCTGGCCTACCTTGCCGCCTTCGAAGCGCCTGCGCGGCTGATCGCCATCAATGCCGGGGCGCTGGCCGTGGCGCTTGTCTGGGTGCTGGTCGGGCGCTTGCCCGAACGGCAGGGAGCGCGGCTTGTACTGGGCGGCGGTGCGGCGCTGGCGCTGTTCCTCCCGGTGCTGACCGGTCCCGAGATCGGCGGCGTTGCGCGGTGGCTGCCTGCCGGGCCCGTGAGCCTGCAATCAGGCGCGCTGCTCCTGCCGATGATAGCCGTCATAGCTGCGCGGGAAAGGGCATGGGGCCCGGCCCTGCTGGCGCTGACGGGCGCGGCGCTCGCGCTGCAACCGGACGCAGCCGCGCTGGCGGCGCTTGCGGCCGCGAGCGCGGTGCTGGCCCTGTTCCACCGCAGCATCGGCTTCGCCTGTGTCGCCGCGGGCGCATCGGCGATGGCCGTCCTTACCTTTAGCGCGGGGACGCTGGAGCTGCAGGTCTACACCGAAAACGTCCTGCCGCAGGTCGCCGGACGCTCGGCGCTGACCGCCGCTGCGCTCGCACTGATGCTCTTCATCCTCCCGCTCTGGCACCTCGTGGTCGAACCACAACCCGGGCGGAGCGAGGGGCTGGCACTGGCCGCCCTGCTCATCGCCTTGGGCGCGATGGCGGCGATCGCGCCCTTCCCCTATCCGCTGATCGGCCATGGCGCCGCGCCGATCCTGGGCTTCGGCCTGGCACTGGGGGCAAGCCGCCGCACGGCACGGGGAGAGCCGATCGGGGAAGGCGGCTTTCGCGCAGGTGCGTGACGGGCTATGGCAGCGTCGGGTCAACGGGGCAGGAGAATAGGCCGTGGGAGCGCTGCGCAGGGTCGCGATGGCAGGCGCGGCAGCCGTTCTGGCGCTGCTCGCTGGCTGTTCCGACGCAGCCGAGCGCCTGCCGGCCGCCCCGCCCCGCGCCACCGACCGCATCGCCCTGCCGCAGGAGCCCTCGCAGGTGGCCGTCGATCTCAAGGTCGACCTCGCCGATCTCGAGCGCGCTCTCGAGCGTGAGCTACCCCGCCGGCTGTGGCAGATCGACCGCCCGGGCAGCGAATGCATCGCCTCGAAGAAGGTCGATCTGGCGCTGTTCGAGGTGAAGTCGCCGAAGATCGAATGTCGCATTGTCGGCCAGGTGACGCGCGGGCGGATAAGGCTCGGCGGCAAGGGGCAGGCGCTGCTCGTCACCATGCCGGTCAGCGGCACGCTGGCGGCGCGCGATGTGGCGGGGATCTTCAAGGGCGAGACCGGAACGGGTGCCGCCGAGGTCGCGATGTCGCTCCGGCTCGACCTGACGCGCGACTGGACCCTCGCCGGGCAGAGCCGGATCGACTATCGCTGGACCCGCGCGCCGGGGATCGACTTCCTCGGGCGGCGGATCACATTCACCAGCGAGGCCGACCGCGAGCTTGCTCCGGTGAAGCGGCAGGTGGAACGGATCGTCGCCCGCGAGCTCGCGCGTCTGCCGGTCAAGCCGACCGCGCAGGCAGGCTGGCGCGAGGCGCATCAGGTGATCGAATTGAACCGCGCCAACCCGGCGGTGTGGGGCCGGCTGACCCCGCAGGCGTTCCGCTTCGGCGGTTACGAGGTGCGCGGGCGCGAGCTGACGCTGCGGCTCGGGCTCGACGCGCTGTTCGAGACATATGTCGGGATCAAGCCCGAGGCGAACGCGCCCGGTCCGCTCCCGCCGCTCGCCCGACGCGACGCGGCGGAGACAGACTCGCTGCTGCACATCCCGGTGGTCGCCGACTATGCCGTGCTCGAGCCGGTGATCGCCAAGGCCCTTGCCAAGCGCGCGGCACGGCCCTTTGCGATCCGCGATTACGGTTCGGTCACGGCGCGTTTCGAGGACATCAGGGTCTATGGCACAGGCAAGGGCCGGATTGCTGTCGGCGGGCGCTTCACCGCAACTTCTGACCTTCCCGTGATCGAGCAGGCGAGCGGCACGATCTGGCTCACCGCGCGGCCCGTGAGCACCCCGGGCTCGCGCGCGGTCGGCTTTGCCGACGTGGCGATCACGGGCGAGACCGACATCGTCGGCGAGGCCTTTCTTTTCGCACTCGCCAATTCTCCCGAATTCCAGAGCACCATCAGCGATGCCCTCGCGCAGAATTTCGAGAAGGACTTCGAAAGCCTGCGGAGCAAGATCGAACGCGCCCTCGCCGCGCGCAAGGGGCGGATCACCGACTACTCCATCGCCATCGAGAACATCGCGACCGGGCAGATCACCGCCCACGGCGAAGGGCTCTACCTGCCCGTCGATGTCACGGCGCGTGTCTCGGCGCGGCTCCAGCGCCTGAACTGACGACAACCGCAAACCTGACTCTTTTGCCCGCCCGCGCCGCCCGCTAGACCATCAGGGCCGAGGGGGATCACGCATGGCCTATCCGAAACTCACCGACAAGGCGGGCGCGCTCGCGACCAGCGCCGCCGTGCGCGCGGGCAAGATGAGCGTTGCCGAGGCGGTCGATGCCGCAATCGTGAGGGTCGAAAAGCTCGATTGCGAGATCGACGCGCTCGCCGTGCCCAACTTCGAGGCGGCCTACGCCGAAGCCCGCGCGCTCGATGCTGCGGGTCCTCGGCACGACCAGCCGCTCTATGGCGTGCCGATGACCATCAAGGAGAGCTTCGACGTTGCGGGGCTTCCCACCACCTGGGGTCATCCGCAGTTCCGCGATCAGCCGGCCCCGCGCGATGCACTGCTGGTGCGGCGGCTGAAGGCGGCGGGCGCGATCATCATCGGCAAGACCAACGTGCCGGTCGATCTCACCGACTGGCAGAGCTTCAACCCGGTCTATGGCCGCACGCGCAATCCGCACAATCCGGAGCGTTCCCCCGGCGGCTCCTCGGGTGGGAGCGCCGCGGCGGTGGCGAGCGGGATGGTTGCGTGCGACTACGGCACGGACATTGGCGGATCGGTGCGGGTACCGGCGCATTTCTGCGGCGTCTGGGGGCACAAGACGACCTGGGGCCTTGTTCCCAAGCACGGCCACGATCACCCCGCGATGAGCCGCCGCGAGGGCTTCGTCGCCGCCGCCGACGGGCCGCTCAGCATCGCAGGGCCGCTCGCCCGCAATGCCGCCGACCTCGCCGTGCTGGTCGAGGTCGGTGCCGAGGTACCTCTGCGCCGCCGACGGAAGCCGCTGAAGGAATGCCGCCTGCTGGCGGTCACGCAGCTGCCCGGCGCGCCGGTGGATGCCAGCGTGCTTGAGCCGACCGAAGCCGCGCTCGAAACGCTGGCGCGTGCCGGGGTGCGGATCGACCGCGCGAGCGACCTCCTGCCCGATCAGGCGACGCATTACCGCAGCTATCTCAAGATGATGAACATCACCATGTCGGGCGGCGGCCCCACCCCCGACGGCAAGCGCGCCACCGCGACCGACTGGTTTGCGCTGATGAACGCGCAGGCGACCTGCATGGCGCAGTGGGAGGCGCTGTTCGCCCAATACGACTTCGTCCTCGCCCCGCCCGCTCCGGTGCTCGCCGTGCCCCACGCCGACAAGGCGGTGTTCCGCGGGACGCTGACCATCGACGGGGAGGAGGAACCGGGCGGGAGCGGCCTCGTGTGGTCCGGCATGGCGACCTTCCCGGGCCTGCCCTCGACCGTCCTGCCGATCGGGTCGGGCACCTATCTGGGAGCCGAGCTGCCCTGCGGGATGCAGGTGATCGGGCCGCGCTGGGCCGACCTCGACTGCATCGCCGCCGCCGAGGCGATCGGGAACATCTTGCACGGCTGAGCGCCCTTCGTCATGGCGCGGGAATGAAGCTTCTCTCCATGCGCTCCCTTGCCAAGTGGCACATCTGGCTCGGCTGGCTGGTCGGCGTGCCGATCGCCATGTGGCTGGCGACCGGCCTCGTCATGGTGGCGCGCCCCATCGACGAGGTGCGCGGCGATCACCTGCGCCGCGAACGGCCGGCAAGCCCGCTCGTAATCCCCGGCAGCACCCTTGCCGCGCCCGAGGCGGGCCTCAAGGAGATGCGCGTCACGATGCAGGACGGGCGCGCGGTGGCGATCCTGACGACGCTCGACGGTGCCACGCGGCGGGTCGACTTCGCGACCGGGGCCGCGCTCGCGCCGCTCGACGCCGCTGCGGCGCGGGCGCTGGTGGCCGAGAGGATCGTGGGCGGGGAGAAGGTCGCGCGCGTCACGCTCTTCCCCGCCGAGCGCACCCCGTTCGATTTCCGCCGCCCGCTGGCAGTGTGGCAGGTGGCGCTGACGGACGGCACCAATATCTACGTCGGGCGCGACACCGGCGAGATCGAGGCGGTGCGCACCCGTTGGTGGCGTGCCTTCGACTTCGCGTGGGGCCTTCACATAATGGACCTCTCCGAACGCGAGGACACCAGCCACCCGGTGCTGATCCTCTTCGCAGCCCTGTCGCTGACAGGGGCGCTGATCGGCTGCGTGCTGATGTTCCGCCGCCGCAAGGCGCGTCCGGTGGCCGCAGGGACGAAATGACCCCGACCGTCCTGACCCCGATCCTCGACCTTCTCGACCTGGCCGGCATCGCGATCTTTGCGCTGTCGGGCGCGGTGCTGGCGGCGCGGCTCAGGCAGACCTTCGTGACGATGGCCTTCTTCGCCCTCGTCACCGGCGTCGGCGGGGGGACGGTGCGCGACCTGCTGATCCGGGCACCGGTGTTCTGGATCGACGATCCCTGGGTCGCCGCCGTATGCCTCGGCACGGCGCTGATCGCGTGGTTCACGCCGGTGCGCTGGTGGGAGGGCAAGGGCTTCGACTACGCCGACGGCGCGGGCCTTGCCGCCTATGCCGTGCTTGGCAGCGCCAAGGCGCTCGCCTACGGCATCCCGCCGGTGCCCGCGGCGCTGATGGGCGTCATCACCGGCAGCGTCGGCGGCATCATCCGCGACGTGGTCGCCGGCCGCCCCTCGATCATCATGAGCCCCGAACTCTACGTCACCCCTGCCGCCCTCGCCTCGGCGCTGTGTGTGGCAGGGATGCTCGCGGCGCCGCTGCTCGGTCTTGCCGATGCCGCCGCATGGGCGCTCGCCTTTGCCTGCGGATTCGCGCTGCGCAGCGCCGCGATCGGCTGGGAATGGGGTCTGCCGAGCTATGGCGGGGACCGGGAGGGGCACTGAGGCCCCTCTCGCTCGCATCAGCCGCCGATATCGCCGTCGATCGTCTCGGGGATCACCTCGCCCGGGATCGGGCCGCCGGGATAGGCAGGCATGGCCGTGCCAAGAGCCGGGCTCAAAGCCGTGCCCTGCGGCACCCGCGCGACCTGGACCGTGGTCTCGCTCACCGCGATGTCGGGCCGCACCGTCCCGCCGACCCGCGCACGGGCATCGGCGTAGTAGCTGTCGTCGAACTGGCCGGCGGCCCGCGGCGCAGCCGGAGCATCACCGCCGTTGAACCCGACACCCGAGAAGCCCCGGCCATAGTCGATCCCGTCGATCTGGCCGCTGTTGCCGATCCGGCACTGGAACGCGGAGCCGTCATAGAGCGCCCCGCTCACCCGCCACCCGGCTCCGGTGCGCTCGACATTGTCGACCGTGTCGACCCGCACGTCGCGCTCGATCCGGTCGAGGCAGATGTTCACCGCATTATCGAGGCCCGAGGCGCCCGTACCGCGCGGGGCCGAACGGCGATCGTCGCGGCGGTCCCAGTTGCGGTCGCGTTCCCAGTCGCGGTCGCGGAAATCGGCGTCGCGCTCGACGACCACCACGTCGCGGTCGCGCTGGCGGCGATTGTTGGCATTGGCGATGGCGATGGCGCCGCCGATGATGGCGGCGCCGATCAAGACGTCGCCGCCGTCGATGCGGTTGCGGCGCCAGCCACGGCCGCCCCAGCCACCGCCCCAGCCGCAGCGGCGCCCCCAGCCCCAGCCGCAGCGGCGCCATTCGGCGCTGTCAGCGGCGGGATCGAAGCGGCTGTGGGCAAGGACGACGGAAGGGCTGCCCAACGCCGGCGTCGCGGAAAGCGGCGCAGCGGCGGCGGGCGCGGAAACAAGGGTGGTGCCGGCAAGCGCGCCCGCGATCAGGGTCGCGCGAAACATCAGAGCCATTGCTGCTCTCTCCTGTCGATGTTGTGGCCCCCACCAAGGCCGGATGCGGACGAGACTAGCCGTGCGAGGCTTGCGCTGGGCTGAACCGGCCGAGGCGACCCGAAATGAAGCCGCCCCGCCAGCGAGTGGAGCGCTGACGGGGCGGCAAGGGTGCGCGCGGGACGATAAGGCAGGAGACCCGCGCGCGAGGGGAAGAGATGAGGGATCAGCGCAGGCCGCGGATGCCGTCGAAGTCGATCAGCGGCGCACCGCGCCCATCAATGCGGCAGGTAAAGCGCCCGCGGTCGCTGCGGTTCCAGCCGCCGCCCACATCGATCCGACCGCGCACGCGGAACCCTTCGCGGGTCCGGTCGATGTCGCGCACGTCGATCACGTCGGCAAAGCGGTAACCGCCGAAGCGCCGGGCCTGGTTCTCGGCAGCGCGCACGCAGCGGTCGACAGCGGCGCGCGGACCACCGGCGAAGCCCCAGCCCCCGCGATCCCAGTCGCCGCGCCGATCCCAGCGGTCGCCGCGGAAATCGCGCCGGTCCCAGCGGTCGCGATCACCGTCGAAGGCGCCCGCCAGCGCCGCGATGCCGCCGATCACCACGGCGCCGGCGATGATCTCGCCCGCGCTGATGCCGTCGCGGTCGCGGTCGCGCGCCATGGCAGGGGTCGCCGAGGCTGCGGTCAGCGCCGTGGCCGCGACCGCGCCGAGCACGAGCCGGGCCGATTTGCCGGAGGCCAGCCGGTTGGTCGTGGTGGTCATCGTAAGGTCCTCGTCCATCACCCGGAGGCGGGATTGCCGCAGGTGTCGAGGCCGTTTTGCGTGATTCGGGGTGTGGCGAAGCTGAATCGGGATGTCAGGTGTTGTTAAGTTTAATCGCCGCTTTGATGAACGCATCGCCGCTATGAGCTACTCTTCCAGAGCGGCTAGAACATCGCGCGTGAAGGCCGCGATGTCGAAGCCCGAGCCTGCCGGATCCTCGCCCCGGCGCACGATCACGACCTTCCGCGAGGGCACGATCACCACATATTGTCCGCGATTGCCGATGGCGGCGAAGGTGTCGGGCGGCACGCCCTCCTCGCGGTTCAGGAGCCAGAACCCCGCGCCATAGCCAAAGGTGCCGGTGGGTGGCTGCGGCCCGCTGGGGGTGGTGACGTACTTCACCCAGCCCTCGGGCAGGATGCGCTTGTTGTTCCAAACCCCGTCTTCGAGATAGAGCTGGCCGAGCTTCGCCAGGTCCTCCGCCGTCGCCCAGACTTGCGAGGAAAGGATGTAGTCGCCCTGCCAATCTGTCTCGGCCACCGTTCCCTTCATGCCCAGCTCTGCAAAGAACCTGGCGGGAGGATGGGCTTCGAAGGTCCCCTTGATGGCAGCCACGGCGGCGAGCGTGTCGTTGTTGGCGTAGCGGAAGGTGCTGCCCGGCGCGGCAACCAGCGGCCAGTCGAGCGCGACCTCCGCGACGGTAGCCCCGCCGAAATAGAGCGGATCGGTGCGGTTCCCCGGCGTGTCGGAGTAGCGGCCCGAAGCCATGCGCAGCAGGTGGTCGACGGTGATGTCACGGCGCGGGTCGGCGGCAGACAGGCCGAGACCGGCGGAGGCGTTCACATCCGCCTCACCGCGCTGGACAGCGGCACCCACCAGCGTCGCGGCGATGGACTTGGCGACCGACCAGGTGCGCAGCGGAGTCGCTTCCGAAAAGCCGTCGGCATAGAACGTGGCATTGAAATCGCGCGAGCCATCGGGATGGAAGCTGCGGACGACAAGCGCCGTGGTGCGCGCGCCCTTGCCGTAGGTTTCGGTGCGCGTGTGGTCGAGCGCCCGGGCGGCCAGGACTATCACCTTCCTTCCGCGATCATCCACCGGGCGGCGGATGCGCCCGCGGGATTTGCCGCTGTCAGCAGACGGCTCCTGCGCCGCGGTTGCCGGCACGGTCTGCGCGGGCTCCGACGGAAGCGACCGTTCGGGCGCGCCAAGGGGCCGGATCGCACAGCCGTTGTCGGGTCCGTCATGAACGGCGACCCGCGCCGGCATGCCCTCGGCCCAGCGCACCTGCACTTCGGCGATCTGTCCCGAGACGTTGCGCAGGATCGTGTGTGGCAGGTCGCCGATCACGGCCGCCTGCGGAGACTGGATGCCTACCAGCTCCCATGCGGCGACGCTCTCGGGCGTGCGGATCGCGCCGTTGCGCTCGGCATTGGCGATGGCGCTGCACAGCATCAGCGCCTTGTACCCAGCCGCAAGCGCGCGCTCGTAGCGGGCGTCGAGCGCCTCCTGCTGGTTTTGGGCGGAGGCGGCGACGGCGGGGAGCAGCGCGGCGGCTGCGAATGCGGTGCGGATCATGGCGCGCAACCTATCTGGCCGCCCACAAAAGGAAAGGGCCGGAAGCGTTACCGCCCCGGCCCCTTCGCTGTATCCCGAAACGCGGCTTACGCGTCTTCGTATTCGTCTTCCGACTGCACCGGGCCGCTGTCCTGGCCCTTGGCGGCTTCGTCGCGGTCGACGAGTTCGATGATCGCCATCTGCACGGCGTCACCGGCGCGGACACCGGCGCGCAGCACGCGGGTGTATCCGCCGTCACGATCCGAGTAACGCTCGGCGAGGACCTCGAACAGCTTCTTGAGCTGC
Organism: Porphyrobacter sp. CACIAM 03H1; assembly: GCF_002215495.1. NCBI lineage: Bacteria > Pseudomonadati > Pseudomonadota > Alphaproteobacteria > Sphingomonadales > Erythrobacteraceae > Porphyrobacter > Porphyrobacter sp. CACIAM 03H1. Next base: position 2,583,657 of record NZ_CP021378.1, read on the forward strand.
GTCTCGTCACCCAGACGGGCCATCGCGAGGCGACGGTTCGACAGGCCGCCACGCTTGGCCAGCGTGATCAGCTTCTCGACGTAGGGGCGCAGTTCCTTGGCCTTGGGCAGAGTGGTGGTGATCTGCTCGTGCTTGATCAGCGCGGCGGCCATGTTGCGGAACAGGGCGTTGCGGTGACCCGTGCGGCGGCCCAGCTTGCGGCCCGAAATACCATGACGCATTTTACTTCATCCTTTGTTCGAAAGGGGCCCGTATGAGGTAGCCCGGTTCTGGTCGGAAAGGGTCCGACCTGCCCTTGCGGAGAGCCCCCGCTTTCGCGGGGGCTCCCTGTTCATCAACCGAGAAGTTCCTGTTCGAGCTTCTTGGCCATTTCCTCGATGTTCTCGGGCGGCCATCCAGGGATGTCCATCCCGAGGCGCAGGCCCATGCTCGAGAGCACTTCCTTGATCTCGTTGAGCGACTTGCGGCCGAAGTTCGGCGTGCGCAGCATCTCGGCTTCGGTCTTCTGGACCAGATCGCCGATGTAGATGATGTTGTCGTTCTTGAGGCAGTTGGCCGAACGCACCGAGAGCTCCAGCTCGTCCACCTTCTTGAGGAGGTAGCGGTTGAGCTGGTTGGCGTCGCTCTCTTCCGGCTGCACGGCGTGGCCGATCATCTGGCCGACCGGCTGCGGGATGCCGTCCTCGAAGTGGACGAACAGCGTTAGCTGGTCCTGGAGGATGCGCGCGGCATAGGCCACGGCGTCTTCCGGAGTGACGGTGCCGTCGGTCTCGACAGTCAGCGAGAGCTTGTCGTAGTCGAGCTCCTGCCCGACGCGGGCGTTCTCGACCTTGTAGCTCACCTGACGCACGGGCGAATAGAGCGAGTCGACCGGGATCAGCCCGATCGGCGCATCGGCCGGACGGTTGGCGACAGCCGGCGAGTAGCCCTTGCCGGTGTCGGCGGTCAGCTCCATGTTGAGCGTCGCGCCTTCGTCGAGATGGCAGATCACGAGATCCTTGTTCATCACCTCGATGTCGCCGGTCACAGCGATGTCGCCGGCGCGGACTTCACCCGGGCCAGTGGCCGAAAGCTGGAGCCGCTTCGGGCCTTCGCCTTCCATCTTCAGCGCGATCTGCTTGACGTTGAGGACGATGTCGGTGACATCCTCGCGCACGCCGGCGAGGCTCGAGAATTCGTGCAGCACGTTCTCGATCTTGATCGAGGTGATCGCGGCGCCCTGCAGGCTGGAGAGCAGCACCCGGCGCAGCGCGTTGCCGAGCGTCAGGCCGAAGCCCCGCTCGAGCGGTTCGGCCACGAAGATCGCCTTGCGCTGACGATCGCCGCCATCCTTGATTTCCAGGGAGTTGGGTTTCTTGAGTTCCTGCCAGTTCTTGGTGTTGACGGACATGGATTTCCCCTAATTCGCCTTTCGGGCGTTTCAAACTTGGGCGGGCCGGATGCGCGGGCGCGAGGGGCGCGGGCATCTGACCCGATCGGGCGGCGGAGGCGATACGCGCCCCCGCCATCCCGGCGGATCAGACGCGGCGACGCTTGGACGGACGGACCCCGTTGTGCGGGATCGGGGTCACGTCGCGGATCGAGGTAATGTTGAAGCCGACGGCTGCAAGACCCCGCAGGGCGCTTTCACGGCCCGAACCCGGGCCCTTCACTTCGACTTCGAGGGTGCGGACGCCGTGCTCGGCGGCCTTCTTGCCGGCATCGTCGGCGGCGACCTGCGCGGCGTAGGGCGTCGACTTGCGGCTGCCCTTGAAGCCCATCATGCCGGCGGACGACCACGAGATGGCATTGCCCTGCGCGTCGGTGATGGTGATCATGGTGTTGTTGAAGCTGGCGTTGATGTGCGCCACGCCGCTGGTGATGTTCTTCTTGTCACGGCGCCGGATACGGCCTGGTTCGCGTGCCATTCTCTATATTCCTCTAGCTCGTCAGAAGGAAAAAGCGGGAGCCCGAAGGCCCTGCTTACTTCTTCTTGCCCGCGATGGGCTTGGCCTTGCCCTTGCGGGTACGGGCGTTGGTGTGGGTGCGCTGGCCGCGGACGGGCAGGCCCGAACGGTGACGCAGGCCGCGATAGGCGCGCAGGTCCATCAGACGCTTGATGTTCATCGCGGTCTGGCGACGCAGGTCGCCTTCGACGGTGAAATCGGCATCGATGGTTTCGCGGATGCGCAGGATTTCCTCGTCCGAGAGATCCTGCACACGCGCGGTGTGCGCGATGCCCAGCTTGTCAGCGATCTGGACGGCGGTGGTACGGCCGATCCCGTGAATATAGGTCAGCGCGATGATCACGCGCTTGTTGGTGGGGATATTGACCCCGGCAATACGAGCCACTTATTTCTCCATGCTCCACAGGGGTTTGACGGTCCTTGAGGAACCACCCCTATCTCAACGCGACATTCATTCCCCACGCTCGCCTGCCGAGCGCTGGTGCGCAAACGGCAAAAAGTCCGGTCGGCACGCGCAAGGGCGATGCCTGCCGAACTTGCTTCGAACATGTCGAATGAGGGGCGCGCATAGGCCGATTCGCCCTTCAGGTCAACCGCATCAGGCATAGAAGCCCAGGACGCGCAAGCAACGCATGATGCCGGTGCGTTCAGCGCGGCGGCTTGTCGCCGATATCGCTGAAAGCCTCGTCCACGGACGGCGTCTTGGTCGCCGGCTTCGACGCCGGCTTGTCGGCGGGCTTCGCCGCTGGAGCGGGCGCGGCAGCAGGCCCGGGCGTCGGCTTGATCCCGGGCAGCGTCACGGGCGTCCCGGCCTTGGCCGGAGCTGGCGCGGGTGCGGGACCTGGCTTGGCAGCAGCAGCTGGTGCGGAAGGCGGAGCCACCTTCGCCCCGCCCTGCCCTGCCGGCTCCGGCTTGGCTTCGGCCGGTGCTTCGGCAGCAGGCGGCGGCACAGATGCCGGCATGGCGACCACACCCAAGGGCTTGGCCAATGCGGCGATCTGCGCGCCCATCACCCCATCCACGGCCTTGGAGATCACCGCCACCTCGTAGCGCATCGGACCTCCGACATTGTATTCCCACAAGATCCGCGTGCCCTTGGGCGTGGTGCTGATCGCGATGGTGAGCACGCCGGTCACCGGCTCGCTCTGGAGCGGACCGAGGCTGCCGACCATCCGCAGCGCACGCTCCGGATAGGCCTGAACGACCCGCATGTGCTCGACACTGCCCTCGAGCGTGAAGCGCCCCGGTTCATCCACCTCGGGGATGGTTTCGCAGAAGCACCCGCCCGCCTTGGGCATCAGGGAGAGGTTCTTCGCATCCCCCGACCACGTATGCTCGGATTGCCACCAGCCGGAAGGCGAGATCAGGGCGAGCCACACGTCCTTCGGGCTCGCCTCGACCACCACTTCGTGACGAGTGACAAAGCTGTCCTCATCCGCGCGTACGACCTCGGCCGCGGCCGGACTGGCGGCCACGAGGGCGGACAGGACAAGCGCGCCAGCACCGGCTCGCGAAAACTGCTTCATGGCAAGACCCTCCCTTGCGATCATCGCACAAGGCTGCGGCAAAGGCGGCGATGCCGCAAGCCCCCGGGGCCGCAATCAGCCCTTGAGGATGGCGTCGATCTGGCCTGCGACCGTGTCGATCGCGGCCATGCCGTCGATGCGGGTGACGATCCCGCGCGCCTCGTAGCCCGGCAGGATCGGCGCGGTCTTGGCGCGGTATTCCGCCATGCGGGTGCGCACAGTTTCCTCGTTGTCGTCCGGACGGCGCTTGAACTCGGTGCTGCCGCAGGCATCGCACACGCCCGGCGTCGCGGGCGGATTGGCGGTGTCGTGATAGAGCGCACCGCAGTTGCCGCAGGAAAAACGGCCCGTGATTCGCTCGACCAGCGCGTCCTCGTCGACCTCGAGTTCGATCACGTGATCGAGCACCCGGCCGTTCTTCGCCAGAATGGCATCGAGCGCATCGGCCTGCGCGGCGGTGCGGGGATAGCCGTCGAAGATCGCGCCTGTTTCAGGCGCCATTGCGGCGAGTTCGGCGTCGATCAGGTCGGAGACGATCTCGTCCGATACCAGCTCGCCGCGCTCCATGACTTCCTTCGCGCGCAGCCCGACGGGCGTGCCCGCCTTGACCGCGGCGCGCAGCATGTCGCCGGTGGATAGCTGGCGCATCCCGTGACGTTCGACCAGGCCCGCACTCTGCGTCCCCTTGCCGGCGCCGGGAGGGCCAAGAAGAATGATGTTCACGAACCGTCCCCCAATATCGCCGCGGGTCGCTGCCCGGCACGTTCTTTCAGACTTACGGGTTCAACCAAGTGGCAAGGCGCGTCAAGCCGACTAATGTCGTATATCAGCGCATCCTGCCCTTGAGCTTGGCCTTCTTGATCAGGTCGCCATATTGCAGCGCCAGAAGGTGCGACTGGATCTGGCTGATGGTGTCCACCGTCACGTTGACGACGATCAGCAGGCTGGTGCCGCCGAGGAACAGCGGGATCCCCGTTTGCGCGATCATGTATTCCGGCAGCACGCAGACCAGAGTCAGGTAGAGCGCGCCCACCACGGTGATGCGGGTGAGGACATATTCGAGATAGTCCGCCGTGCGCTTGCCCGGACGAATGCCGGGGATCGAGCCGCCGTTCTTCTTAAGGTTGTCTGCCGTTTCCTCGGGGTTGAATACCACCGCGGTGTAGAAGAAGCAGAAGAAGATGATCCCGATGGCGTAGAGCGTCATGTAGAGCGGCTGGCCATGGGCGAGATATTGGTTGAGCGCCTGGAGCACGGTGTAGAACCCGCTCTCGGTGTCGACCGAATTGCCGGCAAACTGGGTGATCGTCAGCGGCAGCAGCAGCAGCGAGCTGGCGAAGATGGGCGGGATCACGCCCGCGGTGTTGATCTTGAGCGGCAGGTAGGACCGCTCCGCCTGCATCATTCCGCGCTGCGTCGCGCGCTTGGGATACTGGATCGTCAGGCGGCGCTGGGCGCGCTCCATGAAGGAGATGAGCAGGATCAGACCGACCACCATCACGAGGAAGCCGATGATCACCAGCGAGGAAATCGCGCCGGTGCGGCCGCCTTCGAAGAGGTTGGTGGCGAAGCTCGGGAACTGGGCAACGATGCCCGCCATGATGATCAGCGAGATGCCGTTGCCGATGCCGCGGCTGGTGATCTGCTCGCCGAGCCACAGCAGGAACATGGTCCCGCCGACGAGATTGATGACAGCGACGATGCGGAACATGTAGCCCGGATCGACCACCGCCTGCAGGCCGTTCTGCGCGGCGAAGCTTTCAAGGCCCACGGCAAGGAAATAGCCTTGGATCGCGCACAGCAGCACCGCGCCGTAGCGGGTGTACTGGTTGAGCTTCTGGCGCCCCGAAGCGCCTTCCTTCTTGAGCGCCGAGAGCGACGGGTGCAGCGCCGAGGCCATCTGCACCACGATCGAGGAGGTGATGTAGGGCATGACGCCAAGCGCGATGAGGCTCATGCGCTCGAGGCTGCCGCCCGAGAAGGCGTTGAACAGGTCGAGGATGCCGCCGCGGGTCTGGTCGTAGAGTTCGGCAAGAACCAGCGGGTTGACGCCGGGCAGCGGCACGAAGCTGAGGAAGCGGAAGACGATCAGCGCACCGATCGTGAACCAGATGCGCTGCTTGAGCTCGGTCGCCTTGGCGAAATTGCCGAGGTTCAGGTTGCTCGCGATATTGTCGGCGCGTGATGCCATGTCGTCGTGTCGATCCTAGCTCTTGGCCCGGCGGCTCTGCCCCCATCAGGCACCGCGTGGACCATGTCCTGCGCGCCCCACCCTCGTCGGGATGCCCCCGGAAGAAGGGGCAGGTCGGCGCGCGAGAGCGTAAATAGGGAGCGCGGGGGCTCTTGTCGAACCCCCGCGCGCCGCCTTTTGTCGATTACTTGGCCTTGGCGGCCTTGTTGGCCTCGCGGCGGGCGAGCTTCTTCTCGTGCTCGGGGGTCGGCGCGGGGGCGACTTCGACGCTGCCGCCGGCCTTTTCGACCGCGGCGATCGCGCCCTTGGTGGCGCCGGTCACGGCGAAGGTGGCCTTGGCGGTGATCTCACCCTTGCCGAGCAGGCGCACGCCGTCCTTGCCGCCGCGCACGAGGCCCGCATTGCGCAGGGCTTCCTCGGTGATGGTGGCGCCGGTGTCGAGCTTGCCCGCGTCGATGAACTTCTGGATCATGCCGACGTTCACCTCGGCGTAGTCCTTGGCGAAGGGGTTGTTGAAGCCGCGCTTCGGCAGGCGCATGTGGAGCGGCATCTGGCCGCCCTCGAAGCCCTTGATGGCAACGCCCGAACGGGCCTTCTGGCCCTTCTGGCCGCGGGCCGAGGTCTTGCCCTTGCCCGAGCCGATACCACGGCCGACACGGACGCGGCCCTTGCGGGCACCGGCGTTGTCGCGGATGTCATTCAGTTTCATGTCGTGCACTCGCTTTCGCTTTTGTCGCGCTGTTAGATTTCAAACCAAGTAGCGCCCTTGTTGGGCACCCTAGGCGTCTCCGGCGGCACTTCGACAATCTTGTCGAAGTAAACCATCGCCTTGAACTGCTTGCGCAGCTTCGGGCTGACAATCTCGAATGCCGGGTCGATGCGCATCGCTTCGAGCGCCGACATTTCCGCCTCTTCAAGGGAAACGGCTTCTACCCAACGCGTGGTGTAGAAGCCGACCAATCCCTTCTTACCGATCAACTGGCCGGGAAAATTCTCACCCCTGACCAGGCACCGATAGAGCTTCACTTCAGTCGATCACCTGCACCAGATGCGGAATCTTGGCGATCGCGCCGCGCACCTCGGGGGTGTCCTGACGCTCGACCACCTTGTGCATCTTGTTCAGACCCAGACCGATGAGGATCTGGCGCTGGCTGGCGGGGCGACGGATCGGAGAGCCGATCTGCTTGATCTTGATGGTAGCCATTGAAGATTACTCCACGATCGCGGCAGCTTCGGCTTCCGCCTCGGCTGCGCTGGCCCCGCCCCGACCTAGGAGGTCGGCAACCTTTTTGCCGCGACGCTGGGCAACCGACTTCGGCGAAGTCTGGTCCTGCAGCGCGTCGAAGGTGGCGCGGATCATGTTGTAGGGGTTCGAGGTGCCGACCGACTTGGTCACCACGTCGGCAACGCCGAGGCTCTCGAACACGGCGCGCATCGGACCGCCGGCGATGATGCCGGTGCCCGGAGGCGCGGTGCGCAGGGTCACCTTGCCCGCGCCGAAACGGCCATTGCCGTCATGGTGCAGGGTGCGGCCTTCCTTGAGCGGAACGCGGATCATCTTCTTGCGCGCCGAAGCGGTCGCCTTGGTGATCGCTTCCGGCACTTCGCGGGCCTTGCCGTGGCCGAAGCCGACGCGGCCCTGGCCGTCGCCGACCACGACCAGTGCCGCAAAGCCGAAGCGCTTACCGCCCTTCACGGTCTTGGAGACGCGGTTGATGTGCACCAGCTTCTCGATGATGCCGTCATCTTCTTCCTGCTTGGGCCCGCGACGGTCGTCACGGCCACGCCCGCGACCACGGCCTTCGCCGCCTTCGCGGTTGCCGCCACGGCCACGACCGCGACGGCCCTGGCTCTCGCCGGCGTCGCCGCCGATGTCGCCCGCCACGTCGACGGTGTCGATGGTGTTTTCGTCAGCCATTGTCAGAACTCCAGCCCGCCTTCGCGGGCGGCATCGGCCAGCGCCTTGACGCGGCCATGGAACAGGAACCCGCCGCGATCGAACACGACAGTCGTCACGCCCGCCTTCTTGGCGGCCTCGGCGATCTGCTTGCCGACTTCGGCAGCGGCATCGACATTCGCGCCGCTCGCCTTGGTGCCGAGCGTCGAGGCAGCGGCGACCGTGCGGCCGGCGGCATCGTCGATGATCTGGGCGTAGATGTGGCGACCGGTGCGGTGCACCGAGAGACGGGGCTTGCCACCGGCACGCGCGCGCAGCGCGGTGCGGACCCGGCGACGGCGCCGTTCGAACAGGGAAAGCTTTGCCATCTTACCTCTTCTTCCCTTCCTTGCGGAAGATGTACTCGCCGCGATAGGCAATCCCCTTGCCCTTGTAGGGCTCGGGCTTGCGCCAGCGGCGGATTTCGGCGGCAAACTGGCCGACGGCCTGCTTGTCCGAGCCGGAAATCTCGATCGTGGTCTGGTCCGGGGTCTTCACCTCGAGACCTTCGGGCACGGCGAGGTCGACATCGTGGCTGTAGCCGAGCTGCAGCTTCAGATTGCGACCCTGCGCGTTGGCACGGTAGCCGACGCCCTTGATGTCGAGGATCTTGGTGAAGCCGGCGCTGACGCCCTCCACCAGGTTCGACACGAGCGTGCGCTGCATGCCCCAGAAGGCGCGCGCCTGCTTGCTGTCATTGGCCGGCTTGACCGAGATCGCGCCGTCCTCGAGCGAGTAGGTGATGAGGTCCGACAGACCCATCGACAGGGTGCCCTTGGGCCCCTTCACGACGAGCGTGCCGTTCTCGATGGTGGCCGTCACCCCTCCGGGGATCGCCACCGGCTTCTTGCCGATGCGGCTCATCAGAACACCTCCGCCAGGACTTCGCCGCCGACGTTGTGGCTGCGTGCCTCGGCATCCGAGAGCACGCCCTTGGGCGTCGAGACGATGGTGATGCCGAGGCCGTTGCGGACGGTCGGGAGCTCCTTCGAGCCCGAATAGATCCGGCGGCCGGGCTTGGAGACGCGCGCCACGTGCTTGATCGCGGGCTCGCCTTCGAAATACTTCAGTTCGATCCGCAGCGCCGGGTGCTTGCCCGAGTTGTCCTCGGAATAGCCACGGATGTAGCCTTCGCGCTGGAGCACTTCGAGCACGTTGGCGCGCAGCTTGCTCGCGGGCGTGAGGACCGAGTCCTTCTTCGCCTGCTGGCCGTTGCGGATGCGGGTGAGCATATCACCCAGAGGATCGGTCATTGCCATCTTTGTGTCCTCACCAGCTCGACTTGGTCAGGCCCGGAATCAGGCCCTTGTTGCCGAGATCGCGCAGTTCGATACGGTTGATGCCGAACTTGCGGTAATAGCCGCGGGGGCGGCCGGTGGTGGCGCAACGGTTGCGCACCCGGGTGGGGTTCGCGTTGCGCGGAAGCTCCGCCATCTTGAGACGGGCGACCAGGCGCTCGGTCTCGTCGAGGGATTCGTCGTTGGCGATCGCCTTCAGCTTCTCGTACTTCGCAGCGTACTGCTTGACGAGCTTCTTGCGACGCTCATTCTTGTTGATGGAACTCAGTTTCGCCATGGACTTAAGCTCTCTGCTTTCGTGTCTCTAACGGGAAGCGGCTCACGCCGCTTCCTTCTGTTCGGTCTTGGCCTCGCCCTGGAAGGGGAAGCCGAACAGGCGCAGCAGCTCGCGCGCCTCTTCGTCGGTCTTGGCGGTGGTGGTGACGATGATGTCCATCCCACGCACCTTCTCGATCTTGTCGTAGCTGATTTCGGGGAACACGATCTGTTCCTTCAGCCCCATCGCGTAGTTGCCGCGGCCGTCGAACGACTTCGGATTCAGCCCGCGGAAGTCGCGGATGCGCGGCATGGCGACGGTCACGAGACGGTCGAGGAATTCATACATCCGTTCGCGGCGCAGGGTCACCTTGCAACCGATCGGCATGCCTTCACGCAGCTTGAACTGCGCGATCGACTTCTTGGCGAGGGTGATGACCGGCTTCTGGCCGGCGATCAGCGCCATTTCCTCGGCGGCGGTCTGAACCTTCTTCTTGTCCTGGCTCGCCTCGCCCACACCCATGTTGAGCGTGATCTTCTCGAGCTTGGGCACCTCCATGCGGTTCTTGTAGCCGAACTTCTCGGTCATGGCCTGGACGATCTCGTTGTCGTACTTGGCCTTCATCCGGGCGGTGTAATCAGCCATCGATGGTCTCCCCACTCTTGACGGCGACGCGCACCTTTTTCCCGTCCTTCACTTCGAAGCGGACGCGGGTGGCCTTGCCGGTCTTGGGATCAGCCAGAGCGACCTTCGAGATGTGCATCGGCGCGGCGAAGCGATCGATTCCACCCTGCGGGTTCTGCTGGCTCGGCTTGCGGTGACGGGCGACGATGTTCACGCCCTCGACGACGACCTTCCCGTCCTTCGGGAGAACCTGGGCAACCGTACCGGTGCGGCCCTTGTCCTTGCCCGACAGAACGACGACGCGGTCACCCTTCTTGATCTTCGCGGCAGCCATTACAGCACCTCCGGAGCGAGCGAGATGATCTTCATGAAGCCCTTGCCGCGCAGTTCGCGCACCACGGGGCCAAAGATACGGGTGCCGATCGGCTCCTCGTTCTTGTTCACGAGCACGGCCGCGTTGCTGTCGAAGCGGATCACGGTGCCGTCGGGACGACGCACGTCCTTCTTGGTGCGCACGATCACGGCGCGGTGAACGTCGCCCTTCTTGACCTTGGTGCGCGGCTGCGCCTCCTTGATGGAGACGACGATCACGTCGCCGACGCCCGCGGTACGACGCTTCGAGCCACCCAGCACCTTGATGCACTGGACGCGCTTGGCGCCGCTGTTGTCCGCGACGTCGAGATTGGATTGCATCTGGATCATTGATCCGTCTTCCTTCTCATTGGCTTACCGGGACGCCCGATCCGACCGGGGCCCGGCAGTTCCGTCTACGTTTCAGTTACCCGCAGCAGCGACGTCGAGGTCGGCTTCCACCGCCTGCACGCCGCCCGCCACGACCCGGTCCTTCACGATCCAGGTCTTGGTCTTCGACATCGGGCGGGTCTCCTCGATCCGCACCACGTCGCCCACGGTGTATTCGTTCTGCTCGTCGTGCGCGTGATACTTCTTCGATCGACGGATGATCTTCCCGTAGAGCGGGTGCTTCACCTTGCGTTCGACCAGCACGGTCACAGTCTTGTCGGTCTTGTCGGAGGTCACAGTCCCGACGAGGATGCGCTTGGGCATGTGCTTTCTCCTTACGCCTTGGCAGCCGCGGCCTTGGCCGCGCGCTCGCTCTGCAGCGTCTTGATCTGCGCGATGGTCCGGCGCACCTGACGGATGCGCGAGGGAGCCTCGAGCTGGTTGGTCGCAGCCTGGAACCGAAGATTGTACTGCTCGCGCTTGAGCTCGGTGAGCTCGGCGGTCAGCTGGTCATCGGTCTTGGTGCGAAGGTCCGCGATATCGGCCATTATTCGCCTCCCAGGTGGCTGGTGTCGCCGAGACGGGCGACGACCTTGGTCTTGATCGGCAGCTTCATCGCCGCGCGCTCGAAAGCTTCGGCGGCCAGCGGACCGGCGACGCCGTCGAGTTCGAACAGGATGCGGCCCGGCTTCACGCGCGCCGCCCAGTATTCGACCGAACCCTTGCCCTTACCCTGACGGACTTCGGCAGGCTTCTTCGACACGGGCACATCGGGGAACACGCGGATCCAGAGACGACCCTGGCGCTTGATGTGACGGGTGATGGCACGACGCGCCGCTTCGATCTGACGAGCGGTGACCCGCTCCGGCTCAAGGGCCTTGAGGCCATAGGAGCCGAAGTTGAGGGTGGTGCCACCCTTGGCGTCGCCCTTGATCCGGCCCTTGAAGGCCTTGCGGAACTTGGTCTTTTTCGGTTGCAACATGGTTTGTTACCTCAACGAGCCGGGCGGACGCCGGAAGTCTGGGCTTCCATCATCAGGCGGTCCTGCGCGGTCGGATCATGGGCGAGGATCTCGCCCTTGAAGATCCACACCTTGATCCCGATGATCCCGTAGGCGGTGAGCGCCTCGGTCTCGGCGTAATCGATGTTCGCACGCAGCGTGTGGAGCGGCACGCGGCCTTCGCGGTACCATTCGACGCGGGCGATTTCAGCCCCGCCAAGACGGCCGCCGCACACGATCTTGATGCCTTCGGCACCCAGACGCAGCGCCGACTGCACCGCGCGCTTCATCGCCCGGCGGAACGCCACGCGGCGCACCAGCTGATCGGCGATGCCCTGCGCGACGAGCTTGGCGTCGATTTCCGGCTTGCGGATCTCGACGATGTTCAGCTTCACGTCGCTCGCGGTCATGGTCGCCAGCTTCGAGCGCAGCTTCTCGATGTCCGCGCCCTTCTTGCCGATGATGACGCCCGGACGGGCCGCATAGATCGACACGCGGCACAGCTTGGCCGGACGCTCGATCACCACCTTAGAAACCGCCGCCTGGGGCAGGTTCTTCATGATGTACTTGCGGATCGCGATGTCTTCCTTGAGCAGCTGCGCATAGTCACGCCCTTCGGCGTACCAGCGGCTGTCCCAGGTGCGGTTGATCTGCAGGCGCAGACCGATCGGATTGCTCTTCTGACCCATATCAGGCCTCCTCTGCTTCGCGAACGACGATCCGCAGACGCGAGAACGGCTTGAGGATCCGGGTCGACTTGCCACGGCCACGGGTGTGGAAGCGCTTCATCGTCACCGACTTGCCGACGCTCGCCTCAGCGACGACCAGCGCGTCGACGTCGAGGTTGTGGTTGTTTTCAGCGTTGGCGATCGCCGAGGCGAGCACCTTGCTCGCATCGCGCGCCATCGCCCGCTTCGAAAAGGCGAGGATGTTCATCGCCTCTTCGGCCTTCTTGCCACGGATCAGGGCCGCGACGAGGTTGAGCTTCTGCGCCGAACCACGGATCGTGGTGCCGACGGCCAGCGCCTCGTTATCGCCCACGCGGCGGGGTGCCTTTGCCTTGCCCATTAGCGCTTGCCCTTCTTGTCGGCAGCGTGGCCGGGGAAGGTGCGCGTGGGCGCAAATTCACCGAGCTTGTGGCCGACCATTTCTTCCGAAACCGAAACGGGAATGAACTTGTGCCCGTTGTAGACGTTGAAGGTGAGCCCGACGAACTGCGGCAGGATCGTCGAACGCCGCGACCAGGTCTTGATCGGCTTGGCGTTCGTGGTTTCCTGCGCCGTTTCTGCCTTCTTCAGCAGGCTCAGCTCGACAAACGGACCTTTCCAGACGGAACGTGCCATCGTCTCTTACCTCTTCTTCTTCGCGTGACGCGAACGGATGATCATCTTGTCCGTCTGCTTGTTGTGGCGCGTGCGGGCACCCTTGGTCGGCTTGCCCCACGGGGTCACCGGATGACGGCCACCCGAGGTGCGGCCTTCACCACCACCGTGCGGGTGGTCGACCGGGTTCTTCGCGACGCCGCGGGTCAGCGGACGCTTGCCCATCCAGCGCGAGCGGCCGGCCTTGGCAAAGTTCTGGTTGGCGTTGTCGGGGTTCGACACCGCACCCACCGTGCCCATGCAATCGGCGCGCAGGTAACGCTGCTCGCCCGAGTTGAGGCGGACGATCACGAAAGCGCGGTCACGGCCGACGACCTGCACATAGGTGCCGGCCGAACGGGCGATCTGGCCGCCCTTGCCCGGCTTCATCTCGACGTTGTGGCAGATCGTGCCGACCGGCATCTGGCCGAGCAGCATGGCGTTGCCCGGCTTGGTGTCGGTCTTCTCGCCGGCCACGACCTGGTCACCGACTGCGAGACGCTGCGGCGCGATGATGTAGGCCTGCTCGCCGTCCTCGTACTTCACCAGCGCGATGAAGGCGGTGCGGTTCGGGTCATACTCGAGACGCTCGACGGTGGCCGGCATGTCCCACTTGCGACGCTTGAAGTCGATGAAGCGGTACTTCTGCTTGTGGCCCCCGGCGATACCGCGCGAGGTGACGTGGCCCTTGTTGTTGCGGCCGCCGGTCTTGCGCTTGCCTTCGGTCAGCGCCTTGACAGGCTTGCCCTTGTAGAGCCCCGACTTGTCAACCAGGATCAGGCCGCGGCGGGCGGGACTGGTCGGCTTGTAGTTCTTGAGTGCCATTGTTCGTTTCCTGTCCCTTGGCCTCAGATACCGCTGGTGATGTCGATCATCTCACCCTCGGCGAGGGTGACGATGGCCTTCTTCACGTCGGAACGCTGGTAGGCCTTGCCCTTCCAGCGCTTGGTCTTGCCCTTCTGGACCAGGGTGTTCACGGCGACGACCTTCTTGTCGTAGATCGCCTCGATCGCTTCCTTGATCTGCGGCTTGGTCGCATCCTTGGCGACCTTGAAGACCACGGCGTTCTGTTCAGACGCGAGGGTCGACTTCTCGGTGATGTGCGGCGCGATGATCACATCGTAGTGACGCGCGTCCACGGTCTGCTTCTTAGCCATTGAAGCGCGCCTCCAGCTTTTCGACAGCGGCCTTGGTCAGCACCAGCGTGTCGTGGTTGAGGATGTCGTAGACATTGGCGCCGATCGCCGGGAGCACGTTGATGCCCGGGAGGTTGCCGGCAGCCTTCTTGAAGCCCGCGTCGACCTGCTCGCCGTCGATCACCAGCACTTTGCCGGTCAGACCGGCCTTGGTGAGGTGGCCCTTCAGCGCCTTGGTCTTGGCGTCCTTCAGCTCGAGGCTGTCGACGACGACCAGACCGCTCTTGGCCTTGGTCGAAAGCGCCATCTTGAGGCCGAGCGCACGGATCTTCTTGTTGAGCGACTGCTCGAAGTCACGCTTGCGCGCGCCGTGTGCCTTGCCGCCGCCGATGAAGATCGGGGCCGCACGGTCGCCGTGACGGGCGGTGCCGCCACCCTTCTGGCGGCCGAACTTCTTGCCGGTGCGGGCCACGTCCGAACGCTCGCGCGTCGGGCGGGCGGTGCCGCGGCGGTTCTCGAGCTGCCAGGTCACCACGCGGTGCAGGATGTCGGCGCGCGGCTCGATGCCGAACACGTCATCCGACAGCTCGATATCGCCCGAGGCCTTGCCCTCGATGTTCTGAACCTTGATTTTCATGGCTCAGCCTTCCTTGTTTTCTTCGGTGGCCGGCGCGTCGGTTTCGACGGCTTCGGTCACGATGGCTTCTTCGGCCGCGGCTTCGACCACCGAGGGGGTCTCGTCAGCCACGGGGGCCTTCTTCTCGAGGATCGCGCCCGGGAAAGGCAGGCCTTCCGGGGCCGGCAGCTTTACGGCGTCGCGGACGAGCAGCCAGCCGTTCTTCGCGCCCGGTACCGAGCCCTTGACGAAGAGAAGGCCGCGCTCGGCGTCGGTGCGGACGATTTCGAGGTTCTGCTGGGTGCGCTGACGGTCGCCCATGTGGCCGGCCATCTTCTTGCCCTTGAACACGCGGCCCGGATCCTGGCGGTTACCGGTCGAACCGTGGGCACGGTGCGAGATCGAGACACCGTGGGTGGCGCGCATACCGCCGAAACCCCAGCGTTTCATGGCGCCCGCAAAGCCCTTGCCCTGCGTGTGGCCGGTAATGTCGACCATCTGGCCGGCAATGAAATGCTCGGCGCTGATCGTGGCGCCGACCGGGACCAGCGCATCGGCGCTGTCCACGCGGAATTCCGCAACCTGCTTCTTCAGGCCGACGTCGGCCTTGGCGAATTGTTCACGCTGCGGCTTGGCAACGTTCTTGTGCTTGGCTTCGCCCGCGCCGAGCTGGACCGCGAAATAGCCATCGCGGTCGGCGGTGCGGTGCGAGACCACCTGGCAATCTTCCAGCGCGAGAACGGTCACGGGCACGTGCCGGCCGTCCTCCTGGAAGAGGCGGGTCATCCCGACTTTCTTTGCGATAACGCCGGTGCGCATCGTCAGTTCACTCCTCGACAGAGGCACCTTGCAGACCATCCGCAAGGTGCGTGTGAGACCGCGACACCGAAATGGCATCGCGGCCCCGTTCAGCCCGAATTTTGATGCATCGCCCCGTCCGGGCTGAGTGCTCCTGCTGGCCGGGTGGCCTCGGGAGCGAGACGGGGGACGCAGCCCGGAGAGGTTCTCCGGCGGTATCCACCCTATCGTCAGGCGGAGCCATCAGGGCTCCAACGATAGAGGCCCCTCACCTGAGCGAGGGGCATTTCGGCTGGCCTCAGGCCAGCTTGATCTCGACGTTCACGCCGGCAGCCAGATCGAGCTTCATCAGCGCGTCGACCGTCTGGGCGTTGGGCTGCACGATGTCGAGCAGCCGCTTGTAGGTGCGCACCTCGAACTGCTCGCGCGACTTCTTGTCGACGTGCGGGCCGCGGTTCACGGTGAACTTCTCGATACGCGTCGGCAGCGGAATGGGGCCACGAATAAGAGCGCCGGTGCGGCGGGCCGTATCTGCGATCTCGCCAGTGGCCTGGTCGAGAACGCGGTGGTCGAACGCCTTGAGGCGAATACGGATATTCTGAGCTTCCATGTCCTACTACCGATGCGAAAGAGCCAAGGAGCCGCCGGTTGCCCGGCATTTCCCAAAAACAAAGACCGCCCCGCGTGCATCCGGTTTCCCGTGAGCGGGCGGCCTTCCTCAAAACTCGTGACAGACGGGACGAATCTCGTCTGCGGATGCGCGCCTATACGGGGAGCGCCCCCTTCTGGCAAGGGCCAACGGACAGGAAATTACATGACCGTGAAACGACCGTAATTCCGGGCCGCGAAGGCGCCCTGCCCTCACACAAAAAGGCCCGGCAGCTCCTGGGAGCGCCGGGCCTCTTCGTGTTCAGTTTCGCCCCTTAACGGAGCAGCACCTTACTTGGTGATCTTGGCGACGACGCCCGAACCCACGGTGCGGCCACCTTCGCGGATCGCGAAGCGCAGACCTTCGTCCATGGCGATCGGAGCGATCAGCTTGACGCCGATGGTCACGTTGTCGCCCGGCATCACCATTTCGGTGCCTTCGGGAAGGATCACTTCGCCGGTCACGTCGGTGGTGCGGAAGTAGAACTGCGGACGGTAGTTGGCGAAGAACGGCGTGTGACGGCCACCTTCGTCCTTCGACAGCACGTAGACCTCGGCCGAGAACTCGGTGTGCGGGGTCACGGTGCCCGGCTTGGCGAGAACCTGGCCGCGCTCGACTTCTTCACGGGCGACGCCGCGGATCAGGGCACCGACGTTGTCGCCGGCTTCACCGCGATCGAGCAGCTTGCGGAACATTTCCACGCCGGTGACGGTGGTCTTGCGGGTGTCCTTGATGCCGACGATCTCGACTTCGTCACCCACGTTCACGACGCCGGTTTCGATACGGCCGGTCACCACGGTGCCGCGGCCCGAGATCGAGAACACGTCTTCGATCGGCATGAGGAAGCTCTTGTCGATCGGACGATCGGGCTGCGGGATGTACTGGTCGACGGCTTCGATGAGCGCGATGACCGAGTCCTTGCCGATGTTGTCGTCACGGCCTTCGAGAGCGGCCAGAGCCGAACCCTTGACGATCGGAATGTTGTCGCCGTCGAAGTCGTACGACGAGAGCAGCTCGCGCACTTCGAGTTCGACGAGCTCGAGGATTTCCTCGTCGTCGACCTGGTCGACCTTGTTCATGTACACGACCAGCGCCGGCACGCCGACCTGACGGGCGAGCAGGATGTGCTCACGGGTCTGGGGCATCGGGCCGTCGGCGGCGTTCACGACCAGGATCGCGCCGTCCATCTGGGCGGCACCGGTGATCATGTTCTTCACGTAGTCGGCGTGACCCGGGCAGTCGACGTGCGCGTAGTGACGGGCAGCCGATTCGTACTCGACGTGCGCGGTCGAGATGGTGATGCCGCGCTCGCGCTCTTCCGGAGCCTTGTCGATGTTGGCGAAGTCGACGGCGCTGCCGCCGTAGGTTTCAGCCATCACCTTGGTGATCGCCGCGGTCAGCGTGGTCTTGCCATGGTCGACGTGACCGATGGTGCCGATGTTGCAGTGCGGCTTGTTCCGCTGGAATTTTTCCTTGGCCATTTCTCTGGTGTACCTTCTTGAATGAAATGATGTGTTCGCGGGAGAACGGCAGCGCCCGCAGAATCAGGCGCCGCCCCTAGACTGCCGAAGCAGCTTAGGCAAGTTTCTCCTTGACCTCGGCTGCGACGTTGGCCGGAACCTCGTCATAGTGCGAGAACTGCATGGTGTACTGCGCACGCCCCTGGGTGAACGAACGCAGCTCGTTAACGTAGCCGAACATGTTGGCGAGCGGCACGAAGGCCTCGACCGCCTGGGCATTGCCCCGGGTGTCGGTGCCCTGGATCTGGCCGCGCCGCGAGTTCAGGTCGCCGATGACATCACCGAGGTAATCATCGGGGGTCACCACTTCAACCTTCATGATCGGCTCGAGCAGCTTGATGCCGGCCTTCTGGGCGACTTCGCGCATGGCACCGCGGGCGGCGATTTCGAACGCGATCGCGCTCGAGTCGACGTCGTGGTAGGCACCATCGGTCAGCCTGATCGAGAAGTCGATGATCGGGAAGCCCACGAGGTGGCCGCTTTCGGCCTGCTCGCGGAAGCCCTTTTCGATCGCCGGGATGTATTCGCGCGGAATGTTCCCGCCCTTGATCTGGTCCTCGAAGATCACGCCCTGGCCGCGCTCACCCGGGGTGACCGTGACCTTCACGCGGCCGAACTGGCCCGAGCCGCCCGACTGCTTCTTGTGGGTGTAATCGACTTCGACCTCGCGGGCGAGGTATTCGCGGTAGGCCACCTGCGGCGCGCCGACATTGGCTTCGACCTTGAACTCGCGACGCATGCGGTCGACGATGATGTCGAGGTGGAGTTCGCCCATGCCCTTGATGATCGTCTGACCGCTTTCGTGGTCGGTCGACACGCGGAACGAGGGGTCTTCCTGCGCCAGGCGGTTGAGGGCGATGCCCATCTTTTCCTGGTCAGCCTTGGTCTTGGGTTCCACCGAAAGCTCGATGACCGGCTCGGGGAATTCCATGCGCTCGAGGATGATCGGCTTGGACGAGTCGCACAGGGTGTCCCCGGTGGTCGTGTCCTTCATGCCGGCCAGCGCCACGATGTCGCCCGCGAACGCCTCATCGATGTCCTCGCGGTTGTTCGAGTGCATCAGCAGCATGCGGCCGATCTTTTCCTTCTTGTCCTTCACCGAGTTCAGGACCTGGCCCTTGGTGAGCTTGCCCGAATAGATGCGGGTGAAGGTCAGCGAGCCGACGAAGGGATCGTTCATGATCTTGAACGCGAGCGCAGCAAACGGCGCATCGTCGCTCGAGGGACGCTCGTCTTCCTGCTCGCTGTCGGGCAGCACGCCCTTGATCGGCGGAATGTCGAGCGGCGACGGCATATAGTCGACCACCGCGTCGAGAAGGGGCTGGACGCCCTTGTTCTTGAACGCCGAGCCGCAGGTCACCGGCACGAAGGCGCGCGCGATGGTGCCCTGACGGATCAGCTTCTTGATCGTCGGGACGTCCGGCTCGTTGCCTTCGAGGTAGGCTTCCATGATCTCGTCGTCCTGCTCGACGACGAGCTCGATCAGACGCTCGCGGTACTCGGTAGCCTTGTCGGCGAGGTCAGCGGGGATCTCGATGAACTCGTACTTCGCGCCGAGGCTTTCGTCCTTCCAGACGATGCCGCGGTTGTTGACGAGGTCGACCACGCCCTGCAGCTGGCTCTCGGCCCCGATCGGGAGATAGAGCACGAGCGGCTTGGCGCCGAGGCGGTCGATGATCGACTGGACGCAATAGTAGAAGTCGGCGCCGGTGCGGTCGAGCTTGTTGATGAAGCACATCCGCGGCACGCCGTACTTGTCGGCCTGGCGCCACACGGTTTCCGACTGCGGCTCCACGCCGGCCACGCCGTCGAACACGGCCACGGCACCGTCGAGCACGCGCAGCGAACGTTCGACTTCGATGGTGAAGTCGACGTGGCCGGGGGTGTCGATGATGTTGATGCGGTGCTTCGGCTGGTTCGCGCGCAGCGCCTCGGGATCGCTCATCGGATCCATGGAGCTGTCCTCGGCGGTCCAGAAGGTCGTGGTCGCGGCCGAGGTGATCGTGATCCCGCGCTCCTGCTCCTGCTCCATCCAGTCCATCGTCGCGGCACCATCGTGCACTTCGCCGATCTTGTAGGACTTGCCGGTGTAGTAGAGAATGCGCTCGGTCGTGGTGGTCTTGCCGGCATCGATGTGCGCCATGATGCCGATATTGCGATAGCGCTCCAGCGGATACTCGCGGGCCATATCAGGTTCCTTGATCGTGAGGGGGCCGCCGGGTCGCGGTCAGGGCCCCATATAGGGAGAATTGTGACAGCCGGAAGACCCTGCCTCCCGGCTGCCCACAATCCGCGAGATTACCAGCGGTAGTGCGAGAAGGCGCGGTTCGCGTCCGCCATGCGGTGCGTGTCCTCGCGCTTCTTCACGGCGTTGCCGCGGTTGTTGGCCGCATCGAGCAGCTCGCCCGACAGCCGCGCGGCCATCGTGGTTTCCGGACGCCCGCGCGCAGCCGTGATCAGCCAGCGGATCGCGAGAGCCTGGGCACGCTCGGGACGAACCTCGACCGGCACCTGGTAGGTCGCACCACCGACACGGCGGCTGCGCACCTCGACCTGCGGCTTCACGTTGTTCAGCGCATCGTGGAACAGCTGGATGGGATCGGCCTTCGCCTTGGCTTCGACCGTGGCGAGCGCGCCATAGACGATCTTCTCGGCAACGGCCTTCTTACCGTCGAGCATGAGGTTGTTCATGAACTTCGACAGGATCTGATCCCCGTACTGGGGATCGGGCAGGATGACCCGCTTTTCGGGACGACGACGACGTGACATCTTTTGAATTCCTTCGGAATGCGCCCGGGCCTCCGCCCGGGCTTGCGGCTCCGGCCCACTCCCCCTCCCGACCACCCAGATGCTACCCCGTAGGGCGCTCGGGAGGGGGAGCGGTCCGGAGCCGGACCTAAACCCTTACTTCGGACGCTTGGCGCCGTACTTCGAGCGCGACTGCTTGCGGTCCTTCACGCCCTGCGTGTCGAGCACGCCGCGAAGGACGTGGTAACGCACGCCCGGAAGGTCGCGCACACGGCCGCCGCGGATGAGCACCACCGAGTGCTCCTGCAGGTTGTGGCCTTCGCCCGGGATGTAGGAGATGACCTCGCGCTGGTTGGTCAGGCGGACCTTGGCCACCTTGCGCAGCGCCGAGTTCGGCTTCTTCGGGGTCGTCGTGTAGACGCGGGTGCAGACGCCGCGCTTCTGCGGGTTCTGCTCCATCGCAGGGACCTTGGACTTGGCCTTCTGCGGAACGCGGCCCTTGCGGACCAGCTGGTTGATCGTCGGCATTAGATTCTCACTTCACCGGATGGGGGTGACACGGGAAACCGACGATGGAGGAAGAGAGTTGCCCGCTCGTTTCGTCACCTCGGCGAAAACCGGGTCCCGGAACCTCGAGCGATGCGCCCGAGGCATGAGATCCCCGCATTTGCGGGAATGACGACGAGGCCGAAACGCTCCACCCACATGATCAGGCCCTTCGGCCACCGGGTTACTTTGACGGCTGCCCCTCTTTGAAGGACCCACCGCCAATGTTCAGCTCGCTCCGAGGGGTTGCCCCGGAAAGATGGGCGCCCTTAGGCGGGTTTGGGGCAAGGGTCAAGGGACGGCGTCACAACTACTGGCGCATCGCCCTGCCCGATGCCATCCGACCTGCTCGCTGGCCGGTAAAGGCGAGGTCGGAAGCGACCTGCATGAAATACCCCGTCAACCGTTCGGACGCCAGCGGGGTCAGGCACAGGAAAACCCGCCGCTTGTCGGTCGGATCCGGATCGCGTGTGAGATAGCCACGCTCCTCCATCACCTTGATGTAGCGCAGCGCAGTCGTCTCCGGAACGCCGCTGCCGTAACACACCGAAGACACGGAAATCCGCTGCCGGCGCAGCGCCGCCCTGAACAGATCGAGCAGCATCGTCCACGACGGATCGAAGAAGAGATCGGGCTCGAAGAATTTCAAGCGCTGCCGACGCGACGCGATCACCGCTTCGAGCACATGGAGAATATCGCCCTCACCGTACTGCGGCGAAGGCACGACCGGTGCAACCCGGCCGATACCCGCTTGGCTGGCTTGATCCTGCTCAGCCAGCGGCTGACCGATGTCGCGAAACCCGCAGCGCTGGTCGTCGACGTTGTCAGGCGAGCCCTCGCCAGCCGTCAGAGACGCGATGGCATTCTCGAGCAATTCGAGCCGCTTCCGTATGTTCTTGGTGTCGCCGGTCATGACAGCGCAGTTACAGTTCCACTGCGGAATTTTCCTGTCCCCCAGTCGGGTTACGTAACCTAAAATAATCAATCCCACCTCGAATTCTGCTAGCAATTTAATTTGTTAGTAATGGCCGACTAAATTGCCTTGGAGGCCGAGGCAGGGAATTTATGCCGAACGTCATCCACGATTCAGACATCTTCCGGAATATATCGAATGCGGCTCAAGTTTCGGAAGTAATACATGCCTTATATGCGTCCTGTCTGCTGATCGGCGGGGACAAGCTCAGTTATCACTCCGAAACAATGTTCGAAGGTGTGGCATCTGCACATTCGAACGTGTTTGCCATGGGTTTCCCGAAAGAATGGACGGAGTTCTACTTGGCCGGAGGCGGCAAGGCCTTCGATCCTGTTCCAGAAATTGTCATGCAGGCTGGCCGGGTGATGACATGGCGCGAGGCTCTCTGTCAGTTAACGCTGACTGACGGCGAAAGGGACTGGTTTAAGCGAGCCGAGCAGCACGGGCTGCTCAATGGGCTGGGCTTCCCGCTTTGGGGGCCGAAAAGCCAGAACGCCTTCGTCGCGATCGGCTTTCCCGGGAACGATGTCGATGTGAGGCCGGAAGTCATCCGGGCCGAGCATATGCTGCTGCATGCGGGGCACGTGAAGATCGTCGAACTCTCGGCCGGACAACCGGAGTCGGCGATCCTTTCGCAGCGCGAGCGCGAGGTCCTGACGTGGATTGCCAAAGGCAAGAGCAACACGGACATCGCCACGATCCTGTCGATCTCTCCGGAGACGGTCGCGACATACAAGCGGCGCATCTATGCCAAGCTCGAGTGCCACGACCGGATCGGAGCGGTGGTCAAGGCGCTGAAACTTCGGTTGATCAGCCTGTGAAGGTCCGCCCGCGCGGCGCTGCCTAGGCGCCGAGGAATGCCACCAGCGCGCGCACCTTCTTGCTTCGCCACTGCGGCGGGGGGGCGAGCAGCCAATAGGCGCGGGTGGCCGGCTCGGGGGGCTCGAGCGCGGTGAGTTGCCCGCGCGCGATCGCGCCTTCGGCCAGCGCCAGCGGGAGAATGGTGCGCCCCATCCCCGCCAGCGCCGAGGCGAGCGCCTGGCCGGGAGAGCCGGCGCGGATGCAGGGGTTGAGCCCCTCCGGCAATGCCACGCCCGGCCAGTCGATCCACGCATCGCGGTGCTCGGGCGCAGCAACCTGCACGCGCATCGCCGGGGCCAGCTGGACGCCCTGCAGCTCGCCCGGCCCGTCGACAAGCCGGATCGCGAGATCGAGGTTCGCCTCGGTGAAATCGGCGTGCTCGTCGGGGGCGAGGATGTATTGCACGCCGGGGGTCCCGGCCTGGAACACGGCGAGGCGGGGGGCGAGCCACTCGGCATAGAACTCGCGCGGGACGGCGATGGTGTAGCGGTCGGAGGCCTGTCCGGCCTGCATCGCGGCGACGCTCTCCTCGAACCTGAGGAAGCCCTCGCGCAGGGGATCGAGTCCGGCCTCGCCTTCCGGCGTGAGTTCGAGGCCCTTCGAAGTACGGCGGAACAGGACGACGCCGAGCACGTCCTCGAGCGCGCGGATCTGCTGGCCTACGGCGGCGGGGGTAACGGCGAGCTCGTCCGCGGCCCGGGTGAAGGAGAGGTGCCGCGCGGCGGCGTCGAACACGCGCAGGGCGTTGAGAGGGAGGTGCGTGCGCTTCACGCATCGCCGATTAGGGCGCGGCGCGGCTCACCGCAAGGGTCAGCGGGGCGAGCGCCCCTCGGCCGTCTCGGGCGCGGCGAGCGGGAAGAAGGGGATGCGCACCTCTGCGGGCGAGCCGTCGGCCCGCTCGAAGGTGTAGAAGCCCTCCATCGATCCGAACGGCGTCGTCAGCGGGCAGCCCGAGACATAGTCGTGGCTCTGCCCCGGGGTGAGCAGCGGCTGTTCGCCGACCACGCCCTCCCCGTCGACATGGTTCACCATGCCGCGCCCGTCGGTGATCCGCCAGTGCCGGGTGCGCAGGCGCAGCGCCTCATGCGAGCCGTTCTCGATGCGGATGTGATAGACCCAGAACCACTTGCCCGCCTCCGGATGCGACTGCTCCGGCAGGTAGTTGACGGCGACCCTGACGGTGACCCCGTCGGTGGTGGCGGCATGCTGGAAGAATTCTTTCATGTCGCCTCCGAAACTAGCGATTCTTTATGCGCTCACAAGACCCCCAACGCGCTTAACCACGGGTGTATCCCGGCAGGTCCGCCGATTTGCGATGGGCGCGCCGGGGCGTTCGGCCTATGCGTTGTCCGGGCAGGAGGAGAGGCATGGCGATGAGGATGGAGACGACCGGGCAGCTCTCGCGGCGCGGGGCACTGCGGGCGGCCGGCACGGGCCTGGTCGCCGGCTGGCTCGGGGCCTGCACCCCGCGGGTGCTGACCGGCCCTTCCGCCCCTGCCCTCGCCCCGCCGGTTGACCCGCAGGCGACGGCCACGCCCGATCTTGTCGACCTTGCGCGCTTCGATTCGCGCCTCAGGTTCGACATCCGCTATGCGACGCCGGCCAACTTCATGGGCCGGGTGCTCTACCCGATTCCCAGCGCGGTGGCGCAGCGACCCGTCGCCGAGGCGCTCTCCCGCGTCCAGACCCGGGCCGAGGCGGCGGGCTACGGCCTCCTCGTCTTCGACGCCTACCGTCCCTGGCGCATCACGAGAGCGATGTGGGACCAGACCCCGCCCGACAAGCGCGAGTTCGTCGCCGACCCGAGAACCGGATCGCGCCACAACCGCGGCTGCTCGATCGACCTGTCCCTCCACCGCGGGGGTGTGGAGGTCACCATGCCCAGCCCCTACGACGACTTCACCCCCGCCGCCTACCGCTCCAACACCGCCGCCCCGCCGGAGGCCCTGCGCCTCAGCCGGATGCTGGAGGACTGGATGGTCGCCGAGGGCTTCGTGCCCCTGCCCAACGAATGGTGGCACTACGACTGGAAGGATTGGCGGCGCTATCCGGTGATGGATGTGCCGCTGGAGGCGGTGACGGCGGGGTGAGCGCGGGAGGTGTTGCGGTGTGGATCGTGGACCGCCTGTGCCGTTCGCAGCGCCAAACCGCTATTCAGCCGGTCACGATTTTTGCTGTTCATTCCCTCGCCAGCCAAGACCCCGCTCACTCGCCCGCCGCGGCCACCTGTGCGGCAGGCGCCCCGTCCGCCGGGTTGTGCTTTGCCAGAAAGCCCTCGAGCGCCTCGAACCAGGCCTGCGCATTCTCGGGCTTGGAGAAGGAGTGGCCCTCGCCCTTGATCACCAGCGTCTGCGGCGGGACCGGGGCGGTGCGGGCGGCTTTCTCGAAGATGTTGTACTGGCTCAGCGGCACGCGCTGGTCCTTGGTGCCATGCGCGAGCAGCACCGGGCGCGAAAGCTGGCCGGCGGTCCGATAGGCCGAAACCGCGTCGAGATTCGCGGTCCCGTCCTCGCCGCGCACCCGCGCCGACCACCACTTGTTGACCCGCTTGGTGAGATAGCGCCGGTCGTAGCGCAGCAGCTTCGCCCAGTCGGTCACCCCGGCCCAGCTCGCCGCGCAGCGGTAGCGTTCGGGATTGCGCAGCACCGCCCATAGCGCCGCATAGCCGCCGTATGATCCGCCCACCACGCAGACCCGCGCCGGATCGGCGATGCCTTCCTTCACGGCCCAGTCCATCGCGTCGTCGATGTCGTCCTGCATCGCGCGCCCGATCTGGCCCTCGCCCTTCTCGAAGAAGTCCCCGCCATAGCCGCCCGAGCCGCGGAAATTGGGCTGGAGCACGGCATAGCCGCGATTGGCGAGGAGCTGCACCTCATCGTTGTATTCGAGCTTGTCGCGGATGCCGTAAGGCCCGCCGTGAGGCATGAGGATCAGCGGCAGCCCCTTGGCCGCGCGCCCGCGCGGGAGGGTCAGGTAGCCGCGGATCACCGTCCCGTCGCGGGCGGTGTACTGGATCGGCTTCGGCCGCGCGAGAGCCTGGAAATCGACCTCGGGGCGATATTGAGAGATCTCCTTGAGGCTCTTGGCCACGGGATCGAACAGGTAGAGCACCCCGGGATCGCTCTCGTTGCCGGCATAGACCAGCATCTTCGCATTGTTCTCCGCACGGCTGACCACCCACACCTCGGTATCGCCGAGCGCCTTCTGCAGCGCGCGGTGTTCCTTGGCGATGGCGGGATCGAACCAGTGCACCTCGTCGCGATCGGCGGTGTAGAAGGCGGCGAAGGGCTTGCCCTGCTTCAGGGTCACGCTGTCAATGTCCCATTCGGGATGCTCGTAGATCGTCTCGACCGCCTCGCGCCGGGCGAAGTTGAAGCGCCTGAGGCCCACGCGTCCGTTCTCGCCGGCGGACAGGACATAACCCTCGTCCGAGCCGCCGATCACCTGGAGCGCGTCCCAGTAGCCCTCCTTGTCGTCCTCCTTCATCCGCGCGATCAGCGCCAGCTCGCTGGCACCGTCGGGGCGGTAGTAGACGTTGAGCTTGCCCCTGTTCCAGCCGGTGCCCATCCGCACCACGCCCTTGTCGTCGGCGACCCAGTTCCACACCCCCTCGCGCGGGGACTGGACGGTGGTGATCTTGCCGCGAGGGGCAAGGTCATGGCGCATCACCGAGGGGTAGTCGTAAATCGACTTCTGGATCGAGACGAGGATGTAGGACCCGTCCTCGGCGATGTGGATGACATTGTCGCCCTCGACCACCTCCTCGAAACGGCTGAACAGGCGTGTCAGCTCGCCGGTGCCGATCTCGACCAGGATCATGCGGGTGAAGCGCACCTCCTCGCCGAAGAAGGAGCCGGGGGTGGAGACCGAGAGCAGCAGCTTGTCGTCGGTAACCCAGCGGTACCACTCGAGCTCGTCGGCAGGGTCGGTGGCCCAAGCGCGCACGACCTGGCCCGAAGCGATGTCGGTGACGATCAGCTGCACCGCATCCGCCCCCTGGCGCACGAAGGAGAACAGGCTGCCGCCGGGCGAGAGCCGGGTGTCCCAGAAGGACGGGCGGCCCGCGAACTTGCTGGCGGGGATGAACGGCGGCGGGGCCTCGCGCTCGGCTGGCGCGGCGGCGGGCGCCGGCGCGGCCTCCTGGGCGCCTGCCGTGACGGCGGCCGACACGAGCCCTGCGGCGAGCATCGCCCGCACAAAAAATCCGCTATTGCCCCGCACGCGCCCCTGCCCCCTGTGTCAGCCCCTGATTCGCCAAGCCTATGATTTCGGCTGCCAAAGGCAAGGGGCTTGCGCCGGGTCGGCAGATCATCCGCGGCTGAGCAGCTCCTCGATCTGCCCGAGGCGTTCCTTGCCGAAGAACATCTCGCCCTGCCCCCTGGGGCCGACGAACATGGTCGGGATGCCGAAGGCGCCGCGTGCAACCACCGCGTCGGTGTTGGCGGCAAGTCCCTGCTTCACTTCGTCCGTCTGGGCGCGGGCAAAGAGATCGGCGGCATCGAACCCCGCCGCGCTGACCGCCGCACCCACCGCCTCGGGCGAGGAAATGTCCAGCCCCTCCTCCCAGATCGGGCGCAGCAGGCTCTCGGCGAACTGCACGCCGCGCCCGTCCTGATCGGCGGCGTAGAGCATGCGCTGGAGCAGGATCGAATTGAACGGGAACTGCGGGTGCATCCGGTAGCGGGTGAGGCCGTGCTTCGCGATGAACCGCTCCATCTCCAGCATCGCGTATTCGTTCTTGCCCTTCACGTCCCTGTCGCGGATCATCGGCGGGGCATTGCCGGTGAGCTTGTGCATCCCGCCGAGGAACACCGGCACGACGTCGAGCTCCGCCTCGTAGCGGCTGACGAGCTCGCGCAGCGGCCACCAGATCAGGTAGGCGTTGGGCGAGACGAAATCGAAGACGAGTTCAACGCGGTTTGCCATTGCTTGCGCTCCCTAGATGCCCGCGGCCGCGAGCGCCTGATCCATGTCCTCGAACAGGTCGTCGACGTCCTCGAGGCCCACGTTGATGCGCAGCAGACCCTCGGTCACGCCCATCTCGGCGCGGGCTTCTTCGGTGAGGCCGGCGTGGGTGGTCGAGGCCGGGTGGCACATCAGCGAGCGGGCGTCGCCGATATTGTTCGAGATGTCGATCAGTTGCAGCGCGTCGAGGATCGCGAAGGCGCGCGCGCGGCTGCCCACGTCGAAGGCGAAGATCGGCCCCGTTGCGTCCATCTGTGCGAGCGCGAGGTTGTGGCGCGGGTGGCTCGGGAGGCCCGGGTGGAGCAAGTGCCCGCCCGCCTTCGTCACCCGCGGTTCGAGGAATTCGCCCAGCGCCACGGCGCTGCGGCTCTGCTCGAAGGCGCGCAAGGGGAGCGTCTCCAGCCCTTTCATCACCACCCAGGCGTTGAAGGCCGAGAGCGTCGGGCCGGTGTTGCGCTGGAAGGGCATCAGCACCTCGTCGATCCACTGGCGACTGGCGCAGATCGCACCCGCGAGTACGCGGCCCTGCCCGTCCATGAGCTTGGTCGCGGAATAGGCAACCACGTCGGCGCCGAATTCCATCGGGCGCTGGAGCACCGGCGAGGCGAAGGCGTTGTCGACCACGGTGGTGATCCCGTGCGCCTTGGCCAGCCCGCAGACGTAGGCGAGATCGACGATGTCGAGCGTCGGGTTGGCCGGAGTCTCGAAGAAGAACACCTTGGTCTCGGGCCGTATGGCGGCCTCCCAGGCGGCATTGTCGGCGCTGTCGATAACGGTGGTGGCGATCCCGAACCTGGGCAGCAGCGTATCGACCAGCCAACGACACGAGCCGAAGGCCGCGCGCGCAGCGACGACGTGATCGCCGGCGGACAGCTGGCACAGAAGCGCCGCGGTCATCGCCGCCATGCCGCTCGCCTGCGCGCGGCAGGCCTCGGCCCCCTCGATCAGGGCGATGCGTTCCTCGAGCATCGCGACCGTGGGGTTCTGGAGGCGCGAATAGGTCATCCCCACCGCCTCGCCCGCAAAGCGGTCGGCGACGGTCTGGGCGTCGTCGTAGGTGTAGCCCGAGGTGAGGAACAGCGCCTCGCTGGTCTCGCCGTGTTCGGAGCGCCAGGTGCCGCCGCGCAGCGCCCTCGTTGCGGGGCGCCAGCGCGCGGTGGCGGCGCGGTCCATGCCGGTGGTCTTCTTCATGGGGCGCGTCTCTAGGACGCCAGCAGCCCGCCCGCAAGCAGGCCTTCGCGCGCGGTATCTTCGTGACCGAGCGAGGAGAGCATCAGCGTGCCCTCGATCACCGTCAGCAGCAGCCGGGCGCCGCCCGCGGGATCGGGATCGCCCGCGGGCATGTTGCCTTCGAGCCAGACGAGCAGCTCGTTCACCATGCCCCGCGCCGCCGTGCGGAAGCCGGGCAGATCGCGCGCAGCGCCGCCGACGATCTCCCACCACAGCTGCATGAAGGGCTGCGCCTCGGGCGCGGCGTTCTGTTCCAGGATTCGCGCAAGCAGCGCGGCGCGCGTGGCGGGGCGCGCATCGGCGGTGATGACCGCCTCCAGCCCCGCGGCATAGACCCCGGCAGCAAAGGACAGCAGATCGGCGATCAGCTTCTCCTTGGTGCCGAAGTGGTAGATCAGCATCCGGTCCGAGGTGCCCGCCGCCTTGGCGAGCGGCCGCAGGCTCGCCTGGCCGAGCCCGTGCGCGAGCACGTGCCCCAGCAGCAGGGGCAGCAGGCTGTCCTTCGACATCGGGGGCTTTTTCGCGCGGGGCGCCATGGCGGGCTTGTAGCGGCCGGAAGGGCTTGCTACAAGCGCGTGTAGCGTTTGCTACATAACAGAGGATTTCCCGCCATGCCCGAAAGCCTTACGCCTTTTCTTGCGCTCGCCGGTGGCGGGCTTCTCGCCGGGGTCGCCGCGATCCTGATGATCGCGCTGCGCCCCGGCGCGCCCGGCAATGCGCTGCTCGCCGGCACCCTGTCGGCAGGCTTCGCCGGGTTCACCGCTGTCACCATCGCCAGCGAGGGCGTGTTTCCGGTGATCCTCAACCACACCGGCAACCTCTGGGGCGTGCAGGTGTGGTGGGACCTGCTGTTCTCGCTCGGCGTCGCCTTCTTCCTGATCCTGCCGCGTGCCCGGGCGCAGGGGATGAACGTGCCCGCGTGGACCGCCTTCGTCCTCGCCACCGCCAGCATCGGCCTCTTGGCGATGGCCGCGCGGCTGTTCTGGCTCGAACAGGACGGCGCAAAGCAGGCCGTGCCCGCATAATCGCGCTTGCCCGCGGGGCTGGCCGTCCTTAAGCGCCGGCCCCGTCATGGCCGAGGCGCAAGCGACCCTCTCCCCCGCCGCCACCCCGCCCCCGCGCCCGCGCGATCCGCTGGCGTGGATCGCCGCGCTGACCGGCCTCTTCGCGCTGCTCACCGGCTGGCGGCTCGGCATCCCCTCGATCGAGTATTTCGACGAGGTCCACTACGTCCCCGCCGCACGCGAGATCCTCGCCCTGATCGAGGGCGGGCACGGGGCCTATCGCAACCGCGAGCACCCGCTGCTGGCGAAGGAGCTGATCGCGCTCGGCATGGCGGTGTTCGGCGACAATCCGCTCGGCTGGCGGGTGGTGCCGTGGCTCGCCGGGGTGCTGGCTTATTTCGCGGCGCTGCGGGCGCTGTGGCACGCCAGCCGCGACCGCTTCGCCACCCTCGCCTTCGGCGTGCTGCTGGCGACGGGCTTCCACCTCTTCATCCACGCCCGCATCGCCATGCTCGACATGGTCATGATCGCCGCGCTGGCGAGCGCCGCGTGGAACTTCGCCGCCGCCTGCGCCCAGCCCGAACAGGGCCGCTGGCGCCTCGCGCTGACCGGAATCGCCCTCGGCTGCGCGCTGGGGGCGAAGTGGAACGCGATACCGCTCGCGATGATGCCGGGGATCACCTTCTTCCTCGCCCGCCTCGCCGCCGGACGCCGCCGCCTGTTCCTCAGCCGCCGCGGCGCGCCGGTGCCGGGGATCACGCTGGTCGAGGCCTTCGTGTGGCTCGGGATCGTGCCGCTTGCCGTCTATGCCGCGACCTTCATTCCCGGTTACTGGCTGGCCGAGTATCTCCACCCCTCCCCGCTCGCGGAAAAGGGGCTGATCGGGCTGCACCGCGAGATCTTCGAGCTGCAGAGCCAGCTCATGACCCCGCACCGCTACATGAGCCAGTGGCCGCAATGGGTGCTGAACACGCGCGGGATCTGGTATCTCTACGAGGTCGTCGACGGGGCGCAGCGCGGGGTGCTGCTGGTCGGCAATCCGCTGACGATGTGGCTCGGCCTGCCGGCGCTGGCGTGGTGTCTTGCGGCGGGCGTGTGGCGGCGCGAGCCGGCGCGGCTGGCGGCGGCGCTGGGCTATGCGGCAAGCCTCGGCCTGTGGCTGGTCGCGCCCAAGCCGGTGCAGTTCTACTATCACTATTTCGCGCCGAGCTT
Source organism: Porphyrobacter sp. CACIAM 03H1 (assembly GCF_002215495.1). Classification (NCBI taxonomy): domain Bacteria; kingdom Pseudomonadati; phylum Pseudomonadota; class Alphaproteobacteria; order Sphingomonadales; family Erythrobacteraceae; genus Porphyrobacter; species Porphyrobacter sp. CACIAM 03H1. The sequence continues at coordinate 2,614,794 of NZ_CP021378.1, forward strand.
CTTCCTGCTCGCTGCCCTCGCGCTGGCGTGCAGCGATCTGAGGCGCCTGCCTTACGGCACCTGGATCGCCTGCGGCATCCCCGCCGCCTCGGCCGGGGTCTTCGCCTTCTTCTTCCCGATCATCGCCGCCCTGCCGCTGAAGGGGCCGAACAGCTTCGTCACCTGGATGTGGCTGGCCGGATGGTGGTGACCTGCCTCGTCATTGCGAGCGCTCCTCGCAATGACGAAGCCTAGTTCAGAACCTTCCCCACACGAAGCGGCTCGACAGGGCGTAGTTCCACACCGAGCCGACCACGATCCCCGCTAGCGCCGACAGCGCCCAGAACACGCCCTGGCCTTCCATGAAGGTCGCGATCGCGACATTGGCGAAGGCCCCGACCGCGCAGGTCGCGATGAAGCCGAGCCAGCCCCGCAGCAGCGGGACGAAGCCCACCAGCCGCTTGTCGCGGTAGGTCAGCCAGTTGTTGAGCCAGAAGTTGAAGCTCATCGCCACCAGCACGGCGGCGGTCTGGGCGATGGAGAACCGCTCCCCCAGCGCAAAGAGCAGCACCGAGAGCACCGCGAAGTGCACCACCACGCCCAGCGCGCCGACGGTGCCGAACAGGGCGAAGCGGGTCGGGATCACCCGCCCGAGGGTCTTGTCATAGAGCCCGGCGAGGAAATCGAACAGAATGGCGCGGTCCAGCTTGCTTTCTCCTTCCCGGCGGGCGGCGAAGTTCAGAGGGAATTCCTTCACTTTCATCGGCTCGTCGGCGGTCGCGAGCAGATCGAGCAGGATCTTGAAGCCGATCGCCGAAAGTCGCGGCGCGAGCGCGCGGGCGGTGGCGGCGGACAGCATGAAATAGCCGCTCATCGGGTCGCTGAGTTCGACGCCGGTGATCTTGCGCGCAATGGCGTTGGCGTAGGTCGAAAGCTTTTCGCGCTCGGGCGCGGCCCAGTCGGCGGTGCTCGCCCCTTCGGCAAAGCGGCTGGCGACGCAGATCTCGGCCTCGCCCGCCTTGAGCGCTGCGAGCATCCCCGGCAGCAGCGCGGGATCGTGCTGGTGGTCGGCGTCCATCACCGCCACGAAGGGCGCCGCGGTGGCGCAGAAGCCCTCGATCGCGGCACTGGCAAGGCCCCGACGCCCGATGCGCTGGATCACCCGCACCCGCGGGTCAGCGAGCGCGAGGGCGCGGGCCTCGTCGGCCGTGCCGTCCTTGCTGTCGTCGTCGACGATGATCACTTCCCAGCGCGCCGCCGTGCCGATCGCGCGGTCGATCCGCTCGACCAGCGGGGCAAGGTTGCCGCTCTCGTTGAGGGTGGGCAGGATGATCGCGAGATCGAGCGTCATGGGTGCGGGTGCCGGCCAGCTTTCGGCGAGGTCGTCCTCGCAGGCGTCGGCGCGCAGGAAGAAGGGCTGTTCCATGCCCCCCATGTGCACCATAATCCTTTATAAACCATAACGCGCAGGGCCCCCGGGCCGCGTCAGAGCCGGTCGCGCACCGCGGCGCCGATCGCCGCCGTGCCGTGGCTGCCGCCGAGATCGCCCCCGAGGATGCCGTCGGCGAGCGTGCGCGCCACCGCCGCCTCGATCCGCGCCGCCTCGGCCTCGCGGGCGAAGGAGTGGCGCAGCATCATCGCGGCGGAAAGGATGGTCGCCATCGGGTTGGCCTTGCCCTGCCCCGCAATATCAGGGGCGGAGCCGTGGATCGGCTCATAGAGGCCAAAGGTGCCGAATTCCGTCTGCCGCTCGCCGAGCGAGGCGGACGGCAGCAGCCCGATCGAGCCGACCGCCGCGCTGGCGAGGTCAGAGAGGATGTCGCCGAACAGGTTGCCGGTCAGCACCACGCCGAAACGGTCGGGGTGGCTCACCACCTGCATTGCGGCATTGTCGACATACATGTGATCGTGCGCGACGCCCGGATATTCGGCGGCGACCTCCACCACCACGTCGCGCCACAGCTGGCTGGTTTCGAGCACGTTGGCCTTGTCGACGCTGGTGAGTGTCTGGCCGCTCGCCTGCGCCGCGCGGAAGGCGACATGGGCGATGCGGCGCACCTCGTGCTCGGCATAGGACATGGCGTCCCAGCCCTCGCGCTCGCCCGCATCGGTGGTGCGGCGGCCCTTGGCACCGAAATAGACGTCGCCGGTCAGCTCGCGCACGATCAGCATATCGAGCCCGCCCGCGATGTCGGCGCGCAGGGGGGAGAGGCGCTCCAGCCCCGCGAAGACCCGCGCCGGACGCAGGTTGGCGAAGAGGCCAAGTTCCTTCCTCAAACCGAGGATCGCCTGCTCGGGGCGCAGGTGCCGCTCGAGCGCATCGCAGGCCGGATCGCCGACCGCGCCGAACAGGATCGCGTCGGCCGCGCGGGCCATGTCCAGGGTCTCCTGCGGGAGCGGGTGACCATGGCGATGCCAGGCCGCGCCGCCGACATCGCCGGTGAACAGCGTCAGGCCCGGCAGGCCCAGCATCTCGAGCACGGCGACCGCCTCTGCGGTGACCTCGGGGCCGATCCCGTCGCCGGGCAGAACTGCGATCTTCATTGTCACCCCATGCGCTCGAGCCGCTCGGTCAGCAGCTTGCGCGCGCCCATAACATCGCTTTTCGGCCCTGCAAGCAGGTAGTGCGCGAGGCGCTTGCCGAGGCTTGCCAGTTGCGCCATCTGCCCCGCCCAGTCGGGCGCGGGCGGCGGGGCCTGCCCGCCATAGCCCAGCTCGCTCAGCAGCAGCGTCTCGTAGGCGACCAGCCCGCTCACCCAGCCCCGCGCCGAGGGGGCGATGGCGACCGCCTCGAGCAGCGCATCGAGCGCGGCGTGGAGCGCGGGGTAAGGCTGGCGCTCGGGCAGCGCGGCCGCCGTCAGCGCGCAGGCCCACTGGATCGCGGACGCCGGCAGCGGCTCGGTGATGAGCGCCGCGCGCGAGTGCTCCAGCTCCAGGCGCGCAAAGGGCAGCTGGCTCCCGGGCCGCGTGGTGAACTCCGCCGCGACGCGGTTGCCCGGCACCATCACCGCGCGCATCTGCCGCCCCCGCCCGCCCGCGACATAGGCCGCGACCAGCCCCTGCTCGCGGGTCAGCAGGCGCACCATCGCACCCGTCTCGCCCTGCTGGCGCGAGGCGAGCACGATCGCCGCGGCGCGCTGGCTCATGCCCGCCCGCTCATTCCCCTGCGCCGAGCCCGAGCTGCTGCTCGACGAACTCGGCCTGCTTGCGGAAATAGAACAGCTGGTTGGCGAGCTTGCGCCAGCCGTGGCCCTCGTCGGGGATGCGGATGAAGGGCGCATCGATGCCGTTCGCGCGCAGGGTCTTCACCATCACCTCGGTCTCGTAGATGTCGATGCGCGGGTCCATCACCCCGTGCGAATAGAGCACCGGCACGCGGATCTGCCCGGCCTTCCGGATCGGTGAATTGACCTTGTAGAACTCGCGCCACTTCGGCTCGGTGATGTCGCCGTACTCGATCCGGTCGGCAGCCTTGAGGGCGGGCGAGGCGATCTCGAGCGCGGTGATCCAGTCCGCCACCCCGAACAGCGAGACCCCGGCGGCGAATTCGCCCGGATATTCGGCCAGCACGGCGTTGACCATGTAGCCGCCATAGGAGCCGCCCATCACCGCGGCGCGTTTGCCGTCAATCAGCCCGTCCTTCGCCAGCGCGGCCTTGAGATCGACGAGATCGCGCACCGAATCGAGCCGCCTCTCGCGATCGTCGAGCGTCGAATAGGTCCGCCCCAGCCCGGTCGAGCCGCGCACGTTGGGCTGGAACACCGCAAGGCCCCGCCCGGCGTGATACTGTGCGACCGGCTCGAAATTCGCCGCGCTCTGGCCCGAGGGCCCGCCGTGGACGTCGAACAGCACCGGCGGCGCCCCGGCCCCGCGCTTCGCGCCGGGGGGAAGATAGAGCAGGCCCTGCAACTCCACCCCGTCGCGCGCCTTGTAGCGCACCACCTGCGGGCGGATCAGGCGGGCGGGATCGATCCCGGCGAGATTGGGCGCGAAGACCTCCCGCGCGGTGCCGCCTGCCGGATCGACGATCCAGATCGCGCCGGGCGTCGCCCAGCCGTTGACGGTGACGAGGAGCTTTGCCGGGCTGCCCTCGCAATCGAGCCGGTACTTGCCCTCGGGCAGCTGCGGCACCGCGAGCGCGCGGTTAGCGGTCCGGTCCCAGCCCTTGAGGGTGTCGAACCCGTCGCGGTTCTCGGTCCACAGCAGGTATTGGCCGTTCGCGCCGCACAGCTCGACATTCTCGACATCGCCGCCGGCAGCCGCGCCGGGGGCGACGACCTCCAGTCTGCCGCTCGCCACGTCGTAGCGGGTGAGCGCGCCGAATTCGCGGCCCTCGTTGCTGGAGAAATAGACCGAGACCGAATCCGGCGTCCAGGCAAAGCCGCCCAAGGTGTGGCTGGCGCGCTGCTCCACGGGGGGCTTGGCCACGGGCTTCAGCGCCTTGGTCGTGAGGTCGAGCAGGTAGAGGTTGTCGGCATCCTCGCCGACGATGTCGGTCACCAGCGCATATTTTCCGTCTGGCGAGATCGACTGGGCGACAAGGCCGAGTTCCGACTGGACGATCAGCTCGCTCGCCCCTGCCAGCGTGCCGCGATAGATGTCGAACACGCCGGTTCCGCGCGCGGTCGAGGCGTAGATGTAGCTGCCGTCCGCCGCGAAATCGCCGAAGGCGCGGAAGTCGCCGCGCTGGGCCGGCAGGATCGCGGTCTCGCGCGCGCCGTCGGCGGTGATGGTGAAATAGCCGGGCTGCTCGTTGCCGTCGCGGTCGGCGGAATAGAACAGCGAAGTGCCGTCAGGGGTCCAGACCGGCGCGCCGACGCCGGTGCGGAATGTGAGCTGGCGCGGCTGGCCGCCCGCGACGGGCATGATCCACAGCTCGCTCTGGCCGGTCACGTCCCAGGCGAAGGCGATCTGCGAGCCATCGGGCGAAAGCCGCGCCGCCCCCGCGCCGCCGGCGAGCAGGAAGCGGGCAATGTCGGCCGGGTATTCCCCCGCCCGCCCGATCGTGACCGCGCCGCCATCGGGCTCGATCGCCTCGATCGAAAGGTCCGCGCCCTTGGCCCCGCCGAAGCTTTCGGCCTTGTCCTGGGCGACAGACGGCGCGGCGCACAGGGCCAGCGCCGCAGCGGATGCGAGGAAGGGATAACGGATCATGTATGAAGGCCCCCGGATGCATAGCGATCGGAAAGCCGGCAGATTAGTCGAACGCCCCGCGCGCGCAATCCCGCGCGGGTGCGGCAGGCGTGGCTATTCGCCCTTGGCCTTCGCCTCGAGGGCCGCGAGCCGCGCCTCGAGCGCATCGGCCTGCTCGCGCGCCTTCTGGGCCATCGCCTTGACCGTCTCGAACTCCTCGCGGGACACGAAATCGATGCCGCCGAAGGCCTCGCGCATCCGCTCGCGCGCGCTTTCGCGGGCTTCGCGGGTCATGCCCGCCATCGTCCCGGCGGCGCTGTTGGCGAGTTTGACGAGGTCGGCGATGATCGGGTTCTGGCTCTGCATTCTCTCTTTTTGGGGGCGCTTGCGCTGAAGTGCAAGCACCCTCCTCGATCTCACGACCTGAAGGTCGCGTTGCTGGCCCGCTGTTCCCTCAGAACTCGACCTTGGTCGCCGCGCCGCTTGCGTCCTTGGGGCCGCCATCGGGGTTGGCGGCGATGAACTGGTAGTTGAGCACGCCCGCAAAGCACAGCCAGCCGAGATAGGGCAGCAGCAGCAGCGCCGCGCTGCGCCGGACCCGCGCGACCAGTGCCAGCGCGATGAGGAGGCTAGCGATCCCGACGCCCAGCACCATCAGCCCGGCGAACATGTCCTGCATCCCGAAGAACACCGCGGTCCAGCTCTGGGTTATGGCGAAGTGGATCGCGAAGGCGACCAGCGCCGCTCCCCGCCCGTGCGCGCCCCAGGCGCTCGCCACCAGCGCCAGCGCGAGGCCGATCAGCACGAACAGCACGCTCCACACGATCCCGAAGGCGGCGGGCGGCGGATAGGTGGCAGGCTTCACCAGCCCGGCGAACCACGGCGTGTCCGGTCCGCCCAGTTGCCCTGCGGCGAAGCCGATCAGCAGCACCAGCGGCACCATGAACAGCGCCCAGCGCAGGAAGCTGGCACGCAGCTGGGCAGGTGAGGCAAGTACGTTCATCGGCTTACGGTCTCCGGCAGGCGGGAGCGCCGCGATACCAGAGCCTTGCGCCAGCGCCAACTTTCGCGCCCGCGCTTGACCCGCATTGGGCCACGCTCCGCATCTCTACGGAGGGGGCCGGCAAAAATTGTGGTGAAATTTGGGCAGATCGTCACGAAACCTTTGCAGGTGCCGCAATCTGTCTGCTAGAGGCTGCCACATTCCTGCCGTGATTCGAAAGCGCGTTGGCGGCAGGGAGTTCAAAATAACGCGCTTTGCTCATTACCGGCCCTGACCGGCCGATAGGGGAAATGACCATGAAGAAGATCGCTCTCGTCGCCGTCGCCGGCCTCGCCCTCGCCACCGCCGCTTGCTCGAAGCCGGCTGAAGAAGCTGCCACCGAAGCCGACACCACCGCCGTCACCGAAGACGCGATGGCTGTCGAAACCCCGGCCGCTACCGAAACCCCGGCCGCTGACGCGATGGCTGCCGAAACCCCGGCCGCTACCGAGACCCCGGCTGCCGAGTAATCCTTCGGGCCCAGTGCCTCAAGGACTACCGGTTCCGGCCTAGCCGGAAACCAGGTTCAAGAAAGGCCGGTGGCAACCTTCGGGTTGCTGCCGGTCTTTTCTTTCGTGCCTATCCCCGGTGGGCGCTGATCAGGAATTCGACATTGCCCTGCGGCCCGGTGATCGGGCTGGTGGCGATGCCCTGGACCGTCCAGCCGAGCCCCTCGAGCCAGCCGCGCACCTCCTCGCACACCCTTTCGTGAAGGGCCGGATCGCGCACCACCCCGCCCTTGCCGACTTCCTCGCGTCCGACCTCGAACTGCGGCTTGATGAGCGCGACGAGCCGGCATTGCGGGGCCGCCAGCTGCAAGGGCACCTCGAGCACCTTGGCAAGGCTGATGAAGCTCGCATCGCACACCACCCAGTCGCAAGGGCGGGTGATGTGATCGCGAGTCAGGAGCCGGGCGGAAAGCTGCTCGAGCACCGTCACGCGCGGGTCCTCGCGCAGTTTCCAGGCGAGCTGGTTGGTGCCGCTGTCGACGCAGAAGACGTGCTCGGCCCCGTGGGTCAGGAGCACGTCGGTGAAGCCGCCGGTCGATGAGCCGATGTCCATCGCAACCGCGCCGGCCGGATCGAGGCCGAAATGCTCCAGCGCATGGGCGAGCTTGATCCCCCCGCGGCTGACCCACGGATGATCGCGCCCGCGCACGGTCATCGCGATGTCGTCGGCCACCTGTTGCCCGGGCTTGTCGACCTTGTTGTCGCCGATGAACACCAGCCCCGCCATCACCAGTGCCTGCGCGCGGGCGCGGCTTTCGGCGAGCCCGCGCTCGACCAGCAGCTGGTCGACGCGGCGCTTGGGCGCTTTCGGGGGACGAGGAGGGTGGTCGGGCATGGACAAGCACCGGCTGTAGCGCGCACAATGCCGGGATGAAAGCCGCTCTCCCGCTTCTTGCCGGCGCCCTGCTGCTTGCCGGCTGCGTCGCCCCGACCAAGGCCCCGCCTCCGCCCGCCACCGCCACGGCGCCCCGCCCCGCTCCGGCGCGCCCCGCCCCCGCGCCGGCGGTCCCGCAGGCCCCACCGAGCGCGAACTGGATGGACGCGCCCGCCACGCCGGGCAACTGGCGCTTTGCGGCGCAGGGCACCCGCAGCGAGGCGAGTTTCTGGAGCGCAGGCGGGGCGCCGATGCTGCGCCTGCGCTGCGAGGCCGACGCCCGCCGCATCGTCCTCTCGCTCCCCGAAAGCGGCGCGAGGAGCCCGGTGGTGACGCTGCGCACCGAGACGCTCACCCGCACGCTCGCGGCCCAGCCCGCAGGGCGCGAGACGCTGGCGGCGCTCGACCCGTCCGACCCGCTGCTCGATGCGATGGCGCTGTCCAAGGGGCGCTTTGCCGTGGAGGCGGACGGGTTGCCGACGCTCTACCTGCCGAGCTGGGCCGAGGTTAGCCGGGTGATCGAGGATTGCCGCTGAATGTTGTTTGCGCGCGTGCGCTCGCGGTCGCGGCGCGCGCCGGGGAGCAACGGCGCTTCCATCCGATTCCATACATTAATATCCACAGGGCTGTGCCCAGCCTGTCCACATCCCCCGGCGGCACGAAAAAGGCGCCCGAGGTTACCCCCTGGCGCCGGTCTGCCCGTCCTGTGCGGCGAGGTGCAATTATGACGCGGGAAAAGATTTATACAAGTCTTGTGGAAGCCCCCTCGATTAATCACATTGCACAACGAGGCCAGCGGCGAACGCGGCTCTCGGCCCCCGGTGAAACGCGGGGTCTGGCTCACAAGCGCGAAAGGAGGTGATCCGATGTCTCATGGTTCAGTAGCGAGGTCGGTGAAGATCCCTACGGAGCATACTCGGTAACTTCCGCCTGAGTAAGGCTACGTGAGCGGCGCTTCCGGCCGCTGACCATGTCAAGGGCGTTTCCTCCGACGGGCAGGAAACGCCCTTTTCATTTCTTGTTTTCGTGCCCGCCTCCGCGGGCACGTCCTCGGCGAGCTTCCTTCGCTTCGCTTCGGATCGCCTGCGGCTCGACCGCGTGGCCTCGCGGGCCTTGCGGCCCGGTGATCCTCCCTTTCAGCGGAGGGGGACCATCCGCAGGATGGTGGAGGGGCAGGCAACATGGCCCCCAAAGTCATCTTGCTCTCGTAGGCCCGCAGGATTAGGCGCGTTCCATGCACGTCACCCGCCTCCCCCACCCCTCGCCCACCCCCGCCGAGACCCGCGATGCGCTGATTGCCGATCCCGGCTTCGGCACCGTCTTCACCGATCACATGGTGACGGTCGACTACGACGAGGCGCTGGGCGGCTGGCAGACCCCCGTGATCGGCCCGCGCGAGCCGATCGCGCTCGATCCGGCGGCGAGCGTGCTGCACTACGCACAGGAAATCTTCGAGGGGCTGAAGGCCTACCGCCACCCCGACGGCGCGCTCGGCCTGTTCCGGCCCGAGGCCAACGCCGCCCGCTTCAACGCCTCGGCCGAGCGGCTCGCCATGCCCGCACTCCCCGAGGAGCTGTTCATCGGCGCGATCCGCGAGTTGCTCGCCGCCGACGGCGCGTGGTATCCGGCGGTCGAGGGCGGCGCGCTCTACCTGCGGCCCTTCATGATCGCGACCGAGGCCTTCCTCGGCGTGCGTCCGGCAAAGAAGTACAAGTTCATCGTTATCGCAAGTCCGGCCGGCAACTACTTCAAATCGGGCGCAAAGGCGGTGAGCATCTGGATCTCCGACTACACCCGCGCGGCCCCCGGCGGCACCGGCGCGGCCAAGTGCGGGGGGAACTATGCCGCCAGCCTCGTCCCCACCGGCCAAGCCTTCGCCAAGGGCCATGACCAGGTGCTGTTCCTCGATGCGGTCGAACGCAAATGGGTCGAGGAACTGGGCGGCATGAACCTGTTCTTCGTCTTTGCCGACGGCACGGTCATCACCCCGCCGCTGACTGGCACGATCCTGCCCGGCATCACCCGCGACTCGCTGATCACGCTGCTGGAGGAGCAGGGGCTGAAGGTGTCCGAGGCCCCCTACTCGATCGACCAGTGGCGCACCGACGCGGCGAGCGGCCACCTCGTCGAGGTGATGGCCTGCGGGACGGCGGCGGTCGTCACGGCGGTCGGCAAGGTGGCAGGGCCGGAGGGTGAATTCACCATCGGCGCAGGCGGCATCGGCCAGACCACGGCAGCATTGCGCGAGACGTTGGTGGGCATCCAGACGGGCCGCATTGCCGACACCCATGGCTGGGTGATGCGGGTGTAACCAATGGGCGATCCGTCCCGTCGGCACTGGTGGCGTGAGGCTCTACCCGTGCTAGCCGTCCTGGCTATCGCCATGGCGGGCCTTGGCGCAGTGTCCGCATACCGGAGCAAGGAGCTGCCGGCGCAAGCCCCCGACATCGTCTTCGGCAAGCTTCAAGCATTTCATCCCGGCGGCAGCCGCCATTTGCCGGACGGCCCCTATCTTCTGGTGGCCTTTCCGGACGGGAAGTTGCGCTATCTCCGGATCGGTGACCGGGATGATCGCGGCTGCCGCACCGGAAGCCGGGTTGCGATCGAGCGGCGCGGGACGCGTCTCTCGCTGGCCCCCACGGTGTGCCCCGATTCACAGGACCGGACATGGTGAGCCTCGACAGCCGATCCGATGCTGGCCTGCAGGTTGCCGCGCTCTACCAGTTCACGCGCTTCGACGATCCGGCCGCCCTTCAGGGCCCGCTGCTGGCGGTGTGCGAGGCGCACGGCATCAAGGGCACGCTGCTGCTCGCGCGCGAGGGGATCAACGGGACGATTGCGGGCATGCCGGAAGCGCTGGATGGGGTGCTAGCCCACATCCGCGCGCTGCCGGGATGTGCCAACCTCGACGTGAAGTTCTCCTCCGCGCCCGCGATGCCCTTCGGCAAGATGAAGGTCCGTGTGAAGCGCGAGATCGTCACCATGGGCCAGCCCGACATCGATCCCACCCTCAGCGTCGGCACCTATGTCGACGCGCAGGACTGGAACGCGCTCATCGCCGATCCCGATACCGTCGTGATCGACACCCGCAACGATTACGAGGTCGCCATCGGCACCTTCGCGGGCGCGGTCGATCCCGCCACGCCGTCCTTTCGTGATTTCCCCGCCTGGTTCCGCGACAACCGCGAGGCCCTGCTGGCGGGCAAAAAGAAGGTCGCGATGTTCTGCACCGGGGGCATCCGCTGCGAGAAATCGACCAGCTTCCTGCGCGCGGAGGGCGTGGAGGAGGTCTATCACCTGCGTGGAGGGATTCTCAAATATCTCGAGCAAGTCTCTGAAAGCGATAGCCTGTGGCAGGGCGAGTGCTTTGTCTTCGATGAACGTGTGAGCCTCGGCCACGGCCTTGCGCAGGGCACCCACTCGCGCTGCCAGCCCTGCGGACGGCCTTTCCCGATCGGGGGAGCGTGTCCGGTATGCGGCCCTGCCGCGCCCGCATAATGACGCTGCCGGTCCTCTACTCTTTCCGCCGGTGCCCCTACGCCATGCGGGCGCGGATGGCGCTGTGGGTGGCCGGCATCATGGTGGAGCTGCGCGAGGTGAAGCTCGCCGCCAAGCCGCCCGCGCTCCTCGCGGCGAGCCCCAAGGGGACCGTGCCGGTGCTGGTGCTGGCCGATGGACGGGTGATTGACGAAAGCCTCGACATCATGCGCTGGGCGCTCGGGCAGAACGATCGCGAGCATTGGCTGGCGGGCGCGGATCCTGCCCTGATCGCCGCCAATGACGGGCCGTTCAAGCACCACCTCGACCGCGCGAAATATCCAGGCCGCTACGAGGAGGAGCACACCGCCACCGATCACCGCGCTGCCGCCCTCGCCCTGCTTGCCCCGCTGCAGGCACGGCTGGCGGAGGCACCCTACCTGTGCGGCGACAGGCGCAGCCTCACCGACATCGCGCTGCTGCCCTTCATCCGCCAGTTCGCCGCGATCGACCCTGCATGGTTCGCCGCACAGGCCAATCCCCGCTTGCAGGCTTGGCTCGACGAGTTGCTGGCATCCGATCTGTTCGCCGCCGTCATGCCCAAGTTCGCCCCTTGGAAGGAAGGCGACGCGCCGGCGCTGTTCGGGCCCTAACCGGCCAGCCCCGCCCTGAAGGCGTCCACCAGCCAGCTTGCCGCAGGCCCCAGCCGCGTATCGCGCCGCCATAGCACGCTGAGACGGTAATGCGCGCCCGGTTTCTCCGGCAGGTCGAGCTCCACCAGCGTGCCTGCCGCCAGATCGCCCGCCACCATCCCGCGCGGCATATTGCCCCAGCCGAGGCCCTCTTTCAGCAGCGAATGCTTCGCGCCGAGATCCCCCAGCCGCCAGGTCAGCGGCGAGAGCACCGAGAACTCGCGCCCCTCGGTCAGAGGCGAACGGTCGGTCAGCACCAGTTGC